>NZ_JASISR010000003.1 GCF_030063245.1 Paenarthrobacter sp. PH39-S1
GGGTTTGGGGGGGGGGGGTTGGGGGGGGGGGGGGGGGGTGACGGGGCGGGGCGGGGTCTACGCGCGGGACTCTGCGGGCGTGGGATCCGCTTCGATTGACTCCAGCGGATCGGTTTCCGGTGCCCAGCGCGGCAGGAAGGACGCGGCGACGGCGGCCAGGACCATGCCGCCAGCCATGATCCACATGGTGCTGGTGAAGGCGCCCGCAAAGACTGCCGGCCTGCTGGTGCCGGTGCCGGCGTCCAGGGCGTTGAAGAAGATTGTGCCGATGATCGCCACACCGAGGGCTCCGGAGAGCTGGGTGGTGGTGTTGAATAGCCCGGACGCCGAACCGGCGCTCTTCACCGGAACCTCGGAGAGCACGAAGATTCCCACCGGGGCCACGACCATGCCGAAGCCCGCGCCCCCGAGTGCCAGCCCGGCAATGAGCTGCCACGGCGTGACACCGGCACCGGCCGCCTGGACGGTAAAGATGAGGACCACAAAGCCGGCGGCGATCACCAGCGGACCCAGCTGAAGCACCACCTTGCCAATCTTCCGGGCCAGGATCGCCGCAGAGAGGCCAGCCAGAATCGGCACCATCACGGAGAACGGGATCATGGTCAGCCCGGATTTGAGGATCGGGTAGTCCAGCCCCAGCTGCAGGAACAGGGTCTGGATCAGGAAGAAGCCGTTCATTGGAATGAAGAAGAGCATCATCAGCGCGATGCCTGCGGCGAAGGAGCGGTTCTTGAACAGCGAAACTGCCACCAGGGGTTCGCCGCCGCCGCGTTCCTCACGCCGCTGCAGGACGACGAATCCCAACAGGATCAGCACCCCGGCCGCCATCATCAAAAAGGTCCACAGTGGCCAGTCCTGCTCGCGGCCCATGGTCAGCGGGTAGAGTACGCCGAGTATTCCGGCGGCCAGCATCAGCACGCCCGGAATATCCAGCCGGTGGCGCACCGGGGCGGCGGATTCGGGGATGAACCGGATGGCGCACAGCACGGCGAAGATTCCGACCGGAACGTTCACAAAGAAGATGGTCCGCCAGCCCCAGCCAAAGAGATCCGCATCCGTCAGGACGGCCCCAAGGATCGGGCCGGACACCGCGGCGACTCCGGCAAGTGCGGAGAATCCGGCCATTGCACCGGCCCGCTCGCTTGGCTTGTACATGACCTGGATGCTGGAGAGCACCTGCGGAATCATCGCCGCCGCTGCGAAGCCCTGCAGTCCCCGGGAGGCAATCAGCATTTCAGGATTCATCGCCAGCCCGCAGAGCACGGAGGAGAGGGTGAACAGAACCAGTCCGGCGACGAAGAGCCGTTTGCGCCCGTAGATGTCGCCCAGCCGCGAGCCGGTGATCAGGCCGATTGCCAGTGCCAGCGTGTAGGACGCCACCATCCACTGCAGTTCGCTGCTGTGGGCGCTCAGGGATTGTTCGATCTGGGGCAGGGCGACGTTGACAATGGTCGCGTCGAGAAGCTCCATGAAGGAAGCAAGAAAAAGCGAGATCAGGGCAAAAGACCGGGCCCGACCGGTGTGCAGCGCGCTCATTGGGCCAGCTCCGCGGGCAGCAGCCGGGTGCGCCCGCGTGCGCAGAGAAGCGCCACCGGCAGGAAAATTCGTGTCATAATTCGTGGTCCTCTGGTTTTCGTGACTCAAGATCTTCCGGTGTTTCCAATTCGTGGGCAAAGCCCTGCAGAGACTCGCGGCTCCATGTCATCGCCCCTGTCGTCAGATCGTCAATCAGTCCGTCCAACCAAGCGAGCTCCGTGCGGTTGACCTGCAGGTTCAGCTCCGCGTCCAAAAGGAACAACCGCGGAATCGTGTCCTCGACAGCGGAAATTCCCGCGCTCAGCCGCTGCACGTCGGCGCCCAACGCTGCGCGCCGGATGCGCAGATACTCTGCAGCGCTGGCAGGTTCCAGCAGCGGCAAATGTGCCAGCGCCGCCGGGAATTCCGGGTATTCGTGCCGCGGAGCGGATAGCATTTCGCCCATCCACGCTGCCGCGGCTTCGCGGCCCTCAGCGGTGATCTCATAGACGGATCGTTCCGGCCGATGCCCCTCACGAATGGTTTCCCGCACCCGGACCAGACCATCCCTGCCCAGTCTGTCGATCGTGTTGTACAGGCTGGCCCGCTGGCTGACATTGATGACCTCGTCCTTGCCTCGCTCCGCTATCAGCGCCTGCATCCGGTAGGGGTGCATGGGTGCTTCCGCCTGCAGGGCAAGAACGGCGAGGGCGATGGGCTAGCGTTTGGGCACGGACAGTATCGTATTATTCAGTTTATGATTAGACAAACTTGACTAAGACACCGCTTCCCCATCCTCATCCCCTGGTCGTGGCCCGCCGCAGGACCTCCCCCGCGCCTGAGAGCCTCCCCCATATCTGAGAGCCCCCGTTACCCGCACATCAGAGGTGCGCTTCCTGGGGCAGTTCATCACCCACGGACCCATCATGGGCACCTCAGATATGGAGCACGCGCGGACCAGAGGCGGACCGAATGTGCTAGCGATCGGCGGAGAAACCGCCGTCGGCCTTGATCAGTTGTCCGCTGACCCAGCGCCCCGCGGGCGAGAGCAGGAAAGCCGCGACGCCGGCGACGTCGACCGGCATACCGAGCCGTCCGGTCGGTTGCAATGACGTCAGCTCGGCCCGGGTAGCGTCGTCCATCCAGCCGGTGTCGACGGGTCCGGGGTTGAGCACGTTGGAGCTGATCCCCAGCGGCCCCAGCTCCCGGGCCGCGGCGATGACAATCCGGTCAAGTGCTCCCTTGGAGGCGCCGTATGGCAGGTTGTGGACGGTATGGTCGCTGGTCAGCGCAAGTATGGCGCCGCCGTCGCCTGGTATTTGCCGGGCAAAGGCAGCGATCAGCTGCCAGCTGGCACGGGTATTGACGGCGAAATGACGGTCGAAGTTCTCGAGCGTGGTGTCCAGAATGGACGAATCGGTGGACTGGCAGTGTGAGAGCACCAGTCCACTGAGCGGTCCGACGACGGCGGCCCGTGCCATCAGCCCGTCCGCTCCGGTTGGGTCCTCAAAGTCGGCGGGAAACGAGTTGACCGTCGCACCGGACGCCTGCAGCTCGGCGGTGAGGATGCCGACGTCGTCCGGCTGGACGCCCCATGGCATCCGCGCGTCATAGTCCTGCCAATAGCTCAACAGCAGATCCCAGCCGTCCGTGGCGAGTCTGCGGGCAATGGCGGCGCCGCTGCCCGCCGTGCGGCCGACGCCGGTGACCAGTGCGGTTTTCCGTTCCATACTCTCAGGCATGCAGCCAGCATAACCGCGCAGACGGACGTCCCTTAATCCGCCCCATCGAACATCTGAGGTGCTCTTTCAGCGGCCGATTCCGCCATTCTGCTCCGCCGCGGGCTCCTCGGAGCCGAAGGGGTGGCAGTCCAGCCGCCGACGGAGGGCACTGGGCGCCTGGCGAGCGCCGTCCCCCGCCATCGTTGTCGGGGTCACGGGGTAGGTTGGAAGACAGTCACGAACCCCGGCGAAAGGGTCTTCCATGAGCACAGCTCCAGTCTCCCGCAACAGACCGCGCGAACTAAAGCCCCTGGCCGTCACCAATGCCCATGTGGTCCCCATCGACGGGGAGCCATTCGAGGGGAATGTGGTGATCACGGGCGGCCGGATTTCCGCGCTGGGGCCGAAGGTGAAGATTCCCGCCGGAGCCGAGGTTCTGGATGCCGAAGGCGCCTGGCTGCTGCCCGGATTCATCGACGCTCACGTTCACCTGGGCATGCATCCGGAGGGCGAGGTAGGCTCCACCAGCGACGTCAACGAGATGACAGACCCGAACATGGCTGCGGTCCGCGCCATTGACGCCGTCGACCCCTTTGACCCCGGATTTGATGATGCGCTGGCCGGCGGCATCACCTCCGTCAACATCAATCCCGGTTCCGGGAACCCGATCGGCGGCCTGGCCGTGGCGCTGCACACGCATGGACGCTACATCGAGGAGATGGTGCTCCGCTCCCCCAGCGGACTCAAATCCGCGCTGGGCGAGAACCCGGAGACCGTTTACGGGGACAAAAAACAGACGCCGTCCACCCGGCTGGGCACCGCGATGGTGATCCGCAAGGCCTTCATCGACGCGCAGAATTACATGGCCAAGGCGGACAAGAACGCCCGCGACGCCCAGTTGGACGCGTTGGCCATGGTGCTGCGCAGGGAAATCCCCTGGCGTCAGCATTGCCACCGCGCCGATGACATTGCCACGGCGCTGCGGCTGGCTGACGAATTCGGCTACGAGCTGGTGCTGGACCACGGGACGGAGGCGCATGTGCTGGCCGATGTGCTGGCAGAGCGGGGCATCCCGGTGCTGATCGGGCCGCTGTTCACCACCAAATCCAAGGTGGAACTGCGCGGGCGATCGCTGGCGAACCCGGGCAAGCTGGCCGCAGCCGGCGTCGAAATCTCCATCATCACCGACCACCCGGTTGTGCCGGTCAACTTCCTGGTGCACCAGTGCACGCTGGCGGTCAAGGAAGGGCTGGACGGCAGACGGCGCTGCGGGCCATCACCATCAACCCGGCCAAGGTGCTGGGGCTGGCGGACCGGATCGGCTCGCTGACGCAGGGCAAGGATGCGGATCTGGTGCTGTGGAGCGGCCACCCGCTCGACGTTATGCAGCGGGCGCTGAGGGTCTGGATCGGTGGGAAGCAGGTCTACAAGTACGACGGCGAAACCCGGCAGGGAGCTGTCGCTCCCCGCTAGCCCTCCCCGCTAGCGGGACCGACTTGGCGCCAGGAACGGCGGCGGTCCCATCGAACGGCTTCCAGCACCATGGCGGCTGAGATCGTTGCCAGTCCGACGGCGAACGTCTGGACGGCGACAGGCTGGAACATCGCTCCCTCGACGCTCCGCCAGCTTCCGGTCCTGCACTGCTTCCGGGCCTTGGACTTCTACAATACAGACGGGGCCTTCGCTGGGACCGTAGCACCGCGGGAGGGAGTCGCCCGGATCCGGTTGTTGACTTCGCGCGTCATGAGATTCCATGGATTCCCCTCCATCGCGTCCTTGCATTAACCACGTTGCTGAACCCTTACCGCCGTCGAAACGCCGGCAACCAGACCTGGCGGCGACTGCTGGACGAGCGGGCAGAAACCTGAATACGGCACAAAAGCGCCCCGATTCTCATGGAACCGGGGCGCTTTCGACGGGCGGGACACTTTCCACCGCTGCGTCCGTGGTGATGGTTACGGCCGCGGCGATGCCGCATTGCCTGCTAGGCGGGAAGCTGCAGGACCTGGCCTGTCATGATGAGGTCCGGATGGATGATTGTGCCGGTATTGGCGCTGTACAGGGCCTCCCAGTCGCCAGCCAGGCCCACCTTTTCTGCAATGGTGCTAAGCGTGTCGCCGGAGGCCACAGTGTAGGTTTCCCCGCTCAGCGCAACCGGAGCCTGAACCACGGGAGCCACGGGGGCCACCGGAGCCTGGGCAATGGGTGCCTCGGCTACGGACTGCACGGTGACCGGTGCCACCGGCTGGGCCTGAACCGGCGCAGGCGCCTGAACCGGCGCAGGCGCCTGAACCGGCGCAGGTGCCGGAACCGCCGCCGGCGCGCCGCCGCCACCCGAGAGACCTAACTTGGCGGAGCAGCCGGGCCAAGCGCCCCAGCCCTGGCCGGCCTGAACGCGTTCGGCTACGGCAATCTGCTGAGCCTTGGACGCGTTCTCGGGTGCACCCGTTCCGCCGTAGGCAGCCCAGGTGCTCGGCGTGAACTGCAGGCCGCCGGAGAAGCCGTTCCCAGTGTTAATACTCCAATTGCCGCCGCTTTCACACTGGGCCAGCGCATCCCAGGTACTCTCCGGCGCCGCTTGGGCAGCCGTTCCGGAAATAGCCAGGCCTGCACCGGCGATTGCTGCAACTGCGACGCCACGGCGCACATTGCGGCCAAATTTGGTGTTCTTCATAAGTGGTGCTCCGAAGGCCACCTGCACTCCGCCCGTCCCCGGACTTCTTCGCGTCGCCGTCGAGCCTGTTGGTGTGGAGGTTACTTCCGGTACCTGCCGTCATGACGGCGTGCGGTGTGGGGCAGACCCGGGCGTTTTCTTGGCGGACCTCGTGGTGCCGCCGGCCCCGAAGGGCTTCTTCCACGGTAAAGCACCCCCCGGGCCGATGCCAAATCGATACAGAAATGACTAGATTGTTATATTCCCGTGACGAAACCGGCTACTGGATGGTCTACGGAG
Source organism: Paenarthrobacter sp. PH39-S1 (assembly GCF_030063245.1). Classification (GTDB taxonomy): domain Bacteria; phylum Actinomycetota; class Actinomycetes; order Actinomycetales; family Micrococcaceae; genus Arthrobacter_M. Next base: position 6,190 of record NZ_JASISR010000003.1, read on the forward strand.
CTCCCTCCCACCAAGAGCCCATCCGTCCGCCAGTCGACAATCAGCGTGCACCGTGCGGTCCGCAGGCATCCAATCGACGCCTGCTGCCCACCGCGCCGGGCCCCGCATCCCATCATGGACACGAAGCTCTCGACGCAATGGGTGCAGAATGCGGCGGCCAATATCCCCTTCGAATGGGTCGTCATCGTCGGGCGGCAGGCTAGGCAGGTCACCCCGTATTGGGCGTCCAGCTGGGGCTTCAGGCGGCTTTGGCCGTGGTCAGACATGGGTGGCGATGCGCGCCCTCCGCGCGTACCGGCTCTCGGTCTGACCCCCGCCCCGTCCATACCCATCGATGTCGATACAGGAGGCGGCTCAGAGCAGGTTGAGGGCCTGCTCCAAATCCGCCAGCAGATCCTCAATATCCTCGATGCCGACGGAGAGCCGGATCAGGTTCTCCGGGACGGCCAGCTCGGTGCCCTTGACCGAGGCGTGCGTCATCTCCGACGGATAGTTCATCAACGACTCGATCCCGCCCAGCGACTCGGCCAGCGTAAACACCCGCGTGGACTCGGCCACGGTGCGTGCCGCAGCCTCCCCGCCGGCAAACTGCACGGAAATCATGCCGCCAAACTTCCGCATTTGGCCTGCCGCCAGCTGGTGCCCGGGATGATCGGGCAGACCCGGGTACAGCACGCGCTCCACCTCGGGTCGGGTCAGCAGCCACTCGGCAATCCGCTGCGCGTTCCCGCAGTGCCGGTCCATCCGCACGCCCAGCGTCTTCAGCCCGCGGGTGGTCAGCCAGGCCTCCATCGGCGCGGACACGGCGCCGACGGCGAACTGCACGAAGCCGATTTTCTCCGCCAGAGCCGCGTCATTGAGCACCACGGCACCACCACTGGCATCCGAATGGCCGCCGATGTACTTGGTGGTGGAATGCACGACGACGTCAGCTCCCAAAGCGAGCGGGGTCTGCAGGTACGGGGAGGCGAAGGTGTTGTCCACCACCAGCACCGCCCCGGCCTCGCCCGCGATCCGTGCCAGCACGGCGATATCGGTGATCTTCATCATCGGGTTGGAGGGCGTCTCGACCCAGATCATCTTGGTCTTGCCGTCGCGGCCGCCGGCCCCGACGGCAGCCCGAACCGCGTCGTGGTCGGACATGTCCACGGCTGCGTTGCTGATCCCCCACACGGACAGCACCTTGTTGATCAGCCGGTAGGTTCCGCCGTAGACGTCGTTGCCGAGCACAATATGGTCCCCCGGCACCAACGCGGCCCGGATCAGCGCATCCTCGGCGGCGAGCCCGGACGCGAAGCTGAACGCATGCTCCCCACCCTCCAGCGCCGCGAGCTGCGTCTGCAGCGAGTCCCGTGTCGGGTTGGTGCCGCGGCCATATTCGTAGCCATTGCGCAGCACGCCAATGCCGTCCTGCGCGAAAGTCGAGGTCTGGTACAGCGGCGGCACGACGGCACCCGTCGTGGCGTCCGGCTCCTGGCCGGCGTGCACGGCGCGGGTATTAAATCCTTGACTCATCTTCGTTCCTGCCTTAGTCGTTGAGGTAGTTCAGCAGATCATGCCGCGTCAGCACGCCAACCGGCGCACCGACAAAGGTCACCATCAGCGCGTCCACGTCCTGCAGTTTGCTGCGCGCGGCGGAAATCGGCTCCAGTGAACCGATGATCGGCAGCGCCGGCTGCATGTGTTCGGTGATCTTGTCCGTCAGTTTGGCCTCGCCGCGGAACAGCTTGCCGGTGAGGGTCCGCTCGTCCACGGCCCCGATCACCTCACCCATCACCACCGGCGGCTCCTGCGTCAGCACCGGGATCTGCGATACACCGTATTCGCTCATCAGGTTGATCACGTCGCGGACGGTTTCGTTGGGGTGGATGTGCACCAGCGCCGGCAACTGCCCGTTCTTGCTTCGCAGCACCTCACCGATCGCCGGCTCCTCGTGGATCTTGAGGAAGCCGTACGACTGCATCCACTTGTCGTTGAAGATTTTAGCCAGGTAGCCGCGGCCGCTGTCCGGCAGCAGAACGACGACGACGTCATCGGGTCCCAGCCCCTTTGCGGCTTCCAGCGCGGCCACCACCGCCATGCCACTGGAGCCGCCGACCAGCAAACCCTCTTCGCGGGCAAGCCGGCGCGTCATGGCGAAGCTGTCGGCGTCCGAAACCGCAATGATTTCGTGCGGGACCGCCGGATCATAGGACGCCGGCCAGATGTCCTCACCGACTCCCTCCACCAAATATGGGCGCCCGCTTCCGCCCGAGTAGACCGAGCCTTCCGGGTCCGCCCCGATGATCCGGACCTCGCCGCCGTCGTGCTCTGCGCGGTCCGCCGAGACCTCGCGCAGATAGCGGCCGGCGCCGGTAATGGTTCCTCCCGTGCCCACGCCGGCGACAAAGTGCGTTACCTTGCCGTCGGTGTCCCGCCAGATCTCCGGGCCCGTGGTCTCGTAGTGACTCAGCGGGCCGTTCCGGTTGGAGAACTGATCCGGCTTGTAGGCCCCCGGAATCTCGCGGACCAGCCGGTCGGAGACGCCGTAGTAGGACTGCGGGCTGTCCGCGGCCACCGCCGTCGGGGTCACCACAACCTCGGCGCCGTAGGCCTGAAGCACCGCGCGCTTGTCCTCACCCACCTTGTCGGGGACCACAAAAACGCAGTTGTAGCCGCGCTGCTGGGCGACCATCGCCATGGCCACGCCGGTGTTGCCGGAGGTCGGCTCGACGACGGTCCCGCCCGGGGCAATCCGGCCCTCCTTCGCGGCTTCGTCAAGCATCTTCACCGCGATCCGGTCCTTCGCGGAGCCGCCCGGGTTCATGTATTCCAGCTTGACCAGGATGGTGGCGGCAAGGCCTTCGGTGATTTTGTTCAGCCTGACCAGGGGCGTGTTGCCGATCAGGTCCAGGACGGAGTTGGCGTACTTCATACTCCAAGGTTATGGGCTGGTCAACCGCAGGGCTAACCGGACAGGGCTTTGGCGCCTTTCGCACCGGCCAGCTCGGCGTCCTCCTCCGAGACGCCGGGGAACCCCGGCATGAATCGCCGGTAGGTGGTCACAGTTTGACGCCGGCAGCAGGCTTCACCTCGGGCGGCGGTCGACAGCGGCAAGAAGAGCCGCGCCAAGCTCCGCCGGCCTCGTGAATTGGGGCCAGTGCCCGGTGGGCAGATCCACGTATTCCACTTCACGGATGCGTGCGAGCTCCGCCACGTAAGGGTGGCCGGCCTCGATCCACTCGGCGAGCACGGCGGACGGGAACTCGCATGCGATGACAGTGGCTGGGACGTCATAGCGGCGCTCGTCGTGGAGGTGCTGTTGGTCGGAGGTGACAAGCCTGGGCTCCGGGACGGCGCGTGCGCGGAACATGGCCCGCAGCCCGTCGTCCAGGTCGATGAGGTCGGCCTCCTCGAAGTCGTCCCACGGCGGCAGCGGCACGTCATCCCCCTCGACTGGGAGCGAGTCATTGATGGCTGCGCCCTCGCCGAGCGGACCGCTGTCCACGTACACGGCGCGGGCCACACGGTCGGGGCGCGCGTCGACGACACCGTGGATGACGGCGCCACCGCCGGAGTGGCCGACGAGGACCACCGGCCCGTCGATGGCGTCGACCTTCGCCACGACCGTGTCGATGTGATCGCGCAGGCCGATCCCGGCCCGCGGTGCATCCACCGCCTCCAGCCCGGGCAGCGTGAGCGGATGGACTCGGTGGCCCGCCGCGACGAGCGCCGGGGTGACCTCCGACCACGACGAGGCGTCCAACCAGAAACCGGGAACCAGGATGATGTCCATGACGAGACTCTACCCTCTGGGTACCTCGGACCTCCGGGCGCAATCTGACCCCGCTCCGAGTTCTGCCCACCTTCGGGGACGACACTGCGGCAATCCGGATGAGCCGCCGAAATTTCCGACGCAATTTCCCAAAACGTGGCCAGAATTCAGAGTCCGAGCCGCTCGGCGGATTTGGTCCGGGCGCCCCCGGGTCAGATCAGCGCAGCCGAGAGGCGGTTCGGGGTGCCGAACCGGTGTGCGGTGATGCTGACGGCCTGCTCGCGCAGGAACGGCAGGAGCTCGATCCGGCCGGCGGGCGTCACAGGACCGGGATAAATGGCCACGTCCGGACGCCCCCCGGTGGCGGCGCTCAGGGCCGCGCTGTCACCGCCGATGAGCCTGATCCGGCCGGCGCCGAGCCGTGCCGCACGGGCCAGCCACACGGAGTCGTCCTCTATGCGCACGGTAAGGTGCTCAGCCGCCAGTTCTGTCAGGGCGGACGTCAAGGAAACAGGAAGCTCGACGGCGCTGGAGACCGTGAGCTTCGATCCGGCCAGCAGGCCGGCGGCCAGCACTCGGAGCAGGGACACCAGCGGCTCCCCCTCGGACAGCCTGACCGTGACAGGGATCGGGCGGTAGCGGAAGATGTTGCGTTCCGCGCTGAGCTGGGAGACATCCTTGCTGGTGCCGAACTCCTCGGCCCAGGCCGCCGCATCACTACGCAAGGCCAGGGCCAGCGCGGCGGCCTCCTCCGTGGACAGGGCGCTGCCGGCGGCCCTGGCGGCCGCGGACAGTTTCGTGCTGACAGGAGGCAGATCGGCGACAGCCGTCAGAGCCCCAGCCGCCTCTTTGGACCCGGACTCAAGCTCGGCCGGAACCCAGCTGCCCAGACCGATCAAGTAGTTCGGGCCACCGGCCTTGCCGCCGGCACCGACGGCCGACTTCTTCCAGCCGCCGAAGGGCTGGCGCCGGACAATGGCACCGGTGATCCCGCGGTTCACGTAAAGGTTACCGGCCTCGATGGTGTCCAGCCACACGCCAATTTCCGCCGAATCCAGCGAATGCAGCCCGGAGGTAAGGCCGTACTCAATCTGGTTCGCCATCGCGATGGCCTCTTCGAGCGTGGCGGCGGTCATTACGCCCAACACCGGGCCGAAGAATTCGGTCAGGTGGAAGTAGGAGCCGCGCCGCACGCCGGAGCGCACGCCAGGGGACCACAACCGGCCGGTTTCATCGAGCTGTTCCGGCTTCACGGCCCAGCTCTCACCTTCGCCCAGTGTGGTCAGCGCATTGAGCAGTTTCCCATTCGCGGGCTCAATGATCGGGCCCATCTGCACGGTGGCGTCGGCGGGGTAGCCCACCTTCAGCGACCGGACTGCGTCGACCAGCTGATGATGGAAGCGCTTGGAGGTTGCCACGCTGCCGACCAGGATTACCAGCGAGGCCGCGGAGCATTTCTGCCCGGCGTGCCCGAAGGCGGAGTGGACAACGTCCTTGGCCGCGAGATCCAGATCCGCGCTCGGCGTGACGATAATGGCGTTCTTGCCCGAGGTCTCAGCCAGCAGCGGCAGATCCGGGCGGAAACTCCGGAACAGCTCGGCGGTTTCGTAACCGCCGGTCAGGATCACGCGGTCCACGCTGGGATGCGCCACCAGCTGCTGCCCCAGTTCGCGCTCACCCAGCTGCACCAGCGCCAGCACGTCGCGGGGCACTCCCGCTTCCCATAGCGCCTCCACCATGACGGCGCCGGAACGCCGGGCCTGGGTGGCGGGCTTAATAACGACGGCGGACCCGGCGGCGAGCGCTGCCAGCGTCGAGCCGGCGGGGATGGCCACCGGGAAGTTCCACGGCGGCGTCACCACGGTGACCTTCGCCGGAACGAAGGTGGCGCCGTCGACCATGTCCAGTTCCTTGGCGCGCTCGGCGTAGAAATGCGCAAAGTCTATGGCCTCGCTGACCTCCGGGTCGCCCTGGTCAATGGTTTTTCCCGTCTCCGCGGCCATTACCTCGATCAAGCCAGCACGGCGGCCCTCCAGCGCATCTCCCGCGCGGTGCAGGACGGCGGCGCGCTCGGCACCGCTGAGCGCCCCCCACGCCTTGCCCTTCTGCACCGCGGTCTCGATCACGGTGTCAAGGGTCTGCGCGTCGATGATGGTCGCGGCCTGCACCGTCGCCTTGCCCAGCGTGGAGGACGGGACGCGGTCCAGGATGGCCCGGCCCCAGGCCCGGTTGGCCGGCAGCGCCGGATCCGTGTCCGGGGTGTTCCCGAAACCGTCCGACGGCGCGGGGCTGGCCGGCCGGTTACGGTCCTGGCTGCGGTTCGGCGCCGGCACGGCCTCGTCGAGGCCAGCCAGAGAGTCGAGGAAGCGCTGCTTCTCGCGCTCGAACAGGGCCTCATTGTCGGCGAGTTCAAAGACCGCGGACATGAAGTTGTCCTGGCTGGCGCCCTCTTCCAGACGGCGGATCAGGTAGGCGATGGCGACGTCGAACTCTCCCGGGTGTACCACCGGGGTGTACAGCAGCAAACGGCCCACATCCTTGCGCACCACCTCGGCCTGTCCGGTGGCCATGCCGAGCAGCATTTCAAACTCGATTCCCGCAGTCACCCCGCGCCGCTGGGCCAGCAGCCAGGCAAAGGCAACGTCAAAGAGATTGTGGCCGGCAACGCCGATCCGGACGGCATCAATGCGCTCCGGCGTCAGCGCATAGTTGATGACGCGCTTGTAGTTCGTGTCCGAATCCTGCTTACTGCCCCAGGTGGCCAGCGGCCAGTCATGGATGGACGCTTCGACCTGTTCCATCGGCAGGTTGGCGCCCTTCACGACGCGGACCTTGATGGGAGCGCCGCCCTGAGCGCGCCGGGCGGTGGCCCATTCCTGCAGCTGCATCATGGCGCCGAGCGCATCCGGCAGGTAGGCCTGGAGTACAATCCCGGCTTCCAGGTTTTTGAATTCCGGCTGGTCCAGAATGCGGGTGAAGACCGCAATTGTCAGACTCAGATCCTTGTACTCCTCCATGTCCAGGTTGATGAACTTGGGCTTCGGGAAGGAGGCCGCAAGGCGGTACAACGGAGTCAGCGTGTCCACCACATGCTCCACCGCCTCGTCAAAGCCCCAGAGCGAGTGCGGGGCCACGGTGGACGATTCCTTGATGGAAACGTAGTCCACGTCGGGCCGGGCCAACAGTTTCCGGGTGCCCTCCAGCCGCCGCTGCGCCTCGTGCCCGCCAAGCACGGCCTCGCCCAGAAGGTTCACGTTCAGATCCACGCCGTCCTTACGGATCCCGGCGATGGCCGGGCCCAGCTTGGCGTCGGTGGCATCCACGATCAGATGTCCCACCATCTCGCGCAGCACCCGGCGGGCGATCGGGATGACCAACTGCGGCATCACCGGAGCCATCACCCCGCCGAGTCGGACGGCGCCGCGCATGTACCAGGGCAGGAAGGCCGGAACTTTCGGCGCCAGGGCCGCCAGGTTACGTCCAGCCACGGCGGGATCTTCGGGCCGGATCACGCCGTCCACGAAGCCGACGGTGAAGTCCAGCCCGTTCGGGTCCTTGAGGACGCCGGCGAGCCGGCTGGCGGAGACGTCCACCGGCACCTTTGCGGCGTCGGTCAGCCAACGTCGTACGACGGCAACCGTTTCGTCCGCGAGTTCCTGCGGGTCTGCGGCGGAACTGCCCGCTCGGAAGCCCGCGGTGTTCGAGGAGGGCACTGCGGCTTCCTGGGTTGAGCTGGTCATAGCGGGAATCGGATCCTTCTGCTGGTGTCTTTAGGTGCTCGTTCCTCCAGTATGTGACTAGTATCAAATAAGGAAAAGCGATCTTTTCTAATCAATAATCATTAGCCTCTTCGATGGATTGAGAACAACGATGCTCGACGTGCGCCGCCTGCGTCTGCTCCGCGAGCTGAAGATCAGGGGAACTCTCGCAGGGGTCGCGGAGGCGCTGAACTTCAGTCCGTCTTCGGTCTCACAACAGCTGGCCCTTCTGGAGAAGGAAGCCGGCGTCCAGCTGCTTCGAAAATCGGGGCGCCGTGTGCAGCTGACGCCGCAGGCACAAATCCTGATCGACCACACATCCGAACTGCTCGAAACCCTGGAACGCGCGGAAGCGGATCTGGCGGCATCAGTGACTAACGTGACCGGAACCGTCCGGCTGGCCGTTTTTCAATCCGCGGCGCTGGCGCTGATGCCGGATGCGCTGACCATCATGCGGCACGAATATCCGGACGTCCGGATCGAAATGACGCAGAAGGAGCCGGAGACGGCCCTCTACGAAACATGGGCCAGGGACTTCGATCTGGTGATCGCGGAGCAGTATCCCGGCCATGCCGCCCCCCGGTACCCCGAGCTCGACCGCGTCACCCTCACCAGTGACGCCATCCGCCTCGCCACGCCGCCGTCGGCACCGGGCGGTGAGGCGATCGGCTCCCTCGCGGACACGGCGCCGCTCCCCTGGGTGATGGAGCCGCGCGGCGCAGCCTCCCGCCATTGGGCCGAGCAGGCCTGTCGGCAGGCGGGATTCGAGCCGGACGTCCGTTACGAGACTGCCGACCTGCAGGCCCAGATCCGTCTGATCGAGTCCGGCAACGCCGTCGCCCTGATGCCCGATCTGGTTTGGACGGGGCGCACGACGACGGTCCGGCTGCTTGAGCTTCCCGGTCAGCCGCGCCGCACCGTGTTCACGTCGGCCCGCAGTGCCAGCCGGCGCCGGCCGGCCATCCTGGCGTGCCGCGAGGTTCTGAAGCGTGCCGCGGAGCTCACCGGAGCCGGGGCGGTGAAATGGTGACGTGGTGACGATCCCGCGCAATGTGGCCATCCCCGCCGTCGTATTTCTGGCCGGTGCGGGCTGCCTCGCCTCCGGCGCGCTGCCGTGGCCGGATTTCCTGGCACTGGCCGGACGGACCGTGCCGATCCTGCTTTTCGTTACGGCAATGACGCTGGTGACCGAGCTGGCCGACGCGGCCGGCGTCTTCCGCGCGCTCACCGGGTGGATTGCCCTGCGTGGGCTGAACAGCGGCGGCCGGGGCAGGGTGCTGGTGCTGTGGCTCTTCGTCGTCCTTCTCTCCACCCTGAGCACGGTGTTCCTCTCCCTCGATTCCACGGCCGTGCTGGTGACTCCGGTGGTGGTGCTGCTGGCCATTCATGCCAAGATCCCGCCGCTGCCCTTCGCGCTAACCACCATCTGGCTGGCCAATACCGGCTCCCTGTTGTTGCCGGTTTCCAATCTGACCAACCTGCTGGCGCAGCACCAGCTGGATACCTCGCCGGTGCGTTTTGCCGCCCTGGTCTGGGCGCCGTCCGTTGTCGGCGTCCTGCTTCCGGTCCTCATACTGTGGCTGATTTTTCGCCGGGACCTGCGCGGCAGATACGGTCCGCTGGCCCGAGCGACGGACGCCGACCGCCCGCTGCTGGTCACGGCTGGTGCGATCGTGCTGCTGCTGCTGCCCGCACTCGTTTCCGGCGTCCCGGTGTTCATCCCGTCCGGTATCGCCGCGCTCTTCCTGCTGGCCCTCTTCTTCGTTCGCCGGCACGCCGCCGTGCGCTGGAGCATGGTGCCGTGGCGACCGCTGCTGCTGACCATCGGGCTGTTTATGGTGGTGCAGACCCTGCACACGCATGGCCTGGCCGCGCTGCTGGCGCAGGTGTCCGGTCACGGGGACGGCTTCACGTCCCTGCTCCGTCTCAGCGGAATCGGGGCCTTGGCGGCGAACGGCGTCAACAATCTTCCTGCCTATCTGGCACTGGAGCCGGTGGCGGGTTCACCCGTCCGGCTGGCCGCCCTGCTGATCGGCGTCAACATGGGGCCACTCGTTTCGCCGTGGGCCTCGCTGGCCACGCTGCTCTGGCACGAACGCCTCAAATCCCTGGGGCTCAGCATCTCCTGGGGCGGGTTCGCCCTCGCTGGCCTGGCCGCCGTCGTCGTCGTCGTTCCACTGGCGGTCCTCTCGCTCTGGCTCAGCGCCGGCCTGCCTGCCTGAACGGCCCGTCCAGCCCCCTGGCCTTCACACCCGTTCATCGCAAACTCCGCCTGCGACCGCGACGCCCCTCGCTGTTAAGGCCTTTATCCCGAAGGGAAAGTGCCGCAGGACGCACGGCGGAAATCGCCGCTGCCCGGCCGCGCATGCGACCATGGAGGGATGACCGTAGCCTCCACTCTGGAGCCCGATGCGCCGGATGTGGTGTGGCAGCCCCAAGGTCCATTCGATCTGGGCCAGACACTCGGGATACTCCCGCGCGGGGGCGCGGACCGCACGATCATGCTCGCCGGCAGCGTTGCGTGGCTGGGCTTCGGCACTCCGACTGGGGCCGCCACTATCCGGCTCACGGTCACGTCCAGCGGGGTAGGGACACAAGGGGCAGGAAAACAAGCGGTGACGGCGCGGGCCTGGGGTCCGGGAGCGGCTCCAGCGCTGGCAAGCGTGCCGGCTCTGCTCGGCGCCGGCGATGACTGGACAAGCTTCGACCACCCGGATTTCCAGGCAACACTCCCCCGCCTCGTGACCCAGGCCCGACGGCGGAACCGCGCAGTGCGCCTGCCGGCCACCGGCCGCATGGTGGATGCCATTATCCCCGCGGTGCTGGAGCAGAAGGTTACGATGAAGGAGGCCCGCCACGGCTTCCGGTATCTGGTGCAGAAGTTCGGCTCACCCGCGCCGGGTGCGCAGGTCAACGGCCCTGTTCCTGCCGGTCTGATGGTCGCCCCCACCGCGGAACAGTGGGCCCGGATCCCATCCTGGGACTGGCACGAGGCGGGAGTGGGCCCGCAGCGCTCGGCAACGGTCATGCGCGTGACCCGCGTGGCGTCGTCGTTGGAGCGCCTGTCCGCGCTCTCCGCTTCCGAGGCCGCGGTCAAACTGCAGACCATTCCAGGTATCGGCATCTGGACGGCAGCGGAAGTGACCCAACGGACCCACGGCGACGCGGATGCCATCTCGGTCGGTGACTATCATCTGGCGGCTTTCGTCGGCCGGGCGCTGACCGGGCTGCCGGTGGACGACGCCGGCATGTGCGAGCTGCTTGAACCATGGCGCGGGCACCGCCAGCGCGTGGTGCGGATGCTGGGGCTGAGTGGATTCCGCAAGCCCGCATTTGGGCCGCGGATGACGATCCAGGATCACCGCCGGCACTAACCCCGGGGGCTGCTCCGCGGCACGCCGCGGAAATGGACAAGTGCCGTGGGAATTTCCACGGCACTTGTCCATTCACAGGGCACTTGTCCAAATCAGCGGCAAGAGGCGATCGGAAACCCCGGTTAGGCTGGTTCCATGAGTGAAACCATTGATCTGACGGCCACCTTCGTCCCCAATGACGGCGAATACGTCCGTGTGAAACTGGCGTTGGAGATTGCGATCGAGCAGGTCGTCACGGAGCCCGGCTGCCTGCGCTACGAAATCACCGAAGACAGCGAGGAACGCATTGTGCTCACGGAGCAGTGGGAATCGGCGGCGGATCTGGACAAACACAGCCAGGGCATCGCCGTGCAGGACCTCAACGAGTCCCTCAGCGCACTGCTGGCCGAGCCCGTGCAGCTCGACCGAAGCTGACGGGGGCACTGCATTCTGATGCGGAAGCCTTAGATGATCTCGCCGGCGGCTGCGCCGTCGCCTTCAGCGGCAGGAGCCTGAGCCTCGGCCTGCTGCCGGGCCACATGGTCGTGGACCTCTTTCATGTCCAGCGCCTTGACGGCCGTGATGACCTCATCGAGCTGCGGGCCGTTCAACGCGCCAGGCTGGGAGAAGACCAGCACCTTTTCGCGGAAGGCCATCAGCGTCGGGATCGAAGTGATGTTGGCCTCGGAGGCGAGCTGCTGCTCGGCCTCCGTGTCGACCTTGGCGAAGACAACGTCGTCGTGCTGCTGCGACGCGGCATCGTAGGTCGGCGCGAAACGCACACACGGCTGGCACCAGGACGCCCAGAAATCGACCAGGACAATGTCATTGCCCTCGATGGTGGATCCGAATGATTCTGTCGTGATATCAACTGTAGCCATGCCTTAACGCTACGGCAGGCGATGCGAGGGCACCAGTGACGGCGGCGGATTTCGCTGACCGCGTGAGTGGGAATAACGACGGCGGTCCGTTCTGTGTGCGGGCACGGAACGGACCGCCGTCGTCACCTATCGGCCCGTCCCGATGGAGCTACACCCCGTGCGGGGCGTGCGCTGCCAGGTACCTGCGGCCACCCACAATGATCAGCATGCCGATCAGCAGTGCGGCGGCGGCGGTGTAGAACGTCACCGGGGCGCCGAAGTGCTCGGCCAGTTTCGCCGCGGCGAAGGGGGCAATCGAGCCGCCCAGCCAGCGGACGAAGTTGTATCCGGCACTGGCCACGGGCCGCGGCGAATCCGAGACCTCCATGGCCAGTTCGGTGAAGAGAGTGTTGTTGATGCCCAGCAGGGCACCGCCGATGATCACCAGCACCACAATCGTTGGAACGGAATGTCCCGCCGCCAGGCCCAACCCCACCAGCACCAGCAGCAATGCGCCGAGGGAACCCAGCAGAGTCTTCACCGGACCAAAGCGGCGCTGCAGCACGGGAGCAACGAACACGGAGAACACGGCCACCGCGACGCCCCAGCCGAAGAAAACAGCGCCAATCCCATACGCATTCATGCCAAGAATGAACGGTGTGAATGCCAGGATGGTGAAGAAGCCGTAGTTGTAGAACAGGGCACTGCCCGCCGTGGTCCGCAGCCCGGGGTGCGCGAGGGCCAGCAGCGGGTCACGCAGCCGGGTGCGCTTGTCCGGAGCGGGTGTCTTGGGCAGCAGTATCATCAGCGCCATGAACGCCGCGGCCATCAAGGTGGCGGTGCCGAAGAACGGCGCGCGCCACTGCCAGCCGCCCAGCAGCGCCCCCACCAGGGGGCCGAGCGAAAGACCCAGTCCCAAGGCCGCCTCGTAGAGGATGATGGCGGTGGCACTGCCGCCGCTGGCCACGCCGACCATGACGGCGAGGGCCGTGGCGACGAAGAGCGCGTTGCCCAACCCCCAGCCGGCGCGGAATCCGACAAGGGTGAACACATCTCCGGATGTTCCGGCAAGCGCGGCGAACACCACGATGATGCCCAGCCCGATCAGCAACGTTTTCTTACCGCCGATCCTCGAGGACACAAACCCGGTAATGAGCATGGCCACCGCGGTGACCAGGAAGTAGCTGGTGAACAGCAGAGAAACCTGGCTTGGCGTGGCCTGCAGGTTTTCCGCGATCGCCGGCAGGATCGGATCCACCAGCCCGATGCCCATGAAGGCGAAGACGGACGCGAGCGCCACGGCCCAGACAGCCTTCGGCTGTTGGAGCATGGACGTTTTCTCCGCCCGCAGCGTGTCTTCTATTTCGTCTGTTGCGTCAGTTACGCCTGTTTCCCCAACTCCTTGGGTCGTGTTAGCTGCCCTGTTGGCTGCCACGGTTCCTCCTTATGCGTAGTGCTGCAAAATATTTAGGGCTGCAAAATGCCCTGCTTCGGCCGGTCGGTTGCCGGCTGCTGCGTCCAGTCGTCCGCCCGACTCCTGGGCCACCGACTATCCGGTCATGGCCGCATTGAGTTTGTTCATTGCCGGAATTGCGTGGGCAATCGCGTCTTGCTCGGCAGGGGTTAGCGTCGCCAACCCGGCGCCAAGCAAGGCGTTGCGGACATGGTTAGCGGCTTCCAGAGCATCGCGGCCTGCCGCGGTCAGGCTGACCAGGACAGCGCGCGCATCCTTCACGTCCTGGGTCCGCTTGACCAGACCGGCGTTTTCCAGCCTAATGATCTGCTCCGTGGCGCTGGGAACGCGCACGCCGGCCTTGCGGGCGATCTCGCTGACGCGGACGGACCCTTCAGCAACGATGTTCAGGGTGCTGACCTGCCCGGTGCTGAGCTCCCCCTCGGCGTCCAGCGACCTGATCAGGTACACGGCGCGGCGAAGGCTCTCCCGGTAGCGGCCGGCCAGCACATGCAGTGTTTCATCTGTCATATTTAGGTAGCCTAATAGTTAGTCTGCCTAAGTGTCAAAATGCGATGGAAGTGGTGGAATGAATTATGGCCAGCACCGATGACAGCTACGACGACCGCACCCATGACAGGCAAGGTGACGGAGGCGACGGCCACGACAACGGAAACGACGACGGTCGCGACAACAGACACGACGACGGACACGACGACGTCCCTTCCCGGCAGCCGCTGCTGCACACCCTGGTAGCGGCGGTCGCCGCCCCGTATCAGCTCTGGCTCGGTGCTGATGGACAGCTGCGTCCCACGGCGGCGCAAGGCGCCTACCTTGGCGACACACGGATCCTCTCCTGTGCCATCGTGACCATCGACGGCCAGGAACCGGAGGCCATCACTGCGCAGGCCAGGCCGGCGGCAGGTGGCCAGCTGATCGAGGCCCGCTTCATGTTCCGAGGCACGGGTCGCGCCGTGCTGTCGCCGCCGTGCGAGGTGACTAGGTCCCTGCTGGTCACGCCGCAGGGAATCCACGAAACCATCCGTATCGCGTCCGCCCTTTCAACGGCAGTCACGATGGAATTGGGGCTGCACCTCGGCGCGGATCTTGCCGGTATGGACTGCGTCCGGGGTGGAATGAAAACCTGGACGCTCCGGCCCGAAACCGGCGGTGGAACGTACCGCTGGAGCAGGGCCGACGGCGTCAGCTCGTCGGCCGTCGTCACCGCGGAAACCAGCGCGGCGGGTACGACGGATACGCGCGCCGCCGACCCGGGCACCGCAAAAGCAAACCCGGTGGCGCAAGGTGTCGGCGCCATCGTCCATTCCATCACGCTGTCGCCGCACGGAGCCGCGGAGTTCGGCTGGCACCTGACCGGGACCGATCCGCTTTCGCCCATTACGGCGGCACCACTCTGGCAGCAGCCGAAGCTGGAGTCCGGCCAGAACCGCGGCCAAAAACCGGACCACAGGCTTGTCGGGCTGGAGGCGCAAGCTTCCTCGGACCTGGCCGGACTGCGTCTGTCCGTCCGCAGGCCGGCGGCACCGGGCGAACACGCCGGGTCGGGGTCCGCAGAAACGTTCCTGGCGGCCGGGGCACCGTGGTACTTCACCTTGTTCGGTCGAGACTCGCTCTGGGCGGCACGCCTTCTGCTGACCCGCGATCCCGCGCTGGTGGCCGGTACCCTGCGGACGCTGGCGGCGCTTCAAGGCACCGCGGACGATCCCGCCACGGCGCAGGAGCCGGGGAAAATCCTGCACGAGCTGCGGCGGGGAGGTTTCAGTATTCCGAGCGAGCACCAGGGCGCGGCCCTTCATCTCCCGCCGCTGTACTACGGTACGGTGGATGCCACGCCGCTATGGGTCTGCCTGCTGCACGACGCATGGCAGGCCGGTCTCCCCGATGATGAGGTGGAAGTGCTGCTGGATCCCTGTGAAGCAGCGCTGGAATGGATGGTGGAGTACGGGGATTCCGACGGCGACGGTTTCCTCGAATACATCGATCCGACCGGAACGGGGCTGGCCAATCAGGGCTGGAAGGATTCCGCCGACGCGATCCGCTGGCCTGATGGTGCGTTGGCATCCGGTCCGATTGCGCTCTGCGAGGTCCAGGCCTATGCGTACGAGGCGGCCATGGGGGGCTCGGCACTGCTGACGGCTTTCGGCCGTTCCGCATCCCGCTGGCGGGCCTGGGGCACAGACCTTCAACGCCGCTTCCGGGACAAATTCTGGTGCGAGGACGAGTCCGGACGCTTCCCCGCCCTCGCTTTAGATGCCCAGAAACGTCCGGTCCCCAGCGCCGCGAGCAACATGGGCCATCTGCTGGGAACGGGGCTGCTGAACGCCGGCGAAAGCCGTGCCGTGGCCGAACGGCTGCTGGCGCCGGATCTGTTCACCGGCTTCGGCATTCGGACCCTCTCAGAAACGAATGCCGGCTACTGGCCGCTGAGTTACCACTGCGGGTCCGTCTGGACCCATGACACTGCCATCATTGTGGCCGGGCTGCGCAAGGACGGGCATGTGGCCGCGGCTCGGCGGGTTGCCGGTGGTCTGCTGGATGCGGCGGAAGCGTTTAACTACCGTCTCCCGGAATTGTTCGCCGGCTATTCCCGGCGGCAGGCTCCCGTCCCGGTGCCGTACCCCATGTCCTGTTTCCCGCAGGCCTGGGCCGCTGCCGCCGCCGCACCACTTCTCGACGCCTTGGACTAAGTGGCCGGTTCGTCGACGACGGGACGACGGGACGCTGGCCGCCTCGGCGCACAGCAGCTGGCCTCGGCGCACAGCAGTTGGCCGCGCTCCGCGGGACAAACCCGACTACAGTGTCCGGCCGAAGATCAGCTGAACGGCACCGCCGTCGTCTACCGTTTGTCGTTCCAAAGTCAGGCCAAGGTTCCCCGCCACCTTCTGGGACGGCAGATTGTCCGGGTGGACGATCGCGATGATGCGCCGGATTTCCCGCTCCCTGGCGAAGTCGACGCAGCGCCGCGCGGCCTCCGTCGCATAGCCGCGCCGCTGCATTTCCGCCCGAACGTGGTAGCCGATCTCCACCTCCTGGACCCCATCGACGGTCTGCACGGTGAGGCCGCAATCCCCCACGAACCCGCCGTCGTGCGTCGTGATTTTCCACAGACCGAAGCCATGCGCGCGGTAATTGTCACTGTTCCAGTCGATCCAGCGCTGCGCTCCGGCGCGGTCACGCGGGGCGGCGTAGTAGCGCATGACAAACGGATCGCCGAGCAGGGCCGCCACTTCGTCCAGGTCGGCGTTGGTCATCTCATCCAGCATCAGCCGGTCCGTTGTGAAAACAGCCATCCGCTGCAACTACTGCGCGGTCCTGTCGGTGCGTTCCGGGGTGTGGGTTGAAAAGATGACAGATTGTCCGGATCCGTCATCCCGGTCCAGATCCTTTCGGCGGAGCAGGCCCGCGGCCAAGGCGGTCCGTTGGGACGGAATATTTTCCGGCTTCGTCCTGGCGATCACCGGGATATCGGGAAAATGCCGTGCCCCGAGCAGCAACGCGTGCCGCGCCGCTTCGACCGCAAACCCCCTCCCCCACACATCCGGGGCCAACCTGTAATACAGATTCAGCACGTTCTGATCCAGCCACCGGGTCAGGCGAAGGCCTGCAAATCCTATGACGCCGGCGGCGCCCTCGGGTTTCATGGAATCCAGGCTCTCCACTGCCCAATAGCCGAAGAAATGTCGATTCCAATGTCCGATCCACTCCTGCAAACGACGCGCGCTCGCTGCCATGTCCAGGTCCGGCCCAGCGGGATTATTCACGTTCGTGGCGGGATCTGCATGGATCAGGTGCACCGCCTGCAGATCGGACGTCTGCGGTCGGCGCAGGAGGAGGTGCTCCGTCCCGGCGGAGCAGAAGTCCTCGCCGATGCTTCTTGTCATTCACCAGAGACTACCCTGCGGTTCGCGGCGCGGACAGTCCCCGCGCGCCCGCCCGCCGCAGACGACGGCCGCCGGCCGAGAGCGACTGCTCCCCAGCCGCAGACGACTGCCGTCCGCCGCAGACGACTGCCGTCCGCCGAAGGCGACAGCTGCCGTCCGCCGAAGGCGACAGCTGCCGTCCACAGGGTATTAACCGGCGGTTCACTGCGGGTCCTCACACTGAAGACGTTGGCTCGGTTAGACAGCAAGGTGCGATGGCTTTGAAAGCGCAGAAATGGAAGAGGCAGAAATGAGACGGCATAGCAAGAACCCTGCGCAGCCCACTGCGACCACAGGTCCGTGGCCGGCGCTCGAACGGGACGAGCCGATCTGCCTGATCGATCCGCACGGCTGGCGGCTGACCGGCCGAGTGGACGCCATGACGGAGGACCGCAGCACGGTCTGGATACAGCTCGACGGCGGACGCGGACGGCGGCTGGTTCATCAGCAGGACGGCTACCAGATCGAGTAGCAGGCCTGCGGAGGCTGGCTGGGTGCCTGCGCCGATATACCGCGGCCGGCGGCGGTATATCGGGGAAATCAGACCCTATGATTAGGGTAAACATTCGCCGTCGGCAGCGAGGCCCAGTCCTCGGCAACGGGTAACGTCGGCCATAGTCATGAAGGTCGGTTTCCATGAGTGATGACAGTCTAAAACAAGTCCGCATAGCAGCCGCGGATCTGGAAACCCTTGAGTTTGAGCGGGACGCCGCGACGATGACTTTGCAGGACGCCGTATCCGAGGCTGTAGCACACGGCGGTTCCGTTGAGGCGGTGGCTGAAGCATCATTTCTGTCCGTCTCGGAGGTGGAAGCCCTCACCGGGCCCATCGATGTAGTCCGCCCGACGGAGCCCGAAACCCAGCCCTAGAGTAGAGTGCGTGCCGGTCACCCCTTCCTTCCCGCCCGCTCACACCTTCTCCACCCCCTCACAGACGCATGACGAGCGCCGCCCCAGAACATGGTCAATCCTTGACGCATCCACCAGCGATGCCCCATCGACAACTCCCTCATCGACCCCGGAAAATGAGGACGAGCCCAAAATCCTCACATCGGCTGAGCTGAACGGGATAGGCATGGTCCGGCCCATGCGTGCAAGGCAGTGCCGATGTCCGGGGCCAAGGGGCAATGAAAAAGACCCGCCCGGATCTCCGAAGAGATCCGAACGGGTCTGCATTCCGTGCTGCTACTGCGGTGGCAGATACTGGATTCGAACCAGTGAAGGCGTTGCCAGCTGATTTACAGTCAGCCCCCTTTGGCCGCTCGGGTAATCTGCCGCGGGCCTGCCGTTCCGAAAGTCCGGATCGGCATCGCTTCCAACAAGTGGAAGCACTAAAACAATACTAGGAATTCGGCCAAGAATCGAATCGGGCCGCTGTCCGTTTCCGGTCGCGGTTATGCATCCGATTGGATGCGCCGGATCAGCTGCTGTTCGAACCGGCCGGCCTGCTCCTGCGTCACCTGCCGCAGGGCAACGGCGCGGGCCAGATCCGCATGCACGCCGTCGATGCGGGACGACGCGGCTGCGGGAGAAGGCGTTGAGGTCCCAACGCCGGAAAACGCGGTGGAAGCAGCCAGGGTGGCCGCGGCAAGCATGGTTCCAGCTGCGACCTTTGCACCCCTGACGATGTATCTGCGCGGTTTTCCGGTGGACATACTGATCTCCTTCATCGGGACGAACTCCTAGACCGTTCAACACTCGCTGACCTGATTGTGCTCCCGCTTACCGTCCGCTTGGAGCGGACTGTGAACGGCTGCACCGTGACCGTCGACCGCTCTGCCTCGGCACTGTCCCAATTCACGTTCGGACACTGCCGCAATCAGGCTCGTCGAAGTGCGTCGAGCTTAAGGCTCGACGACGGCGCTGCCGGCTGCCGCCGTCGCCCTCTCTCATGCCTTCGGTCACCCGGCTAGGCTAGTAGCCAGACCGTTTGTGCAATCAGTTCCGATTAAGTGGAGGACCACATGGCCAGTGAATCAACATTCGACGTCGTCAGTAAAGTCGATAAACAGGAAGTCGCCAACGCTCTGAACCAGGCGCAGAAGGAAGTGGCCCAGCGCTACGATTTCAAAGGCATCGGGGCCGAAATTGACTTCAGCGGTGAAAAGATCCTGCTGAAGGCGAACTCGGAGGAGCGCGTGAAGGCCGTGCTGGATGTTTTCGAAAGCAAGCTGATCAAGCGCGGAATCTCGCTTAAGTCACTGGACGCCGGGGAGCCCTTCGCCTCCGGCAAGGAATACCGGCTGGAGGCCTCCATTAAGGAAGGCATCGAGCAGGACATCGCCAAGAAGATCAACAAGCTGATCCGCGACGAGGCGCCGAAGGGCGTGAAATCGCAGATCCAGGGCGACGAGCTGCGCGTGAGCTCCAAGAGCCGCGACGATCTTCAAGCCACGATGGCCCTGTTGAAGAACTTCGAGGATGCTGACCTTCAGTTCATCAACTTCCGCTAAGGGCTGCCTGCCGACGACGGGGCGTCCCCGCGATGACGATGTTGCCCCGCACCTTCATCGCGGTGTGCCCCCGGCTTCGAGGCTGAGCCCGCTTCCGCCAACCCCTTGATCCTGCCGGTGGGTCGGAATAGAGTCGCACTTGCCTCCCTTTCCCTCCCACGACAGGATCACCCATGGCCAACCCTGACATCACCCCCGGTGCTCCTTGCTGGATCGACCTCATGACCTCGGATCCGGACAAAGCCAAGGATTTTTACGCCCAACTCTTCGGCTGGGACTATGAAGTCGGCGATCAGGAAACCTACGGCGGCTACACCACCGCGTTCAAGGACGGCCGGTCCGTGGCTGGCCTGATGAAGAACGACGGGCAGTCCGGTTACCCGGATGTCTGGACAACCTACCTTCGGGTGGAGGATATCAATGCCGCGGTGGAAGCCGTGACGGCAGCCGACGGACAGATTTTTATGCCGCCGATGGTGGTACCGGAGCAGGGCAGCATGGGGATGATCGGTGACGCCTCCGGCGCGGCCGTTGGCGTATGGCAGTTTGGTGGCCATACGGGTTTCCAGGCCCATGGTGAGCCCGGCGCCGCGGTATGGCATGAGCTGCACACCCGCGATTACGCCACGGCTGTGAAATTCTACGAAAATGTCTTCGGCTGGGAAACCAGCGTCATGAGTGATACCGCTGAATTCCGCTACACCACGCTGGGGGCCGCAGAGGGCGCCAAGGCCGGCATCTTGGACGCATCGGCTTTCCTGCCCGAAGGTGTCCCGGCGAACTGGCAGGTCTATTTCGGCGTCGAGAATACCGACGCGGCCATCGAGAAGGCGCTCTCATTGGGCGGCCAGCTGATCCAGCCGGCCGAGAACACTCCGTTTGGACGTCTGGCAACCCTGGCGGACCCGACGGGTGCGATGTTCAAGATCGATCAGGAAAACGTCTGACCGGCCACTGATCGGACCCGCCGGGACCGAGGTCATCCGGCGGGTTTGACCAGCCCCGTGTCGTAACACAGCACCACGGCCTGCACCCTGTCCCGGAGCGAGAGTTTGGCCAGGATTTTGCTGACATGCGTCTTGACCGTCTGCTCCGCGATGTAGAGCTCGGCGGCAATTTCCTGATTTGAAAGGCCTCGTCCCACCAGAACCATCACCTCGCGCTCGCGTTCCGTCAGGCCGCCGAGCCGCTCCGTGCAGGGCGCGGGTCGGGGCTGGCTGTTGGCAAACTGCTCGATCAGACGCCTCGTGACAGACGGTGCCAGCAGCGCTTCACCGGCGGCCACGATCCTGACCGCCGCCACCAGCTCGTCGGCCATCGCATCCTTGAGCAGGAAGCCGCTGGCACCGAGCCGCAGGGCGTCATAAACATAGTCGTCCGCGTCAAAGGTTGTCAGCATGAGCACGTGCGTCGTGGCCGCCTCGTGCGCGGAGTCCTTTGAACCGAGGATTTTCCGGGCGGCCTCGAGTCCGTTCATGACCGGCATGCGCACGTCCATCAGGACCACGTCCGGGATCAGCGCCGCTGCCAGACTCACGGCCTCGGCGCCGTCCTGCGCCTGACCGACGACGTCTATGTCATTCTGGGCGTCCAGCA
The DNA here is from genome assembly GCF_030063245.1 of Paenarthrobacter sp. PH39-S1. Lineage (GTDB taxonomy): Bacteria > Actinomycetota > Actinomycetes > Actinomycetales > Micrococcaceae > Arthrobacter_M. Next base: position 27,358 of record NZ_JASISR010000003.1, read on the forward strand.
GGGCCGCGAATCCGGCCCGCACCATGGCCTGATCATCCACCAACAACACGCGAATCGTCATTTCGTCCCGCCCGTTCCCATCGTGACCAGCGGCAGTGTGGCCCTGACCAAAAAGCCTCCGTTGCTCAGCGGCGTGCACTGCACGGATCCACCGACAATGCTGGCCCGCTCCCGCATCCCGATCAGTCCCTGTCCGGGATGCGTACGGTCAAGCTGCGCCAGCACCGCGCCGATTCCGGAAGGCCCGTTGGTGATCTCCAGCTGGAGCGTCCGTGCTATCGGGCGCAGGGAGAGCGTAACCGTGGCCCCCGGCGCATGCCGGATCACATTGCTCAGAGCCTCCTGGGCGATGCGGTATGCCGTCAGGCCGATGACCTCGCTGACATCGACGGCCTCGGCCGCGCCCAGGCTCTCCGAGTCCGAATCGACGGCGACATCAACGCCGGCCGTCCGCGCAGCCGCAACCAGCTGGGGAATATCCGTCAGCCCGGGCTGCGGGGACAGATCGCGGGCCGTGCCGTCGCTGCGCAGTGCACCGAGCATGCTGCGCATCTCCGTCATGGCCCGTCTGGAGTTCGCCGCAATGTCATCGAATTCCTGTTTCAGTGTCTTGTCCAGATCGGGATGACGGTACTGCGCCGTCGTGGCTTGGACCACCACAATAGACATTCCGTGTGCCACCACGTCGTGCAGTTCACGGGCGATCCGGGCCCTTTCCTCGGCGAGACGGCGCATGGACTGTTCTTCCGCTGACACGTTGCGTTCCGCCAGGAGTTGCCGACGGATGTTCTGCCACTGCTGGGTGATGACGGCCGCCACCATCAGGCCACCGGACACCGAGGCGAACACGACCACGTTCATTTCAGCGCCCAGCGGAACGTAGGCAGGCATGCCCCGATAATTCACCGCGACGCCGATGAAGATGCTCAGCAGCCAGATCACCGCCGGCAGCATCCAGTGGCTCCGCAGACCGGCCACGCACATCACTAGAATCTGAGTCAGCATTGCGACCACGCTGAATGGCATCGGGGCGGAGCCCGGCGGCGTGGAGACCAGCGGCATCACCGCCAGCGGCAGCAGGGACAGGAGCCCGCCGGGCACGGGACGGACCACCGTCAAGGCCAGGGAGCCGGTATGGAGAATGGCCATGCCCAGGGCGAAGGGGAGCGGCATCTTGTACAGATTCACGTTCAGTGGGGCGCCGACGGCCATCAGGGCAACGCAGGCGGTGATGAAACCCAACCACGCCCAGCTGATTTTTTTCAGTCTCAACCGCGGCAGTGCTGCCATCTGTGCAGCCAGATCGAGACGTTTAGTCGCTGGCATTGCGCCGCAATCCCGGCTGCTCCAGGCGCACGCCGGCCGCGGGACCAGCCGCAGAGCCAGCGGCAGGCCCGGCAGCGGGGCCTGAGGCGGTGGTGGCGCTCGGGCCGTGGGCGAATCCGTCTGCATCCGAATCGTCGGTTGGGCCGTCCGCTGTGGTGTCGGCCAGAGCCAGGCCGCCCGCGGGCTGGCTCTGCCAGCTCACCACCTCCCACGTCCGGTCCCGGCCGCGCCCGTTGGCGGCGCCGCCACCCGTCCCGCCGGCGGCCCGGGACGCAGAGGTGCCGGACCCAGCCTTACCGGGCAACGCCGTCGTCGAGCCTTCCAACACCACGATGCCGGTATTGCTGAGCGCATAATTTTCCGGATGTTCCGGGTCCAGGTTCCCGGCGCGGCAGGCGGACCAGGTGCGGATCATGGCGCCGTGGCTGACCATGGCGACCGTGCCACCTCCGGACGCCAGCTCGGCCTCCCGGACGACGGCGTCAAAACGCGCCAGGACGTCGTTGCCGGTGTCCGCCCCGGGCATCCGGATTTCGGGTTTGCCCTGGATCCAGTCCCGCACCACCTCCAGGTAGGCCCCGATGGATTGCAGATCGCCCTGCATCTCCAACCCCCCGGCACTGATCTCGCGCAGCCCGGAACGGATCCTGGGCTCCAGCCCCAAGGCGGCGGCCAGCGGCGCCGCGGTCAGCTGGGCCCGCGTCTGGTTGGAAACGTAGAGCGCCGCCAGCGGATCCGTGCCGTCGAGCCAGGCCAGCGCGGCCGGGATGGCCAGCGCCTGCCGCCGGCCAAGGTCGGTCAGACCGGGGCCAGGCACCGCCGTATCCAGCAGGTTGCGTACATTTGACGGCGTTTGGCCGTGCCGGATGAGGATCAGTCGCATGCTCAATTGTCCCTGAAAAGCGTGGTCGAAGTGTTCGAACAGTGGGGAACTAGTTCAGCGCACGTCCTGCCATCCGTTCCAGCCGGGCAATCCGCTCCGGCACCGGAGGGTGCGTGGAGAACATCCGCCCCGCCGCACCGCGGAATGGATTGGCGATCATCAGGTGGCTGGTGTTGACCAGGTCCTGCTTCCGTGGCAGCGGTGCCTGCTCCACCCCTCGCTCCAGTTTGCGTAATGCGGATGCCAGTGCCAGTGGATCATCCGTCAGCGTTGAACCGTCCTCGTCGGCATCATATTCGCGGGTCCGGCTGATGGCCAACTGGATCACCGACGCGGCCAGCGGCGCGAGCAGTGCCATGGCGATCATGGCCAGCGGATTGGCGTTCCGATTATCGCGACCGCCGCCGAAGAAGAGCGCGAATTGGGCCACGGAGGTGATGACACCGGCTACGGCGGCGGCGACGGACGACGTCAAAATGTCCCGGTTGTAGACGTGCATGAGCTCGTGGCCGAGCACGCCGCGCAGCTCACGTTCGGTGAGAATGTTCAGGATCCCTTGCGTGCAACATACCGCGGCATTGCGCGGATTGCGCCCGGTGGCAAAGGCATTCGGAGCCAAGGTGGGGGAAACGTAGATCCGGGGCATCGGCTGATTGGCCTTGGTGGAGAGTTCCCGCACGATCTGATAAATGCCCGGCGCCTGCTCCTGGGTCACCGGATAGGCCTGCATGGAGCGGATGGCGATTTTATCCGAATTCCAGTAGCCGTACGCCGTTGTCCCGACGCCGATCAACGCCATGATCCAGATCGGGGCCGAGCTGCGCATCCCGGTGGCGAGCATCCCTCCGATTGCCAGCAGCACCACCCACAGCACGCCGAAAAGAGCAGCGGTTTTCAACCCGTTGAAATGCCTGTGCACGTTCGTTTCTCCTTTGACGGCCGACGCCTGCCGGACACTAATGGAAACGGCCGAGCAGGCCCCCATGTTCCCGCCCCCACTTCAGCGCGGGTCGGGCAGCAGAACACAACAGTGAAATGGTCAGGAGTCGACATTTTGCTCGTTCGTTTCGTGGTGGGACTCCCATCCGACACCATGCAGCCGCGGTCACGGCTCGGGGTGCAGCGCGTCGTAGCGGAGGAACCGGGGCTGGAGCCGGGCCATCAGCCAAACGGCCAGGATGCACAAAATGCCGCCGACAATGGCGGCCATCGCCTCGCCCAGGCGTTGGCCTGTGCCGCCGGCAAACAGGTCGCCCAGCCGTGGACCGCCGGCGACGACGACGATGAAGACGCCCTGCAGCCTGCCGCGCATATTATCCGGCGTGGCGGACTGCAGGATGGTTGACCGGAAGACGCCGCTCACCGAGTCTGCGACGCCGGACACCACCAGGGCGAAGACGGCGCCGATGATCCACGGTGAGGTGCCCTGGCCGGCGTAATGGCCGCCCAGCAGAATCACGGTGCCCATGCCGGTAATGGAAGCGCCCCAGATGGTGATGCTCCAGACCACCGCCAGCCCCTGCCGGCGGATGTGGCCCAACGGACCGGAGAAGAGCGCCGCCAGCAAAGAGCCGGCCGCTATCGCCGCGAGCAGCAGACCCGCCGTCGCCGCTCCTCCGCCTAGCCAGACGGCGCCGACGGCCGGCAGCAGTGCACGCGGCATGGCGAAAATCATGGCGCACAAGTCCACCAGGAACGTCATCCGGACGTTGGGGCGGCTGCCGAGGAATTTCAGACCCTCCAGCACGGAGCGGAAACCAGCCCGTCGCACCGCGCCTTCGGGCGGCAGCGATGGAAGTTTGAACAGAGCCCAGAGGGAGGCCGTGAATGTCAGCACGTCCACGGTGTAAGTCCAGCTGTAACCGACGCTTGCCACCAGCACCCCCGCGGCCAGTGGCCCGACGGTGGTGCCCAGGCCAAAGACGATCATGCTCAGCGCATTGGCCGCGGGAAGGAGTTCGCGCCGCACCAGCCGGGGGATGATGGCGCTGCGGGCCGGCTGGTTGATCCCCGCGGCGGCGGACTGCACGGCGACAAGGAGGTAAAGCACCAGAACTTCATGCACTCCGAGCCAGGCCTGCAACGCGATGCAAATTGTCACCAGCCACAAGACTCCGGCGGACAGCAGCGCCACCGTCCGGCGGTCATGTGCATCCACAATGGAACCGCCGTACAGGCCCGCAATGACAAGGGGCACCAAAGCGAAGATGCCCAGCACACCGACGGCGAGCGTGGACTGGCTGAGGCTGTACACCTCCAGGCTCACCGCCACCACTGTCAACTGGGTCCCAATCGAGGACAGGCCCAGTCCCAGCCACAGCCGCCGGAAGTCAGGGCTTTCCTGCAGAGGCGTGATGTCCGCCAGGAGTTTTTGCACCGGTCAAGCCTAGCGGCAGCATGCCACGGCGGTGCTACGGGCGTTGGCGGCCGCATGGTTCCCGGGGCCGGCCGTCAAAACCAAGAACCGCCGTCAGACCTTAAGATGCCCTTATTGCGACTTTGTCGGAATAAGTGGTTGACTGGAGGCATGAGGACGACGCAGGGCACCAGCGGGGAAGTGTGGACGCAGCAACTGCATGACCACGACCGCCGGGTGACCAAGCAGCGCCTCGCTGTACTTGCCGCCGTCGCCCGTTCTCCGCATGCCACCGCCGAAGCCGTAGCCTCGGCGGCACGGGCGGAACTGCCCCAGCTGACGGTGCAGTCCGTCTACGTGGTGCTGGCGGACCTCACCGGGCTGGGCATGCTGCGCCGGATCGAGCCGCCCAACTCGCCGGCCCGTTATGAAACACGGACCGGAGACAACCACCACCACGCCATTTGCACCGGCTGCGGACGGATCGAAGACGTGGACTGCGCCGTCGGACACGCCCCGTGCCTGACGCCAGGTATGAGCGCCGGCGCCATCATCGGCCACATCACCGTCGCGGATGTGCTGTACCAGGGCATCTGCGCCGACTGCGCCGCCGGCGAACCCGCTGATCGGCAAACCGGCTGATCATCACACGGGCTTTCCCTATCCAACCTAACCACCCCCACCCCCACCAAGGAGAGATATGACTGACCATTCCATCGTGCCAAATTCAGCGGTGCCGCATTCCACAACTCAGTCGGGTGCCCCCGTCATCAGTGACGCGCACGCCCAGTCAACCGGTGCCGACGGCGCCATCGCGCTGACCGACCACTACCTGGTCGAAAAGCTGGCCCAGTTCAACCGCGAGCGGGTCCCGGAGCGCGTGGTGCATGCCAAGGGCGGCGGCGCGTTCGGCACTTTCAAGACCACCGAGGACGTCTCCGCCTACACCAAGGCTGCGCTGTTCCAGCCCGGCGTGGAGACCGAAACGCTGACCCGTTTCTCCTCTGTGGCGGGTGAGGCGGGCTCGCCGGACACCTGGCGCGACCCGCGCGGCTTCTCCACGAAGTTCTACACCACCGAGGGCAACTACGACCTGGTCGGCAACAACACCCCGGTCTTCTTCATCCGCGACGGCATCAAGTTCCCGGACTTCATCCACAGCCAGAAGCGCCTTCCCGGCTCCAACCTGCGCGACGCCGACATGCAGTGGGACTTCTGGACCCTCTCCCCCGAGTCCGCGCACCAGGTCACCTGGCTGATGGGCGACCGCGGGCTGCCGGCCTCCTGGCGTCAGATGCAGGGCTACGGCTCGCACACCTACCAGTGGATCAACGCAGCCGGCGAGCAGTTCTGGGTCAAGTACCATTTTCACTCCAATCAGGGTGTGAACGCCATGAGCGGCGACGAGGCCGAGCAGCTGGCCGGCTCGGACGCGGACTACTACATCCGCGACCTGCACGACAACATCGAGACCGGCAATTTCCCCTCCTGGGACCTGCACGTGCAGATCATGCCGTATGCGGATGCCAAGGACTACCGGTTCAATCCGTTTGACCTGACCAAGATCTGGTCCAAGAAGGACTACCCGCTGATCAAGGTCGGCACGATGACACTGGACAGGAACCCGGAGAACTACTTCGCGCAGATCGAGCAGGCCGCCTTCGCACCGTCGAACTTCGTGCCCGGCATCGCCGGCAGCCCGGACAAGATGCTGCAGGCCCGCATCTTCTCCTACGCGGACGCACACCGCTACCGGGTGGGCACCAACCACGCCCAGCTGCCGGTGAACGCGCCGAAGAACCAGGTGAACAACTACAGCCAGAACGGTGCTGCCCGTTACACCTTCAACGACGCCAGCACCCCGGTTTACGCACCGAACTCCAAGGGCGGCGCGGCGGCCGTTGAGCCGGCAACTGTCGGCGGCGGCTGGGAGAACGACGGCGCACTGACGCTCTCGGCACATTCCCTGCACTCGGCCGATGATGACTTCGGCCAAGCCGGCACGCTCTACCGCGAGGTGTTCGACGACGGCGAACGCGCCCGGCTGCTGGAAACCATCACCGGCGCCGTGGGCGGCGTCCAGGACGGCGGCATCAAGGAACGCGCCATCGGCTACTGGACCAAGGTGGATTCGGACCTCGGCGCCAAGCTTCGCGCCAACCTGGGCGCCGGCGAAAGCATCGAATCGGATGCGGAAGCGGCCACCAAGTACTAGGTCCAACACGGACTGAGTACGACACGGTACTGAGCTGCACACGGTACTGAGCTGCACACAGTACTGAGCAGAAAGGGCGGTTTCCCTCAGCGGGAAGCCGCCCTTTCTGCGTCCGCGCTGCGGCCCGATTTCCCCGCGACCGTACTCAGGCGTCGATCGAGACCTTGTCGCCGTCGTCGGCCGCCGCCGAACCGCTGCTAACACCTTCGCCGGAGCGGCTGCTCTTCAACTGCCTGCCCAGCCGGGAATTCCATGCTCCGTAGGAGAAGTAGATCACTAGACCTGCCACCAGCCAGATGGCGAAGAAGACCCAGGTCAAAGTGGCCAGGTTGAACATCAGGTAGATGCACAGCAGGGCCGAGGCCACCGGGATGACAGGGCCAAACGGTACCCGGAAGGAGGGTTTGAGGTCCGGGCGTTTGCGGCGCAGCACCAAAATCCCGAGGCTCACCATGACAAAGGCGGACAGCGTGCCGATGTTGATCATCTCGGCCAGCAGATCAACCGGCGTGAAGCCTGCAAGCAGTGCCACCAACCCGCCACAGATGATCTGTGTCCGCGCGGGAGTGCTGCGTTTTGCGGAAGTCTTGCTCAATGCGCGGGGCAACAACCCGTCGCGGCTCATCGCCATGGTGACCCGGGCAAGACCCATCAGCAACACCATGATCACTGTGGTCAGGCCGATCAGGGAACCGAGGGAAATGACTACGACGGCCCAGTCCGCACCCACGAGGTGGAACGCGGTTGCCAAGGACGGATCCGCTGCTTTGGCCAGATCCTGGTAGGACACCATGCCTGTTACCACCAGGGTGACCAGGATATACAGCACCGTGACCACGGCGAGCCCGGCAAAGATTCCACGCGGCAGGGTCTTTTTCGGGTTCTTGACCTCCTCGGCGCTGGTCGCGACAACGTCGAAGCCGATGAAAGCGAAGAAGACCAGCGCGGCGCCGGAGATCACACCGGTGAAACCGTACATGGCCGGGTTGGCCCCGCTCAAAAAGGACAGGAACGGCTGCTCGGTCCAGGATCCGCCGGTTGCCGGCGCCGGCGCGGACTCCGGCACGAAGGGTGTGTAGTTCTGTGCCTTGACGAAGAAGAACCCAACCACGATTACGAAGAGGACGATCGCTATTTTGATAATGGTGAAGACGCTGTTGACCCGCGCGGACAGCTTCGTGCCGAGCACCAGCACCGTGGTAAAGACGGCGACGACGACCAACGGTCCCCAGTAAAGGGTCACGGAGCCCAGATGCAGCTGGGCAGGGATATTGACATTCACGGCCTGCAGGAAGTCGCTGAGATATACGCCCCAGTACTTGGCGATCACGGAGCCGGCCATGAGCAGTTCCAAAATCAGGTTCCAGCCGATAATCCAGGCCAGCAGCTCCCCCATGGTGGCGTAGGTAAAGACGTAGGCACTGCCAGTGACGGGGATGGCCGTGGCAAACTCCGCGTAGCACATGATCGCCAATGCGCAGGTGAGCGCCGCCAGAATGAAGCTGACCGTCACGGCCGGACCGGCATTGTGTGCGGCGGCTTTGGCCCCGACGGAGAAGATGCCGGCGCCCACGGCCACGGCGATTCCCATGATCATCAGGTCCCAGGTATTGAGGGAGCGTTTGAGGGTCCGTCCGGGCTCTTGGGCATCGCGGAGGGAGCTTTCAATGGACTTTGTGCGCAGTAAATTCATGGAAATCCGTCATGGTTGGAGCCGAAGGGACCCATCTACGGTACCGAACCCGCACCTGCTTCGCCCGCCCGGGCACTGCCGTCGTCTCAGACAGTGAGACGAACCGTCATTCCCCGGGCGTGTTCCGGGGGCTGATTTCGGCCGACGTGCCGCGCGAAATGGAAATCATATCCTCCCGCGGCACCACCTTTACCCGTGGGCGCTTGGCGGCGGTGTCCTCGCCGAGGCCGGTTCCGTCGTCGGCACGAACGTACTCAGCGCCAAGTGTTTCCTCATGCGCGTCCAGCTTCAGCCAGCCCTCCCAGCTCGTGTACTGCACACCGCGGGATTCCAGCAGATCGATGACAGCTTGCTCCTCTGGCTTCTCGGCCCGGGGCAGACTCAGCCGATCCTCCAGCAGGCAGCCGATAGTCTCCAAGGCGTCCCCCTTGGTACTGCCGATCAAACCGACGGGACCGCGTTTGATCCAGCCGGTGGCGTAGATGCCGGGAACCGGTTTACCGTCCGCATCCAGCACCCGGCCCGCCTCATTGGGAATGACGCCGCGCGCCGCATCAAAGCCCACCTCGGGCAGTTCCGAGCCGAAGTAGCCGATGGCCCGGTAGACGGCCTGCACCGGGTAGTGAACAATCTCACCGGTACCGCGGGCACGGCCGGTGCCGTCCAGCTCATTGCGTTCAAACTTCATCCCACTGACTTTGCCGTCCGTGCCGACGATTTCGACCGGGCTGTGCAGGAAATGCAGGTGCAGCCGCCTGGAAGCCGGCTTGTCAGCGTGGGACGGCTCCTCCACCAGCCAGTTCGTCAGGGTGTTGACCATGGTCTTGACCTGGTTATTCGACCGGATCGCCTCATCCGAGGCCGCGTCAAAGACAAAATCCTCCGGATACAAGACAATGTCCACATCCTTCGAATGCGACAGCTCCCGCAGCTCCAGCGGCGTGAACTTCACCTGCGCCGGCCCGCGGCGGCCAAATATATGCACATCCGTCACCGGCGAGGACTTCAACCCCCGGTACACATTGTCCGCAATCTCCGTCACCAACAAGTCCTCGGCATGTTTGGAGAGCATCCGCGCCACATCCAGAGCCACATTGCCGTTCCCGATCACGGCAACGTGCTTCGCCTCCAACGGCCACTCCCGCGGCACATCAGGATGCCCGTCATACCAGGAGACAAAATCCGCCCCGCCAAACGAGCCCTCCAGCTCCACGCCCGGAATGTCCAGGCCGGAGTCCTTGATGGCGCCGGTGGAGAAGATGACGGCATCGTAGAGGTGGCGGATATCGGACAAGGTCAGATCCCGGCCGTAGGTCACGTTGCCCAGGAAGCGGATGTCACCGCGGTCCAGGACCTTATGCAGGGCGTTCACAATGCCTTTAATCCGGGGATGATCCGGGGCCACGCCATAACGGATCAGGCCGTACGGGGCCGGGTAGGACTCAAAAAGATCAATACTGACCTCGACATCGCCGCCGCGCACTTCTTGGGACTTGGTCAGAATATCCGCGGCATAGACGCCGGCCGGGCCCGAACCGATGATGGCCACCCGAAGAGGGTGGACGGCTGCCGAGATAGACACAGGAGGGTCCTTCCAAACGATCGATCAGCAAGAGAGAGGCTGCGCGGCACAGGGACATCCGCGGCCACCAGCTACCAGTCTAAATGGCGGCTTCAGCTGCGGAGCAAAGACGTGATGCGGAATACTGTCGAGAATACTGATGTTATTGGACATGTGTCTGCGAGCAACTCTTCCCTCAAGTCCATCCCCGGCGCTTCAACACCCGGGCGCCTACCGCGAAGCGACTCTACCGCAGGCGTGCTGTTCGGGATGGGCGCCTACAGCCTCTGGGGTCTCCTGCCGGTCTACTTCATCTGGCTCGTACCCGCCGGCCCGGTCGAAATCGTGGCGAACCGGGTCGTCTGGTCGCTGGGCTTTTGTGCCCTTCTGCTGACTGTGACCAAGGCATGGCCGCAGCTGATCGCGGCCGTACGGAACAAACGCATCTTGGGCAACCTTTCCGTCGCCGCCGCACTGATTGCGGTGAACTGGCTGACCTATACGTTCGGCGTCACCAGCGGCCAGGCCATCGAGGCGTCGCTGGGCTATTTCATCAATCCGTTGGTCTCCGTACTGCTGGGCGTCATCTTCCTGAAAGAGAAGCTGCGCCGCCTGCAGTGGGCTGCCGTCGGCGTCGGGTTTGCCGCCGTCGTCGTGCTGACAATCGGCTACGGCAGGCTGCCGTGGATCGCCCTGGTCCTGGCCGCCAGCTTTGGTCTGTACGGGTTCATGAAGAAGCGGGTCGGGCCCAGGGTTGATGCGGCATCGAGCCTGAGCATTGAAACCGCGGTGCTGGCGCCGTTCGCCGCCGTCTTTATGATCGTCCTCTCGCTCAACGGTCGGGACACGCTTGGCACCCTCGGCGCGGGGCATTTCTGGCTGATGGCCGCCTCCGGAATTATTACTGCGGTGCCGTTGCTGTTTTTTGGAGCTGCTGCCCGACGGCTCCCGATGACCACGATAGGACTGCTGCAGTATTTCACCCCTGTCATCCAGTTCATTCTCGCCATCACAGTGCTGGGCGAAGAAATGGGCCCGGAACGGTGGATCGGCTTTTGCATCGTCTGGCTGGCGCTGGTGCTGCTTACCGTTGATATGCTCCGCAATTACGGACAGAACCGGAGCCTGCGCCGGGCCCGCTCCGCAATGCCAGCCGCGCCCTCGGCAACTCCGGCCGCGAAGCCGGGGCAAGCCCGCGACACCCATGCTGCGCCGCCCCTTCCAAGCGACTGAGCCGCTGCCTCAGGCCTGCGCTGCCTCAGGCCCTCAGGCCTGCGCTGCCTCAGGGCTGCGCTGGCGCAGTCGCTAGCCGTCGATCCGCTCGTAGTCCCGGGGAACGACCACCATCGGCACCGGCAGGGCGCGCAGAATCTTGTTGGCAGTTGCGCCCATGAACAGCTTCCGACGCTCCGCCAGCCGGCTGGACCCGACGATGACGAGTTCGCCGTCCTCCCAGCCCAGGCTGTCGACCGCTTCCTCGATGGTCCGGCCATGCGCCAGAGTCACCGTCGTGGACCCGCCCGAGCGCCGTTGCGCGGCCTCGGTCAGCACGGTGTTGGCATGCTGGCGGGCAGGGCTGAGTGCATTGCTCAACTCGTAATGCCGCTGCATGAGTTCGTCGAGCTCCACCACAGACACCAGACGAAGCGGCAGATCGCGCCGGCCCGCCGCGTTGATCCCGACGTCCGTGACGGATTCCCAGCCCTCGCGGGTCCCCACCATGGCCGTCAGCCGCGTGAGCGGTTCCGTGCGCTGATAGCCGCGCGGTGCCAGCGCCACGGGCACCGGCGAGGCATGCAGCAGCGCGTTGGCCACACTGCCGACGGTGAAACGCTTGAACAGCCCGTTGCTGGCGGCGCCAACCACGATCAGCAGAGCCGAATACTCAACGGCGGCCTCAATCAGCCCGCTGGCAAAGGAATCCGCAGCCCGAACATGGAATTCGGCCTGCACGCCTTTCGGAACAAGGTCCAGTGCGTCCCGTTTGACCGCGACCGCGTCCTGCACCAGGGCGGCCTTGTCCCCGACGACATAGACCAGGTCCAGGCGCGCACCCTGGGTCCGTGCGATGACGGATGCCAGGGCAATGGCGTCGGCCCCGCGTTCATTGGGCGTATATCCAACTACATATCGCATCAAAACAACCCCTCATCGGGTTTGTGGCTGCCGGCCGCTCCTAATGATGGCGCAGGACCGGCCGGCAGCGTTCCGGTCGTGTAGCTCAGACTCTACCCGCCGTCTCAGACGTTGGCGCGGATCGCCTCCACCAGCACATCCAGCCCGTCTTTGAGCAGCTCGTCGCTGATCACCAGCGGCGGCAGCAGCCGGACCACATTGCCGTAGGTGCCGCAGGTCAGGATGACGACGCCGGCCTGCACGCACGCCGCGGCGACGGCCTTGGTGGCCTCCGGGTTCGGTTCCTTCGTCGTCTGTGCCGTGCCCGGCCTGACAAGTTCGACGGCGAGCATGGCGCCCCGACCGCGCAGGTCACCGATTATGCCGCCGTCGCCCATGTCCGCCGCCAGTGCACCGAGCCGGTCCATCACGATCTTTTCGATCCGCTGCGCGCGCGCATTGAGGTCGAGTTCCCGCATGGTTCCGATCGCGGCCAGCGCGGCGGCGCAGGCCACCGGGTTCCCGCCGTAGGTCCCGCCCAGGCCGCCCGGGTGGACGGCGTCCAGCAGGGCAGCCCGGCCGGTGATGGCGCTCAGCGGCAGGCCGCCGGCAATGCCTTTGGCCATGGTGATGATGTCCGGGACAACGCCCTCGTGCTGGGAGGCAAACCAGGACCCGGTGCGGCAGAAGCCGGACTGCACCTCATCGGCGATGAAAACAATGCCCTTTTCCCGGGCCCAGGCGGCCAGCGCCGGCAGGAAGCCCTCGGCCGGCACAATGAAGCCGCCCTCGCCCTGGATCGGTTCGATCAGGATGGCAGCAACCGAATCGGACCCAATCTGCTTTTCAATCATGGTGATGGCGCGCTGGGCGGCCTCTTCACCCTTAATGTCCGACTCTTCGCGGTAAGGGTAGCTCATCGGCACCCGGTAGACCTCCGGCGCGAACGGACCGAAGTTCGTCTTGTACGGCATCGCCTTGGCGGTGAGCGCCATCGTCAGGTTGGTGCGGCCATGGTAGGCGTGGTCAAAGGCGACGATCGCGTCCCTGCCGGTGGCCAGACGTGCCACCTTGACGGCGTTTTCCACGGCTTCCGCCCCCGAGTTAAACAGCACGGAGCGCTTCTCATGGTCGCCCGGGGTGAGTTTGGCCAGCTCCTCCGCCACGGCAATGTAGCCCTCGTAGGGGGTGACCATGAAACAGGTGTGCGTGAAGTGTTCCGCCTGCTCCTTAACAGCGCCGACGACGGCGGGGTCGGACGCACCGACGCTCGTCACCGCGATGCCGGCACCCAGGTCGATGAACGAGTTGCCGTCCACGTCCACGATCACGCCGCCGTCAGCATCCGCCACGTACACCGGCACGCTGGAGGCCACTCCGCCAGCCACCACGGCCTTGCGCCGTTCTGTCAGTGCCGCCGATTTGGGTCCGGGGAACGCCCCGAGGATCTGCCGCTTCTGCGCCAACCGGTACTGGATGTCTGCCATCTTTGCTGCCTTTCTAAAGTTGTCTGTTAATTGGGAGGCTCAGCTAATTGGGAGGTTCAGCCCAGAGAGCGTGACCGACCACAAGCCGGCGGCCGCCGCCGTCGTCCTACGCGTCCAGCGCGCTCATCACATGCTTAATCCGGGTGTAATCCTCGACGCCGTACATCGACAGATCCTTGCCGTAGCCCGACTGCTTAAACCCGCCGTGCGGCATCTCCGCGGTGAGCATGATGTGGGTATTGATCCAGACGGCGCCGAAATCCAAGTCCCGTGAGACCCGCATGGCCGTCCCGTGATTGCTGGTCCAGACGCTGGAGGCCAACGCGAAATCCACGTCGTTGGCCAACTCCACGGCCTCTTCCTCCGTCCGGAAGGTCTGCACCGTGAGCACCGGGCCGAAGGTTTCCTGCTGGACAATGTCGTCCGTCTGCCGGACGCCATCAACGATGGTGGGCTCGAAGAAGAATCCTTTCGCACCCACCCGCTTACCGCCGGTTACGACGGTGGCGTGCTCCGGGATGTTTTCAACGACCTTGCAGACGGCGTTGAAATGGTTGATGTTGTTCAACGGTCCGTAATAGTTCCTGGCGTCGTCTTCGTTCCCCGTTTCCAAGCCCTTGGCCGCCGTCGCGAGCGCCGCCAGCAGCTCGTCGTGGGCGGATTCCTCCACCAGCACCCGGGTGATGGCGGTGCAGTCCTGGCCCGCATTAAAGAACGCGAATTCAGCGATGGACTGGGCCGTTTTACCCAGGTCCGCGTCGGCGAAGACAACCGCCGGAGCCTTACCGCCGAGCTCCAAATGCGCCCGCTTCAACCCCGCTGCCGCGCCGGTGGCGACGGCGATGCCGGCACGCACTGAGCCGGTGATCGACACCATGGCGGGGATCTTGTGTTCGACCATCGCGGCACCGGTGGCACCGTTGCCCAGCACCACATTGAAGACGCCCGGGGGGAGAATGTCCTTGGCGATGTCGGCCAGCACCAGCGTACTTTCGGGCGTCGTGTCACTGGGCTTAAGCACCACGGTATTCCCGGCAGCGAGCGCTGGACCGATCTTCCAAATAGCCATCAACAACGGGTAGTTCCAGGGCGTCACCTGCGCAATCACGCCAACGGGCTCACGACGGACGAAGGAAGTGAAGCCGTCCATGTACTCGCCGGCGGATTTGCCCTCCAGCAGCCGGGCCGCACCGGCAAAGAAGCGCAGCTGGTCGGCACCGGTGGCCACTTCTTCGTCGGCAATCATTTGCCGCACCTGTCCGGTGTTGCGGTGCTGGGCCTCTACCAGGTCCTCGCTACGGGCCTCCATGGCGTCGGCCAGTTGAAGCAGCAGCCCCTGACGCTCCCGCGGCGTGGTTCGCCGCCAGCTGCGGAAGGCCGTGGCCGCGGCACTCATGGCTGCCGCCACGTCCGCCTGTTCCGAGATCGGGGCGCTGGCCACGGTCTCGCCGTTCGCGGGGTTGACGATCTCCAGCGAATCCGAGCCCTTGACGGACACAAATTCCCCATTGATGAAATTCTGCAGGGTGTGGACCACGGTGTACAACCTCTCCTGTCGAATGCCCCTGCGGCGGCGGATCTGCGGCAGAGACTTGTCTCGAGCCTAGGCCACGGGTTCGCCACAGGTGAATGGGCGGCTGCACTATGCAATGGTGCGTGTTCAGTGCGGTTATACAGGGCCGTTTATGCAGGGCCGTTGATGCAGGGCCGTCTTGGAAGGTCGGCAACGACATCCCGACCTACCGTTCGTCGGCCAGGGGCTCGGTGCCGCAGTGAGGTCCGGACATCTATCGGACCTTCAAGCACGCAGCGCCTTTAGGCGCAATTACAAACCTTGTCCACGCGCCGGAGCCTCCGATGCGGACAGCCCCTCAAAACGACGGCGGGTCAGCCACTGTGGGGCCTGCAAATCTTCCGCAGGCCCCACAGTGTAACCGCGCCTAAACGGTAACCGCGCCTAAACGGCAGCCGTCTCCAGGCTTTCCTGACCGGAGATGGCGGCACCCTTGCTGCGGTTCACCATCAGGCCCAGCAAGTCGAAGACGACGGTTGCGGCCGCGAGGGTGGTGATGTCGGCGTGGTCGTAGGCCGGGGCGACTTCGACGACGTCGGCGCCGACAATGTTGATGCCGTTAAGCCCGCGGAGCAAGGCGAGCAGTTCCCGGGAGTGCAGACCACCCATTTCGGGAGTACCCGTCCCCGGTGCATAGGCCGGGTCCAGCACGTCGATGTCGATCGAGACGTAGACGGGGGTATTACCCAAGCGGTCCTTCACACGCTGGACTGCGGCCGGAACACCGATGACATCCAGATCCGAGCAGCGGATGATCTGGAAGCCGAACTCGTGGTCCCGCAGGAAGTCATCACGATCGTAAACCGGGCCACGGATACCCACGTGCATCGACTTGTCCTCGACGAGAAGGCCTTCTTCGAATGCCCGTCGAAAGATAGTTCCATGAGTGATCGACTGGTCGAAGTAGGTGTCCCAGGTGTCCAGGTGTGCGTCGAAGTGGAGCAGTGCCACCGGGCCGTGAACCGTATTCAGCGCCCGCAGCATGGGCAGGGCGATGGTGTGGTCGCCGCCGATGGAGATCAGCTTCTTGTCTTTGCCCAGCAGCGGCAGGGCCTGTTCTTCTATTTCGCGCACGGCTCGGGTGATGTCGTATGGTGTGCAGGCAATGTCGCCGGCATCCACAACCTGAGCTTCGTAGACGGGTTCAACATCGAGTTCCGGGTGGTAGCCCGGGCGCAGCAGGCGGGAGGCCTCGCGGACAGCAGCCGGGCCGAACCGCGCGCCCGGACGGAAAGAGGTTCCGCCGTCGAACGGGACGCCAACGATTGCAATGTCATAGTCCGGAACTCGGTCGATTTGAGGAAGTCGGGCGAAGGTGCCCAGGCCCGCGTAGCGGGGGACCTTGGTTGCGTCGACGGGTCCGATGGGATCGTGGGTGGTCATGACAGGGATCCTTCCGTTGCTTTGCTGTTAGCCGGCTGAACTGGCAATTCTGTGGTGAGTTCCGAAAGCGACTTATTGGCGGTTTCCGGCGCGAGCAGGAAGGTGGCCAGCAGGCCGATCAGGGAGATAACGGCACCGATGAGCAGCGAGCCAGCGGCACCAAAACTGAGAATAGCGACCGGCATCAAATAGGTGCTGGCTGCGGAACCTACGCGGCTGATTGCCGTCCCGAAGCCTACAGCCGTGGCGCGAATCTCTGTGGGGAAGAGTTCGTTGGGGTAGACGACCTCAAGGAAGCTGGAGGCGCCGGAGGCGAACGCAAAGATTGCCAGCGCGATGAAGAGGGGTGCGGCCTGCACGTTCGGAATGAAGGCGGGGATGGCCAAGGCCACCACGATGATGCCGAAACTCCACAGGAGCAGTTTGCGGCGCCCGATTCTTTCGACCAGCCACAGACCGGGAATGCCGCCGACGACGAACAGCATAGAGATCAGGAAGGACCCGCCGTAGAGATTAGCGTCGCCCGTCATACCCATGGACCCTAGTAGGTCCGGTGCGAACGTGTAGACCGCGAAGAGCGGGATGACCTGGGCGGTCCAGAAGATGGATACGAACAGGGTGCGCTTCCAGAACTGGCCCCTGAAGATGTCCATGAACTTACCCTGCTTGGTCGGACCATCGCTGTCCGATGCGACGTCGGCGAGGCCGTACTGCTGACCATAGACCTTCTTGATGACAGCGTCCGCCTCGTCGCGGCGCCCCCGGGAGAGCAGCCAGCGCGGGGATTCTGGGGTCCCGAGGCGGAACAGCAGCGTGATGATGGCGAAGATCGCGGGGCTGGCAAGCAGGACGCGCCACGTGCCAGGTCCCATGTCGCGAAGAAGGTAACCCACTCCGAACGCCGCCGCTGCGCCGATGGCCCACACCACGAAGGTGGCCCCGAGGAGACGTCCGCGGTGCTTCTTGGGCAAGAACTCTGCCAGCAGCGAGGTGGCGATCGGGTAGTCGGCGCCGATGGCCATACCAAGGAGAAAGCGGCAAAGTAACACCTGCCAAACTTCGGTGGCGATGCCGCTGAGCAGGGAGAATACGGCCAGGGCGATTAGGTCGGCGATGTACATGTGGTGGCGGCCGATCTTGTCGGTCAGCCACCCGAAGATAGCACCGCCGAAGAAGATGCCGACCAGGCTCGCGGCACCAATCATGCCGATTTCCACCGTACTCAGGTGTAAGCCAGGGGTCATAGTGATCAACGCGATTCCGATGATCGACAGCGCGTAGCCATCGATGAACGGGCCGCCGGAAGCGAAGAAGGTCAGCTTCTTGTGGAATTTGGTCAGCGGGGCGTCATCAATGAGATTGCTGGTTGCGCTCATGGCAAACCCTCTCGTGAATGCTCTTATCGAGCGGGGAAGTTCAGTCTCTTAATTGTTGGTGACCGGCATCACTCGGTACATGCGAAGATTGCCTACAAATGACAGAGAGACTTATACATACGTATAAGGCCGCCATGGGGGCGGCCTCCGCTTCAAGCACAGGAGACCTCTGAGTGGCTATTGCTGTGGCCGAATTGCTGGCCGAACCCCAACTGGGGTTGACACTTCTTGCTGGGCCGGGAGGGCTGGGCAACCGCGTCACTTGGGCCCATACCTCCGATCTGCCGCGCCTGTGGGAATGGGTCACGGGTGGCGAGATGATGATGACCAACGGCCTGTCGATACCAGCAGACGCCGGGGGGCAGGTTGAACTTGCCGAGGCGCTGGTCAATGCGGGGGCCAGCGCGCTGGCCATCGGAGAACAGATGCATGCCCCTGAGCGATGCCCAGGCGGTGGTGGCGCCGGACGGCGGAAACGGTGACAGCCACCGCTCCGGAAACCATCATGGCCAGGATCCCGGTGGCGTATGCTCCGGCCTGCGCGTTGACATCGGCATGGAAGAGGATGGTGATGCCCACGCTGATTGCGGTGTAGACCAGTACGACGGGCCGCACGGCGCGTCCCCATTCCGGGGCCATCCTGTAGGAAGGTAGGTAACGCGGAACGATGTTGATCAGTCCTGCCATGGCGGAGGCACCGGCGAACCAGAGGATCAGGACGCTGCTGATGTCATAAACGGTGCCGAAGCTGCTGCCCAGGTATTCGTGGGCCAGGTAGGCCAGGGCGCGGCCGCTGGCCTGGCCGCCGTCCTTGAATTCGGCAGGTGGGATCAGCACAGTGGTGATGAAGCTGGTGGTCATCAGGTAAGCGCTCATGATCAGGGCTGCGGTGGTGAGCAGCTTGCGCGTGTTGCGGATCCGCGATGCCAGGCGCTGTTCCGGCGTGTCTCCGCGTGCCGTGATCAGCGGCATCATGCTGACGCCGGTTTCGAAGCCGGACAGGCCCAGGACCAGCAGCGGGAACGCAATGATGGCCGGACCGAGGACGCCGCCGGGTCCGCCGCTGCTCGAGAGCAGCCGATCCGTCCAGCCGTTCAGGAGCCCTGGCCGGGTGAACACTTCGACGAAGCCGACGACGACGATCGCGGCGTTGAGCGCCAGATATACGGCCACCAACGGGATGGCAACCCCGACGGCCTCGTTAAAGCCGAGCAGGAAAACCCCTCCCAGGATGAGCAGCAGCACCACCGTGATCGGTACTGCCGCGCCCCGCAACCCGTTGGGCAACAGAGGATTCTGCAGGATCTGCACGGTGGCATCCGCTCCCGACAAGGTGATGGTGATGATCCAGGAGGTAACCACGAAACCGAGCAGTATCAGGACAAAGAATTTGCCCCGCCAGAACGGCAGCAGCTTTTCCAGCATGGCCACCGAACCCTGGCCGTGGGGGCTCTCCTTGGCCACCCGACGGTACATCGGCAGCATCCCCAGCAACGTCAGCGCCACGATCGGCAGCGTTGCCAAGGGGGACAGTGCGCCGGCCGCCAGAGCCGCGATGCCCGGCAGGTAGGCCAGTGATGAGAAGTAATCGACGCCGGTGAGGCACATGACCTTCCACCAGGCGTTGGGTTTGGCATGGATCTCCTCCGTCTCAGGTCCGACAGGTGCCACGCGGTTGGCCAATAGCCAGCGGGCCAACGGGCTGGAGGAGGCGGGTCGCTTCGGCTGCAGGCTGACCTGGGCCGGCAGGGCGTAATCCGGAGGTGTCTTAGTCATGTTCTTCATTCTGATCTCCCATCAGCCCGGAGAGTAGTGTCAGATTGCCTGGCCGCGTCGTTTCGGGGCGTAGATTCTTGTTGGCAGATCGAAGGACCTGTGGACGGCTCGTACGGCAACGGGAGTGACTCCGCCCACTTAACAAAGGGATCAGATGTCTGACGTTTTATGTTTGGTGCATGACTTCCGGACAGTTGAACACCCAAGCCGGGTCGGCCTCGCTGGCGGTAACCGGGCCGAATGCAACCGGGCCGAATGCATCCGGACCGAACCAAACGGGGCCGAACCAATCGGGGCCGAACCAATCGGGGCCGAAGGCAACAGTCCTGAGAGCAAAACGTGGACGGCTGAGCGCCGGTCCCGACGATGAGCCTTTCGGGGAGACGCTGGAGGAAACGCTGGCACCTGAGCTGCCCGAACACCTTCCCTCTCCTGCCGCGCACGGCTGGCTGCCTGCCACCTTGGGGATCGCCGCCGTCGTACTGATTGGCCTGAACCTGCGTGCCGGAATCGCCAGCGCCGCTGCCCTTTTCCATGACCTGCAGCAGGTTATGGGCTACGGACCCCTGATCGCTGCAGTGCTGCCCTCCATTCCCACGCTCTGCTTCGCCGTTGCCGGTGCCGGAACGTCCTGGCTGGTGAGAGGGCTGGGCGTGGAGAAGGCCATCGCGGTCGCACTGCTGATGCTCACCTCCGGACTGGCCGTCCGCGGCGTCCCCTCGGTTGGCATGCTGCTGGTTGGGACGTTGGTCAGCATGTCCGGGCTGGCCGTCTGCAACGTGGCCATGCCGTCGTTCATCAGGGATCATTACGCGCACAAAACGGCCCTGCTGACGGGGGTGTACACGATCACCATGTCCGCGGGCGCCACCGTCGCGGCCGCTGTCAGTGTGCCGCTGGCACAGCAGCTGCACTCCCCCTCGCTGGGGCTCGCGGCCTGGGCGATTCTGAGCGTGGTCACACTTCTGGCGTTTCTGCCGATGGCTGTAGCGGCCCACCGCAGTCCTGAAACAGGCCCGGGGAAGGTTATTTCGCCATGGTCACTGCTGCGGACCCGTGCTGGCCTGCTGATTACGGCGTTCTTTAGCGTTCAAGGGCTGATTGCCTACTCGCTGATCAGCTGGCTGCCCTATATCCTCACGTCCCGCGGCCTGGATGCCGCTGCCAGCGGGATGCTGCTGGCACTCATGCAGGTCGTCTCGGTTCCCGGCAATGTGCTGCTGCTGACCATGGCCGGCCGACCGCGCCTGCTGCGCCACGCGTTCGTGCTGTCCACCGGTTCGCTGCTCGTGGGGGCGTTTGCCCTGCTCCTGCTTCCGGTCGCCCTGGCCGCGCTACCGGCGGTGCTGTTGGGCTTCGGGCTCGGCGTGTTCCCGCTGGTGCTGGTGGTCATCAGCCGCAGCGGATCATCAACGGCAGAAACGACCGCGATGTCCACGCTGGCCCAATCCGTCGGCTACCTGGTGGCGACGATCGGCCCGCTCGGCATGGGACTGCTGCACGGCGCAACCGGCGACTGGACGCTGCCCTTAATACTGCTGGCGGCCGTGGGGGCACTGCAGGTGGTTTTGGGCTATCTGCTCGCCGGTCCGGCTACGAAACCGGAAGCGAAAAGGACTCCGGCTACGAATAGGACCTCGGCGTGACCCTCTTTCGAAGCCGCCGCCAACCGCTGACCGAAGGAGTCACGGCGACGCTGCGCGAGCGATCAAGGCACCGGCCCATTGACAGGATCTTCCTCAGCAACGTTCTGCAGCAGCAGGACCTCAGCTTCGACGGGTGCAGCGCCGACGGCCACGAATGCCTGCTCGAGGCCATCACAGCGCACGACGAGACGGCGGCCGTCGACAGCGTGGACAGGAACCAAAGTTCCTGCATGGCGTGGCCGCGGAGTTGTTGAGGGCCGGGCTGATGCGGGCACCGGATGGTGCCGCCGCACTAGGACCGGGAAAATTGTAGTGCATTTGTATAATTGACTTATGTCGATCTCCCTCGCCGATCTGCTGGCAACGCCGCAGCTGCACTTAAAAAACCTCGGCGCTGCGCAAGGCACGCTGAAAACCCCGATTCAGTGGGCCGCGGTCACCGAGCTGGAAAACCCCCAGCCGTTCCTCAGCGGCGGTGAACTCGTGCTCACCACGGGCCTCAAAAGCAACACGGCCGCCGCCCAGCGCTCTTTCGTCCGCCAGGTACAGCGGGCCGGCGCCGTCGGCCTCGGTTTTGGCATCGGGCTCGGCCATGACCAGGTCCCCACGGCGCTGATCGCCGAAGCGAACAGATGGGGGCTGCCCGTCGTCGAGGTCCCGTACCGGACTCCGTTTATCGCCATCGGCAAGCTCGTGGCTGACTCGCGCTCGGCCGATCACTACGCCAAGCTCGAGCGGCTGCTGACCCAGCATCAGATTCTGGCCCAGTCGCTGCTCGCCGGCGGCGGCCTGAACGCCCTGTTGGCCAAGCTGGCCGGGATGATCCGCACCGATGCGGTGCTGACCCAGTTCAACAGCGAGCTGTTCAGCACCTGCCCCGGCACCGACGTCGACGACGAAAACTGGCTTCCCGTGGTGCTCGCGACGGGCAAGCGCGACGCCAGCACGCTCTGGCTGCGCAAACCGTTCGATGACGGCGGGATCGTTGACTATGCCAAGGGCCTGATCAGTGTGGAGTTGAACAACCTGGTGCAGCGCCGGCAGACCGCCCGACAGCTGGCCGGCCAGGTGTTCCAAGACATTATCCGCGGCTCCCTCAACGGGCCCGATGCCACGGCCCGGCTGCAAAGCGTGCACGTGAATCCGGCCGCCAAAAACATGGTGCTGCTGGTGCGCGTACCGGCCGGCCGCTCCGACACCCTGGCGGGCATGGCCCTGCCGCAGCCGCTCGAATCCGCGGTGGCCGCCGTGCTCGGCAGCGCGGATCAGCAGGAATTGCTCATCATCTGCCCGACTCACAGCGGCGCCCCGGCCACGCTGGGCACCGCACTCAGCCGGCAGATGACCGACGTCGGCATCAAGGCGCCGGTGGGAATCGGCGGGGCCTATGCCCAGGCCAACGGGCTGCGTTGGAGCTATTTTGAGGCGAAGGAAGCCGCCTCCCGTGGTCTGGCGGTGAATGAACCGGAGCGGCTCAGCCTAACCTCGCTGCTGCTGGCCAGCGAGGACGTGCCGATGACGGATATGGCGACGGAAGCGCTGGCCCCCCTGCTGGCCTTCGACGCCGCGCACGGCGCCGAGCTGGTTAACACGCTGGAAAGCTACCTGCAGCTCAACGGCTCGGTGGCGGCCGTTGCGGAGGCGCTGACCTTGCACCGCAACACCGTCCGGTACCGGCTGACACAGATCTCCGAGCTGACCGGCTACGATCCTGCCGTCACCGCGGACCGGGTTCAGCTCTGGCTGGCGCTGGCCGTGCGGCGGCTCGCCCGGGAGTAACCAGCCAGGGAGTACCTACAGCAGTTCGGCTTTGGCCGTCGTTGCGACCCACTTCGGCATGGCCGTCAGCGCGATGATCAACAAGGTGTCCCAAGGATGGTTCCCAGATCAGGCATCTTTTGCAGCAGCTGCCGCATCAGGATGCAGCCGATTACTCAGCGGCACCACATCCCCCTGGCGGTACAGCAGCGACCGGAGTTCCGATTCCGTGGAATCCGGCCGGCGCGGGTCTATCGTCTCGCCGGAGGTGAAGTGGTCCAGTATCCTCGGGTCAACGTAGCTCTTCCGCGCGATGGTAGGCGTATTTCCGAGCACGCCGGCGGCCTCCTCAATGGCCCGGCTGATCGCCTTTTTGCGGTCCATGACCTTACGCTGCGGACCGGTGCGGGCCAGGCTGGCCGCCGCTGCGGCCGTTCCGCGCAGAGTCCGGAAATCCTTGGCGGTAAAGTCCCCAGCGGTGTGCTCCTTGACGTAAGCGTTGATTTCCGCGCTGGTCACCGGGTGCCAGTGCCGGCCGTCTTTGTAGGCGAGCAGCCGTGCCTTGCCGCCGCGCCGTTTCAGTTCCCGGACCAACACCGCAAGATCCGGATCGGTGATGTCGGAGGTCCATTCCTTGCCGCTCTTGGCGGGGAACTTGAGCCGCAGCCTGTCTCCGTTGACCGCGACATGTGCACAGAGAAGGGTGGCCAGGCCGCGGCTGCCGTTTTCATTCGTATACCGCTCGGAACCGACCCGGAGCGAGCCGCTGTCGAGCATCCGGAAGGCCCCGGCCAGCACCCGGTCCCGGGTCAGACCCAGGCTGCGCAGGTCCATTGTGACGCGGCGACGCGCCACCGGCAGGGACTCTGCCAGCGCCAGCGCGCGGTCGAACTTGACCCTGTCCTTCTGTTCCCGCCACGTGGGATGGTAAATATACTGCCGCCGGCCCACGGAGTCGAGTCCCGTGGCCTGGATATGGCCGTTCTCGTAGGGGGCAATCCACACGTCCGTCCAGGCCGGCGGGATGCCGACGCTTTCCAGCCGATCCCGAACGGTGCCGGACGGCAGCGTTGAGCCGTCGAGGCCGCGGTAGCTGAAACCGCTGCCGGATCTGACCCGCCGGTAGCCCCGTCCGGAGGTATTGCTGCGGCGAAGACTCAAGGACATGCCCCCTTGCCAACGGTGGTCAGCGGACCGGGTCAGCCTTTATCCGGCCGCCGCTTTCGCTTATCGTAAGCCTGCTGACGGGATTTTCCCACGTCCGCAACAGTGGGCGGTCACCGGGCCATCACACTTCGGCCGTCACACTTCGACGGCGGCGCCGCGGGAAACAGTCACCATATCCACGCGCGGCACCACCTTCACCCGCTCGCGCTGCACGCCCCCGTCCAAGGATGCCGCTGCGCCCAGCGCCTTTTCGTGGGCATCCAGCTCCAGCCAGCCGTCCCAACTGGTGTACTGCACCCCGCGCTCATCCAGCAAATCGACGACGGCTTCCGGTTCCGCGTGCACGGCGGCCGGCAGCTGCGCGAGATCCCGCAGCAGGTGTGTCACCGTTTCCAGAGCGTCGCCCTTGGTGTGGCCGATCAGGCCGACGGGTCCCCGCTTGATCCAGCCGGTGGTGTAAACCCCGGGGACCGGCGCGCCGTCGGCGTCCAGCACCCGGCCGCCGTCGTTCTCCACGACACCCCGTACGTGATCGAACTCAACGTCTGCCAGCGCAGACCCGAGGTATCCGACCGAGCGGTACACGGCCTGGACCGGATACTCGATAATTTCTCCGGTACCGCGGGCATCTCCGGTGCCATCCAGCTCGGTCCGTTCGAACCTGATCCCGCTGACCTTGCCATCCGTGCCGATGATCTCCACCGGGCTGTGCAGGAAATGCAGATGCAACCGGCGCGACGCGGTTGATGTAACGGCGGAGACGTCGTCATCCTGGTCGACCAGCCAGTTCGTCAGGGTACCGACCATCGTCTTGATCTGGTTGTTGGTCCGGATCGCTTCATCGGAGGCCGCATCGAACTCGAAATCCTCCGGATAGAGCACGATGTCCACATCCTTGGAATGCGACAGCTCACGCAGCTCCAACGGCGTGAACTTCACCTGCGCCGGCCCGCGCCGCCCGAAAATATGCACATCCGTCACCGGCGAGGCCTGCAGACCCCGGTGGACATTGTCCGGAATCTCCGTCACCAGCAGATCCTCGGCATGTTTTGACAGCATCCGGGCCACATCCAGGGCCACATTGCCATTCCCGATCACGGCAACGTGCTTGGCGGTCAGCGGCCACTCGCGCGGCACATCGGGGTGGCCGTCGTACCAGGAGACGAAGTCCGCGCCGCCGAATGAACCCTCCAGCTCGACCCCGGGAATATTCAGATCCGCGTCCTTGATAGCGCCGGTGGCGAAAATGACGGCGTCGTAATGGGCCTGCAGGTCGGCCAAAGACAGGTCCGTACCGAAATCAACATTGCCGAAGAAGCGGATGTCGCCGCGGTCCAGCACCTTGTGCAGGGCGTTCACGATGCCCTTGATCCGGGGATGATCCGGGGCCACGCCGTAACGGATCAGCCCATAGGGGGCCGGATAGCGGTCGAAGAGGTCGATGCTGACGTGCAGGCCGCCGTTGCGGACTTCTTCGCTCTTGGTCAGGATATCCGCCGCATAGACGCCGGCCGGGCCGGAGCCGATCACGGCCACCCGCAGCGGGCGTCCCTCGGTTCCGACGGATTTTTCGCAGCTGTTTGTTGACACGGTGGTTTCCTTTTCTTCGTGGTGCCCGTCATCGACTGGGCAATTGCTGTCCGTTTGGGCGCCCACAAGCGCGCCTATTGCTCAATCGATGGAAATCTTTGCCTTTGCCAGGGCGACGGCGGCGAGCGGGCTGACGCGGACCACGTCGCCGACGACGATCACGGCCGGGTTCGCGACGCCGGCCGCTTCCGCCTGGTCCGCTATGCCGGCCAGCGTCCCGATCGTCACGCGCTGATCGGCTCCGTAACCGTTCTCGATAATACCGACAGGGCAGTCGGGACCGCGGCCATTGGCGGCCAGGAGCTCCGCGGATCGGCGCAGGGTTCCGACCCCCATCAGCAGCACCACGGTGTGATCGCTGCCCGCGGGTACGTTGGAGAGTTCCTCGTGGCCGCTGATCATGGTGAAGGCCTTGGCCAGACCGCGGTGCGTCACCGGGATCCCCGCCGCGGCCGGGACGGAGACAGCGGAGGTGACGCCGGAGGCCACTTCCACATCAATACCCTGAGCCCGGCAGAACAGCGCTTCCTCCCCACCCCGGCCCAGCACATAGGGATCCCCACCTTTAAGCCGGACCACCCGATGACCGGCTTGGGCCTCGCGGACCAGGATCTCGTTGATCTGCTGCTGCGGAACAAGATGGTGGCCCGGAGCCTTGCCTACCTCGATGACCCGCACCTCGGGATCCAGATCCGCCAACAGGCCGCGTGGCCCCAGCCGGTCCGCCACCACCACATCGGCCTGTGCCAGCAGCCGGCGTCCGCGCACAGTGATCAGCCCCGGATCGCCCGGACCACCGCCGACCAGGGCCACAGATCCGCTGGCCCCTGGTGATGTGCGGTGCCGCCGAAGAGGCAGGTCACCACATTCCAGGGCCACCGCCACCGCGCTGCGCAGCACCGCGGCCCGACGTGGATCTCCGCCGGCGCTGATGGCGATCTTCACATCGTCCACCTCGGCAACGGCAGGGGTCCAGGCGGCAGACGCTTCATGATCGGAGGCATTGACGCACCAGATCCGCTGCGCCTCGGCGTCGGCCGCGACCAGCGAATCCACCTCCGCGACACCGGTGGCGGTCTGCACAAACCAGACCCCGTCCAGATCACCGGCAAGATAGCCCCGTTCGCGCCACCGCACCAGCCCGGCGTCGGCCAGTGCCCTGACCCCGCCCTCCGCCTCCGGTGCCACCACAGTGACCAGCGCGCCGGCGTCGAGCAGTCCCTTGGCGCGGCGCGCGGCAACCGGTCCGGCACCCACCACCAACACGGGGCGGCCCAGCAGCCGCAGCGAGATGGGGTATATGTCTTGAACAGCCATGGAAACACCTTAAGGAGAGAAATTCGGCGGAGCCAAAGAGTGCGAAACACCCGTTCACGCGGCGTCACGCGGGGACATACCGGCGGGCCGGCAGAACGGCAGAACGGCAGAACACGAGCGGGCGGCACATCAGGTGGCGGCCAGCAGTCCCCTTCCGCGCAGCAGCCGGCGTTCCAACGGCGCGAAAATCAGCAGTTCCACGGCGATCCCGACAATAAGAATCAGCAAAATGGCGCTCATGACGACGGCCATGTCGGACAGGTCCCGTCCCTGCTGCAGCAACGAGCCCAGCCCAAAGCCCATGGATCCGCCCATCGCAATGATCTCCGCGGCCATCAGCGAGCGCCAGGAGAAGGCCCAGCCCTGCTTCAGCCCGGCCAGGTAGCCCGGCAGCGCCGCCGGCAGTACAATCTGCACCGCCATCGCCCAGCGCCCAGCCCCGAGCACCTGCCCCATCCGGCGGTACTGCGGCGGAATCTGGTCCACCCCCGCGATCAGCCCGTTAATGATGGACGGCACCGCTCCCATCAGCAAGACAAAGTAGACGGTGGCATCGGAGAGTCCAAACCAGATGATCGCGGCGGGCACCCAGGCCACGGACGGCAGCACCTGCAGCCCGGAAATCAGTGGCCCCAGCGCCGTGCGCAGCGGCCGCACCTGGGCTATCAACAGCCCGATCGGCGTGGCGATCAGCGCGCTGGCCACGAAGCCGATGAACCCACGCTGTACGCTTGTCCACACCGCGCCCTGCAGCTTGCCGTCGCCCCACAGCGCCGACAGCGATGCGGCCACATCCAGCGGACCGGGCACCAGATCCGCGCGTTTGTGGCCCAGCATGATGTAGAGCTGCCAGAGCAGGACCAGAACGACGACGGCGCCAAGCGGCGCGAGGATTTTGGTCAGGTTCAGCGACGGACGGGGCGGCAGCTCGGACTGCAACGCATCCAGCCCGGCCTCGACCTCGCTCACCGAGTGCCCTCCGCCGATCGAGTCTGGGGCCGCACCAGCAGGGTTTTCGGGCCACCCCTGCGGGGGCAGGGAACCGGCGGCGAGCAGGACCTCTTGTTCAGCGGACATGGCGGCTGATCTCCTTGCGCAGTTCGGCGGTGATTTCCGCCGCCAGGGTGGCGGCCTCTTCCGGCGCTTTCTGTTTGGCGGACACCGTCCATTCCCGAACCACTCGGCCCGGACGCGAGGACATCAACAGCACCCGCTGGCCCAGCCGGACCGCTTCGCGGACATTGTGGGTGACAAAAACGATGGTCCGGCCGGTCCCGCGCCAGATGCGCTCCAACTCGTCGTGCAGCAGGTCCCGGGTGATGGCATCGAGCGCCGCAAATGGTTCATCCATCAGCAGCACATGCCGGTCCTGCGCCAGCGAACGGGCCAGCGCAACACGCTGGCGCATGCCACCGGAAAGCTCATGTGGGCGCTTGTGCCCGGAGCCGGCCAAATGCACCAGCTCCAGCAGTTCCTCCGCCCGCCTCCCCAGTTCAGCCTTCGGAACCCCGCGCAGCCGCAGCGCCAGTTCAATGTTTCCGCGCGCGCTCAGCCACGGGAACAGCGTCGCATCCTGGAACATGAAGGCGGCGCCGTCAGCCGGGAGCTCCATGGAACCCGCAGTGGGAGGCTGCAGACCGGCCACCAGGTTCAGCAACGTCGACTTCCCGCATCCCGACGCACCCAGCAGCGCGACGAATTCCCCGGGCCGGATCACCAGATTGACGTCGTCGAGCACCGGCGCGCCCGCGCCGAAGCGTTTCCCCACTCCGCATAATTCAATCACCACTCCCGGATCAACCGGGATCCGTACGTCGTCGTTCCCGCCCCGGCCCCCTACCAGAGGCTGAACCGGCGCCGCCGTCACTGGCTGCCCAAACCCGCGGCGGAGACGGCCGGCAGACCGGCATCTCTGAGCACCGCGTTCAGCGGGCCCAGATTCACCATGCCGCCGAGGTCCGCGCTCTTGGTCGTGCCGGCGTCGACCCCGTCCTGCAGCAGTTTGCGGTACGTTCCGGCCAACGGATCGTCGGTAAAGCTCAGACCGGACAGGGACCGGGACAGCACGTCAGCTGGCAGGGCGGAGCCCGCAGCCGTCGTCAATCCGGCATTGATCACCTCGGCGGCCGCGGCGGGATTCTGCCGCAGCCACTGCACCGACTCCACGTGCCCCTTCAGCAGCGCCCGGACAGTCTCCGGATGCTGATCCAGGAAATTCTTGTTCACGACAAGAATCGTCGTCGGGAACTGGCCCGGCTTCGCCGTCAGCGAGCCGTCCCACAGATCCTTCTCATCCACCAGCACCGTGGCCCCGGCCTGGAGCACCAGACGCGACGCCCAGGGCTCAGGCAACCATGCGCCGTCGAGCTTTCCATCCTGGAACAGCTTCAGCGCCGCGGCGTTGTCCGTCGGATTGATGGTCACTGCGTCCGGCGCTCCTGCGTCAGCCTGTCCGGATTTCAGGCCCTGCCTTCCAAGCCAGGAGCGCAGCGCCACGTCCTGGGTTCCGCCCAGCTGCGGGGTGGCCAGAACTTTGCCCTTGAGGTCTGCGGCGGTCCGGATTGACGGCTTGACCACCAGCTGCGCCCCGCCTGACGCCGCGCCGGCAATGACGCGAAGCGACTCGCCCCTGCTCTTGACAAAGGAATTGATGGCCGGGTTCGGGCCCAGATACGCGGCATCGATGGCCCCGGCATTGAGCGCCTCCACCGCCGCCGGCCCGGCGTTAAACACCTGGGTGCTCAGCTTCGTGGCGCCCAAGTCCTTTTGGAAGAATCCCTGCTGCAGCCCGATCAGCGCGGGAGCATGCGTCACGTTGCCGAAGTAACCCAGCTTCAGGGTGGCCGCCGGCGTGGTCACTGCGGCGGTGGGTGCCGGCGCATTTTTCTGTGTCACGGAGGCGACGGCGGCACCGGCGCCGATCAGCAGCACCAGCGCCGCAAGGAGGGAAATTTCAAGCCCTCGACGCCGGCGCTTGGGTGCGTCGCCAGCGACGATTCTAATGGTGGCCGGCTTCTCAGGAATGGTCATGGACTCACCCTAGAGTCGCCCGAAGCCCCGCTCAATGGCGCGGAAACCCGGGGTCATCTACGTTCATGTGGCGTCACACGAAGCTCGCCGTCGTTGCGGTCACCGATTTTCGACTGCGAATCTTTGCGCCAGATGCTCCGCGCGGATATAGATGGCTGCCGAGGGCACGGTCTTGCCGCTCAAATAGGTGGAGAGGCGGGACTGGGATGTACCCAGGTTTCGCGCAAACTCGAATCGGGACATGCCCGCCTTGGCTAGGAAATCCGAGAGCCTTCCGGCCACTTCTGAGACTTCCTCCGCAGCTGCTCGTTCCCTGACCAGCTTCATGCCGGCCCGAAGCATGCCGGCAGTACCCGGGTCCTCAATGGCTTCGATTACTTGGACCATTTCGCGTGCCACTTCGCAATACGGGTTACGCCGCACGGCTGCCATAATGCGCCGCCAATGCGTAATGTCCCCAAGCTCCGCCGCTGTCAAGAGCCCCTCGAAACCCCAATCTTCTACTGGACTGTCCGGCGTGACGTTCAGATTGCGAAATTTAAGCTCCGTCACGATTCCTCCTCACCACTGACCATTTGCGCCGAAAGTTGTTGACAGAGATTCACCGTCTCTTGCCAATCGAGCCAACGAGCGGACAGCCCCTTGTATCCTTCCAGCCGCGTTGTTGTCCCAGAGTCGTTGGGCAGCGGATGCCCCAACTGTCGAGCCACCTGGGAAGAAACGGCGGCACCGTCATGCGCCTGATCCGCGTAATACTCGTCCATCCCGGAGAGGACGAGCGCGGCACGCTCCAGGCCGACATGATCTGCAAGAGCTGCAACGTCCAAGTAGTTACGGGTCTGGTTGCGCTTCGTGATGAGGAACGCTTTGATTCGCAAGGTCTCCTCGGACGTCGGGACCATGACAGTGTTCCTAATCGTCAACTGAACTTCTGCAACTTCCAAGGGGCGGAGCCGGATCAGTTGACGCAGCCCAGTTTCAATTCCGCCCAATTCCCCCAGGATGATCTTCCCGTACGTCAACCTATTCACGGCCCAGCCGTCATCGGACTCAAGGGCTTCCAAAACGAGGTCGAAATTAGCGCGCAGCTCCCGGAGATCGTAGTCATGATCATAAGACGCCCTGTGCCCGGCATAGAGCGCCGCTGCGCTTCCGCCCACCAGAACAGCATCGGGAACCAAACGCTGGAGTCTCGACGCGGATTCCAAGACTTCTTGAAGCTCCGGCTGGAGATCCTTGCGCGCAGGGAACCGCCCTATTGGCTCCTGCCAATCTCGATCATTGGATGGCACCACGTCCTAAATTTTATCAAATGTGATAAGTATTTTCGAGAAGGAACTTACAGCTTCCGTGCCTATCGAAGCTGTCCCGGGGCGCTTCCATCGCGCACTAAACTGGCTCAAGTGATCACAGGTGAAATCAAGTCTCAGGTGGACAGGGTCTGGAATACGTTCTGGACCGGCGGAATCTCGAACCCAATCGAGGTCATCGAGCAGATCACGTACCTCCTCTTCCTGAAGCGGCTCGACGAAACGCAGACTCGCGAGGAAAAGCGGGCCAATCGCAGCGGCACGGCAATCCACAATCCCGTCTTCCCTCCCGGCAACGATGTGTTCGGCCGCAGCTACCAGGAGCTGCGCTGGTCAAAGTTCAAGGACCTGGACAATGACGTGATGTTCAAGCTCTTCAATGAGAGCATCTTCCCCTTCCTCCGCGAGGAGCTGCCCAAGCAAAGCAATGGCGAAGAATCCAGCTACGCCCAGCATCTGAAGGGCGCCCGCTTCACCATTCCCAGCGCACACGTCCTGGGCAGCGTGGTTGACATCATCGACGAGATGGACATGACCGGCAAGGACACCAAAGGTGACCTGTATGAGTACATGCTCTCCAAGCTCTCCTCCGCCGGCACCAACGGACAGTTCCGGACCCCGCGCCACATCATCAAGCTGATGGTTGATATGCAGGCACCCAAACCGCTAGAAACCATCTGCGACCCGGCATCGGGCACCTGCGGATTCCTGATCAGCGCCGCCGAGCACCTGCGGGCGCACAACGAGACCCTGCTAACCAACCCGGAAACCGCACATTTCTTCCACCACGAGCAGTTCCACGGCTTCGACTTCGACGCCACCATGCTCCGCATCGGAGCCATGAACCTGCTCCTGCACGGCGTCGAAAACCCGGAGGTCACCTACCGTGATTCGCTGGCAAACCTGCATGCCAGCGAGGAAGAGAAGTACCACCTGATCCTGGCCAATCCCCCGTTCGCCGGCAGCCTGGATTACGACAACGTAGCCAAGGACCTGCTGAGCCCGGTCAAAACTAAAAAGACCGAGCTCCTGTTCCTCATTCTGTTCCTCCGGCTACTCAAACCCGGTGGCCGCGCGGCGGTCATCGTTCCGGACGGCGTGCTCTTCGGCTCCAGCAAGGCCCACAAGGAACTGCGCCGGATGATCGTTGACGGCCACAAGCTGGACGCCGTGGTCAAACTCCCCTCCGGCGTCTTCAAGCCCTACGCCGGGGTCTCAACCGCCATTCTGTTCTTCACCAAAACCAATTCCGGCGGTACGGACAACGTCTGGTTCTACGACGTGAAGTCCGACGGCTTCAGCCTGGACGACAAGCGCACGCCGCTTGGCTCTTCTGACCTGGACGACGTCCGGGCCCGCTGGGGAAAACGTACGACGACGGAACTCACCAGGGCGCGCACCGACCAGTCCTTCTTCGTCCCCCGCGAAGAGATCGAAGCCAACGGGTACGACCTGTCGCTGAACCGGTACAAAGAGATCGAATACGACGACGTCGATCACAAGGCTCCGGAGGAGATCCTCGCCGACCTGGATGCCCTCGAAGCCGAGATCACCGCTGGCATGGCAGAGCTGCGGGAGCTGCTGAAGTGAATCGGGTCCGGTTGGCGGATGTTGCCCAAATCAATCCGAAATGGAATCTGGCAGCTCACAGCGATGATCCCATTTCGTTCGTCGGGATGGCTCAATTGAGCGATGTTCATGGTTGCGTCATGTCCGAGGACACGCGAAAAGTCGGGGACGTGCGAACCGGCTTCACCCCTTTCGAACGAGGGGACCTCCTCGTAGCCAAAATAACGCCATGCTTTGAAAACGGCAAGATCGGACGGGCAACTATCGGCAACCGATGGGGCGCCGGATCAACAGAATTCCATGTTGTGCGTGCGAACGCCGCCTTGGATCCAGCATATGCGCTGCACTTCCTGCGCCGGAAGGAGTTCCGCTCAGCCGGGAAACTGAGGATGACGGGCAGCGGGGGCCAGCAAAGGGTGCCAGCGAGTTACGTCTCAGAAGTTAAAATCCCGCTCCCGCCCCTCGAAGAGCAGCGCCGGATCGCCGCCGTCCTGGACAAGGCCGACCAGCTCCGCGCCCAGCGCCGCCAAGCCCTCGCCCACCTCGACGCCCTCACCCAATCCATTTTTGATGACTTGGTAAAAGGCTCTTCCTCTTGGCCCAGTGTCAGCATGGAGTCACTTGCAGCACCAACCAAATCATCCATCCGAACGGGACCTTTTGGCAGCCAGCTCCTGACCAGCGAATTTACGGACGAGGGGATTGCCGTTCTCGGGATCGACAATGCTGTGCAAAACAGCTTCCAGTGGAAGCAACGGCGCTTCATTTCTGAAGAGAAATATGGGCAGTTGAAGCGCTACACTGTCCATCCGGGCGATCTGATCGTTACCATCATGGGGACGTTGGGACGAGCCGCTGTCATTCCTGACGCCATTCCTACGGCGATCAATACAAAGCACCTGTGTTGTATTACCCTCAACCGAACGCTGGCCGTGCCCGAATATATTCATGCGTACTTCTTGCAGCATCCAAAAGCGAGCCGGCACCTTCGGCAGACTACGAAGGGTTCCATCATGGGTGGTCTGAACATGGGAATCATCAAATCCATGCCTATCTCCCTGCCCCCGGTGAAACTTCAGCAGACCTTCGCGATGCGAGTTGCCGCCGTCGAGCATCTGAAAGACCAGCACCGCACCGAGCTCGCCGAGCTGGACACCCTCTTCGCCTCCCTGCAGAACCGCGCATTCGAAGGAGAACTGTGACTACCGAATCCCTGGCTTCAGACACTCAAGCTCTGGTTTCCGATGGCATCCCGCCGTGGCAGGACTTCATGATTCCAGTGCTCAAGGTGCTGTCCGACGGGAAACCTCGCAAGCGGCGTGAACTCATAATTGAAGTTCAGGATGTGCTTGGTATCTTGGACGAACAGCGCTCGGTTCTTCTGAACTCAGGCCAGTCAAAGGTGGAAAACCGGGTCGGCTGGGCGATCTCTGACTTGACGACGGCCGGGGCCATTTATCGTCCGGTCCGGGGTATATCCGAGATCACGGATCTTGGTCGTACCCTCCTTGCAAAGTACCTAGGCGGCCTCAACCGTTCGGATCTTGAAACCATCGATGTCTACCGCAACCACCAGCCGCGTCGCCGGCCTGAGACAGCCCCAAGAGCGGCCAACGCCCTCGAGGCGGCTGAGGATATATTGTCTCCGCTGGAACAGATCGAAGCGGGCATGAACCTGCTCCATGCCGAGGTCAGCAGCACTCTCATCGAACGCTTGCGGGCCAGTGATCCCGCGTTCTTTGAGCAGGCCGTCGTCGACCTATTGCTCAAGATGGGCTACGGCGGTGCCGAGCAGCGCGGCAGACGCATTGGCGGAACCGGGGACGGAGGCGTTGACGGTGTCATCGACCAAGATGCGCTCGGTCTGGATCAGGTCTACGTCCAAGCTAAGCGTTACGGCAAAGGCAACAATGTAGGGAGGGAAGCGATTCAGTCGTTCGTGGGTGCCCTGCACGGCATCGGCGCCACCCGCGGCGTTTTCATCACGACCAGCACGTTTACCAGTGGCGCCCGAGAGTACGCGAATGCGGTTCAGTCGCGGGTAATTCTGATCGACGAGAGCCGACTGACGGCCCTGATGATCAAGTACCGAGTCGGTGTCCAAGTGAAGCAATGCTACGAGGTCGTCGAACTGGATGAAGACTTCTTCGAATAATGCTGCTTCGGACTGACCTTGTCACTGTGCTTGTCGGCATCTGTTTACAGTTGTAAACTTAAGCCATGGCCTTCGATGTGGACTGGGTTTACGGGGGCG
Source organism: Paenarthrobacter sp. PH39-S1 (assembly GCF_030063245.1). Lineage (GTDB taxonomy): Bacteria > Actinomycetota > Actinomycetes > Actinomycetales > Micrococcaceae > Arthrobacter_M. The sequence continues at coordinate 62,743 of NZ_JASISR010000003.1, forward strand.
AGCACCTATGGACTGGCCATCACGTGTCGGTGGCCGAGGCGAATGAGGCTCTTGCCGACGTCGACGCGCAACTGTTCGATCCGGACCCCAAGAGTAAGTCTGGCGCCAGCGCCCGCGTGCTCGGCTACTCACGTACCGCGGAAGCAGTGCTCGTGGTAATCCTCGTGCATCGAGAGGATAGGCCTAATGCCTGGTGGGGCGCGAACGGCTGGCGGGCAAACAGCACTGACCGACGAATTTATCGAGAAGGGGAGCAGCCATGAGCACAGACGCGAAGAAACTGGTCACTCAAGTTGCCAACGAAGCCGACGTAACGCGGGACGACCCAATGCCCGCAGACGTGGTACCGATCCGGCCGAACAAATCGGTACCGGTTGCAGTCCGCCTCGCCCCCGATGACGTCGCAGCGATCGAGGCACTGGCTGACCAGCTCGATGTACCGATCTCGGCACTGTTACGTGGCTGGATACTGGACGCCCTGACTGCCAAGCGGGACGAGTCGGTTTCGACCGCACTCGACCGGCTCACCGCAGATATACAGCGGCTGCGGGAATTGGTCGCCTGAGCAGGGTTATACCCGCTCGCAGTAGCTCTCACCGCCAGCCAACTCACAACCCAACAAGCAGCCGATTATCTTCGCAACTCACGGTCGGCGCTCGCTAAGGTGCTGGAACGTGCACGGACGCACCCTTCAGCAATGTGGGGCGCCACCTCCGGATCCTGCTGCATGATCTGGTTATCCATGGGGCAGTTCACACGCGAAGCGAAAAAGATACTCGGTGCCACGGCTCGGAATTCGCTTGAGGGCGGAAGCTTTTTCTCTACCTGAATTTGGATCACCCAGGCGATAGCACGTGCTGCGCGCCGGAGAGTGCCTGCTTCACCTGGTTGACTGATTCCAGCGGTCCGGACCATTCGACGGGAGTTCCACTTTGGGGGAGATTCAGAGCAACTTCGCCTTTCTGCTTGCGGAATGGACGGAGTTGGCTCAGCGTGCGCGAAAGGCTGAGCAGTTCGCGAGGATCGATCCGCGCGTCTCGATGTTCTACGCGCGGCACACGGCGGAGCATTTGGTGGACTGGGTCTATCAGGCGGAGCCGGGAATTTCCCGACCGTACCAGCCCGATCTGAATGCGCTGATGAACCAGCCGGAGTTCAAACGGGTGACCGGCGCCATGATCTGGAACAAGCTCACGGTGATCCGAAAGGCCGGCAACCACGCTGTCCACGACAAGACGGACCCGACGCCGCTTGGTGCGGAGTTGATGGTTCAGGAACTTTTCCATGTTTGTTACTGGCTGGCCCGCACCTACACGCGCGACGATGCGAACCTGCCGGCAGACGGCCTGACCTTCAGCGCGGCGTTCCTGGCACCTAGGCTCAAAGCTGATCAGGTTCCGGTGCAGCAAACCTCCCAGGACGTCGCCAAGTTGGCCGACGACGTGGCTGCCAAAGACGCTGCGCTGGCCTTGGCAGCGGAAAATACCGCCGGGCTCCAGGCACAGCTGTTGGTGCTGCGGCAGCAGGTCCGCGATGCCAAGAAACGCAACCAGAGCATCCCTGACGACCACGATTACGATGAGGCGCTGACCCGGGCGTATCTAATTGATGCCGAGCTGCAATGGGCGGGCTGGCCGCTGGACAAACCGGAGGATCGGGAGTTTGCGGTGGACACGATGCCCACCAGTTCCGGGACGCTCAGCGGCAAGGGGTACGTGGACTATGTGCTCTGGGGCGCGGACGGCCTGCCGTTGGCCGTGGTGGAAGCGAAGCGCGCCACGAAGGACGCGCACGTGGGCAAGCAGCAGGCCAAGCTGTATGCGGACGCGCTGCAGCTGCGCTTCGGCCGCCGTCCGGTGATCTACTACACGAACGGTTATGAGCACTGGATCTGGGATGACAGCTCCTACCCGGAGCGGCGGGTGCAGGGTTTTCATTCGCAAAGCCAGCTTCAGCTCATGGTGGACCGGCGCATCAGCCGTAAGCCGCTGGCAGAGGCCGTAATTGACAACAGCATCGTGGAACGGGCCTACCAGCACGCGGCCATCCGCGCCGTGACGGAAGCCTTCGAGACCAGAATTGAGCGCAAGGCGCTGGTGGTGATGGCGACAGGCACCGGCAAGACGCGTACCGTCGTCGCCCTTTCACAACTGCTGATGCAGGCCAACTGGGCCAAGCGGGTCCTCTTCCTGGCCGACCGCATCGCGTTGGTTGACCAAGCTGCCGCGGCTTTCAAGACGCATCTGCCCGGCAGCGCGCCTGCTGTTCTCGGCCGCGACACGGCGGCGGAAAGCCGCATCCACGTCGCCACTTACCCCACGATGATGAACCTCATTCAGGAGCGGAATTCAGGCTCGACGGCGCACAACCGGCCGTTTGGCGTGGGCTACTATGACCTCATCATCGTGGACGAGGCGCATCGCTCGATTTACCAGAAATACCGTTCCATCTTCGATTACTTCGACTCGCTCCTGGTTGGGCTGACGGCGACGCCACAGGCCGATGTCGATCGGAACACCTACTCCCTTTTCGACATTGAGGACGACGTTCCCACCTACGCGTACGAGCTCAATGAAGCTATCGACGCTGGTTACCTGGTGGCGCCGCGCGTGGTGCCGGTTCCGTTGAAGTTCCCCTCGGAGGGGATCCGCTACGAGGACCTCAGCGATGCCGAGAAGGAACAGTGGGACGAGCTGGAATGGGACGAAGACGGCGACATACCGGATTCCGTGGACCCGGCGGTGGTGAACACCTGGCTGTTCAACACCGACACCATCAATAAGGCTCTGGAAGCGCTGATGACGTCCGGGCACAAGGTGGCCGGTGGTGACCGGCTGGGCAAGACGATCATTTTCGCCAAAAACAACGCGCACGCGACGTTCATTGCCGCCCAGTTCGATAAGAACTATCCGCACCTTTTGGGCCACTTTGCGCAGGTGATCACTTATCAGGTGAAATACGGGCAGACCCTGATCAAGTCCTTCGCCCGCTCCCAGGACAACCCGCACATCGCGATTTCGGTGGACATGCTGGATACCGGCATCGACGTGCCGGAAGTGGTGAACCTGGTCTTCTTCAAGCCCGTGCGGTCGAAGACGAAATTCTGGCAGATGGTGGGCCGCGGGACCCGCCTTTGCCCGGATTTGTTCGGCCCGGGCGAGAATAAGCAGGACTTCTTCGTCTTTGACCTCTGCGGGAATGTGGAGTTCTTCAACGCGGGGTTGGCGGGAAATGATGGCTCCGTTGCGCGATCCCTCGCGGAGTCCACTTTTGCCGCCCGCGTGCAGTTGCTCCGGTCCATGGGGGCGGCCGGCGTGGGCGGGAGGGATCCGATGGTGGCGGATCTGGTGCATATCCTGAGTTCGCAGGTGAACCGCCTGCCGTTCGCCAATTTTCTGGTCAAGCCATATCGCCAGGCCGTGGAAAAATACGCCAAGGCGGAGAACTGGAGCGGGCTCTCCGACACCGAGGCGTCCGTGCTGGAAACCGAAGTTGCCCGGGTCGCGGGCATCGGTTCACTGCCGGATACCGAGGAAGCAAAGCGCTTCGACCTGCTGATGCTGCGGGCACAGCTGGCTGCTCTGGAAGAACCGGGGGCAGTGGAAACCCTGCGGCGGCGCATTCAGCAGATTGCCGGCGCCTTGGCCGAACAGCCCAATATTCCTGCCATTGCCGCCCAACTGCCGCTGATTGAGCAGCTGCTGGACGATCACGAATGGGAAGCGGTGAGCGTTGACTGGCTGGAGCTTGTGCGCAAGCGTTTGCGCGGGCTGGTCCACCTGATCGAAAAAAAGCGGCGAAAGATTGTCTACACCAACTTTGAAGACGATCTGGGGGAACTTCGAGATGTTCCGCTCATGGGCGTCTCCATGGGTGGCACGGATTTCAAACGGTATCGCGACAAGGTCCAGGCTTATCTGCGCGGACAGCTGGACCTTGCGGCAATCCAGCGGCTTCGCCGCAATAAACCGCTGACGGAGCTGGATCTTGCCGAGCTGGAGCGCATTCTGACAGATTGCGGCGCCGGGTCAGACGAAGATCTGGCCCGGGCCCGGCAGGAAGGTTTGGCCGGTTTCGTCAGATCACTGGTAGGACTGGACCGGGCCGCCGTCGAGGAAACTCTCTCCGAGTTTATTGGTGATTCCACTTTGACCGCCGGGCAGCTGGACTTCCTGAACCTGCTGGTGGTCCAGCTGTGCGAGAACGGTTCGGTGTCGATGGACGCGCTGTACGTCTCGCCCTACAGCGAGCTGGCGCCGACCGGTCCGGATGATCTGTTCGGGGACACGCGCTTTGATCAGCTGGAGCGGGTCCTGCGGTCCTTCGATAGTCCGTTCAAGGTGGGCTGAGTAACGGCGCCCTGCGTCTCAGGCGACTATCTCCACTTGAACACCGACAGCGTCGTATGTGGACTTGGCTCGTGCATCACGGGTTGCGAGTACGTACTCATGCTCGGCGGCAGCAAGGGCAACAATCGCGTCGTACGCCGCGCCACCGGTTATGCCAAGTCCCGCAAGAGTTTGCGGTATGCGTTTCGAAGCCGTCGGACTCAAAAGCAGTGGCGCGGCGAAGCGTTCGGTTAATAGTCTGGCGGCATCGCCAGGGGCGAGCCTGGCGTCCCCAGGCAAGCGGGTCAGCACAGCGTAAGTCTCCACCAAGGCGTGGCCGCTGAGCGCAAGTTCGCGCCCGCCCCACCACTGGGCGACCAGAGCATGCGCTCGGTGACTCATCAACAGCAGCGGTACTGCAACGCTGGTATCCAGCGCGACCGCGGGGTTCAACGCCGGCCGGAGTCAATGAGGCCGAAGACAATGTCGTCATCGATCTCCGTCGTACTCACCGCTACAAGCACACCCGACTCCTCGACTAGTCGTGCGGTTCGCCCGGCGGGGATCATCTGCAACCCGCTCCCATAAGGGGATATATCGACCACCGATCCCGGACGGAGTCCCAGTGCATCGCGTAAGGACTTGGGAACGACGATGCGACCCACCGAATCCAGAGTTGCTTCCATAGGGAAAACGCTACCAGCGTACTCCCAATTTGAATAGCAGTCAGGAACTGAGGAGTGACGGCGCGGTCCGCCCTGCCGAAGTACGACGGCGGCAGGTGACTTCCATACGAAAGCCACCTGCCGCCGTCGTACTCTTCGCTTTTAGTGTCCCGCCTATTTCGGGACGTCCGGGTTGACCTCGGCCTTCGTAATGGCCACGCTGCCCACGCCCCACTCATCGAGGATCTTCTTGTAGTCGCCGTTTTCGATCAGCTTATTCATCGCCTTGGCCACCACGTCCGTGAAGGGAAGGTCGTTCTTGGCCACGGCAATACCCACCGGGGAGGCCTCGTAGACGTCGCCAAAGGATTCGAGCTGGCCCTTGGTCTGCGTGACCGCGTAGGCGATGGTGATGGACCCGGCGGGCATGGCGTCCACGCTGCCGTTGACCAGGCGCGTGGTGACATCCGTCTGGTTCTTCAGGCTCACGATCTTGATGGCCGGCTTGCCGGCTGCGGCGCACTTGTCGTTGCGGCCCGCCAGGTCTTTGGTCTCCTGGAAGGAGCCCGTCTGCACGGCGATGCTGCGGCCGCAGATGTCGTCCAGGCTGAACTTCTTCGGGTTGCCTTGCTGCACGGCCCACTGGGTGCCGGCGCTGAGGTAGCTGACAAAGTTCGCGGCTTGCTTGCGCTCATTGGTGATGAAGAACGACGACGCGCTCAGGTCATACTTGGGCCCCAGCGAGGGCAGGATGCTGGTGAACGCGGCACTCTGGACGTCGATCTTGAGTCCCAGCAGCGCGCCGATAGCCTTGGCCAGGTCGACGTCGTAGCCGACGGGAGTCTGGCCGTCGGTGCCGCCCAGGAACTCCGCCGGGGCATACGAGGTGTCGGAGCCCATCACCAGAGTGCCCTTGTCCCGCAGGGCCTGCGGCACCGCGGCGGCCAAAGTCGCATCCTTTTGGATGGCGGAGACATTAAACGACGACGACGACGCGGACGCTGCTGCGCCCTGCTGGGACGCATTGGTGCAGCCTGTCAGCGCCAGGGCTGCCGCGGCGAGCAGGCCTGTCGAGAGCGAAAATATCGACTTTGCGGTCATCGGGAACCTCCGGCTCGGCTGGGTAAGCGTGGCCATAACTGGAATCAGGGTGTGCGGAGCACGCTACATTTGTCAAAATGCTATATCAGGGACGCGAAATGGATTGCATCCACGGCCGCCGATGACATGACGTTGCCATGGCGCCCTTCACTTTGCCGCAGCTGCGCTCTTTCGGCAAGCTGGTGGCCGGAACGCGGGGCAACATCATCCCGGCTAATGCGACCTTCGACCTGACGCTGCGGACCTTCTCCCCGGACCACAAGGAACGGCTGCTGGCCGGAGCGTTCATCATGCTGGGCGCGACGACGGCCGCTGACCTGGGGCCGCTGCCAGCAATCACTCGCCGCGTGCCGCCTTCGAATGAACTATCAGCGTATTTCCTGTGAGGGCCACCTTCCCCTCCGGCTCAGATCACATACCGCTCGGCCTCCGAGTCGCCGGGATGGCCCTTGATCAGGCCGGCGGCCAGGGTATTGCCGTCCGCGGGGTCGATGACCAGAAAGGCACCGGTGCGCCGGTGCGCGGCGTACGGCTCGGTGGGCAGCGGTGAAGCCAGCCGGATCTGTACGCTGCCAATGTCGTTGAGCTCCAGGCCGGAGGCCGGCTGTTCGCGGAAGTTGGCCAGATCCAGCTTCCCGGTGACGGCGCGGACCAGTGCCTGGACGGTTCGGCTGCCGTGCTTGACGAGGACTCTGCCGCCTTCGCTCAGCGGCTTGGGCGAGAGCCAGCAGAGCTCCGCGTACAGGTCCTGCGCCGGAGCGGTGAACGTTCCCGCGGCCGCGATGAGATCGCCCCGGGCAACGTCTATCTCGTCGGCCAGTCGCAGTGAGACGGACTGTGGAGCCACCGCGCGCTGCAGCTCCGAACCGGCGAAATCAATGCCGACGATGGTCGTTTGCCGCCCGGAGGGCAGCACCGTCACGCGGTCCCCCACGGCGACGGACCCGGAGGCCAGCTGGCCGGCATAGGCGCGGTAATCGCGAAACGCGCTCTGGCCGCCGTCGCCCGTTTCCGCAAGCTCTGCCGCCAGCTCCGGCGCCAGTGCGCCCTGCGGCCGAATCACCGTCTGCACGGGGAAGCGGAACGGCTCCTGCCCGCGCTCCAGCTCATCGGTGGACGGCAGTGCTTGCAGGATCTCCAGCAGACTGGGCCCGGTGTACCAAGGGGTGTGCGCGGAGCGATCCACCACATTGTCGCCCTCCAGCGCGGAAACCGGCACCACCAGCACGTCCTCCAGCCCCAGCTCGGCGCTGACTTTCCGGACGTCGTCGGCGATAGCGGTGAAGACGTCCGCGCTGTAGCCGACCAGATCAATCTTGTTCACGGCCACCACCACGTGCGGCACCCGTAGCAGCCGCAGCACGCAAAGATGCCGCCGGGTCTGCTCCAGCACGCCCTTGCGCGCGTCAATGAGGACGACGACGGCGTCCGCCGTGGACGCGCCGGTCACCGTGTTTTTGGTGTACTGCACGTGCCCGGGGCAGTCCGCCAGGATGAAGCTGCGCCGGTCGGTGGCGAAGTAGCGGTAGGCGACGTCGATGGTGATACCCTGTTCGCGTTCCGCCCGGAGCCCGTCGGTGAGCAAGGCCAGGTCGATCTGCTGGCCTGCGGGCAAGGAGCCGGGCTCGCCGCCGCCGAAACCGCGCTCCGCCGAGGTGCGGGTGACCGACTCCAGCTGGTCGGCCAGGATGGCTTTGCTGTCGTGCAGCAGCCGGCCCACGAGCGTTGATTTGCCGTCGTCAACGGACCCGGCGGTGGCAAACCGGAAGAGCGTATTATCCGTTAGGACAGCGCCGGAACTGTCAATGCGGCCGGTATCGTCGGTGCTTTCGGCAAGTTCGGATCGGTCGCCAAGTTCGGTGATTGCGGTCATTAGAAATAGCCGTCCTTCTTGCGGTCTTCCATGGCGGCCTCGGAGATGCGGTCATCGGCCCGAGTGGCACCACGTTCGGTAATGGTGGAGGCTGCTACTTCGCGGACCACGTCCGCCACCGTCGCAGCGGCGGATTCGACGGCGCCGGTGCAGGACATGTCTCCGACGGTCCGGTAACGCACCGTTTTGATCAGGACCGGTTCGTCTGCCCGGGGAAGCGAGACGTCACCCACGGCACGCCACATGCCGTCGCGGGCATACACCTCGCGTTCATGCGCGTAGTACAGGCCGGGCAGCTCAATACCTTCGCGTTCGATGTAGCGCCATATGTCCAGTTCGGTCCAGTTGCTGATCGGGAACGCCCGGACATGCTGCCCTGCGGTGTGCCGGCCGTTGTACAGATTCCACAGTTCCGGACGCTGATTGCGCGGATCCCACTGGCCGAATTCGTCGCGCAGGCTCAGAATGCGTTCCTTGGCCCGCGCCTTATCCTCGTCCCGGCGGCCGCCGCCGAAGACGGCGTCGAACCTGTTGACCCTGATGGCTTCCAGCAGCGGCGCGGTCTGCAGCGGGTTGCGGGTCCCGTCCGCGCGCTCGGCCAGCTCGCCGCTGTCGATGTGGTCCTGCACCAGCCCAACGACGAGCCGGAGCCCGAGCCGGGCCACCGTGCGGTCACGGAATTCGATCACCTCGGGGAAGTTGTGCCCGGTGTCCACGTGCAGCACCGGGAACGGCACCCTGCCCGGCCAGAAGGCCTTCGTGGCCAGGTGCAGCATGACCACGGAGTCCTTGCCGCCACTGAACAGCAGGGCCGGGCGCTCAAACTCGGCCACCACCTCACGGATGATATGGATCGCCTCGGATTCAAGCACGTCCAGCGAGGTCAGCCGATAGGCGGAAACTGGCGACTGGATCCTGTCGATGGTCTGTGTACTCATACGTGAAGCCCGCATTCTGTCTTGGAGGTTCCGGCCCAACGGCCGGCACGGGGGTCTTCGCCGGGGACGACTTTCCGGGTGCAGGGCAAGCAACCGATCGAGGGATAGCCCTGGCTCAGCAACGGGTTGACGGGGAGCAGATTGTCCTCGGAATACTGCACCACCGCGTCGAAGGTCCAGGACGCGATCGGGTTGACCTTGAGGAGTCCGTTGGCTTCGTCCCAGCTGACCAGTGGTGTGTTGATCCGCGTCGGAGCCTCTTCGCGGCGCACGCCGGTGAACCAGAGTTCGTATCCGGACAGCGATTTCCGCAGCGGCGCCACCTTGCGCAGGGCACAGCACCGGCCGGGATCGCTGGCGAAAAGATCCTTGCCCAGCAGCGAGTCCTGCTCGGCCACGGTCTGTTCCGGCAGCACATCCACCACATTGACCCGCAGCCCTGCCGCCACCTCGTTGCGGGTGGCATGGGTCTCGGGGAAGTGATAACCGGTTTCCAGGAAAAGCACGTCCACGTCCGGCAACTGGTCCGCGACCAGAGCCGGCAGCACCGCATCGGCCATGGAGCAGGCGACGGCGACGGCGCCGACGGCGAAGTTCCGCGCGACCCAGGCGATGACGTCCTCGGCGGCGGCATCCCAGCCGAGCTCGGCAGCACCCGATACGGCCAAAGCCTTCAGCTCGGCGTGACCGCGACGGGCCAGACCAGGGGCCGTTTGACGACCCGGCCCGCTCATTGCAGCACTCCCTCGTCGGCCTGCAGCGCCCACTGCGCGAATGACTCTTCCCCGGAACGGCCGGCAACGTACGCCCGCACCACGCGTTCCACGTAGTCCGGCAGCTGAGCCACAGTGACCTTGAGTCCACGGATGGTACGGCCCAGCCCGGCCTCAGCCCGGCCCACGTCAGCCAGCCCGCCGCCCAAGTGGACCTGGAAGCCTGGCGTGGGATCGCCGTCGGGCGTTGGCAGCATCATGCCTTTCAAACCGATGTCCGCGGTCTGGATCCGCGCGCAGGAGTTGGGGCAACCATTGATGTGCAGCGCGATGGGCTGCGTCAGCTCGCCGCTGTCGGTCAGATCCGCCAGCCGCTTCTCCAGCTCTTCGATCGCCGTCGCCGCCGTGTCCTTCGTGTTGACGATGGCGAGCTTGCAGAACTCGATGCCCGTGCACGCGATGGTGGAACGGCGGAACAGCGACGGCCGCGCGCTCAGGCCCAGCGAGTCGAGCGCCGTGACCAGGGATTCCACCCGCTCCCCGGGAACGTCGAGGATCACCAGTTTCTGGTGCGGAGTGGTGCGCAGCCGGAAGGAACCGTGTGCCTCCAGAACATCCGCGAGCGCAGTCATGGTTTCCCCGGACAGCCGCCCGACGGTAGGCGCGGCGCCGACGAAGAAATTGCCGTCCTTCTGCTCATGGATGCCGATGTGATCCCCGGGGGAAGTCGGCTTCGGCGCCGCCGGACCATCGGGAAGCTTGTACCCAAGGTATTCGTCCTCCAGGATCTGCCGGAATTTTTCCGTTCCCCAGTCCGCCAGCAGGAATTTCAGACGCGCCTTGTTGCGCATCCGCCGGTAACCATAATCACGGAAAATGCTGGTCACGCCCACCCAGGCATCCGCCGCGGTTTCCGGGGAAACAAAGGCACCCAGCCGCTCGGCCAGCCGCGGATTGGTGGAAAGAGCGCCGCCGACCCACAGGTCATAACCGGGTCCAAGCTCCGGATGCACTACGCCCACCAGGGCAAAGTCGTTGATCTCGTGGACCACGTCTTGGGAGGGGTGCCCGGTGATGGCCGTCTTGTATTTGCGCGGCAGATTCGCAAAATCCGGGTCTCCGATGAAGCGTGCGCTGAGCTCACGGATCAGCCCGGACGGGTCAATAATCTCGTCCTTGGCGATCCCCGCGACCGGACTGCCGAGAATGACGCGGGGAACGTCACCGCATGCCTCGGTGGTGGAAAGTCCCACGGATTCGAGCCGGCGCCAGATTTCCGGCATGTCCTCTATCTCGATCCAGTGCAGCTGGATGTTCTGCCGGTCCGTCAAATCGGCCGAGCCCCGGGCAAAATCGGTGGAGATGCCGCCGATCACGCGCAGCTGTTCGGTGCTCAGCGCCCCGCCGTCGATCCGTACCCGCAGCATGAAGTACCGGTCCTCGAGCTCGTGCGGCTCCAGCGTGGCGGTCTTGCCGCCGTCGATCCCCTGCCGGCGCTGGGTGTACAGGCCCCACCAGCGGAACCGGCCGTGCAGGTCATCGGAGCTGATGCTGTCAAAACCCTGCTCGGCATAAACGGTTTCAATCCGCGCCCGGCAGCTCAAACCCCCGTCCTCCTGCTTCCAGACCTCGTTGGCGTTCAGGGGCGCGGTCCCGTCCACCTTCCATTGGCCGTGCGGCTTGGCCGCTGGCCGGCCCGGACGGACGGGGCGTTCCGAGGGGGCGGACTCTGCGGCCGTTCCGGCTAGAGCTGTCTGTGTCATGGTTCGAGCGTAGAGGCGCAGCTGGCGGCCTCAAAGGAAAACGAAACGCTAGGTCACGCGCGGAAACATGGCGTCATGTTGGCGCAATGTTCCGGACGACGGCGCGCGGTCAACTTACGACGGCGCCCACGGGCTGAGGAGCCCGGTCAGACGATGCCGGGTTGGACGATGCCGGGTTGGACGATGCCGGGTTGGACGATGCCGGGTAGGACGATGCCGGTAGGACGATGCCGGTAGGACGATCAATGCTGCCCCTGCGCTGCGGCTACTGCCGCACCGCGCGGTCGAATCTTTCCAGCGCGATCCGGGCAATCGTGCCGACACCCGCCGGCAGCAGCGGAGCACTCACCAGATCCGCACCGGCTTCGGCCAGCTGGTCGTGGAAGAACCCCGGCGCCAGCAGGTAGGAGGCGACGGCCACACGCTCATGGCCCTTGGCCCGTAGCTGTGCAACCGCGTCCGGCACCGAGGGATGGGCTCCGGCACCGTAACCGGCCAGGATGCGGTTACCCCGCAGGTGCCGCAGCCCGGCGGCAACGACGCCCACGCTAACGGCCGCAGCCGGTTCCGAGGACCCCGCGGATGCCAGCACGACTCCCCAGTCCTGTGGGACGCCCAAGCCCTGCGCGACTCCCCCGTCCTGCGGGACGCCGTCGGGCTTCAATTCCTGCAGCCGCTCGTGCAGCAGCAGCGCCAGACGCGGGTCAGGCCCCAATGGCTGCGCCGCCGTCAGGCCCGGATCTCCTGCAACGGCTCGCGCGATGTCCACGCGCACATGGAATCCCACGGACAGGAGTAACGGCACGACGACGGCGCGCGTCCCCGCGGGCAGCGCGGCGACGACTTCGGGCAACGCCGGTTCCTGAACGTCAACGTACGCCTCCAGCACCGTCAGCTCCGGACGCAGGGCCCCGATTTCCGCCCGGACCGCGTCAATGCAGGCCTGGCCGGCAGGATCGCGGGTTCCGTGCGCGCAGGCAATCATCACCGGGCCCGGCGCGGCCTCGTTCGGCTCCGCCTGCCGTGCCACCTGGTCGTCCCCGCATCCCTCCGCCAGCCCGCTCACCGGCGCGGCCGCCGGCGTGCTTCACCGGCGCCAATGTGCAGCGCCCCCGCGGTGGGCCGGTAGATGCCCAGCAGCGCCCGGATCGCCGTCGTTTTGCCCGAGCGGTTGCTGCCCAAAAAGCCAAAGGTTTCGCCCTCCCTCACGTCGAAGGACAGGTCCTGAATCACCGTCTGCTCGCCGAAGTCCATCCGGAAGTCTGTGCTGTGGACCAGCGGAGCGGCTGTCGCAGAAGTCATCTGCCCAGCCTAGCCAGTTTCCGGGCCGGGCGTCGTGATCCCGGCGCACGCCCCGGCCCGACGTTCCACCGCTCTGAGCGGATCGAGCGAACGCCCGCGCACGCCGTAACCTGATAAGCGACCACCCGGACCGGATCGAACCGAGATGCAAGCCATGAATTTCGACGTCGCATTGACCCTGGACCTGCTGGGGGTATTCTTTTTCGCTGTTTCCGGATGCCTGTTGGCCGCGCGCAGGGGCTTTGACATCGTCGGGTCGCTGCTGCTCGGGTCTCTCGTGGGGCTCGGCGGCGGCGTGATCCGGGACGTCATCATCAATGCCGGCGTGCCAGCCGCCTTCTCCCAGCCGCTCTATCTCGTTCCCCCGGTGCTGGCGGCCGTGCTGGTGCATCTGTTGTTCAGCCGTGTGGAGCTCGGCGGCAGGCTGCTGATCATTTTCGACGCCGGCGGCCTGGCTCTGTTCTGCGTCACCGGCGCGCTCAAGGCCCTCGACGCCGGGCTCAATCCGGTGGCCGCGATCCTGCTCGGCGTGACAACAGCCGTGGGCGGTGGCCTACTCCGCGACATCACTGCCAACGAGGTTCCGCAGCTATTCGACTCGAAGGACCTGTACGGGATTCCGGCCTTCGTCGGCGCAGGGCTGACAACCGTGCTCTTCAGCACGGGAATGCTCAACCTGGTCACCGGAACTGCTGCCGCCGTCGCCGTTTTTGCCCTGCGCATTCTGGCCTGGCACTTTGGCTGGCACGCTCCGATGGCGGCACGCTGTCACCGCAGGGACGCCGCCCGCGGCTAGGATTGACAGGAGATCCCCCACCGACTCGGAGCCTAAGTATGAGCGACATGTTCCTGAACAATTTCCGCGCCCTGGTCCCCAAATATCTGGAGGAGCCCTGGCAGGAAGCGGACGGCATCCCGCTGGCCGAACTCGACCAGCTGCTGGCCGGGCACAACGTCACCGTCCCACAGGTGCTGCGCGAGTTCCTGCATGCGCTGGGCGGCTGCGAGGACCTGATGGAGGCCTATTACTATTTCTGGGATCCGGAGGAACTCGAGGTGGAAGACGGCTACCTGCTGTTTCTCGAGGATGAGGACGAGGAGTTCACCTGGGGCTTCCGCGCCGAGCAGTTGGCCGTCCCCGATCCGATTGTCTGGCGGCGCAATAACGCCAACGGGAGCTGGACCAGCGAGGACGGCACCTTCAGCGAGTTCGTCTTCGACATGTTCGAGTGGGTCTTCTCTGATGAGGACGACCTTGACGGCGACGAGGCTGACGGGGGTGAGGACTAACGAAGGTTCAGGCCGCCCGTGGCACATTGCGCCATGGACAGAGCTTCAAAGTTGGGGAGACGGGTAACCGCGTGCAGCAGGACGTCGGCCAGGGGCGCCAATGGAAGCTTCTCGTTGCGCGGCAACCCGACGGCCGGATGCACAACAGTACCGTCCCCTGAGCCGCCGTTCGAGCATGCGAGGTGCAGTTCGGGATGCTCGTGAAGACGCCACAAGTGATAGTTCGGAGCAGCCGAAACACAGGTGATGTAGCCGTTGGACCGCAGTGCCCGTACCATCAGTGGGTCCGCGCTGGGGCAGGCCTTGGCCCAAGCTTAGACCGCCCGGTCAACGACGGCCCGGGCGAACCCGCTCAGCGCGGATTTCACCACACCCTCAGGAACCGGAGCCAGCGACGCCACTGCCTCCTCCGCCCATTGCCGGGCAATCGCCCAGGACTCCGCCGTGACGGCGTGCTCCCGCAGCGCTGCCACCGCCTCGGCCAGAGCATCGTCGCCGCTCAGATCTCCCTCGACCAGTGCGAGCACGCCGGCTGCGGACTCATCGCCGGCAGCAGCGGCCTTGCGCAGCAGCAGGACCGGCAGCGTGGCCACGCCCTCACGCAGATCGGTCCCTGGCGACTTTCCGGAAACCTGCTTCAACCCCGTGACGTCTATGACGTCGTCGGCCAGCTGGAAGGCAACGCCCACCTTCTCGCCGTACTCGACCAGCACCCGCTGGATCGGTTCCTCGACGCCGGCAAAGATCGCCCCCAGCTGCCCGGACGCGGCGACCAGGGAACCGGTTTTGTCCGCAATAACCGACAGATAATGATCCACCGGGTCCTGATCCGGACGCGGGCCGACGGTCTCATGCAGCTGGCCCAGACAGAGCCGCTCGAAGGTCCGGGCTTGGATCCCCAGCGCCTTTGCGCCCAGCTCGGAGACCAGGATGGAGGCCCGCGCAAAGATCAGGTCACCGGTCAGAATGGCAACTGTGTTTCCCCACACTTCATGGGCAGTCGGCGCGCCGCGGCGAAACGGCGCCGAATCCATGACGTCGTCGTGATAGAGCGTGGCCAAGTGTGTGAGCTCCACGACGACGGCGGCCTGGATCACCTCGGGGCGGCTGGGGTCCCCGAGCTGGGACGCCAGCAACGTCAGCAGCGGGCGGATGCGTTTCCCGCCGGCTTCCACCAGGTGCCTGCTCGTGGCATCCGCCAGCGGATCCGAGTTGGCGATGGCTTCGCGAAGCTGCTTCTCCACCTTGGCCAGCGACAGTGAAATCGCCGGGCCAAGGTCCGGATCCGCTGCAATCTCGGCGAACCCCTTGGGCAATTGAAGGCCAGTGGCAATGGCCATGGTCGTTGGAGCCGGCTCTGCGGATTCGGGACGGCCATGTCCGGCGTGGGTCCAGCCGGAGTCTGCGGAAGTAGTCACGGCTTAACACTAACTTTCGTAAAGAGGCGGAGTTGTATTTCCGGGCCAATAAGCCGGCCGCCTGGCTTAATACTGATGGTCATGCTGTCTGGTTATTGGTGGCCGGAACCAGCATTTCCAGCAAATGAATCACTCTATCCTCAAAGCCCTTGCCGCCGCTGTCTGTCAGGTTTGCCAGCATCCGCACCACAAAGCGCATCAGCACGGGGATGGGCATGCCGCTGAGCAGCGCGAGCTTCATGATCCGGGGTTTGCCGATCAGCTGCGCAAAGGCCCTTCCGAGCGTAAAGTGGCTTCCCCATTGTCCGCGGATATACCCGCTGTAGCCGGCGAGCGCATGGTCGCGGGCCAGCACGGAATTGGCCCCGGCAGCCCGTTGAATGAATTCGGCCGCATAGCGCGCGGACTCCATGGCATAGGAAATTCCTTCGCCGTTGAAAGGACTGACCATTCCACCGGCGTCACCAAGCAGCAGCATGCCCGGTGAATAATGCGGAGTCCGGTTAAAGCCCATCGGGAGCGCCGCTCCGCGGATTTCGCCCACCTGGTTGTCCGGATGAAAGCCCCATTCATCCGGCATGCCGGCGGTCCAGTCGCGCAGCACCTGTTTGTAGTCGAGCCTGCCGAATTCACGGGAGGAATTCAGAATGCCCAGGCCCACATTGGATGTGCCGTCGCCGACGCCGAAGACCCAGCCATAGCCGGGAAGCGGATTCCCCGCCTTGTCCGGCAATTCCAGCCAGCCCTCCATCCAGTCGTCGTTGTGCCGCGGACTGGTGAAATAGGTGCGAACCGCCACCCCGAGCGGGCGGTCGTCGCGTTTGTGCATCCCCGCCGAGACGGCCGTCCGGGTGGAATTGCCGTCCGCCGCCAGCACCACGTCGGCTTCAAAATCCTTGCTTGCGCCGGTTTTGCGGCCGGTATCATCGAGCAGCGCAGCGGTGACACCAACCACTCGCCCGCCGGCATCCCTGCGGGCGGCCGTGACGCTGTGGCGTTCAAGGACGACGGCGCCCGCAGCCTGAGCGTGCCGGGACAGGGCTTCGTCGAATCCCAACCTGGTGCGGATCAGGCCGTATTGCGGAAAATCGCTCAGTTCCGGCCACGGAACCTCCACCGTGCGGCCACCGGCGATCAGCCGCAGGCCCTTGTTCCGGCGCCAACCCTGCGCCTCGTCGTGCGGCAGACCCAACAGCGCAACCTCTCGCACGGCCCGCGGCGTCAGACCGTCACCACAAACCTTCTCCCGCGGGAACGCGGTCTTTTCGAGCACGGTGACGTCCAGGCCGGCCCTGGCCAGGTGATAAGCAGCGGTGGAACCGGCCGGTCCGGCACCGACAATGAGGATCTTCATCTGGCGGCTGGCCTTCGCGGCCGGTGCGTGCGCGACACCGGCCCAACGGGTCCGTTATCTTCGCGACCCGGTTTGATGGCCCGGTGGACGGCGACGATACCGCCGCTGAGGTTGCGGTAGGCCAGATCGGTCCAGCCCGCGTCCTGGATCCACTGCGAGAGATGGTCCTGGTCCGGCCAGGCCCGGATGGACTCCGCCAGATAGACGTAGGCGACGGGGTTGGAGGAAACCTTGGTCGCGATCGCCGGGAGCGCGCGCATCAGATATTCGGTGTACATGGTCCGCCAGAGGGCAACGGTGGGGGCGGAGAACTCCGCTATCACCAGCTTCCCGCCGGGCTTGGTCACGCGCAGCATTTCCTCCAGTGCCTTGTGCGGGGCGGTGACATTGCGCAGCCCGAAGGAGATGGTCGTGGCGTCAAACGAATTGTCCGCAAACGGCAGATTGGTTGCGTCCCCGGCGATGAAATCGATGTCCGGGCGCCGGCGCTTGCCGACCTTGAGCATCCCAACGGAGAAATCACAAGCCACCACGCTGATGCCGGCATCCGCGTACGGCTCACTGGAGGTGCCGGTTCCGGCGGCCACGTCCAGGACCCGCTGACCAGGCTTTGCCCCCACCGCGTCCACCACGATCCGACGCCAACGGCGGGTCTGCCCCAAGGACAGGACATCATTCACGACGTCGTATTTGGGCGCAACATCATCAAACATTGCGGCTACTTCATCCGGACGCTTCTCCAACGATGCACGGTTCACCTGTCCATTCTGTCAAAGATTGGCTGCATCCGTGCACTCCGGCCATGCCGCTCCACCCCGTCGGCGCACCTGCTACCGCGGAGTAGTGTTAATTCATCATGATTGCGCCCCTGACAACGCTCACCGTCCCGTTGGACACATCCGCGCTGGATACATCTTTTTTTGATCCATCGCCCGCAACTGCCGACTCGGCCCCCGGGCAGGATGGAGCGGCACGCCCGGGCGCACTGCTGAATTTTCTCCGTGCCGACGCCGCCTTGTGCTGGGTCTGCCGCTGTGAGGGGCTGGTGGGTTTCGGTGAGATTGCCCGGTTTACCGGGACCGGCCCGGAGCGCTTTTCCGCCGCGGAGTCCTGGTGGAAAGAGCTGCTGGCGGGCGCGGCGGTCGACGACGGCGTCCGGCTACCCGGTACCGGCCCGATTGCTTTCGGAACGTTCGCGTTTTCCAAAACGTCCGATTACAAGTCGCGGCTCATTGTGCCCCGGATCGTCGTCGGCTTCAGGGGCGGCCGGGCTTGGCTGACCGAGCTGTGCTTGGACGGCGGCTCCCTCACGGCGGAGGGCGCGCACGCGGAACTTGCCCGTCTGGCCGCCGCACCGGGCGCGGACGACGCGGTGGGTGGGGCTCCGGGCGGCGACGCAGCAGGTGCGGCTCGGACCGGCACGAGGAAGGACATCCCGGCGCAGCCGAGGGCGGAACTTGCACCGGGGTCGCTCACCGAGCAGGAGTGGATGGATTCCGTGGCGGCAGGAGTGCGCGCCATCGAATCCGAGCACCTGGAAAAAATCGTGCTGGCCCGCGACATCGTTGCCCGGCTGGACGGGCCCGTCTCCCGGGCGGGGCTGCTGCAGACCCTGGCGCAGCAGTACAGCGAATGCTGGACCTATGGCGTCGAGGGTGTGGTGGGGTCCACGCCCGAGATGCTGATCAAGGTAGAAGGGACCACGGCGCTGGCGCGGGTACTGGCCGGGACACTGGACCGCGAAGGGGCGCCGGAGGACGGCGAAGGCTTTGCCCGGGAGGTGTTGGCCGGCTCGGTAAAACAGCGTCAGGAACACGATTTCGCGGTTCATTCGTTGACCCGTCAACTGGCCCCGTTCGCCGTCGACCTTTCCGTCCCGCCGGAGCCGTTCATCCTGGAACTGCCCAATGTCTGGCATCTGGCCTCCGACGTCGAAGCTGTCCTGGCCGACGCCGACGGGCATCTGCCCACGTCACTGGCGCTGGTGGAGGCGCTCCACCCCACGGCGGCCGTCTGCGGCACGCCGCGCAGCAAGGCCGGGGCGTTGATCCTGGAACTGGAGCAGCTGGACCGCGGACCGTACGCGGGCCCGGTGGGATGGCTTGACGGGGCAGGAAACGGTGAATGGGGCATCGCTCTGCGCGGTGCGGTGCTGGAAGATCCGACGACGGTCCGGCTGTATGCGGGCGCCGGGATCGTGGCAGCCTCCGATCCGGCCGCTGAGCTGGCCGAAACATGGGCAAAGTTCCGTCCGATGCTGCAGGCACTCGGTCTGCGGACTTAAGCGGCTGCACCGGGGGCTGCCGCCTTGTGCCGTCCGGGCTGTTTGATTCCGTGTGGCTTGACCAGCGGTGTTTGACCAACGGTGTCTGATGTAGTGCTGCTGTGCGACCTCATTGGCGGCGATTCCGGGATTCCAGACTTTGCTTCACGGAGGCCCCTTGCGCGCGGCCGGATAAAGTTGTCGAATAGTGAAATGATGTTGTCTGTGATGCACATCTCATCGCGGTTATACACTGTAATACCTAGACCTCGTATTTCCTCCTGACACAAAGGGTAACAAGATGCCACTCTCCTCCAAGCTGATGGTCCGGATGACGGCCGTTGCCGCTGTAGCTGCCTTGGCACTGACCGGCTGCACCACGGCCTCCCAGAACAATGCCGGAGCACAATCCGGGGCTTCCGGCTCCTCCAGCTTTGACCCCGGCGCGGTCCAGAAGGATGATGCGCTGGCCGCGGCCGTTCCCGCCGCACTCAAGAGCAAGGGAACCATCACCGTCGGATCCGATACGTCCTACGCCCCGGCCGAGTTCCTCGGCGGCTCCGACGGGCAGACCCCACAGGGCTACGACGTCGATTTTGCCAAGGCCATCGGCGCCACCCTGGGCATGCCAGTGAAGGTACAGACCGCCGAATTCACCGGTATCATTCCCGCCCTTGGCGCCAAGTACGATCTGGGGATTTCCTCCTTCACGATCAACGCAGAACGACTACAGGCGGTCAATATGGTCAGCTACTTCAACGCCGGCACGCTCTGGGCGGTGCAGAAGGGCAACCCGAAGAAATTCTCCCTCGATGACGTCTGCGGCAAGACCATCGGTGTCCAGACCGGAACGGTGGAGGAGGACCCGGATGTCTCCGGCCGTTCCGCAAAATGTGTTGCCGACGGCAAGGCCGCCATCAATATTGTGACGCTGAAGGCGCAAACGGATGTCACCACCCGCCTGGTCAACGGCAGCATCGACGCGATGTCGGCTGACTCCCCCATCATCGGCTACGCACTCTCGCAGACCGGAGACAAGCTGGAGGTGCTCGGCGACGTCTACGATTCCGCGCCGCAGGGAATCATCACGCTCAAGAGCGACACCGCGCTGGCCGATCTGATTGGCAAGGTTATGAACAAGCTGATTGACGACGGCGACTACAAGAAGATTCTGGATACCTGGAACAACTCCAAGGGGGCCATCACCAAGTCTGAGGTGAACCCGGCGGTGGGAAGTTGAGCGGCCCTGCCCTCAGCGGCACCCGGTCGGATAAGGCGGCACCGGCGCGGCCTGAGCTCATTGACGCGGTTCCGGTCCGGCATCCGGGCCGCTGGGCCGGTGCGGTGATCATCTTCATCGTTGCGGCACTGCTGGTGCAGAGCCTGGTCACCAATCAGAATTTCCGCTGGGACACCGTCGGCACCTACCTCTTGGATGTCCTGGTGATCCAGGGCATCGGCTGGACCCTGCTGCTGACGGTCCTGTCCATGGTGATCGCGATTGTGCTGGCGATTTTACTGGCCTTCATGCGGCAGTCCGATAACCCGCTGTTCCGCTATGTCAGCTGGGTCTGGGTCTGGTTTTTCCGCGGCACCCCGGTCTACACCCAGCTGGTGTTCTGGGGTCTGATCGCCGTGCTGTATCCCAAGATCGCTCTCGGCGTGCCGTTCGGTCCCGAATTGTTCAGTTTCAGCACCCAGGATGTCATCAACGCATTCATCGCCGCCGTTCTCGGCCTGGGCCTGAATGAGTCCGCCTACCTGGCGGAAATCTTCCGGGCCGGCCTGAAGTCCGTGGACACGGGCCAGATGGAAGCGGCGGAAGCGCTGGGCATGCGCAAGTCCAAGATCATGTGGCGCATCATCCTGCCGCAGGCCATGCGCGTCATCGTGCCTCCCACGGGCAACGAAACCATCGGCATGCTCAAGACCACTTCGCTGGTGCTCGCTGTGCCGTTCACCCTGGACCTGACGTTCGTCACCAACGGGATCGCCAACCGCAGCTACCTGCCGATCCCGCTGCTGATCGTCGCCGCCATCTGGTACTTGGTGATCACCAGCGTCCTGATGGTGGGCCAGTACTTTATTGAACGCCACTACGGCAAGGGCGTGGACAATCTGATTCCCGCTCCGGTCAAGGCCACCCAGGCCGTTACCGCAGCCCATACCACGCCGGCAACAACGGCGGACGAAGGTGGCCACGTATGAGCACGCCAATGAACGAAACCGTTGCTGCCGTGAAGACCGGCGAACCGCTGGTCCGGATCGAGGACGTCCACAAGTTTTTCGGCACCCACCATGTCCTGCGCGGAATCGACATGACGGTCCGGGAGGGGGAGGTGTCCGTCATTATCGGGCCTTCCGGCTCCGGAAAATCAACCCTGCTGCGTTGCGTCAATATGCTCGAAACCATCAGCGCCGGGCGGATCCGCGTACGCGACGACCTGATCGGCTTCCGGGACGTCAATGGCAGGCTGCATCATCTGCCGGCCAAGGACATCGCGGCCCAGCGCCGGGAAATCGGCATGGTGTTCCAGCGTTTCAACCTGTTCCCGCACCGAACAGCGCTGCAGAATATCATCGAGGCCCCCACGCAGGTCAAAAGGCAATCCAAAGCGGCTGCCAGGGCCAAGGCCATGGAACTGCTGGACCGTGTGGGACTGGCGGAAAAGGCCGACTACTACCCCGCACAGCTTTCCGGTGGCCAGCAGCAGCGTGTCGCCATTGCCCGCGCGCTGGCGATGGAGCCGGAGCTCATGCTCTTTGATGAGCCGACGTCGGCGCTGGACCCTGAGCTGGTCGGTGACGTCCTGAACGTGATGAAGGATCTGGCCCAGTCGGGGATGACCATGATCGTCGTCACGCATGAAATCGGCTTCGCCCGCGAGGTCGGGGACACACTGACGTTCATGGACGCTGGGGTCGTGGTGGAAAGTGGGGATCCACGCGAGGTCATGGCGAACCCGCAGCACGCCCGCACCCGGGAATTCCTTAGCCGCGTCCTTTAACCCCAGCCGCGTCCTTAACCAAAGCCGCGTCCGCTAGCCCAAGCCGCGTCCGCTGACCAGGACCGCCCTCCCCGCGGCCATCCAGCCCCCGTCGATGTCGCACTTCGCGCCCAATGTTGGTCAACAACACGGGCTCGGAGTGCGACATCGACTTCGGTTTAAGGCAGGACGCGGGTGACCCTTTGATCCACGGCCTGCCGGACCCTTTCGTGCAGCGCCCGCAGCCCTTCCCGACCGGCCGGTACCTCCAGCACGGAGCGGCCGCGGAACGGCTCGGCCAGCGCCGCGGTGAGCTCCGCCGTCGTGCCAACGCTCCGATGCACAACGCCATAACCGGCCGCAAGGGCGGCAAGGTCCACCGAGTGCGGCGTGCCAAAGAGACGCTCGACGACGGCGGCGTACCGCGGGCGACCGGCCAGAATGCCGTGTTCCAGAGTCGTAAAGATCCCGCCCCCGCTGTCGTTGAGCACCACCAATTGCAGATCGGGTTCCGGCTCGCCCGTGCCCAGCAGCAGGCCGCCGGCATCGTGCAAAAGAGTCAGATCCCCCAGCAAAACCCGCGTCGACGCACCGTCTGCCAGCGCAATTCCGCCACCGGTCGAGACGGTTCCGTCAATTCCGGCCAGGCCGCGGTTGGCGAAGACCCGCACCGTGTCCCGACCCGGGACGGGATGCGGTTTGGGTCGACCGGCCAGATCCACGTCCCGGACCGGATTGGAAGATCCCAGCATCAGGTTTCCGCGGGTCTGTGCCCAGACCGCGCGGGCCAGATGCAGCCCGGTCAGCGGCCCCGGCTGCGTCAACACCTCGTCCAGAGCCGCCTCGGCCCCCAGAGCCGCTATCTGCCAGGATTCCAGCCAGTCCGCAGGGCCATGGCCGGCAAAGGCGATGAGCTCGTCCCAGTCCGTCAGCACCAGCTCAGGTCGACGTCCCGGCTCAAACCAGGCAACCTTGCGGGGCAGATACAGGGCCCGTTCCAGGTCTGCCCGGGCCAGCAGCGCGGCCACCGGCCGGGACAGAGTCGGGCGCCCGAAAACCACCACCCGCTCGATCGGCTGCGGCGAACCCGCCCCGAAATACTCCAGCAGCAACCGGTAGGGGCCGATGGCGTTCGGGCCATAGCGGGCGTTCGACGACGGCTCTGCCAACAGCGGAAGTCCCAGGCTACGGGCAAAGATCTCCGCGGAGGCACCGGCCCCGTGCCCGGCGACGACGACACTCCGCCGCGAGTTCCCCGTGCGCACCGGAGCCGGTTCGACGGTTTGCGGCGCTGTTGCGACTCGCTCGGCGGATTGCGCTGCCCCGGCAGTATCGGTCTCAGCGGTGTTGGCCTCCCTAGTGTCGGCGTCCGCAGTGTTGGACTCCACAGAGTCCTCATACACGGGCAGCTCCCAACCGCTGCCGTTCAGCGCCGGCGTCAGCGGATCCCGGAACGCCAGATTGAGCTGTACGGGCCCTGCAGGCGTACCGGGAAGTCTTCCCTGGGCCGCGCTCAGCGCCGTGCCGATGGCCGTCGTCGGGTCCGTCCCTGCGGCCACGTCGGTAGCGAAGCGTACATGGTCGCCGAAGATATCCAGCTGGACCGTCGTTTGGTTGGCGCCTGTCCCGCGCAGTTCCTCCGGGCGGTCCGCCGAAAGCACCAGCAGCGGTACTGCGGCATGGTTGGCTTCCATGACCGCCGGCAGGAGGTTCCCCACCGCGGTCCCGGAGGTGGTCAGCACCGCGGCCGGTCCGCCGCTGCCAAGCGCCAGCCCCAAGGCAGTGAATCCGGCTACCCGCTCATCAATGCGTACCTGCAGACGCAGCAGACCCACCGCTTCCGCCTCGGCCAGCGCGTAGGACATCGGCGCGCTGCGGGACCCGGGAGCCAGCACCACCTGACGCACTCCTCCGGTGATCAGTGCCTGTACGGCAAGCCGAGCCGCATCCATCGAGCTAAGAAAAGTCACACCCACCATCTAACCTCATCGACTGTGCACTGGATGTCCCGAAGAGGGCCATATCGGACCGCATCGGGACATCAGTGGCTCAGCTGATGCGGCCTGCGGCGAGAACCGCATAGCTGCGCCGCAGACGGTCCAGCCACCAGTCCCTGCGCGGCCCGGAGGCGGCGTACTTCTCCAGCAGATCGGGCTCCGCGGCGACGTCGCGCACGGCAATGTGCCCACCCTCCGCGACCAGCGATTCCCGCACGACGTCACCACCCATCAGCGACACCGTGCCCAGTCCGCAGGCGTAGGGAAGGTCGGGCAGTGCCGCAGCCAGCGCCACCCCGGCCCTGATCCCCACGGAGCTGTCCAGTGCAGAGCTGACGACGGCGGGCAGGCCGGCTTCGGCGACGATAGCCAGGGCACGCCGCACTCCCCGCAGCGGTGCCGCCTTGACGATGATCAGATCGGCGGCACCAGCGCGGGCGACGGCCAACGGATCGGTTTCTTTTCGTACGCTTTCGTCGGCCGCGATCAGCACTGGGATGCCGCGTTCAGCCACGATGCGGCGGACCGCTGCCAGTCCGTCGATGCTCGGTACCGGCTGCTCTGCGTACTCCAGCTGGAAGGCGGCCAGTTGGGTCAATGCCTGAACGGCCTCATCGACGGACCAGCCGCCATTAGCATCCACCCGGAGTGCAGCGTCGGGGAGTGCTGCCCGAACGGCGGCAACCCGGGCCACGTCGTCGTCCAGGGTCTGTCCGCGCTCCGCCACCTTCACCTTGACGGCCACGGCGGTATCAAAGGACGCAAGAATCCCGGGAACGCGCGCGGCGTCCACGGCTGGAACGGTCGCGTTGACGGGGATGGAACTGCGCAGCGGTTCGGGGAACCCTTCCCAGCCTGCCTCAATGGCGCCGTCAAGCCAGCGGGCGGATTCAGCGTCGTCGTACTCGGGAAAGGGGGAAAACTCCGACCAGCCGGCGGGACCATCGAAGAGCAGAATCTCGCGCTGCAGGACCCCGCGGAACCTGACCCGCATGGGCAGGACCACCACATGTGAGGCGGCCATCAATTGGTCCAGTGCGGGCAAGCGATCCTGGTCCCTCGAGGGCTGCATCTTTCCACTCTAACGCCGCGGACCAGCACTGGCGCTCCCGCCATAGCCGGCGCCGCGAAGCCCACCACAGAGGGTGTCGGGGTGGTCCCACCATCGTCGGCGCCGGGGCGTACCCACTATGGGCGGTGCCGGCATCGTCGGTGCCGGCATCGTCGGTGCCGGGGCGCTCCCACTATGACGCGTCCGGCCGCTCCCGACGAGGGCGGCGCCGTCCGCGCGCGCAGTGGAAGACGATGACCGGCGCAGACCTAGGCTGCGCACAGCACACGCCAACCAATCTATGGGAGCCTAGAAGAGATGAAATCGAGTTCCCCGGCCTCCAGACAGAACCGGCGCCATGCCTCGCCGCTGGCGGCGCCGCACCCCGGTTATTTCCTGCTGGCCGCCGTCATCGCTGTGCTGGGCATAGTCGGCACCTATCTGTTCTACATCCGCACCACCACGGGTCAGTACATTGATGAGTCGGCTCTCGACGAGGCGGCTCGGGCCCAGGCCGTGATCGGGACGCCAAGCGCAACTTTCCTCGATGCCCTGCCCGCAATCTCCGTGGTGATCGCCGCCGTCGTCGTGGTCGTTGTCATGTTCGCCCGACGCCGCTGGCTGTCCGCAGGGATCGCGGTGACCGCGATGGTGGCAGCAAACCTGTGCACGCAGCTGATTAAGTCATCGCTGCCCGACCGTCCGGACCGCGGGGTTGTCACGTTGGATCTGAATTCGCTGCCATCCGGGCACAGCACGCTGGCAGCATCCGCGGCCGCGGCCGTCTTTTTGGTTGTTTCGCCGAGTTGGCGCCCGGCCGTGGGATTTTTCGGCGGCAGCTACGCCGTCTTCGCCGGTGTGGCTACGCTGATCAATCAATGGCACCGGCCCGCCGACGTGATCACCGCGTTTTTGGTCGTGGCATTCTGGACCGTACTGGCCGGACTTGCGATCATGCGCACAGGATCGAGCTGGAACGTCTGGGACGGTTATGGCGAGCACTGGGCCGCGTCACGGATCTGGCCGTTCCTGTCCGTGCTCGCGGGCGTGCTGGCCGCGGTGCTGGCAGTACTGGTGCTGCGGGAACTCACTCCCGCCGGCGGAAATCAGGTGAGCACCACGAATTATTTGTGGGTGGGTGTGGCCCTGATCGTGATCTGCGGTTATCTGGTGACAGTGGCCGGGACGCTACTCTTCGGCCTGGAAGCACGCCAAAGAGCACGTCCCCCGCTGAGCCGGACTGCACGGAGCGGAGCTGAGTCGCGCTGAGCCGGACTGCACTGCACTGGTGCGAACTGCGCTGGTGCGGACAGCACAGGTGTGGACTGCACTGGACCGCGCTGCGCTGAGCTGGGCTGCACGAACTGGACCGCGGGAACCAGCGGTGCGCCGCATTATCGGCGGAGTCCTGGACCCCGTCCGCTGCGCCGGGTCGTCTGCGTGGTGCGGCGCTGTTCCGAGGGCCCGCGGAGAACGGCCGCGCCCCGGTCAGGCGCATTGCGCGGAATCCAGTACCACAGGGCCGCTGCCGCCGCCAGACCGAGGACACCGGTGGCGGAGATTCCAATTGACAGCGTCGCGACCGCCGTCAGCCCGGAAAGCAGCGCAGGGCCACCCGAACTTCCGACGTCCGAAAGGAAGCGCCAGATCCCGAGGAACTGCGCCCGGCCGCACGACGGCGAATAGTCGGCGCCAAGCGTCATCACCATGCCCGACCCGATCCCGTTGCCGAATCCAATCAGCAGCGAGACCAACAACAACGTTCCGGCACCGGTGCTCAAGGGCATCAGTATCAGCGCGAGTCCCATCAGCAGCATGGACGGAACAGCAACCCAGGTTCTCCCGTTTCGGTCCATCACCATCCCCGCAGGGTAGAAGACCAGCATGTCAATCGCTCCGGACAGACCGTAGATCAACGACGTCGTGGCGGCATCAAGACCAAGGTTCTCGGCCCACAGCGGGATGACCGCCTGCCGGGATGCGCGGACCGCACTGACCAGCAGCACGCCGAGCCCCACGGTAAGGAATACCCTCCGGTGGCTGACCAACAGCGAGCGGACGCTGGGAGGAGGCGCTGGGGCGGCGGACCGACTGCTGTACGGATGGACGAGGTCCGGAAGCGTCCAAGCGACCGCGCCGGCGGCCACCACCGCGGCGGCTCCGACCCAGTAGGCGCCGGACAGGCCCATCAGCTGAATAGCCAGCGCACCCGCAAACGGGCCGGCGAACACACCCACGCGCATGACCCCGCCCAGTGTGGACAACGCCCGGGCCCGGAACTGCACGGGAACGGCCTCGGTCAGGTAACTCTGCCGGGCCAGATTGAAAACGGCAGACGCCGCACCGATCAGGAAAATTCCCACGGCGAAAACCCAGATGTTGGGAGCGAGCCCGCAGCACACCATGGCGAACATACTCATGGTAGCCGCGACGATGATCGCGGGGCGTTCTCCGTATTTCGCCGTCAGCAAAGAAGCGGGGACATTGCTCAGCAGCGAGCCAATCCCCAGCAGTGTGACGATCAGCGCCGCGGCTGCAACAGAGGCACCCAGACCCCGCGAGCTCAGTGCGACAACGGGAAGAATGGCGCCTTCGCCGAGGCCGAAGAGGAGCGAAGGTCCGAAGGCTGGAATGGCGATTTTGCGCAGGCTGAGCCTGCCTGCGCTGTCATTTTCTCTCACCCACCTACTTTAGGCTCACCGCCTGCAGTCCGCCGGGGGCAACCGCTACGCGCTGGTTTCCTTGAGCCGGGTAATGAACCAACGGGACTGGTCGGGCCCATAGGGCAGAATCGGAATCGCTTTGGTTGCCAGGTCGGGCATTTCCCGACTGGCTTGCAGGGCCTGTCCGACCGCAGTCGCCATTGTCCTGGCCATAACGCGGACAAAATCGTCGCTGACGGGCAAACCATGCCCCGGCACGAGGAAGTCATAGCGGTTCCGGAGCGCGGAGAGCTGCCGTAAAGTATTGGCCCAGTCGACGGGGTAGGAATCCTCGAAGGAAGGATGCGCACCCTGCTCCACCAAGTCCCCGGCGAAAAGCGCGGTCTCTGCACCCACCAGCAGGTCACCATCGGTGTGTCCGCGTCCCAGATAAAACAGTGTGGCCGCACGTCCGCCCAGATCGATGAGAACTGGCTGGTCTTTGACTAAAGCGCTCGGCAGCACTATGTGCGTGTTCTCACCCTCGCCTGCAGCCATTTCCGCCTCGGCCCCGTCCAGCGCCGACCGCTGGGATTCCGCCTCATCCACCATTTCACGGGCCGCGTTTTCGTGGGCCCAGAATTCGGTCGCTCCGGCGGCAGCGAACACGGCGTTGCCGAAAAAATGATCATAGTGCGCGTGGGTATTAACCACCGTCAAAGGGAGGTCCGTCAGCTCGCGGATGGCGGTAAGGATTTCCGCCGCCTGCCGCGGTCCGCACCCGGTATCGATGACCAAGCCCCGATCCCTGCCAACCACCAATCCCGTATTGAGCAGCGCACCAGGGGTGCTCAATACGTAGTTCCCGGCTCCGACTTCACGCCAATGCGCCATGAATTTCCCTATTTTCCGCTCGTTTCGGATCTGTCCCGCTTACGTCCGGCCCAGTGCCGCCCGTCACGTAGCGCTGAGTCAACCATATTCCAGAGCGGCTGCCGCCGGACCCGACGCTACGCCGCCGGAGCGTTTTCCGCCCGGGTCAGCTGTTTTCCACCGGCCCGGCCATTTTCCCTGCCCTGCCCTGCCCTGCCCTGCCCTGCCCTGCCCTGCCCTGCCCGACCATTTCCCCCCGCCCCTGCCACGGGACGTTCCATCTCAACGCGCGACCCTTACAAGTCCACCAGAATCGCGCCCGGGTTCTCGATTGCGTCCGCCACATAGCGCAGGAATCCCCCGGCCGTGCCGCCGTCGCAGACGCGGTGGTCGAAGACCAAGGTGAGCTCGGTGAGCTTCCGGACTGCAAGCACGCCGTCCACTACCCACGGCTTATCTATGATCCGACCAATGCCCAGGATGGCCGACTCCGGATAATTGATAATGGCCGCCGAGCCGTCCACGCCGAAAACTCCGTAGTTATTGAGCGTAAAGGTACCGCGCGTCAGCTCTGCCGGTGTCGCCTTTCCCTGACGTACGACGGCGGTCAGCCGACGGATCTCGGTGTCCAGTTCCCTGGCGCTGAGCTTCTCGGCGTGTTCGATGGACGGGACCATCAGTCCGCGGTCTGTCTGGGCAGCAAAGCCCAGATTCACGCCATCCAGGGCGACGATGTCGTGGCCGTCGGGCGTGGTTACGATCCTGGTGTTGAGCTCCGGATACCGGGTCAGGCCGGCCATAACAAAACGGGCGATGAACGCCAGCAGGCCGGGTGTGCTGGCCGGATGGGTCTGCTTCAGCTTCCGGCGGAGTTCCACCAATGCCGTAGCGTCAACGTCGACCCAGACGGTGGCCTCCGGGATTTCGCTGCGGCTTCGCGTCAGATTGGCAGCCACCGTTTTCCGCAGGCCTTTCAACGGCGTGCGGCCGCGGATGGTCAGTCCCGTTCTTTCATCACGCCCGCCGGCATCGATCCGCAGATCATTTCGGCCAGCGCCGTCCACCCCGCGGGTCCCCGCGGACGTCGTTTCCGTGCCTGCACTGCCTGCACTGCCTGCACTGCCTGCACTGCCTGCACTGCCTGCACTGCCTGCACTGCTTGCACTGCTTGCAGGAAATTGTCCGGCAACGGTTGCTTCGACGTCTTTGCGCAGGATCAGCCCCTGCGGGCCCGACCCCGCGATGAGTCGCAGCGGGACGCCGTTGTCACGGGCGAGCTTGCGGACCAACGGCGAAATCACCAGCGGGGCAGATCCCTGCCCGAGGCCGTCGATATCACCACCAGGCCGCTGATTGAGGACGTTCGCATCACCACCAGGCCGAGGATCGAACCCGTCCGGATCACCGCCCGTTTCGACGGGTATCACCAGCACGACGGGCTCGCTCAGCGTCTTCTTCCGCGGACGGGTCCGGCCGCCGGCACCGTGTCCGGAGGTGCCGTAGCCGATCAGCACGTTTCCGGAACCCTCTGCCTTGGCCACGCTCTCCACCCGCTCCCCGGCCTCGACCGTCGATGGGGCGACGGATACGGAGATCAGCGGCTTGCCGACATCCATCGTCTGCCCCGCTTCCCCGTGAAGTACCGCCACCAAGCCGGCAAAGGGTGAGGGCACCTCCACGACGGATTTGGCCGTTTCCACCTCCGCGATCGGCTGATCCACGATGATTTCATCCCCCACGTTGACCAGCCAGTTCACCAACTCCGCCTCGGTCAGGCCCTCCCCCAGATCCGGCAGCAAAAACACCTGCAGACTCACTTGTCCTCCCACTGGAGCTCGTCCACGACATCCAGGATGCGGTCCACGCCCGGCAGATACTGCTGCTCCAGCTTCGGCGCAGGGTACGGAATGTCGAAGCCCGTAACGCGCCGCACGGGTGATGCGAGGGAGTGGAAGCAACGCTCCTGCACCCGCGCCACGATCTCCGCGGCAACGGAGGCAAATCCGGGGGCTTCGGCGATCACCACGGCGCGCCCCGTGCGCCGCACGGCGGCACAGACCGTTTCATCGTCGAACGGCACCAGCGAGCGCACATCGATCACCTGCAGTGATCGGCCCTCCTCCGCCGCCGTTTCCGCGGCGGCGAGCGCCGTCGGCACGGAGGGTCCGTAGGCGATCAGGGTTGCATCAGATCCTTCCCTGACGATGACGGCCTTGCCGATCGATGTTACCGCTGTGGCTTCCGCTCCGGTGCCGTCGGCGTAGCGGAGGCGCAGAGCATCGACATCCACCTCTTCCTTGGCGAAATAGAGCTTCTTCGGCTCCAGGAAAACCACCGGATCCGGGCAGGCAATGGCGTCCCGCAACATCGTGTAGGCATCCGCCGCGGTGGACGGCGCCAGCACGGTCAGCCCGGGCGTGTGCACATAGTAAGCCTCGGAGGAATCACAGTGGTGCTCCACCCCGCCGATCCCACCCGCGTAGGGGATCCTGATGACCATCGGCAGCCGGACCTTGCCCTTGGTGCGGTTGGCCATCTTGGCCACATGGCTGACGACCTGCTCGAAGGCCGGGTAAGCGAAGGCATCAAACTGCATCTCCACCACCGGCTTCATCTTGTTCATGGCCATCCCGACAGCCATCCCCACAATGCCCGATTCGGCCAGCGGCGTGTCAAAGCAGCGCTCCTCGCCGAAGCGCTTGGTCAGACCGTCCGTGATTCGGAAGACTCCGCCGAGCAGGCCCACGTCCTCACCGAAGACGACGACGGCGTCGTCGGCTTCCATGGCGTCCGACATGGCGAGGTTCAGCGCCTTCGCAAACGTCAGTGACTGCGGCTTCGCTGCTGCGGGTCCTGCCGGCAGCCCTGTCGCGGGGGCAGCCGCGGGGGCAGCCGCGGGCGGTGTCTGCACCGACGGATCTGCCGCCGTCGGGCTGGCTGAAATCGTCGTCATGACGTGGCTCCTTCGCGGCTGAGTTCCTCGCGCAGCATGTCCGACTGCTCGAGCAGTTGGGGCGTGGGCTCGCTGTAGACGAACCTGAAAAGGTCCTGCGGATCCACCGTGACCTCGACGTTCAGTCCGTCGCGCAACACTGCGGCGACGCGTTCGGCCTCGGCACCAATCCGTTCTTCTTCGGCGGCGGTCAGGAGACCGGCCGTGCTCAGATATGTCCGCAGGCGCAGCAGCGGATCGCGGGGTTCCCAGGCTCGGACCTCGTCGTCCGAGCGGTACCGGCTGGCGTCGTCGGCGTTGGTATGTGACTGCATCCGGTAGGTGTGGGCCTCGATCAGCGACGGGCCGCCCCCGCTCCGGGCGCGCCGAACGGCGTCATCCAGCACGGCGAGCAGCGCGGCCAGATCGTTGCCGTCCACGCGTTCGCCCGGCATCCCGTAGCCGATCGCCTTGTGCGCGAGGGACGGCGCCACGCTCTGATGGATCAGCGGCACCGAAATGGCGTATTCGTTGTTCTGCACAAAAAAGATCACCGGGACATGGAAAACGGCCGCAAAATTCAACGCCTCATGGAAGTCACCCTCGCTGCTGGCCCCATCGCCGCACAGTGCGACGACGACGGTGTCCTCGCCCCTGAGCTTGGCAGCGTGGGCGACGCCGACTGCGTGCAGCAGCTGCGTGGCCAGCGGCGTTGATTGGGTGGCGACATTGTGTTCGTAGGGGTCGTAGCCACCGTGCCAGCTGCCGCGGAGCAGCTCCATCACCTGCACCGGATCGACGCCGCGGGCCATCACCGCAACGGTGTCCCGGTAGGTGGGGAACAGCCAGTCATGGTCCGCAAGGCACATCGCCGCGGCCACCTGGCAGGCCTCCTGGCCGTGCGACGACGGGTAGACCGCCATTCTGCCTTGCCGGACCAGCGCCGACGCCTGATCATTCACGCGCCGACCCATGACGAGCTGACCGTACCCGCGCAGCAGGGTCTGCTCCGTCGGCAGCGCATAGCTCGTCTTAAACGTCCGGCCGACGGCGGCGGAACCGTTTTCGTCGATCAGTCTCACCGGCTGCTGGGATGGCAGCATGTCCGCTTCGGGCTGCGCCGTTCCTCGGGAATGCGGGCTCACTCCATCACCGTCCTTACTGTCGGGCGTTCCATCCGTTCCCGAGGCGGGGCGCCGCAGGAGACCCAGAACTTCAAGATGCTCTGAACCTAAAGATGCTCTGGTTCTCAATTATGCGATCGACGGACAATTCGTATCCAGAGGTGGCAAAAACTGTGGAAAATACCATCAATATGACGTATTCTGGCAGACGGAATGTAAATGTGAGCCGGATTGCGTTCCGTTTTTCCCATGGCGTCTTCCCCCGCCACCCTTTTGCAGAGAGTTTGCAGAGAGCAGCCAAGTGGCCGATCCCAACCCCGCACCGCTGGACGACGTTGACCGCAGAATCATTGCCGAACTGACCCGGGACGGCCGGATGTCCGTGACAACGGTGGCGGAAAACGTCCACATCTCCCGGGCCCACGCCTACTCCCGCATCGCGCGGCTGACCGGAGACGGCGTGCTGACCAAGTTCACCGCGCTGGTGGATCCGACCAAGGCCGGCCTGCGGTCGTCCGCGTATGTCACGCTGAAGGTCCGCCAGCATTCCTGGCGCGAGCTGAAGGAAAAGCTGCGGGCCATCCCGGAGATTCACCACATAGCCCTGGTCGGCGGGGACTTCGACGTGATCCTGCTGGTGCGGGCGGTGGACAATGTGGACCTGCGCCGGGTCATCTTCGATCAGCTGCAGTCCATGCCCGGCGTGCTGGACACCCAGACGTTCCTGGTGTTCGAGGACGTGGACACCCGTTGACCGGCGGATGTCGGGGGGGGTCGGCCTCCGCGAGCCGGTCCGGGTCGCTGGCTTCCTGGGCCGCACTCACAGGCTTTGCTGCAGATGAGTCCCCGAGCGCATCTGGTCCACCCATTCGACACCGTCCACGTCGCGCCCACTCCAGGATCCGAATGCCCTGTGCATCGCGGCGAGGTCATACTCGACGGAACGTTCCGCACCGTAGACAGCCACCACCGCATTCCGGATGAGATCGGATATCGAACGTCCGATGCATGCGGCGACCACATCGAGGGTCCGTCGTTCTTCCTCCGTGAGGTAAATCTGCGCCCGCAGCACCAAGTTCTAAGCCCACATTCGGACCACACATTGGAGTAGGCGCCCACGAGCGGACCGGCAGAGTAAGAAACAATTTTCGCGGGCGCCCCGTAGCTGTCGGTCTGCCCGCCTCAGGCCCGGTCCTTCGGTTTTGCCTCCGCCCGATCTGGATCGCTCTCATGGTGGACCGCGACGCCGGCAGTCACCAGGCCAATGCCGAACAGGTCTTCGGACGTGTGCATCTGCCCGAGCACCACGAGACCCATACGGGTGGCAGCCGCCGGCAGCTTTGCCGAGCATCAACGCGAACGTCGTCCGGGGCAGCTGCAGTTCTTCGGCGGCTCACGATTATCGATATCGAGCGCGGCACATTCCGGGAAGCTGGACTGCTGCTGCCGGGCGGCTCACTGCGAAGTCTTGACGCCCTGCACCTTGCCGTGGCGGAACGGATGGCGGCCGATGAATTCGTGACTACGATGTCCGGCAGGCCGATGCCGCCCGCACGGTGGGGCTCACGGTCGTGGATCCCTCCTGACGTCACGCAACTGTCGCGGGACCACGCAGTAAGACTAAGCCCGACGACGGCGTGAACTGGCTGGCGGTGAATTCCGTCCCTGCGGGGTCGCGGATCAGGACAGTACGCGTCCACTCGGTATCGTCCTGCGCCACGATCTGCCCAGCCCGCTGAGGCATCAGGCTCGGGCTTTATCGGCGAACCGTTGCCGGGCTGCTTGGCGGGATACTCCTAGTGCGAGGGCAATCTGGTTCCAGGATCTGCCGCGCGCCCGGGCCATGTTAACGGTCTCCCGCAGATGTACTTCATCGGCGCGTAGGGCTTCGGAAATCACCGCGACCTCTCGAAGGTCGTCCGTAACGTCAACCTCCACGGCATCGGGGTCAAGTTCGTCGGCGAGGTGCTCGAATCGCTGCGCGGCCCGCTCAATCTCATCTTCCGTGTGCTGCATGTCAGCATCCGGCACCCCGTGCATGCGCGCTGGCTCGCCGATCCGCATACAGACAAGATATCTTGTCTAAGTCGGAGACGGCAAGAAAAACCGTTCACGGCTTTCTGCAAGCGGAAGCACAACGGGAACCTTGGTGGAATCTCCGCCGTCAGCGGCTGGAATTGACACCATGGTCTCCCTCCCCAAGCATCGCCTGGCGTACGTTTTTCACCACGCACGTGACCGCACAATGCCCGCAAGCCGAACCTTCACGGGAACGCCTCGGCATCCAAAAGGCAACGGTCAGCGGGCCAGTTCCGTCAGGTCGCGAGCTGGGCGCCCCACTCAGCACCACAAGTGCCGAACTGACGCGGCCAAGTGTCCGCGGACTCGGTAACATGAATTCGCCGAGCCGTCTGGGACGGGCATGGGTGGCGAAGACCTGCGGGAAAGCCGGTAATGCAGGCGACTCCGGTGCAGTCCGCTACTGAAAATAACAACTGCTGCCGTGGAATCAGCCGTGTGCACGTCACTGAAGTTCCACTGGTTCGTTGACCGCCTGCGCCCCCAGACGTCGTCGAGCCTGCCAGATGCAGAACCTGGCGCCCTCGGGATTGGTCAGCACCACACCGCGTCCGCCTTCTCCCCCGTCAGCAGGCGCCGAATGACCGCAGCTCTGGCCGAGACCAGCTGCCAGCCCTGCCCGGCCAGGCTGTGCTTTCGGCCTCACGCGGGCACAGTTTCCCGGCTCACCGGACCACCGCGAGCCGCGTGCAGACGAGCTCACCATTTTGGGCGAATTCTTCCACCCTGAACTCGATCCGCCGCGGCAGCACCGGCGCTCCGGCGCCCAGCGTCACCGGTGCATACTGGATCCATACCTCGTCAAGCAGGCCGTTGTCGTCGAACTGACCGACCAGGTCGCCGCCGCCCACAAGCCACAGGTTCCGACCAGCCGCAGCCGTAACCATCTCGGCATGCACCGCGGCCACTTCACCCTGGGTGAACCGCACGTCACCACCGCCGAAGGCCTCAATGTCACGATGGGTGAAAACCCAGCAAGGGATGGAGTAGGGCCAGTCGCCATCGCTATTGTCGCGGAGCCACTCGTATGTGGTGGCACCCATTGCCATGGCTCCAACAGCCTCGATGAAGCCGTCGTAGCCCATCGGTCCTTTACCGTCGACGTCACGCGAGAGTAACCACGAGAGCGAGTTATCGGCGTCGGCAATGAAGCCATCCAGGGAACTGGCAGTGTAGTAGATCGATTTCATCGTCATATCCTGTCAGTCCCCATGGCGACTGACAATGACCCAATCCAAGGCGCGACCGGCCAGGGGCTGCCTCTGCCGGCCGTTTCCGTCACGAAAATCAGCGAAGAAGCGAGCGTCACAATCGTATTCCTTAGCTTCTCCGCGGAGTTGAGATTTCTGGAGCTCGTTTGCCGTTGCAGCATTGGCACGGATAAGCCCGAATGTGGCCGCGACCGCAGTCAGTGCGAACAGAAGGCTCAATGACAGAGCCGCATAGTATTCGGGGGCCGGCCAGGGAATAGTTCTGTCACCGCCGAATGAGGTGACCATGAGCCACGCGACGAAGAACCCGAGTCCGACGGATAGCAGAAGAACCGCCAGCAGCGGAACAGCGGCCTCACGGACGATGACCCTACGCAGGACTGCGACGGGCATGCCCATCAGCCGCATCAGCCGGATCAGCCCCAGCACGCGCTTGGGGTCAAGGATCGCAGCCGCGGTGGACACGGCCAGTGAGATTCCGGCGATGACGACGGCCACGAAGACGCCGATGTAGGCAAATGCCGACAATCCTTGGATCAGTCGTGTGCTGCTCATCGTGGAGAGGTCCGCGGGAGAGCTGTTAGGGATGGCGGTCACCCCTGAGGTGTTCACTGGCGGCTCCGGCGAGGATGGAGACCATGAAGACCGCGATGACCAGCTCCGATACCGAGCGGAAGTTTGCCACCGGGGTTCGGCGCATCCGGCTGGCCGCGATGACTGCTGCGGCGTCGCCCGCCCGACGTAGCCCGATGCTGCTGACATGGTTCACCGAAGCCCTATTCGGCCGTTGCCCCATCGAGCTGAAACCCTCACAGTCGTGGACAGACGATGATTGATTCCTGGATCAGGACTACCGAAACCCCCGGTCCGGCGAGGGCTGGTGGGCGCTGCAGCAAGGAACGGGATCCGGACGAATCATCGGCGGAAACTTGTGCACGATCAATCTATTGCAGGGAACGCGCTACATGCCGCCACTGGCTGACGCGCTACTCATGATCGAAGGCGACTAGGAGAGCCATCCTGTAACGTTCGCCCGTGACCTCACCCCGCTCCTGCA
This sequence comes from Paenarthrobacter sp. PH39-S1, assembly GCF_030063245.1. Taxonomy (GTDB): domain Bacteria; phylum Actinomycetota; class Actinomycetes; order Actinomycetales; family Micrococcaceae; genus Arthrobacter_M. The sequence goes on from NZ_JASISR010000003.1 coordinate 99,704, forward strand.
ACAGCCAGATGCCGACGGCGTCCGGGGCCTGTACGCTTCATGGCATGCCGGCCTCCGTTCCACTGAGCGTTTCCGATGCACGCGGCCAACTTGCTGCGATCATCAACCGCTCACACTGATCACGAGCCGGTTTTTCTGTCTCGACGCGGTCGCCGGGTGGCGGCCATTATCGACGCTGGCGATCTGGAGCGTCTGATCGAACTCGCAGAGGGTATGTCCATATTCGCGGGCCGAGGAATCGCGCGTAGAGATGCGCCAAAACGGAAAACGAACCGATTCCGTGGGAGGAAGTTAAGGCGGACCTCGGCCTCGTATGACTTATTCGGTCACGATCGCCCGGCTGCCGAACGTCAATAGCGCAAGTTTGACCCTCAGGTCCGTCGCGGGATGCAGGCCGCAATCGACCTCCTGGCCCGCGGCCCGCGTCCACCCATTCAGTCAGCGGCCAAAATCGGGTTTGCGCTTGGCGGCGAAGGCGGCAAAACCTTCGGCGTAATCGGCCGTCTTGGACAGTCCCGCCTGCGCGGTGTTTTCCAGCCCGACGGCGGACCACAGTCCCAGCCGCTCGTCGCGGATGGCGGCCACCAGGTCCTTGCTCGCGGCAAACGCCTGGGTTGGGCCGGATGCGACCTTGGCCGCGGTGGCACGGGTAAACGCAAGCAATTCGGCAGCGGGAAGGGAACGGCTGAAAAGGCCCGATGCGACGGCGTCGGCACCGCTCATGAGCTCCGCCGTGTAGATCAAATCCAGCGTTCGGTGTGCCCCCAGGCGTTCGGTGAGGAGCCAGTGCCCGCCGGAATCCAGCGTTGCGCCGAGATTCGCGAACGGGGAACCGATCTTGGCGGTGTCCGCGATGTAGACGACGTCGGTGGCAATCAGCAGACCCAAGCCCACGCCCAGGCAGGCACCCTGGGCCGCCGCGAAGGTGGGTGCCGGGAACGCGCTCATTTTCTTCAACAGCGGAGTCAGCAGGTCGCCGAGGTAGCCCATGGCGTCGTCGTTGTCGGGCGTGACGTTGGAGATGTCCCGGCCGGCGCAGAACGCGCGGCCCTCGCCGCGGAGCAGTAGCGCGCGGACGGTACCGTCCGCGGCGGCGGAGGCGGCGTCGTCGTACGCCTGACTCAGCTCCGTCAGCGCAGCCTCGTCCAGCGCATTGAGCTTGGCCGGGGCATTGAGGACGATTTCGGCGACGTTATCGGCGATGGTCAGGTCAATCATGGGCGTTCCCTTTTAGACGTCGTAGTCAACCGTGACTGCGTCACTGGTGGGACGGGCCTGGCAGGTGAGGACGTAGCCCTTTGCCACCTCGTCCGGTTCCAGTGCGTAGTTCTCCGCCATCTCAACGGTTCCGCTGACCAGTTTGGCGCGACAGGTGCCGCAGACGCCGCCGGCACAGGCGAAGGGGACATCCGGACGCACCCGCAGCGCCGCGTTCAGAATGGACTCCCGAGCGTGCGTGGGGCTGGCCACCACGCCCTCCAGACCGTCCAGTTTGAAGGTGATCCGGTAGGTTTTCACCGATTCGTCGACGACGATCGCGCGGCCGGCCTGCCCCTCGGGCCGGTCAGGCCGACCGGTACTGAAGAGTTCGAACCGTACCCGCTCCGGCGAAACACCGCGTTCAGCCAGGGTGTCACGGCACAGCTGGACCAGCTCAAACGGTCCGCACAGGAACCACTCGTCAATATCATCGGTGTGGATGGCCGCGCTGAGCAGCAGATCGAGTTTTTCGGCGTCGATCCGTCCGGTCATCAGGGGGGCTATCCGCTGCTCCCGGGACAGCACATGGTGCAGTGCCAGCCGGGCCGGGTACTGGTCCTTGAGGTCCGCCAGTTCCTCCAGGAACATCACGTCAATGGCCGCCTTGTTGGCGTACACCAGGTCAAACCGGGTCTGCGGATCGGCGGCCAGCAGGGTCCGGGCAATGGCTATCACGGGAGTGATGCCGGAGCCTGCCGCGATCGCCACGTAGCTCCCGGAGGCCCCCGCCAGCTGCTCCGGATGGTTCATGCTGTTCATCACGTTGCGCGGCATCCCGTGTTTGGAAATGAAAGCGCCCGACGGGCTCATCACGTCCAGTACCGCGCCGGGCTGCAGCTCGGCGTTGGCCCAGGTGGAAAACATGCCGCCCAGATCCCGCTTGATGGCCACCCGGATCTCCGAGCTGCCGTCCGGGAAATGGACCGGGACGGCGCAGATGGAATAGCTGCGCCGGATTTCCTGCGCCGCTCCTGACTCGTCCGGCAGCGTGGTGCGCAGGGCCACGTACTGCCCGGGGAGGTAGTCGAACTGTCCGGACAGCTCCGGTGGGACGGCGAACGTCACCTCAATCGCATCCTCGGTCAGCCGGCGCACCTGTGACACGGTGAGCGGATGGAAGGAGGCCCTGCGCTTCGCCGGGGTGTCCGGGGCAACTTCCTCCAGCAAGCTGGGAGGCACGGACGAGGGTGCGGTCGGTGAAACGGTCATCAGAGCACCTTGAAATAGTCGAAAGGTTCCTTGCAGTCCTGGCAGACATACAGCGCCTTGCAGGCTGTGGAGCCGAACCGGGTCAGTTCCTTCGTGTTCAGCGAGGAACACTGCGGACATTTGACCTGCAGGGTCAGCCGGACCGGGCCGCCCGCATTGTGGCTCAAGCCACCCGCGGTGGAATGTCCGGTGGGGGCGGCGATGCCGTACTCCTGCAGTTTCGATTTGCCGGCATCGCTCATCCAGTCCGTCGTCCACGCCGGCGAGAGCACCAGCTTCACGTGCACGGCCGGGTAACCTGCATGCTGAAACGCGGTGACCACATCGTCGCGTATCGCGTCCATGGCCGGGCAGCCTGAGTAGGTCGGCGTAATGGTGACCTCGACCGCCGGGACCAAACCGTCGTCGTCGTACAAGCGCACGTCCCGAAGGATGCCCAGATCCGCAATGCTGAGCACCGGAATCTCCGGATCGCAGACGCCTGCGGCAATGTCCCAGGCCTTCTGAACTGCCGTCGTCGTCCGTACCGTTCCCGGGACCGCGGTGTCCGTGTACCGGTCCACAACCATCACCAGTCCGCGCCCGGATGCTCGCGCGCCAGGACCTGCATCTCGGCCAGGATGAAGCCCAAGTGCTCGGAATGCCGTCCCTGTCGCCCGCCGCCGAGGGCCGCAGGCACCTGCGGAATCTCGATCTCCGCTTCCGTCAGGACCTCGCCGGTCAGCTGGTCAAAATCTGCACGCAGCGCAGAAGGTACGACGGCGGCGTCCCCGAGTCGGGCGGTCAGGTCATCATCTTCAAAGAGCTCACCGACATAGGGCCACAGCAGCCGAAAACCGGCGAGCAGGCGGCGGCGGGACTCCTCAGTGCCCAGGGCCAGCCGCAGCACCCACTGCGCGCTGTGGTCCCGATGATAGTCCACCTCTTTGACGGCCTTCGCAGCAATGGCCGCCAGCGTGGCATCGGCCGAGGCGGTCAGCCGGCGGTACAGCTCGTACTGGTAATACGACACGATGAACTGCCGCACGATGGTCACCGCGAAGTCGCCGTTGGGCTGCTCAAAAAGATGCGACGAGCGGAATTCCGGTTCCCGGCGGAAATAGGCCAGCTCGTCTTCGGTCTTGCCCCAGGCAGCTCCGGCGTAGGTCAGGAACGAACGGGCGTGGCCCAGCTGGTCCAGGGCGATATTGCCCAAGGCCACGTCCTCTTCCAGCTCCGGCGCGCGCGAAATCCAATGCCCAAGCCGCTGCGCCAGGATCAGGGCGTCGTCGCCGAGTCGGAGCGCGTATTCGCCCACGTCCTCGCTGGGCCTGGCGGTCCCATGCTGGACCGCGAGCGCGATGTCCTCAGGCCGCAGGGCATTCCCCGGCGTGATGCGCGTTGCGCTTGCTTCACTCACAGATGCTTCACACCCTCGCTCTTGACGTAATACGTCGCATGGCGGTAATCCTTGCCCTGCGGGGATTCGAAGAAGGAGCCCTTGGAATCCGGATCGCTGGCCGCAATCGCATCAGCGGGAACCACCCAGATGGAGACACCTTCGTTACGTCGGGTGTAGAGATCCCGCGCGTTCCGAAGCGCCATGGCCGCGTCCGGGGCGTGCAGGGATCCGGCGTGGACGTGCGAGAGGCCGCGGCTGGAGCGGACAAATACTTCCCACAACGGCCAGCCGAGAGATTCGCTCACGCCGCAACCTCATTCTTCGCGGCCATCTTCGCGGCGTACGCCGTCGCTGCCTCGCGAACCCAGGCGCCGCCCTCGTGCGCCTCACGCCGTCGTTCCATCCGCTGGGCATTGCAGGGACCACGGCCGGCCAGGACTTCCTTGAACTCGTCCCAGTCCAGCGCACCGTGTTCCCACTTCTTCGTTTCCTCGTTGAAACGGATCTCGGCATCCGGCAGGGAGAGTCCGAGCACCTTGACCTGCTCGGCCATCATCCCGACGAACCGGGATCGCAGTTCATCGTTGCTGAATCGCTTGATGTTCCACGCCATGGACTGCTTGGAGTTGGGCGAATCATCATCCGGCGGCCCGAACATCATCAGGGACGGGGCATACCAGCGGTTGACCGCATCCTGCGCCATCTGCTTCTGCGCGGGCGTCCCGTTGGCGAGCTCCAGGAGGATCTCGAAGCCCTGCCGCTGGTGGAAGGACTCTTCCTTGCAGACCCGGACCATCGCCCGTCCGTAGGGGCCAAAGGAGGCCCTGCACAGCGGCACCTGATTGCAGATCGCGGCGCCGTCGACCATCCAGCCGATGGCACCCATATCCGCCCACGTCACCGTGGGGTAGTTGAAGATACTGGAGTAGCGGGCCTTGCCCGCCACCAGCTGGCCCATCATCTCGTCGCGGGAGGTGCCGAGCGTTTCCGCCGCCGAGTACAAGTACAGCCCGTGGCCCGCTTCGTCCTGGACTTTGGCCATCAGGATGGCCTTGCGTTTGAGGCTCGGCGCGCGGGTGATCCAGTTTGCCTCCGGCTGCATGCCGATGATTTCGGAGTGCGCGTGCTGAGAGATCTGCCGCACCAGGGTGCGCCGGTACGCGTCCGGCATCCAGTCGCGCGGTTCGATCCGCGAGTCCGCCGCCATGGCACGGTCAAAGTACGCCTGCCCGGCCTCGGCATCGGCCTGCTGCTCTGGGGACTGCTGCGCTGCGGCACCGCTGACCGCCTGCAGTTGCTGCTCCATGACTACTCCTCCGGTACGGCCCTGACCTGCTGGGACCCTAAGCTGCTGCTGCCTGACCGCCGATGACTAATTACCGACCGTTCGTTCAGGATATAAGACGGCTGTGAGGTGCGTCAAGCGTCCGGGCCGGTCCGGGCCGGTCCGGGCCGGAGCGGGCCGGAGCGGGCCGGAGCGAGCCGGAAGGGTCTGCACCGCAGGACCGCACCCCCGGACATGAGAGCTGTTCGGATTGTGCCGAACAAGGAGCGGGAGTACTTCGGCTGCCGAGACTGACCATGACCTTCGCCGCAGTCGAACTTTGACCACCTGCAGCGTCAGAACACGCGCAAAACCGGCAACACGCCGACCCTTTCCCCTGCAACTGCCCGGAAGATGGTCAGAGTTCGACGGCAAGCCGGGGAGAACACCGCCCCGGCTGGATAGAGTGGCATTCATGACTGATGCCTCCCTCACTACGCCCCCTGACCGTGCCCTGCCTCCCGTCGCCAAGAAAGTCCCCGTCACCCGGACGCACCATGGGGACACCTTCACCGACAGCTTCGAATGGCTCCGCGACAAGGAGAATCCGGAGGTCAAGGCCCATCTGGAAGCGGAACAGGCCTACACGGATGCTGTCACGGCCGATCAGGAGCCGCTGCGGCAGGCCATTTTCGACGAGATTAAGAGCCGCACCCAAGAGACCGATCTCTCCGTACCCAGCCGGAAGGACGGCTGGTGGTACTACACCCGGACCGAGGAGGGCAAGGCCTACGGCGTGCATTGCCGGGTGCGGGCGGCGGACACCGGCAACCCGGTGCAGGATTGGACGCCGCCGGTGATCGAAGCGGGCGCGGAGATGCCGGGCGAGCAGATCCTGCTGGACGGCAATGCCGAGGCGGAGGGCAAACCCTTCTTCTCGCTCGGCGGCGCCGCGGTCACCAGGGACGGACATCTGTACGCCTATGCGCAGGACAACGCCGGGGACGAGGTTTTCACGGTGCGGATTAAGGACCTGCGGAGCGGTGAGCTGCTCGACGACGTGATCGAGCATGTGTTCTACGGGCTGGTCTTCGCTCCCGACGGCAACACGCTCTTCTACATGCTGGCCGACGAGTCCTGGCGCCCGTACCAGGTGAAATCCCATGTCTTGGGCACGCCCGTCGCGGCCGACGAGGTCCTTTATCAGGAGGATGACGTGGCCATGTGGACCGGCTTTGAGCTCTCCGCGGACCGCCGCGCCCTGGTGGTCAGCATCGGCTGCTCCGAATACAGCGAGTCCCGCTACCTGCGTTTCGACGCCCCCGAGGCCGGCCTGCAGATGGTCATCCCCCGGGCGGAAAACGTTCTCTACGACGCGGAGCCCTTCCTGTTGGACGGCGTGGAAAAGATCCTGCTCACGCATAACCGGGACGCGGTGAACTCGATGATTTCGCTGCTGGACGCGGCGGAGTTGGGCAGGCCGGTAGCCGAACAGCAGTGGGCGACGGTCGTGGAGCACGACGACGACGTCCGGGTCAACGGCGCGACGGTCACCGCAACGCACATGGTCCTGTCCGTCCGGCAGGACACCATCGAGCGGGTCCAGGTAATCGAGCTCTCCGGGCTGGGCACGCCAGCCCAGTCCCCCGCGGTGGGGGCGGCATTTGAGGAAGAGCTTTACACCACGAGCATGGGCGGATCCGACTATGAGGCGCCCGTGATCCGCCTCGGCTACACCTCCTATCTGACGCCGCCAAGAATCTATGACTACGTTCTACCCTCCGGCTCTGACAATCCCGCGGGCGACTCGAGTGGTCAGGGCGCCCGCGCAGCTGCTGGAACCGGCGCAGGCGGAACCGGTACGACAGATGTCACCGGAGGGGAACTGTTGCTCCGCAAGGAATCCCCCGTCCTGGGCGGTTACTCCCCCACCGACTATGTCGCCGAGCGGGAATGGGCGCAGGCCCCTGACGGTACCCGCGTCCCGCTGTCCGTCATCCGCCGGGCGGATCTGCACCGCGACAGCTCCAATGCGGGCGTGATCTACGGTTACGGCTCCTACGAGGTGAGCATGGATCCGGCGTTCTCCATTGCACGGCTGTCCCTGCTGGACCGCGGGATCGTGTTCGTCGTGGCGCATATCCGCGGCGGCGGCGAGATGGGGCGCCACTGGTATGAACAGGGCAAGAAGACGGATAAGAAGAACACCTTTACGGATTTCATTGCCGGCACGGACTGGCTGGCCGGCTCCGGCTGGGTCGATCCGGAGCGGATCGCGGCCATCGGCGGCTCCGCCGGCGGCCTGCTGATGGGTGCGGTAGCCAACCTGGCCCCGGAAAAGTTTGCCGCCGTCGTTGCCCAGGTCCCTTTTGTGGACGCGCTGACCACAATCCTCGATCCGGAGCTGCCGCTCTCGGCGCTGGAATGGGAGGAGTGGGGCAACCCGATCACGGACGCCGAGGTGTACCACTACATGAAGGACTACACGCCGTACGAGAATATCCGGCCGGTGGCTTACCCGCGGATCGCCGCCGTCACCAGTTTCAACGACACCCGCGTGCTGTATGTGGAGCCGGCCAAATGGGTGCAGGCGCTGCGGGAAACGACCACGGGCGGCGAGCCGATCGTGCTGAAGATCGAGATGGACGGTGGACATGGCGGCGCGTCGGGCCGCTATGAGGGGTGGAAGATGCGCGCCTGGGATTATGCCTTCGTGGCGGATGCCGTGGGCGCTACCGAGCTGCTCGGATAGCTGCCCCCTCCCCCGCTCCGCCCGGCTCCCAGCTCCCCGCTCCCGCGGCCCCCGCTCCGATCGACTGAGCAGAAGATGTCCCTCTGGGGACCTCTTCGGACATCTTCTGCTCAGTCGATGAGGGAAATGGGGAACCGTAGAATGCGCCGGCTTGACATCACCCGCCGCTAGGGTATTACCTAATGAACATTCGGTAAGTCAGGTGAGAGGAATCACATGCTCGGCAGCAGCATCAGTCACCCCATACTGACCAACGATTATGCGTCGGAGTGGCTGGGCATCGAGGTCCGCACGCTCGGCGACGGTCATGCCACGATCACCATGACCCTGCGGCGGGAAATGATGAACGGCTTCGGTGTGACGCATGGCGGGATGATCTTCGCCTTCGCCGATACCGCCTTCGCCCTGGCCTGCAACCCAGCGGACGGCGACGGCAGCACGATGACCGTGGCCTCCGGCGTCGACGTTAATTTCCTCAAGCCAAGCCACGAGGGCCAGACGATCACCGCCACGGCGGAGCGCCGGAGCAGCCAGGGGCGCAGCGGCATCTTTGACGTCCGGATCTTCGCGGGGGCGCCGGAGAACGACGAGGTGATCGCCGAATTCCGCGGCCGCAGCCGGACGGTTCCGAAGCGGGCCGTCCCGGACAAAACCATGCCTGACAAAACCGTGCCCGACAAAACCGTGCCCGACCTAACTACCATTTCAGCCAGTTCAAGTACCGGAGAGGCCCGTCAACGATGACCGACACAGCAATCCCCACGACCGCCCGCCACGACCCTGCCGCGCTGGATCCCGCGGAAACCATGAGCCGCGACGAGCTCGAGGCTCTGCAACTGCGCCGTTTGCAGCAGACGTTGGCCTATGCCTACGAACGGGTGCCGCTGTACAAGCGCAAGTTCGATGAGGTCGGAGTCCACCCCGACGATCTGCGCGCGCTGGAGGATCTGGCGAAGTTCCCGTACACCACCAAGGAGGACCTGCGCGGCGAATACCCGTTTGGCATGTTCGCCGTACCGCAGAACCAGATTGCCCGCATTCATGCCAGCTCCGGAACCACCGGCAGGCCCACGGTCGTCGGCTACACCAAAAACGATCTGGACGTGTGGGCCTCCCTGGTGGCAAGGTCCATGCGTGCCTCCGGCGTTCGTCCCGGCAACAAGGTTCACGTTGCCTACGGCTACGGACTTTTTACCGGCGGCCTGGGCGCGCACTACGGCGCGGAGGCCCTCGGCACTACGGTCATTCCGATGTCCGGCGGCCAGACAGAAAAGCAGGTCCAGCTCATCACCGATTTTGCGCCCGACGTCATCATGTGCACGCCGACGTACCTGTTGACAATTATGGATGCAATGCGCCATCAGGGCATCGATCCGCGCAAATCCTCGCTGAAGACCGCCGTCTGCGGAGCCGAACCGTGGACGGATGAGATGCGGCACGAGCTGGAAATGGGACTGGATCTGGATGCCTGCGACATTTACGGCCTCTCCGAGGTCATGGGTCCGGGCGTCGCGGGTGAATCGGTGGAGACCAAGGACGGCTGCCATATCTGGGAGGACCACTTCCGCCCGGAAATCATCGACCCGTTCGATCACACCACGGTTCTGAGCGATGGTCAGCATGGGGAGCTCGTCTTCACATCGCTGACCAAGGAGGCGCTGCCGGTCATCCGGTACCGGACCAAGGACCTGACCCGGCTGCTGCCCGGGACTGCGCGTCCGTCCATGCGCCGGATGGGCCGGATCACCGGGCGCAGCGATGACATGATCATTCTGCGCGGGGTGAATATGTTCCCGTCCCAGATCGAAGAAATCGCCCTGCGCATTCCCGCGCTCAGCCCGCATTTCCAGCTGGAACTCTCCCGTCCGGAGGGGCGCCGGATGGACGAAATGGCCATCAGGATTGAACCACGGGAAGGAACCACGCAGGAGGAGCGCACCGCCGCCGCGGCCACGCTCCAGGAGCAGATCAAGATCCACGTCGGCTCCTCGGCCCGGATCATCCTGGTGGAACCCGGCGAGCTGGAGCGGTCAAACGGCAAGCTCCGTAGGATCTACGATCTGCGCCCCAAGACGCCGTAGCCGCGTGAGAAACTGAGGATCATGACCATCGAGTCGAAACCTATGTCTGCGGAGTCCCCCGCCAAACGCGGGCGCCCTGGCTATGACCAGCAATCGGTACTGCGCATCTCGGTGGAGGTCTTCAACAAGCACGGTTATGAAGCAACGTCGATGGGTGTGCTGGCGGATTATCTGGGGATTTCAAAGTCGGCGATCTACCACCACGTCCCGTCCAAAGAGGACCTGCTCAGGCTCGCACTGGAGGAAGCCCTGGGCGGCCTGGAGGGGATTCTGGCCGAGCCCGGAGCCGCCGCCGGGGCTGCTGATGCGCGGCTGGAATTCGTACTGCGGCGCACGGTGGCCGTGCTGACGGACAAACTGCCGTTCGTCACCCTGCTGCTGCGGCTGCGCGGCAACACGGACATGGAGCGCGACGCGGTGGGCCGCCGCCGCGAGTTTGACCGCCGTGTGGCGGGCCTGATCGCAGACGCCCAGCGCGACGGATCACTGCGCCGGGACATCGACCCGCGGACCATCACGCGGTTGCTCTTCGGCACCATCAATTCCATTGTGGAATGGTATAAACCCGGCGGTTCGCTGTCTGCGGAACGCCTGGCCGACGACGTCATCACCATGGTCTTCAGCGGCCTGCACCGCTGAGCGGGGTCCATGAGACGAAAGACCGGTTGACCGGACTCCTGGACGGCCTTGATTCCTGCACGGCCTGAACCGTGACGCCGGCCCGGCCGAAACCGTCAGTCCGCGCGGCCGAACACCACCACGCAGTTCTGCCCACCAAATCCGAAGGCGTTCGTCAGCGCGTTGCCGACTCGAACCGACCTGGCCTCATTAGGCACATAGTCCAGATCGCACTCGGGATCCGGCGTGTTGTAGTTGATCGTCGGGGGGATCACGCCCTCCGATATTGCCCGCGCGCAGACCAGCCCGGCCAGGGCCCCGGCCGCGCCGATCAGATGACCCGTCATGGATTTCGGGGCGGAAACGGCCACGGTATCCGCTGCCGCTCCAAGGGCCTGCCGGATGGCGAACGTTTCGGTGCGGTCATTGGCCTTCGTGGACGTTCCGTGCGCGCAGATATAGGCAATGTCCGCCGGCTCCAGCCGAGCATTGCGCAGGCCGCGGCGGATCGCCTCGGCGGCGTATTTGCCGCCGGGCTCCGGCGCCACCGTGTGGAACGCGTCGCTGGTCAGCGCCCCGCCCTTCACCTCGGCATAGGCCCGGACCCCCCGGGCGCGTGCCGTCTCCAACCGTTCCAGCACAAAGACCACGGCTCCCTCGCCAAAGACAAAGCCGTCCCGGTCAGCATCGAAGGGCCGGGAGGCCTCGGTGGGAGCCTCGTTGTGCGTTGACAGGGCCCGCATGGCGCTGAGGCCGCCGAACATCACCGGGGTGATTGAGGCATCCACGCCGCCGGCAATGACATAGTCCGCGTCCCCGGCCAGCAGCGCGCACCGGGCTTCCAGCAGCGCGTAGGCCCCGCTGGCGCAGGCAAGTGCACTGGCATTGACCGGGCCGTGCACGCCTAGGCTGATGGCCACCTCGCAGGCGGCCATATTCGTCAGCGAGGCCGCAACGAAGTTCGGACTGATCCGGCGCAGGCCCTCGTCGGCCTTGGTCCGGACCGCGTCCTCGATCTCGGCAAAGCCGGAGACGGCGGAATTGATGAAGACCGCGGCCTCCAGTTCCGAAAGATCGGCGGGCAGACCCGCATCGGCAACCGCTTCGTGCGCCGCGGTCACGGCCAGCTGCGAGGTCCGGGAGGAGCGTTTGCGCGCCTTAAAGGACATCCGGTCCGGGGGCTCGAAGTTCTTGACCTCAGCGGCAATCCTGGTCGGGAACTCCGAGGCGTCAAAGAGGGTTATCGGTCCGACCCCGCTGACACCGCCGGTCAGCGCGGTCCAGGTCTGCGCCGCGGTATTGCCCACCGGGGTGAGGGCCCCGATGCCGGTGATGACGACGCGGCTCCCCGCGGTCCCGCCGGACGTTATTAAACTCACTCTTCGGCTCCGTCGCGCGCGACCGCAGCCTCCGGCATGTGGCCGGCGGCAGCACCGCCGTCGGGCACCAACAACAGGCCGTCCGCAGCGTCCCGGACAGCAGCTTCGGCGACCTTGTAGTGCATCTTTTTTCCCGTGGCCGTCAGCGGCAGCTCGTCCACAAAGCGGTAGGCGCGAGGCCGTTTGAAATTGGACAGCAGCGGGTGCTCGCGGCAGTGTCGGTCCAGCTCGTCAACGGACACCTCACCTTGCACAATGACATACGCCGCCACGGTCTGTCCCCAGTGCGCGTCGGAAAGGCCGACCACGATGGCGTCGCTCACGCCGGGATGCTCGGCGAGGACCTCTTCGACCTGCACCGGGTGGATGTTCTCCCCGCCGGAGATGATCATGTCGTCCTTGCGGCCCACAATGGTGATGAACCCGTCCTCGTCCCAGCTGGCCAGATCCCCGGGGTACAGCCAGCCGTGGTGGAACTTTTCCTCGTCCTTGTCCGGCAGGTTGAAGTACGAAAAACCGGATTTCGGCGACCGCATGATTATTTCGCCCACCTCTTCTCCGTCCCGGGCGGCGAAGTCGTCGGGATCGGCGGACCGGTCCTCGTAAAGCCGGACGACGGCGACGTCGTCGTCGGTGCAGGCGCGGCCGGCGGTGCCGGCATGGGACGGCAGATCCTCCGGCCGCAGGAAGGTGTTCCAGAACGCCTCCGTGGTGCCGTAGCCGTTGAAAATACGTGTGGTGAGCACCCGCTGATAACGCAGCACGGCCGCCCGGGTCAGAGGTGCTCCCATGGTCACAATGCCGCGCAGCCGGGAGAGGTCCCGTGGTCTGCGCTCCTGCTCATCCGCCAGCATGCCGAGGGTGACGGGTGCTCCGATCAGGAAGGTGATCTCATATTTTTCCACCCAGTCCAGCACCGTCGCCGCGTTGAAGGACCGCAGCGGGACCACCGAGCCGCCCGCGTAAAACACCGGATTGGGGCCGCCCGAGTAGAGGCCGCCGCGGTGGAACCAGGGCGTCATGTTCAGGGTGCGGTCCTGAGGCGTCAGCGGGAAATGCATGATCACGTCGTGCGCGCTCATCACCTCCACCAACGAGGGCAGCGGCACACCCTTGGGCATGCCGGTGGTACCGGAGGTGTACAGCCGGGTAGTCTCCTCGTAAACCGAAAAATCCGCCGGGAGGCTCAGTGTGCGCTCGGGGGCGGTGGCCAGCGCGGCCCCGAACGAGCCGACGACGCCACCGGTCCCCGTGTCGGCGCCGTCGGCCACCCCAACCGCCAACAGCACCGGCGACACACCGGAAATTTCCACGGCCTGCTGCGCTCCTGCCGCTTCCCGCGCCCCGAAGATGAACACTGCCGGTTCGCTGTCCGCGAGAATGTGCGCCGTCTCGCCCGGGGCCAAGCGGAAGTTGATCGGCACGCCGATGGCGCCGAGGCGCTGGGTGGCCAGGTACAGGATGGCGAATTCCGGGCAGTTGGTGAGCTGGTAGACCACCCGGTCCCCGCGCTTCACGCCCAGCTCTGCGAGCGCCGAGGCGGCCCGGGCCACGTCCGCGTCGAGCTCCCGGTAGGTCCAGGAACGGTCCGTCTCCGGGTCGAGCATGGCCGGCTGGCTGCCGTAGCGGCTCACGTTCCGGCGGAAGCCGGCTTCATAGGTAAACGCGTGCTCAAAGTACTCCCGGAATCGACTGGCGTCGTAACTCACATGGCCTCCTCGGTAGCTGACCGCGCAGTGTCATGACGAGAGGTGCCAGGGCGCCTGCATTTGATGGTGATTCTTGCACCGGTTATCGGGCGGCACAACCTTGGCCGCCCCGTTCCTCCAGCGGCAAGATGCACCCGCATGCCGAGTATCTCCGGCACGGCCGCCGGTCAGCCCGCGTGGCGCTCGAAATACTCCGCTACCGATAGCCGTGCGCCTTGCGATTGCTTGTGAGTGCCGGTCTACCACGGAGCGCCTTTTCTACCTCGTCAGGACCGCCAAGGGCGCCCTAAGGGCAGCCGGGCCTTGTGTCGGCGTCGGACGCCTTTCCTTTGCCCGGCGAACGGGCGCGCTTCCGGCGACAGTGCACCGGGAAGTAGGCCGTCTCGCCGAGTCTGTTACAATACCGCGCTATGCGGGACGGACCCGGCTCATCCGCGCCAATCCGGAGAACCGGCTCTACCCACCGATGGCAGAAATCATCACCGATACGTATGGGCCCCGTCCCGTCTTAGAGGACCTGCTGGCCGAGGTGGACGGCATCGAGGCTGCGTACATCTACGGTTCCTGGGCGGCCCGTCGCACCGGAACCCCGGGCCCTCCCCCCGAATGATGTCGATGTCCTGGTCATCGGTTCCCCCTCGCGCAGTGCCCTAGGCGATGTCGCTGCAGAAGCCGGCAACCGGCTCGCCCGCGAGGTAAACATCCACCGCGTAACACGCGAAGCCTGGGACGCAGCCCAGGGCCCGTTTGAACGTACTGTGAAATCACGACCAATGATCAGACTCTCCCTGGGGACATAAAGTGATGGTTAACCGCTGAAACCAGGGCCGGGACGTCGTCGATAATTTGCCGGGCTATTCCTTCGCCACCAGGGTCAGCACGTCATAGGTCGCCACAATCTCGTCGTTCTGGTTGTGCAGGATCGCATCCCAGCGGACCTCGCCGTACTCGTCCGTTTCGCGCGGGGTGATCTGCTTGGCCGTAAGCGTGACGCGGAAGGAATCCCCTGCGGCCACCGGGGTGATGAACCTCAGGTTCTCCAGTCCGTAGTTCGCCAGCACGGGTCCCGGTTCGGGATCCACGAACAGGCCCGCGGCCCAGGACAGCAGCAGGTAGCCGTGTGCCACGATGCCGGGGAAGAACGGGTTGGCCGCGGCCGCTTCCTGATTGGTGTGGGCGTAGAAGGTGTCCCCGGTGGTGTTGGCGAACGCTGTGATGTCCTCGAGGGAGACCTGACGGAGCCTGGAGGCGAAGGCATCACCGATCCGCAGTTCGGAGAGTGACTTGCGGAACGGATGCTCGCCGGCTGCGTCACCTGCTCCGAAGTTCCGGTCAGCACCGGTGTGCCAGACCCCTGTGATGGCGGTCAGCATATTGGGCGATCCCTGCACGGCGGTGCGCTGCATGTGGTGGTAGACCGAGCGGACGCCGCCCAGTTCCTCACCCCCGCCGGCCCGTCCCGGTCCGCCGTGGACCAGATGTGGCACCGGGGAGCCATGCCCGGTGGAACTGCGGGCATCCTCCCTGTTCAGCAGCAGCACCCGGCCGTGGTGGGCCGCGATCCCGGTTACCAACTCCTGCGCCACGGCCGGATCATTGGTGCAGACGGTTGCGACCAGGGAGCCGCCGCCCAGCGCGGCCAGCCGGATGGCCTCGCTGACGTCCCCATTCGCCGATTCATATCCGACCACCGAGGCGACCGGACCAAAGGCCTCCAGTGAGTGCACCTCCGGTGCCTGCGCGTTATCCCAGTCCAGCAGCACCGGGGACATAAAAGCGCCGTCCGCAGATGGACCGACGCTGCCATCCGCGTGGATGACCGCGGGTGCGGCCAGGTTGCCGTAGGCCAGCGTGCCACCGGCAGCGATCATGGTCTCGACGGCGGAGCGGACCTCGGCGAGCTGGTCCAAAGATGTAAGCGCGCCCATCGTGACGCCGTCGGCCCGTGGATCGCCAACGACGACACGCTTTCGGAGCGCGGCGCCGATCGCGTCCACGACGTCCCGGCGCACCGTCTCGGGCACTATCGCGCGCCGGATGCTGGTGCATTTCTGTCCGGCTTTGGACGTCATCTCGGTCACCACGGATGCAATATAAGCCGCGAACTCTGCACTGCCAGGAACGACATCCGGGCCCAGAATGGCGGCGTTCAATGAATCGGTCTCAGAGGTGAAGCGCACCCCGCCGGACACCACATTCGGGTGGCTCTTGAGCGTTTTAGCGGTCCCGGCGGATCCGGTGAAGGCCACCAGGTCGCGGTAATCGAGTTCATCGAGCAGGTTCCGGGCGGAACCGGAGATCAGCTGCAGCGACCCGGCCGGAAGAATCCCGGAGCCGATGATCAGCCGCACCATAGCGGCGGCCACGTACCCGGTGGGAGTGGCGGGTTTGACGATGCTCGGCACGCCCGCAATGAACGCCGGAGCCAGCTTCTCCAGCATGCCCCAGACGGGGAAATTGAAGGCGTTGATCTGCACCGCCACGCCCGGAATGCGCGTGTAGATATGCTCACCGACGAACGAGCCGTCGCGGGACAGCGCCTCGGCGGGCCCGTCGATGACCACCTGGGAGTTGGGCAGTTCGCGCCTGCCCTTGGAACCGAAGGTGAAGAGAACGCCGATGCCGCCGTCGATGTCCACCTTCGAATCGCTCAAGGTGGCGCCGCTGCAGGCGGAGATCGCGTAAAGCTCCTCGCGGCGGCCGCTGAGGTACTGCGCCAGTTCCTTAAGCTTCAGGGCGCGTTGGTGAAAGGTCAGTTTCCCCAGTTCCCGCTGGCCCACGGTCCGGCCATGCGCGACGACGGCGGCCAGGTCCAGCCCGTCCGCGCTCACCGCCGCCATCACTTCGCCGGTGCTGGCGTCACGGATGGGAGTGCGCCGCCCCGCCGTGGCCGCGTCCTCGCCGTCGGGTACATCGGGTGTCCACCATGCATCGCGGACGTAGCTCGGGACTGTTTCCACGGTTTCTGCCGTGAGGCCAAGGGCTGGGGCTGTCATCGTCGACGGTTCCTTTCGAAGCACTTCCGGTTTGGGTCTGCCACCACCCGGAGGAGATATACTGACCGGGCGTTCAGTAATAAGCCCAGACTACATTATTGTCGGTCCAGCCACACGTTCTAGGAGACCCGCCCATGAAAGAGCACACCCCCGAAGCTGACGCCATTGCCTCGGCACCGGCGCGACAGATGGCGTCGGATCCGGCAGTCTCGGTGCCGGCAGTCTCGGATCCGGCAGTTTCGGTGCCGGCAGGGCAGATCGTGCCGTGGCAGATCGTGCTGGGCGAGTTGGATCAAAAGATGGGCGTGGTCATCTCCGAGCAATCCGCCGAACGTGTCGTGGCCACGATGCCGGTGGAGGGAAACCGCCAGTCCTTCGGGTTGCTGCACGGTGGCGCGTCCTTGGCCTTCGGCGAGGCAATTGGCTCCTGGGCCGCCGTCATCCATGCCAGCACCACCGGCCGGACCGCCGTCGGCGTGGACGTTTCGGCCACCCACCATCGTTCTGCCCGCAGCGGACTGGTGACCGGCATCGCCACGGCAATCCATCTTGGCCGCACCACCACCAGCCACGAAGTGATCCTCTACGACGAGCAGGAACGCCGATTGTGCACGCTGCGGATCACCAACCTGATTCTGGACCGGCCGAACCCCGCGGGGTAACAGCGCCGATTACCCGATGATGGGCCTTGCCGGGCGTACGTGGTGGCTGAATGTGGTCAAACTCCAACGGCTGTCCGGCAGTGCTCGGAAAATCAGGACCAGCCGAAATCCGCACACTGGCTGAGCTACCGGATAGGCATGCAGGGGCAAAAATCAGCAGCGGCAGGTCAGTGCACCAAACATTGGACCCCGTGATCCACCAAACGGTTGATGACGAGGAAAATCCGAAGGCTAGACTCGAAAATATGGAAACAGTTCTGAACATATTGCACGTGGTCGCCGCGGTATTCCTGATCGGCCCCATGGCCATTTTGCCGATGACCGCCATGGGAATGCTCCGCCGGGGCCGAAACAGCGACGTCGCCGCGCTGGCTAAATCGACCAATGTATTCAGCCTCCTGTCACTGCTGGTGGTGGTCTTCGGCTTCGGCGTGCTCGGCATGAGCGATCCCAAATACCACCTTTCGATCACCACCGGCTGGGTCCTGATCTCGATCGTCGCGTACGTCGTGGCACTGGCACTGAACCTGTTCATCGTCGTACCAGCCATGCGCAAGGCCGCCGCGGGCGTTGACGTCACTTCCGGCGCCGGGGCCGCTTCGGCCGGCGGGACCGCTTTGGGGGCAGGGGAACCAGCCGGCGCCCGGGCCGGATACCCGCAGATTGCGGCATCGTCGGGACTCGTGACGCTGCTGCTGGTGCTCGTCGTCGTGCTTATGGTCTGGAAGCCCTAAGCTCCCCTACAGCCGCCGAAGGACGAACAACGACGGCGCCCGACTGGTAGTGCCGGACGACGACGGCGCACCGCCCGTTAGCGCTTTCTGGCCAGCCGAAACTCCAGGCCGTTTTTCACCATGGGCCATTCGGAATCAAGGATGGAAAACACGACAGTGTCCCGCAGCGACCCGTCCGCAAGCCGCTGATGATTGCGCAGCACGCCGTCCTGTTTGGCGCCAAGGCGGGAGATGGCTCCCCGCGACTGCTGATTCATCCAGTGCGTGCGGAATTCCACGGCGATGCAGCCCAGGACCTCGAAGGCATGGGTCAGCAGCAGCAGCTTGGACGCCGCGTTGGTGCCCGTCCGCTGCGCACCGGCGGCGTTCCAGGTGGAGCCGATCTCCAGGCGCCTGTTGGCCCGGTCAATGTTCATATACGTGGTCATGCCAATGATCCGGCCATCAGCGGTCCGCCGCGCCGTAAACGGGATCATCTGGCCGCTGGCCTGCAGGTCCAGCCGCCGCTCAATCTCCGCGCGCATGCCCTCCTGCCGCGGCACCGAGGTGTACCAAAGCTTCCATAATTCGCCGTCCTGCGCGGCGGCAACCAGCCCGTCGTGGTGTTCCATGGACAGGGGTTCCAGGGTAACCAGAGGTCCGGTCAGGGTGAGCGGTTGTATCTCCATCATGGGCCCAGTTTAGACGGGCAGACACCGCAGGAAGCTGACCAAGTCCCCTGATCGGGCCACCCCATTTCACGTAGCACAATTTGTGCTACTTTAGCTACATGGGTAAGTCGGTGGGTATCAGGGAATTACGGCAAAACGCGTCAGCCATCCTGGCGGAGGCGCTGCGAACGGGCGAGCCGGTGAGCATCACGTCCCATGGAAAGCTCCAGGCAACGCTGGTTCCCGCGGCTGTGGACCTCCGCTTCGAACAGCGCCTGATCGACAGCGGTGCGCTGAAACCTGGCACGGGCAGGGCCTGGGAGATTCAACCCATCGAAGCACCACCAGGGACCCCCTCCAGCAAGGAAATACTGGACGATCTGTCCGCGGACCGCTTGTGATCTATTTCGACACCTCAGCGCTGGTGAAGTTGATACGTACCGAAGCCGAAACTTCAAGCTTCCAACAGTTCCTGCTGGACAACAGCCATGAAATGCACGCCACCTCTGCGTTAGGCATCGTCGAGATCCACCGTGCCGCCATGCGGATCGGAGCCGCCGCACAAATGCGTGCCTTCGAGGTTGCTGAAGCTTTCGGTACCCTGGCCTTGACACCGTCAATTCTGGCCAGGGCTGCCGCCGCAGAACCAGCAAGCCTGCGGACCCTCGACGCAATTCACCTCTCCACGGCCCTGCTGACCGAAGCTTCGCTGCTGGTGACCTACGACAAACGCATGACGGAATCCGCCCGGCTGTACGGCTTATCCGTTGCCAGCCCCGGAGCCGCCGACGAGCCGCTTCGGTAGCTAGCCTTTCCAGTCAAAGAAGCCGCTGCCGGACTTGCGCCCCAGTTCGCCGCGGGCCACCTTGTCACGCAGGATCTGCGGAGGCGCAAACCGCTCCCCCAGAGTCGAGTGGAGATACTCTGCAATTGAGAGTCTGACGTCGAGCCCGACGATGTCGGTGGTCCGCAGCGGCCCCACCGGATGCTTGTAGCCCAGCACCATGGCCGCATCAATGTCCTCAGGGGAGGCCACCCCCTCTTCCACCATCCGCATGGCTTCCAGCGCAATGGCAACGCCCAGCCGCGAGGAGGCGAAGCCGGGTGCGTCCCGGACGACGACGGGCGTCTTGCCCAGCGCGTCGACCCAGCCGCGGGCCGCAGATTCCAGCTCGGCCGAGGTGTGCTCGGCCAGCACGATTTCCACCAGCAGCGACGCCGGAACCGGATTGAAGAAATGCAGTCCGCAGAAACGCTCGGGACGTTTCAATTGCTCCGCGAGGGCGCCGATGGACAGGGACGACGTATTGGTGGCAAGCCACGCGGCCGGGTCCAGCTTCTCCTCCACAGACGTCAGGGCGGCACTCTTGAGGGCAAAATCCTCCGGCACCGCCTCCACCACGAGGGCACAGCCGGCGAAGGCGGCATAATCGGTAGCGACGCTGAGCCGTGAGGCCAGCGTGGCCAGCGGTTCCGCCGTCGTCCCGCGTGCCACACTTTTGGCCAACACTTCGGTGACACGGTCGTGCGCGGCGGCGGCGGCGTCGTCGTCTCGCTCCACCACCACGACGGCGGCACCGGCCACGGCGAAGGCATGCGCAATGCCGGCCCCCATCCGGCCGCCGCCGAGCACCCCAACACGGTCGGGGAAGGGATCGTCAGGGAACTTGCGGGCCGGGTCGCTCATTTTTTGTTCCTTTTCTTGTCCTTGTTCCTGTCCAGGAAGGCCTGCATCCGTTCGAACTTAGCGGGCGATTCAAAAAGTACGGACTGTGCGTCCATATCCGCCTGCGGATGCATCCCCTCCGGAACATGGAAAAGGGCCTTGGTGAACTGCACGGCCAGCTGATCCTGTGCGGCAATCCGATCCGCCAGTGCATTGGCCGCGTCCATCAGGGCCTCGGGTTCGTGCAGCTCGGTAATCAGGTGCAGAGCCAGCGCCTCCTGGGCGTTGAGCACGCGGCCGGCCAGCAGGACTTCCTTCGCCACCGGCTCGCCTATCAGCTCGCGCAGCCGCCAGCTGGCACCGGCCGCGGCGAGAATACCCAGCCCGGTCTCCGGATTGCCGATCTTCACCGAGGGGGTGCCGATCCTGAAGTCGGCGGCATAGGCCAGTTCCGCGCCGCCGCCCAGGGTGTAGCCGTCCAGGGCTGCGATCACGGGCATTTTCAGGGCCGCAATCCGCATGAACAGCTTGATATTGATGCCCTGCAGCGCATCCGCGCGGCGGCGTTCGCGCAGCTCGGCGATGTCCGCGCCGGAGGCAAACACGGCCGGACCGGAGCCAGCCGCACCAGAGCCAGCATCGCCGGAACCCGTGCCGCCGGAAAGGATCAGGATTTTCGGCGTGGCCTCCAGAAGCGCGCAGACGGCGTGCAACTCGTCCACCATTTCCTGGTTGATCGCATTTCGCGCCTGCGGTCGGTTCAGCTGGACCAGCAGCCGGTCCGGGCTCTCCTCAACCAACAGCGTCCGGTACGCGTCTACGGAAGGCTGCGCCGGCCCGGGGCTATCCGGCATCAGAGCGCCTGCACCATCAGGGCGGTGCCCTGACCGACGCCGACACACATGGTGGCAAGCCCGGTTTCCGCACCTTCGCGTTCCATCCGGCCCAGCAGCGTGATGACGATCCGGGAGCCGGAGGAACCCAGCGGATGGCCCAGCGCGATGGCGCCGCCGTCCCGGTTGACGATCTCCGGGTCCAGGCCAAGCCGGCGAATACAGGCCAGCGACTGCGTGGCGAACGCCTCGTTGAGTTCCACCGCCCCGATAGTCTCCAGCGCGATCCCGGTGCGCGCCAGCAGCTTCCGGGTGGCCGGAACGGGGCCCAGACCCATGATCTCCGGAGCCAACCCCGCGGAAACGCCGTCCAGCACCCGGGCCCGCGGTGTCAGGCCGAAGCGCTTCAGCGCCGCTTCACTGGCCACCATCACCGCGGAGGCGCCGTCGTTGACCGAAGAGGAATTGCCGGCGGTGACGATGCCGTCGGGTTTGACAATGGAGCGCAGCTTGGCCAGCGCATCCGCAGTGGTTTCCCGGCGTGGACCCTCATCCGTATCCACGGGCGCCTTCGCCGTCTGCACCGGGACTATCTCCGCCGCGAAACGGCCGGCGTCAATGGCGGCGAGGGCCTTCTGGTGCGAAGACAACGCGAACGCGTCCGCGTCCCCGCGGCTGATGCCGTCCAGCTCAGCCACCTCCTCGGCCGTCTGCGGCATCGAGTAGGTCGCCTTGTCGCGTGCCGTGAACGCCTGGTTGGCGAAGCGCCACCCGATGGAGGTGTCCGCCAGTTCGCCGGGCTTGGCGAAAGCCTTCTCCGGTTTAGCCATGACCCACGGTGCCCGGCTCATGGATTCCACCCCGCCGGCTATCACCACGTCAGCGGCGCCGGACTTGATCATCTGCGAGGCCATGATGATCGCCGACATGCCGGAGGCACACAGCCGGTTCACGGTGATGCCCGGAATGTCGTCGGGCAGCCCCGCCAGCAGGGTGCTCATCCGTGCGACATTGCGGTTGTCCTCGCCGGCCTGATTGGCGCACCCGAGAATTACTTCGTCGATACCCGCCGGATCCATTCCGGTCCGGGAAACGAGGGAGCTGAGAGTCAGCGCCGCGAGGTCGTCCGGCCGGACGCCGGCGAGGGCTCCACCGTACCGGCCCACGGGTGTGCGCACTCCATCGACCAGGAATGCCTGAGGTCCGTCAAAAGCATGGGTCATCAGAACTTCCTTCACGCAAGGGGCCGGAACGCCGTCGTTCATGGCCGGAAAATTACCGACCGCTCGTTCTATAAATAAATCACGACGGCGGCGTCCCGGTCAACCAGCGCTCCACCGCAGGTGCACCGAAGGTTTAGGTGCAGGAGGTCGGTTAGGTGAACAGGGCGTTTCGGGGCTCGTTCTTTTTCACAAACTGCCAGCCGAGCCACAGCACCACCGCGAAGAACGGAATGGTGGCCAAGGTCCACAACCCGAGCAGGAAGACGTCACCGTCTTTGCTGGTCATCGTGTCAAACCCGATCAGTATAGTGATGGCCAGCAGCGCCAGCAGCCCGATCCAGCTGGTCCAGGGCGCGCCGGGCATCGGCAGACTCGAAATCCGCCCCTTCTTTTTCCGCAGCATGATCTGGCAGGCAAAGATGGACGCCCAAGTGAAGATGACTCCGATGGACGCCGTATTCAGCGCCAAGTCAAATGCGTGCGAGCCGCCCAGCCAGATGTTCAGCAAAATTCCCACCAGATATACACCTGCGATGCTC
This sequence comes from Paenarthrobacter sp. PH39-S1, assembly GCF_030063245.1. GTDB lineage: Bacteria > Actinomycetota > Actinomycetes > Actinomycetales > Micrococcaceae > Arthrobacter_M. The sequence continues at coordinate 122,660 of NZ_JASISR010000003.1, forward strand.
AGGATGGCAGCGTACGGTACGTGCCGCGAGGACATTTTTGTCAGCCACTGGGGAGCGTGCCCATTATTGGCCATAGTGCGGAAAACCCGGCCGATCGAATACAACCCGGAGTTACAGGAGGAGAGCGCGGCCGTGATCACCACGATGTTCATCACGGAGCCCACCCAGCCGAGACCCATGGTGCTGAAAACGGTCACGAAGGGGCTCTCCCCGGTTTTGTAATGATCCGAGGGCATCAGCATGGCAAGCAGCGTCACCGAACCGACGTAAAAGACAACGATACGAACGACGACGGCTCGGATCGCCTTGGGCACCTCGCGTTCGGGATTCTGCATCTCACCGGCCGTGATACCCACGAGCTCGATGGCGTTGTAGGCAAAAATCACGGCGTTCAGGACCAGGATCATCACCATGGCACCCTTGGGGAACATGCCGCCGTCGTCGTAGAACAGGTTGTTCACCGACGCGTGCGAGTCACCCACCTGGGCGTTGGTGACCACCATCAGGGTGCCGGCGATCAGGAACAACACGATGGCGGCGACCTTCAGGCAGGAGGCCCAGAACTCAAACTCGCCAAAGGCCTTGACGCTGAGCAGGTTGACGGCCACCAGCAGCACCAGAGCGCACAGGGCGCTGAGCTCCACCGGAACGTGCGGGAAGAAGAACTGGAAGTACAGGCCGATCGCAATCAGCTCGGCGATCCCTGTCATGGCCCAGTTAATGAAGTACATCCAGCCGGAAAGGTAGGCACCCTTCTTACCGAAAAGCTCCCCCGCGTACGAGACGAAGGAACCGGACGTCTGCCGGTACATGATCAGTTCACCCAGCGCGCGCATCAGCAGGTAGGCAATGACACCGGCGATGGCGTAGGAGAATATCAGCGCGGGCCCGGTGGAAGCCAGCCGGCCACCGGCACCCATAAACAGCCCGACCCCAATGGCACCGCCCATGGCTATCATGGTCACGTGCCGCCGGGACAGGGTCCGGGCGTACCCCTCCGACGTTATTCCCCCCGGGCCATCGCCTTTGACTGCTGTTAACGGATTTTCTTCGGCTAACTTATTGGACACACAAATTCCTTCAGTTCAGATCACAATGCTTCCGCGGGCCGCACCGGACGAACGTCTCACCAACGGCTGACAACCGCTGGAACAGTGCACGAAGCAGGTAACAGTTTAGCCGAGCGAAGGCCTGCGCTGTGACCGGCGTCCCTTCCGGCGCCGGGCAGCCTGGTCCATCGCCACCGAGGTCCGGTGCTCCACGCGTCGTATTCATTGGTCCTGTCAGTTGCTGTCCATGGCGCTTAACGCCCCTCGTTCCATATGCAGCACCGTGCCGCCGTCGAGCCCCATAAACCAGCGACGCAGCGAGCGGTCGTGGCTGACCATCACCAAGGTGCCTCGGTAGGCGGCAAACACCTCCTCCAGCTCACCCACCAGAACCGGTGCCAGATGGTTGGTCGGTTCGTCGAAGAGGATCACGTCGTAACAGCCCACCAGCAGCCGGGCCAGAGCCAACCGCCTGTACTGGCCCACGGACAGCGAGCCCACCGGGACGTATAAATCCCGGCTCCGGAACAGACCAAGCCGCAGCAGCCGGTCGGCGTGCACATCGATGTCCCCGGCCAGGCCGGCGGCAAATGCGGGCAGCAGCCGGCGCCGGGGGTTCTGCGGAGGTGCCAGCTCCTGCGGCAGGTAGCCGAGGGCGCCGCGCCGCACCACGGTACCGCGTTCGGGCTTCTGGACTCCGGCGAGCACGTCAAGCAATGTGGTCTTCCCGGCACCATTGGGACCGGTGATGAGCAGCTTTTCCCCCGCCTGGGCGGTGAACCGGCTCACATCGAGGCGGCCCGGCACGGCGATGCCAACGGCGGTCAGGACCTCACCCACAGGATCGTGACCGCCGCCGAGGCCCGCCGCCAGCGTTAACGGCTCCGGTGGCCGCGCTACGGCGTTCTCTTCGAGCCGGCGAAGCCGTTCCTGGGCATTGCGGACCTTGCTGGCCGCAGCCTGCTGCCAAGTGCCGGCCTTAAAGTCGAACCCCATTTTGTCCCCGTCGCGGCGCCGGCCGTAACCCATCTTCTGTGCAACCGTGTCGGCCTGCAGCCGCTCGGCGGTCATGGCATCAATCCACTGCTGGTATTCCTGCTCCCAGCGCCGCCGCTCCGCGGCCTTTTCCGCCACGTAGCCCACGTACCCGTTGCCGTAGCGGCGTACCTCGCGCCTGTCGCCGTCCACCTCGATCACCGTGGCGGCAACCCGGGTCAGGAACGTCCGGTCATGGGACACCGCGATCACGGTTCCACGGTGCCCCGCCAGCTGCGCCTCCAGCCATTCGACGGCTTCGGTATCCAAATGGTTGGTGGGTTCGTCCAGGAGCAGAATAGGCGGCGGGTCCGCCAGCAGGCAGGCCAGTGCCAGCCGTTCCTGCTCGCCGCCGGACAATGACTCCAGCAGCCGGTCCCTGCCGATTCCAGCCAGGCCGAGGTGATTCATGGCGGAGTCCACCCGGGCGTCCGCTTGGTATCCGCCGCGCAGCTCGAACTGCCCCAGTAAAGCGCCGTAACTGTCGAGTTCTTCGGTGCAGGCCACCGCCATGGCATTTTCGAGGCCTCGAAGCCGTGCCTCCATCGCCCGAAGCCCGGACAGCGCCTTGTCGATGGCGCCGGCCACCGTGGATCCGGCGACGACGGGTAGGGTCTGCGCCAGGTAGCCGACCTCCGCACCAACGGTGACGTTTCCCCCGTCGGGCTTCTCCAGGCCCGCAATCAGCCGCAGCAGCGTTGATTTACCGGCGCCGTTCTCGCCGACAATTCCGATGTGCGCGCCGTCGTCGATGATCAGGTCAACGTGGGCCAGCAGGAGTTTGTCTCCATAACCGTGCGAGACGTCCCACAGCGTGACGTTACCGGGCTGTTGATCAAAGGGGTGGGTCATCTGAAGTCCTTGCGGTTTCGCCAATGTCTGCCGCTGGAAACCGCTCGCCGCAGGGTGCCTAAAACACTCGCGGGACGGCGCATCACCGGCACGGGCATGAAATCGCGTTACTTCTTCATGTTTCAAGCGTGCGGCACAGGGTCACTGCGCGTCAAGATCGGGACGCCATCGACGCGCACGCGCAGGCAGATTGGTGGGCAGAGACCCTGGGCTGGACTGTGGAGCCCTCGGACGAAGCCTTCATCCGCTCGATGATCGACCAGGGACACGCATGCGAAGAGGACACCATGATCCACACGGCGCCCTGGTCCGGCGGGCCGGCGCGGCGGTCTGCCCGGCGGGGGGAACTGGGGCTCACCGGCGGGCGCCGCATTTTGTTCCAGCCCGGCCGGAGGATAAAACCGGCAAAAAACAGGGTGCACTGGGACATCAATCTGGCCGGGGCGGATAAGGATGAGGTCCGCCCCGGGGCTTGAGGCCCGCGGGGCCGTACACCTTTGGACGGCCAGTCAGGGTCCCTATGCCTGGCACACCATGGCCGATCCGGAGGGCAACGAGTTCTGCATCTCGTGATCATTGCCTCGCCGGTTGCACCCGCCGCACGCGCTGCGGCCCGAGTCTCAGGGCGCCGGCCGTGGAAAAGACCGGGGTGCGGGAGAATCCGGCCTAAACTCGATCCGTGAGTACAGTAGATCCCGCCCTGGAATTGCCCGCAAAAGTCTCCGACATTTTCGACCCGCAGCAATGGCGCCTGGTCGCCGGCTTTGAAGGCCTAGCGGATGTGACCTACCACCGACAGGTGAAACGGGCGGCCGGCCCGGACGCAAGTGCCGGCGCGCCCGCGCGTGACTTACCCACCGTCCGGATCGCGTTCAACCGTCCGGAGGTGCGCAATGCCTTCCGGCCTTCAACCGTGGACGATCTCTACCGTGCGCTCGACCACGCGCGGATGACCCCCGACGTGGCCACGGTGCTGCTGACCGGCAACGGCCCCTCCCCCAAGGACGGCGGCCATTCATTTTGTTCCGGCGGCGATCAGCGCATCCGGGGCCGGGACGGCTACCGCTATGCGGAGGGCCAGACCCAGGAAACCATCGACCCCGCCCGGGCCGGCAGGCTCCATATTCTGGAGGTCCAGCGGTTGATGCGCACCATGCCCAAGGTGATCATCGCCGTCGTCAACGGCTGGGCGGCCGGCGGCGGCCACTCGCTGCACGTGGTGGCGGATCTGTCCATCGCCTCCCGCGAGCACGGCAAATTCAAGCAGACGGATGCGACCGTGGGCAGCTTCGACGCCGGTTACGGCTCGGCGCTGCTCGCCCGGCAGATCGGCCAGAAAGCCGCCCGGGAGATCTTTTTCCTGGCCCGCGAATATTCCGCAGAAGATATGTACAGGATGGGCGCGGTCAACGAGGTTGTTGAGCACGAGCGGCTGGAGCAGGTGGCGCTGGAATATGCCGCGGACATCGCCCGGCAGTCGCCGCAGGCCCTCCGGATGCTGAAGTTTGCCTTCAATCTGGCCGACGACGGGCTGGCCGGGCAGCAGGTCTTCGCCGGCGAGGCGACCCGGTTGGCCTATATGACCGATGAGGCCGTGGAAGGCAAGGAAGCCTTCCTGGCGAAGCGCGAGCCGGACTGGTCACGTTTTCCCTACTACTTCTAAGGCACTGCAGCATGGATATCGATCCCGTTCTCAGCGCGCTGGCGGCGGCCCTCTCCGGCGAAGGACCTGCCGTGCAGCTGCAGCCCGCTGCCTTTCCCCAGTGGCTTCCGATCATTAATCTCCTGCCGGACGCACGGTCCGCCTTCGGCGACGACGACGGGATCGCCGTCGTGGTTTCCACCTCCGGCTCCACTGGCCGGCCCAAGCGTACGATGCTCGGCGTGCATGCACTGGCCGCGTCCTCGATGGGAACGGCCGTTGCGCTGGGAGGGGAGGGTCAGTGGCTGCTGGCCCTCCCGGTCCACTACGTCGCCGGGATCCAGGTGCTGGTCCGCTCGCTCTTCGCCGGCACCCGGCCCTGGGTCATGGATCTCTCCGGCGGGTTCAGCGCCGAGGCCTTCACCGCGGCGGCGCAGGAAATGACGGACCGTAACCGCTACACCTCGCTGGTCCCGACCCAGCTGCACCGGCTGCTGACTGACCCGGCGCCGGAAACGCTGACGGTCCTACGCCGTTTCGATGCGATCCTGCTCGGCGGCTCCCCCGTCACGGCGGACCTGCTGCAGTCCTCGCGCGACGCCGGCATCAAAGTGGTCACGACGTACGGCATGAGTGAAACCTGCGGTGGCTGCGTGTACGACGGCGCCCCGCTGGAGGGCGTGCAGGTGGCCGTCCGGGACGGTCGGATCTGGCTGGGCGGCGACGTCGTTGCCTCCGGCTACCTGGACGCTCCCGGGCTGACCGGGCAGAGTTTCCACACGGGGAGGCCGGGCAGCGGGCCGGGGGGCGAGCCGGGGGGCGGGCCGGGGGCAGAGGCGCCGCCTGCCGCGGGCGATGCGCCGGCCCTTCGGTGGTACCGCACCGACGACGAGGGTGAATTGACCGCGGACGGAAGGCTCCTGGTGCGCGGGCGCGTCGACGACGTCATCATCACCGGCGGCATCAAGGTATCCGCGCATTTGGTGGCGGAGCGGCTCCGCCTCCTGCCCGGCGTCCGGGACGTCCTTGTTGCCGGCCTCCCCGATCACGACTGGGGGCAGCGTGTCGGCGCCGCCGTCGTCGGGACCTGTACCGTGGAGGAACTGCAGGCCGGCGCCGCCGCCGTGCTGGAACCCTACGCTGTGCCGAAAACCGTACTGTTGATCGCCGAGCTGCCGATGCTGGCCACCGGAAAACCCGACCGGCAGGAGCTGATCACACGGCTTGCAGCGGGTGGAACCGGCCACGGTTCGACGGCCCCGCGGCTTCCGCCACAATAGGCCCGGACGAAAGATGCGGCGCATCAATAGCGTCCCAAGGGACACCGGGAGCAACACCGGGCCGGTCATCCGGCCGGGCAACTGCACCGGAACAACACCAAATATTTCACCGAGAATGAGGAGTACCATCGTGGCCACTGCCGGTCAATGGATCGAAGGGGCCCGGCTGCGCACGTTGCCGATGGCCATTGCGCCGGTGATTATCGGCACGGCCGCCGCCTACGATCTGGGCGCCTTGCGCCCGGTGAACGCGGTGCTGGCGGCGTGCGTGGCGCTGCTGCTGCAGATCGGCGTGAACTTTGCCAACGATTATTCCGACGGCATCCGCGGGACGGACGATGTCCGGGTGGGGCCGCTGCGGCTGGTTGGTTCGGGGGCCGCGACGCCGGCCCAGGTAAAAGCGGCAGCCTTTGCTGCCTTCGGGCTGGCCATGCTGGCCGGGCTGGCGCTAGTCATCCTGTCGCAGACCTGGTGGCTGCTGCTGATCGGCGCGGGCTGCGTGCTGGCCGCGTGGGGCTACACCGGCGGGAAGAATCCCTACGGCTATCTGGGACTGGGAGACGTCTTCGTGTTTGTCTTCTTCGGCCTCGTCGCGACTCTGGGCACCACGTACACGCAGGCCGGCGCCCTCAGTCCTGCCGCCGTCGTCGGAGCCGTCGGAACCGGGCTGATCGCCGTCGCGCTACTGATGGCCAACAACGTCCGGGACATCCCCACCGACGCCCAGGTCGGTAAACGGACCCTGGCCGTGCGTCTTGGGGACCGTAACGCCCGGTGGAGCTACGTGCTGATGCTGGCCGTGGCGCTGCTGCTGGGCCTGGTCATCGTTCCGCAGAAACCCTGGATCCTGCTGGTGCTGCTGCTGATTCCCGCCTGCCTGATGCCCAGCTGGCTGATGCTCAAGGGAAAGAAACGCAAGAGCCTGATCCCGGTACTCAAACAAACCGGACTAATCAATCTGGGCTACAGCATTCTGTTCGCCGCCGGTCTGGTGCTGTCCAAGGGCTGGTAACGCCCGGACTGCTCAGTGCCCCAGAAACTCGCGCGGGATCTCCCCGGGTGTACCTGGCGCCGGGCTGCTCTTCGCCGCGATGGGACCGGCCCCTTCGTTCCTGGTCGGACCCCCGGCGCCGGTCTTCCTTGTCGGCCCCTCGGCCCCGACGTTCCTGCGGTCGTCAGACTCAATCGTGACATCGGGGTGGGCATCGACCAGGGCATCCTCGGCATTGGCATCCATCAGCTCCGTGGCGCTGCGGATCGGTTTGGCGTTGCCGGAAAAACGGGTGCGCAATTGCTCCGCGGCGGCCTCGCGCTGCCGACGGAACAAGAGGTAGCTGATGCAGAACGCGATCAGCACCGCGAATATCCCGGCCAAGATCGGGGCCATGCCCAGCAGCAGGAACAACACGAACAGCGGCACAAAAACGCCCGCACGAATCAGGAAGTACTTGAAAAAAGCCACACTCCGAGTTTAGACGCTCAAGCTGGACATTTCGCCGGGAGCCTTAGGACGCCGCCAGACGTTAGAATGAATCATGGTCCGGCTACTTTTGGTCATTCTTCCTCTGGCCTTCCTCATCTATGGGCTGATCGACTGTATCCGAAGCGATTCCGCCGATGTGCGCAGCCTTCCCAAAGCCGCCTGGGTGCTGGTGATTGTGCTGCTGCCGCTCATCGGGGTGGCAATGTGGCTTATCTTTGGACGCCCCAGCTACACCCCGCAGCCCAGCGCCTACCCCAGACAGTCCATGGCCCCGGACGACGACCCGGATTTTCTGCGTAACCTCGAGACGGCCCGCCGGCACAGGGCCGAGGCAGAGCGCCTGCGCAAGCTCAAAGAGGAACTGGAAGCCCGCCAGGCAAAGCTGCCGGACAAAAAACCGGGCGACGACGACGCCGCGCAGGACGGCACGAACCGTCAGGACAAGCCGGGCTCGACGTCCTAGACGAAACAGCGAGAGCGTTCACCTCCCCTTGAATACCTGCGAGCAATTGCGGCCCACGGCCTACTCCCATCATCACCGTCAAGTGATCATTGCGCGGCAATTCAGGCCCGCACCCGTTCCCAGGAAGCTATAGGGCCTTGAGTCACGCGGAAGAGCGGATGCGCCTCCGGGGCGACCTCGTCGGCCCAGCGCCTCGCTACTTGCGGACTTCGCGTGCCAAGCTTCGTCAACAGGTGCAACCATTCGTAGGCCAACTGGCCTGATGTGACGGGAATCAGCACATCCAACTCCGGCCGTGCGCTGATTTTTCCGGTGTTAAAGCGGTAGCCGCGCGCATCCGCTTCCTCTGCAATGGCGCTGAGATAGATCCCGATCGCCCCGATCGGGTCGGACTGAGCCATGAATCGTTCAAGTTGCGGATGGTTACGGTAACCGCGGCCTGGGTTCGCGAGCACTGATTGCGCCAGCAACGCCTCCCGCCAGCACGCGGTGAGCGCTTGGCGGTCGAAATACCGCGGGTGAAGGGACCAGAGCCGCATATTGTTTCAGCCGTCCCATTCAGCCACGGAGGGCCGCAAGGTGCCCGGAGTCGCCGCCGGTTGGCGTGCCGAGAGGCCGTTCATTAGGCACTGCCACCGGGAGCGTCGACGGCGGCGCTCAACAGATCCAGGAAGCGGATGACAGCTTGCTGCTGATCAGCCGGCAGACCAGCAGCAACCACGAACATCCGCTCGTGCATGGAACCCAGAGATTTGTGTACTTCGTGGTGTGCCTTCGTTGTGGCATACAGCAGTTGCGCCCGACGGTCGAGCGGGTTAGGTTCCCGCCGGACGTGCCCGGTCCGGGCCATTCGCCCCAGCAGCTTCGCAGTCGCTGCCGACGAAATTCCAAGTTTGCGGGTCAAATCCGTCGGGCCGATCGCGTGTCCGCTGGGTTCGGCCGCGATCAGGTGCCGAAGGGCACTTAGGTCGGTTTCATTCATGTCCATGTCGGCCTTGAGTCGCCGCCGCATGCCAGCGTCGGCAGCATGGAAGCGGCGCAAGGCCTGGAGCACCTCCACAGCCGAGCCGGCCGAGGCACCGGCGCCGGCGTACCAGTAACTGTTCGGCGCCTTGCTGTTCTCTTCGGCGGTCATGGGTCAATATTATCGCCTAAAAGCTAGCTAGGTTAGATAAATTCAGGTTAGGCTCGAGGGCAAGGTGAGGGCCATAACTTGGGTCAGAAGGCAGAACTGCATACTTGGACCCGTTTTTTGGTCGGAGCCCGATTGATGATCAACCTCGCCATCTCCACTTAATCACGGAAGAAGAACATCATGGCCGGAAATCTTATCGCCCGATCCGTGCACGACCTGACTGCAGCGGCCTGGTTTGGAGGTTCCCTCATGGGAGCCATCGGCCTCAACGGGGCAGCCGCGGAAGCAAAAGATCCAACCGAGCGCACACATCTGTCCAGCTTGGGGTGGAAGAAGTGGGCCCCTCTACAGACAGCGGCATTTGCCGCCCATATTGTTGCCGGTCTCGCTGTGACTTGGGAAAACAAGGACCGCTTTGCCAAGCAGCACGGCGTTACCCGCCTTTCCGTTTATAAAACTGTAGTCACCCTGACCGGTGCGGCAGTAACCTTGTACGCCGGACTGGTGGGGAAGAAGGTTGACGAGCTTGCCGCTGAAGGCGCTGAAGGCGCCACGGAGCCCAAAGCCAGCGCGTCAAGTGAGCTGAAATCTGCTCAGAAGCAGTTGAAGATTCTGCAGTGGGCCATTCCGGTTTTCGCTGGTGGGGTCATTGTTCTAGGTGCGAAGCACGGTGAAATGCAGCGGCCGAAGAACGTGATTAAAGGCCTTGCGCGTTAGCCGAGTCCGGGCAACCGATGATCCTAAGTTGTCACAATGTTGCTTAGGTGGCTGTCCGTCGCCGGCCATCCCGTCGTAAGTCCGGACCGATTCGCCAGGGGAATACGGAGGCTCGTCGATAACGAACGCTACCGGGTGATCTTCCGGCGATTCGTTCCGGCGGGGTTTCGTGACAAAGCGCCCCGTCTCCCAAAGTAGTCTCCATGTACGCACGGAGCAGGGCGCGTTTGCTGCCCTGCTCCGCCACGTTGGGCGTCCGGACGGTGACGCCGGCGGGCCGGGCGGGGATGATGCCTTCACGTTTAGCGACCTCGGAGCCGACCGCCAGCCAGATGAGCTGACTCGGCACCCGGACCCTGATGGACCCTTACGCCGGAATCCGGTTTTCGTCCGGCGGAGAACACCTGGGTGCTTATCCGACCCCGGCGTAGGAGTGCAGCCCAGCGAAGTACACATTCACTATGGTGAAGTTGAAGACCACGCAGAGGTACCCGACGATGGACAGCCATGCTGCGCGGGTTCCGGTCCAGCCGCGGGTGGCCCGGGCGTGCAGGTATCCTGCGTAAACCACCCAGATGACGAACGTCCAGACTTCCTTGGTGTCCCAGCCCCAGAACCGCCCCCAGGCTGCCTCAGCCCAGATGGAGCCGAACATCAGCGTCAGGGTCCACCCCACAAAGGCGATGGCATTGATCCGGTACGCCATGTTTTCCAGGCTCAGTGCCGACGGTACCAGCCGCATGAACGGGGCTTTGTCCGGCCGGCCCTGCTCGAGTGCACCCTCGCGTCGGGACTGCACCAGCTGCAGGACGGACATCGCGAAGGTCAGGGTGAACAGCGCGGAGGACATGACCGCGATGGAGACGTGAATGACCAGCCAGTAGCTCTGCAGTGCCGGTACCAGATGTCCGGCCGGCGTCCAGAACGCCACCGAGGCCGCCGTCAGCATCACGAGCACCAGACCGATCACGAAGGTGCCCAGGAACCGCAGATCGCGTCGGGTCAGGACGATCAGGAACACGGCGGCGACAACGAAGCCGCCGGTAGTGCAGAACTCGTACATATTGCCCCAGGGAACCCGGCCGGCGGCAAGGCCTCGGGAGAGAACTCCCGCCCCGTGGATCACAGCGGCGATCAGGGTCAGGGCAACGGCCACTCGTGCCGGCACCCGGCGTTCGGACCCGTAGCGCATCGAGTCATCTGCCGTGATGCCAGTGTCCCGGGCGGAGGCGTCCGCATGGAAGGTCGGCCGCTGGACGCGACCCTCGGGCCCCTCGATCTCAGGGTCCAAAGATCCGTTGGATCCGGTGACCATGGATCCGGCCATAACGCCGACGCGGGTCCTGGACTTCGCGGCGGCCGCGTGCTCGCTGTGCGCCAGCACAGCCTTCGTGGTCTTGCTGTTCTGCACCAGATCCCAGGCGAAGGCGATGAAGGCGATGGCATAAGCAATGGCCGCCAGCAGCATGAACCGCTCGCTGTACAGGGCGAAAGTTTCGTTGATTTGTGGCATTACTGGTCCTTACTTACCGTCGCAGAACCGGTACTGGTCCGGCCTGTTGATGATTGCGCCCCGTTGCTATCTTCCGCCTGTTCAGCACCGGGTGCCAACCAGCGTTTCTCCAGCAGGGCCCGGATGGCGGTTGCCTCCGCGGCCAGCCGGTGGTCTTCGCCCCTGGCCAGCAGCCCGTACTCCACCATCGTGCGCCCGTCGGCATGGTTTCCGGTGCGGATCCACACCCGCCTGCGGTTCAGGAACAGTGATCCCACCAGCCCCAGCAAGGCGGTGACGCCGAAAATCAGCGCCCAACCCTGTCCCGGGTTGTGGTGGATGTCCAAGGCAACGTACCGCTTGATGCCATCGAAGCTGACGCTCCCCTTACCCTCCGGCAGCGTATAGGAAGCCCCCGGGCTCAGCACAATGCCGCCGGCTTTCAAGTCCCGGCCGTTGAGCTGCGTGAGCTTGGACGTGTCCAGCGTGAAGACGTTCTTTGGCTGCCCGGCGTCGAGTCCCAGGTCCCCGAAGTACGAGTTGAGGTTCAGCTGTGGGTTGAACGGGTCCGGATCGGAGGCGACCGCCACACCCTTGTCGTTGATGAGGGCGGTGGGCAGGAAGAACCCCACAAATCCGAGTTGGCTGGGCTTGGCATCCGGTGCCTTGACGACCAGCAGCGAGGTGTACGCGCCGTCGCTGGGAACGGAAACCACCGGCCCCTGGAACGCCACCTTGCCGTCGCCGTCCTTCACGGTCACGACGGGCGCGTAGCCGTTGCCGACCAGATAGATGCTGGTGCCGCCAAGGTTGACCGGCGAATTGACCTTGAGGTCCTGCTGTTGAGCGGACGACGACGGCGAGGACTTAGTGGTCAGCGTTGCCTTGAAATCCAACGGCTGGCCGTAATGGGACTTCGATTCGCGGTCAAACTTAACCTCGAATTTATCCAGTTGAATGGAATATGGCTCCAACTGCGCGGCATCGAAATTGCTGCCCGGGGTGAATGTGTCATAGCCGACCAGCGTGTTGACGAAGGTGTCTCCTTCGACCAGGACGCGCTGCCCGCTGTAGCCGAAGAGTCCGCCGAGCGCGACGGATACCAGCACACCGATCAGCGCGGTATGGAAGAGCAGGTTGCCCACCTCCTTGGTGAATCCGCGCTCCGCTCCTACTGAGGGCCGATCGCCGTCGGCATCGCGTATTTCCAGCCGATAGCCGCGGGACTTCAACGCCGCAGCGGCATCCCGGATGGCCTCACCGGCCGGGATGCCGCGGGCCGCCGGAATCTCCAGGGTGCCGTACTCGGGGAGTCGGGACAACCGGCGGGGCGTCCGCGGCGGCTGCGACCGCATGGCCTTGTAATGCGCGATGGCCCGCGGCACGACACAGCCGATCAGCGAAATGAACAGCAGAATGTAGATGGCGGAGAACCAGGGTGAGGAATAGACGTCAAAGAGTTTGAACCAGTCCAGCACCGGCCCCGTATCCGGATGGTCCTGCAGGTACTTCGTCACCACAGCCGGGTCTGCCGGACGCTGCGGGAAGAGCGAGCCGGGAACCGCGCCCACGGCGAGCAGCAGCAACAGGAAAAGCGCCGTTCGCATGCTGGTCAGCTGCCGCCACGCCCAGCGCAGTGTCCCGAAGAAGCCCAGCCGCGGCAGGACCACGGCAGCATTGTCCGGGGCAGCGCCGGGGGCTGCGCCGGTCGCGGGATTCTGTCTCTCGTGCGCTGTCGCTTTCAAGGAATCTGCGTCTTTCAAGGAACCTGCGTCTTTCAAGGAATTGGCGTCCTTCAACGGATCGGAGTCGTTCATCAGATCGGCAATCTCACTTCGTTGGCAAACCAGAACTGCAGCTCGTTAATCCACGTTCCCCACAGGCCGGCTGCCATCAGCAGCCCCAGGACAATCAGCATCCCGCCGCCGAACCACTGCAGGATTCTGCGGTGCGCCCGGAAGTAGGCAAGCGCGCCCAGGCCCCGCCGCAATCCGAGTGCGATCAGCAGGAACGGCAGGCCCAGTCCGATGCAGTAGACGAACGTCAGCACGGCGCCTCTGACCGCGCTGGAGCCGTCGGAAAATGCAAGAGCCTGCACCGCGCCGAGGGTCGGCCCCGTACAGGGCGCCCAGCCCAGCCCGAAGGTGATCCCGAGGACGGGTGCTCCCCACAGACCTGCCGGCGTTTTGCGGTGGATTTTCGCCTCCCGCTGAAACCAGCTCATGCCGCCAAGGAAAATCACGCCCAGCACGATCACGAGCACGCCCAACAGCTGCGTCACCCACGCCGCGTCAGGGCCCTTGAGCCACGCGCCCAGCTGCCCGAAGACGGCGCCGATCAGCATAAAGACGGCGGAAAAACCGAGCACAAAAAGCCCGATGCCGGCAAACATCCGCCCGCGCCGCTGCTTCTGGAGGTCAACGCCGGTCAGCCCGGTAACATATCCGAGGTAGCCGGGGACCAGCGGGATCACGCACGGGGACAAGAAGGAGACCAGACCGGCCAGCAGCGCCACCGGCAGGGCGAGCAGCATCGAACCGCTCAGTATCGTTTCGGCAAAGGGGTTATTCACGGGCTCTCAGCCAGCGCTGCGCTAATCAGGGTTTTCAGCGTGCTCTTGTCCGCGAGGCCGAGAATCCGGGACGAGACCCTTCCCTTTTTGTCCAGCACGAGCGTGGTGGGCACGGCTGCCGGCGGGACGAATCCGGTCAAGGCCAGCAGTACCCCGCCGTCGCGGTCATTGAAGCTCGGGTAGCTCAGTGAGAAGTTCCGGTTGAACGCATCGGCCGTGGCTGCCTCATCGCGGATATTGACCCCGTAGAAGCCCGCACCTTGCGGCCCGAGCGACTGGTAAAGGCTCTCCAGATCCGGGGCTTCCGCCCGACAGGGGGCACAGGCGGCGTACCAAAAGTTCAGCACGGTGACCTTGCCGGCAAAGCTGTCCGATGACACCGCCGTGCCGTCGAAAAGCTTGCCGGAGAAACTGACTGCGGGTTTCCGCTCCGCCGCGGCAAACTCCGTGACGGAACCGTCCCCGGCAATGTAGTTTTTGTTGTCCCCAGCGTTGGCCTGCTGCGCCAGCGGGTCCTGGGCCGTACAGGCGGATAGGACAAGAGCCAGAGCCGCGCCGGAGGCGGCCAGCAGGGATCGGCGGCTCATGGGAGGGCTCACGGGTTTATCCACATCTGAACTGGAGTGAAATTTCCATAGTTGAGTTATCTACAGGGCGATTCAAGTCTCTTCGCCGCGATTTGAGTTTTCTACAGGACGTCGAAAAGACAATTCTCTCTCACTCCGGGACACTTTCTCAAGCTCCCGGGGTCGTTGCCGCGCCGGGCAGCAGCGACGCAGCCGGTTCGCTGTACCTGACGTCCGCGATGACTTCCCCGTCAAAAACCAAACTGGTCAACGAGGCCAGCGTGCATTCACGCCGCCGGGGGTCGTGCCACAGCGGCTTGTTTTCCGCCGTTAGCCGTGTGACCCAGATGGGCAGTTGGTGGCTGACCATCACCGCCTCCGCTTCGTCGCCGCCCAGTTCGAGGGCCCGACGGCGGACATCGTGCACCGCTTCCATCACTCGGGCGGCCTGCTGCTTATATGGCTCGCCCCAGGAAGGCCGCAGCGGATTCCAGAAATATGGCCAGTTCTTGGGTCTAAGGATCTCATGCCGGGACACCTTGCGGCCTTCGAAATGGTTCTCCGCCTCAATGATCCGCACATCCGTGCGGATCACGAGCCCCAGTGCGGCGGCAGAGGGTTGAGCGGTTTCCTGCGCCCGCGTCAAAGGTGAGGCAACCAGATGAACCAGCTTGGCGCCGTCGTCCGCCTTCTGCCGCAGGTGATCGGCGACCAACGCGGCCATGGCACGGCCGCGTTCGGAAAGATGAAATTCCGGCAGCCTGCCATAGAGGACGCCTTCGGGGTTAAATACCTCACCATGGCGCAATAAATGGACAGTGACTCGGGGCATGTTACTAAGTTTCTCAAAGGAGGCGGCCAATCACTAAATCAGGAGATTCCCAGGAACCGCCGGCACGCTGGAAAAAGGTTTCCCGGGCTCGGAATAATAGATGCGTTTGCATCCTTATACCTTTCGATGGAGGGCAGACAGCCTTCCTGAACACAACTTTGTCGCATCTTGAACGTGACAGCTGATCAAGGAGAACGCATGTCCACTTCAACGCATCTCACCTCAACCGGACTCGACCAGGGCATCTGGAACCTCGACGGCGCGCACAGCGAGGTCGGTTTCACCGTCCGGCACGCGGGCATCAGCAAGGTCCGCGGAAGGTTCACTGACATCGCCGCGACCGCGACGGTAGGCCAGACCGCGGAGTCATCCTCGGTTACCGCGACCATCCAGGCCGCCAGCTTCGACTCCGGAGACGCCAACCGCGACGGGCACGTCCGCGGCGCCGATTTCTTCGATGTGGAGAAGTTCCCCGAGCTGACCTTCGTCTCCGGTTCGATCACCGGCACCGGCGAGGACTACGAGCTCGCCGGGGACCTCACCATCCGCGGCATCACCAAGCCGGTGACCTTCGAAACGGAGTTCAACGGTGTGGCCGTTGATCCGTTCGGCGCCACGCGCGCTGGTTTCTCCGGCAAAACTGTCATCAGCCGCAAGGACTTCGGCCTGACATGGAATGCCGCGCTGGAAGCCGGCGGCGTACTCGTGGGCGACAAGGTCACGATTACCCTCGAAGTAGCCTTCGTCAAGGCGTAATTCAGCAGCGGGGCCGCCATCCGCAGCCTCCTGTGCAGGGCAACGGCCGACGCGCCCCGGGCTCCGGTTCCCGGGGCGCGCCGCCCGTCGACCATAGGTCGCGGTTTATATTCTGCTTATAGCGCCGACTGAATTGCGCTTATTGTCGCCGGTTAAGCCGATTGACACGGTGCGGTTAGCACGACGCGGCCGCTTCAGCGTCGCTATGCAAAGCATGGGGCCGGGGCTATGGTGTGAGCATGAGCACACCATACGAGAGCCCTGACCCGGAGCATTCCGGCGGGCAGCCACCGGCGGCTGGACGGGACTCCCGACCGGCTTCCAACGCCGCACCCGAATCGGGTTCGGGTTACGAGCAGCAGGCTCCCCCCGGCTACCAGCAACCCAGCTACCAGCAACCCGGCTACCAGCAACCCAGCTACCAGCAACCCGGCTACCAGCAACCCGGCTACCAGCAACCACCTCCGGCATATCAACAACGCGCGGCCGGGCAGCAGGGCGGATACCTTCAGCGGCCCAAGTCACCGGCGGCAAATTTCAGCCACTTTCCGGAAAGACTCCGCGACCTTACCGCCGTCCCCCGGGAAGTAAAGAACGCGTACCTTCTCTTTGTCGCCGGTGCCCTTCTCAACCTGCTGGCAAGTCTGGTCAGTCTAATCCTTGTCGGGAGCCGATCCGGCGCATTTGTCGTGGGCTTCGCCGTGATCGGTTTCGTCTTCGCGATTATCTTTACCGCAGTTTTCATCTGGTTAGCCCTCCTCATGAAGGAAGGTGTTGGCTGGGCCCGCGTCGTACTGATCATACTGGCTGCTCTGAACATCATCGGGGGACTCTTCTCGCTCATCGGGATGTTCGCCAGTGCCGTGAGCCTGATTAATCTGCTGAGCTCCGTCGCCATCGTCATCGGCGGCATACTCCTGCTGCTGCCCCCGGCCCAGGCATACTTCAAGGCGCGCCGGCCGCAGGGGTATCTGCAGTAGTTCCTGGTATTCAGCAAGGGCGGGGTAAGCGCCTTGAGGGGACCGCGGTAGGGTTGAAGAACCCGCCGCGGTTCACCTTTTTAACACCCGGTCCGCGGCAAAAGCCTCATCCGCAACCGACCGATTGGACCCTCATGAGCGCCCCGGACGAAGAGCCCCGGACCGGGCCGAAGGCAACGCCCGGACTAGGCCACTATGGTGAGATATCCCCAGGTGTTCCACGCTACGGGCAGTATGCTCCGCCGGGATACCAGCGGCCCGCAGCCGACCCGGCGCCCGCTAAGTCGCCGCGGTCCGGCCGTTCCAGCGGGCCAGACGAAGGAACCACGGTTAAGCGCGCCGGGGAAAAGCGAGCCGCGCGGCAGACACCGCCGCGTCAGGTGGAGATCGCCTTCCGGCTGATTCTGGGCGCCGGCGTGATCGAAGCCATGCTGGTGGTCCTGGGGGCCATCGCCATGGTCACTCCGGGTGGACAATCCACCGCACGGCAGATGCTCCTGGACGCCGGGCTGAAGGACGCCAGCCTGCTGCAGCCACTGCTCATTACCGCTGTGGTGCTCAGCACGGCGGCGGTGGGAATCTATGTCCTGATCGCGTTCCAGATCCGCAAGGGCCGCAACTGGGCCCGCATCACCGGAGCCGTTTTGGCGGCATTGTCCCTTTTGTCGCTGCTCCAGCCGGACCTGATCACGGCGGCCCAGATGCTCCTCGGCATTGTCGCCATGGTTCTGCTGTTCCGGGGCCCAGCCAAGGACTACTTCAGGCGCTAGGACGGCCCTCGCGCAGGCCCGGCTCCTGGGCGCGTTGGGCATGGTAGGCGAGGATCTGCAGTTCGGTGGCCATATCCACCTTGCGGAGGTTGACGAAGGCCGGCACTTGGAGGACCACCGGCGCAAAACTCAGGATGCTGTGGACACCGGCCGCGATCACCCGGTCACACATCTGCTGGGCCACCGTACCCGGCAGTGCGAGCACCACCATATTCGCCCTGGTACGCGCCAGGACAACCTCCAGGTCCTTAACATCACTGACCCGGAGCCAGCCCACCTCATTGCCAACCATCAGCTGATCCGCATCGAAGAGCGCCACGACGTCGAAGCCCCGGGATTCAAAGCCCGCATAGCGTGCGAGGGCCCGGCCCAGGTTGCCGGCGCCGACTATCGCCACGCGCCAGTCGTGTGTCAGTCCGAGTGCGGCTGCGATTTCGCCGCTCAGATGCTGGGCTTCGTAACCGACTCCGCGGGTTCCGTAGGAACCGAGATACGACAGGTCCTTGCGGACATTGGAAGAACTCACGCCGGCCGCGTCCGCCAGCGCCTCGGAGGAAACACGCTCGGCCCCACCGGCCAGCATCGCGGTGAGGGCACGTAGATAAATCGTCAGCCGTGCCACGGTTGCGGGCGGCAGCTGGCGCGCGACAGCCGGCAGTTCTGCCGGCTGTTCCGGGGAAATGTGAGATGAGGGCACGAACGTTGCTCCAGATTTCTTCGACTGCACCATGCTGCCGTAGCGCGGAACCTATGCGTAAAGCCGCCGTCGGGCTATCTCCACTGTAGGGCTCCGGACGGGGGCGGCAAAGTCGACGGCCGTGCGTTCACTTGGGCGGCGGTTCCATTGCCTCGAGGAGAATCCGCCGCAGCCGGTCCGGATCGATCTTCCAAAAATCGCGCTGCACACCGTTGACCAGAACCACGGGAACTTCCTCCGCGAAGCGCGCGGTGAGGCTTTCGTCGTCGTCTATCGATTGTTCCTCCCAGCGCAGGCCCAAGTCCGCCGCTACAGTGTCCACCACGATCCTGGCCCCTCCGCATAGATGGCAACCGGATCTGGTTACCAGAGTGAGTTCGGGATGTGCGGGCGCCGGTTCCTGCTGCCGGCCGTCGGAACTACGCATACGACAAATCTAGTCCGCCTGGCCCGGCGCGGCCGCCGCCAAGAGGCGCTATCGGGCATAGACCATTCCGATTGACTAGACTCAAGCCATGCCCGACGTGAACTTAGTGACAGCCGAGGACCTCCCGGCCAGTTCGGACCACGAGGGCGAAGCCGCTTTTTTTGACGTCGATAACACCTTGATGAAGGGCGCCAGCCTCTTCCACGTTGCCCGCAAGATGTACCAAAAGAAGGCCTTCACTCTTCGCGACGCCGCAGGATTCGCCTGGAAGCAGGCAAAGTTTGTGTTGCGCGGGGAGACGATGGAAGATGTCCATTCCGTCCGTGACACCGCCCTGGTCCTCGCCGCCGGAATTCCCGTCGAGACTATCCAAACCATGGGTGAGGAGGTCTTCGACGAGATGATCGAGTCGAAGATCTGGCCCGGGACACTGGCACTGACCCAGCAGCACCTGCGCAGCGGCCGCCAGGTCTGGCTGCTGACCGCCACGCCGATCGAGGTTGCCGGCGTGATCGCCTCCAGATTGGGCCTCAGCGGGGCGCTGGGCACCGTGTGCGAGATCGAGGACGGCCATTACACCGGACGGCTTGTCGGGGATATCCTGCACGGCCCGGCCAAAGCCGCGGCGGCGCGTGAACTGGCCGCGCGTGAGCACCTGGCGTTAGCACGCTGCTGGGCCTACAGCGACTCCTACAACGACATCCCGCTGCTGAGCGCCGTGGGGAATCCGGTGGCCATCAACCCGGATGCCCGGCTGCGCCGCCATGCCCGGGACAATAACTGGCCGGTTTATGATTTTCGGTCCGGCCGCCGTGCAGCAACGTGGGGGCTGCGGGCCGCCACCGGGGCAGGCATCATTTATGGCAGCTGGAAAGGGTTTGGCCGCATCCGCCGCCGCTGACCTCCCCTCCACCGCCCAGCGGTACCGCCTTGGACGCCGTGGTAGCGGCCCAAAACAAATGCCCGCCACCACAACGGTGACGGGCATTCCACGCTTCGGGAAGTTTCTACTTCTTGTTGCGGCGCTGGTGACGGGTCTTGCGAAGCAGCTTGCGATGCTTCTTCTTCGCCATACGCTTGCGACGCTTCTTAATAACTGAACCCACGAAAGTCCTCACAAACTGTTGAACGACAACTTCCTTGCGGGCAGTTGTCAACGAATAGGCCGACCGATCACAAGGTATCGGTCAAAGCCGGAAATGGATCCTTAACAGGGTACCGCCTCTAAGCGGTATCCGCCGAACCGGACCCACCGGCATCGCCGCGGCCCTCCACAATGGACGACTGGACATAACCGGCCACCGCGGACTCCGGAACCCGGTACGAGCGTCCGAAACGCACGGCCGGGAGCTCCCCCGAATGCACCAGACGGTATACGGTCATCTTGGAAACCCGCATCACGTCGGCCACTTCCGACACGGTCAGAAACTTTACGTCGGAGAAGTTCTGCCCCTGCGCCATGATGCCCCGCATTCCTTCGCTCACGTCTGTTTCCGACGGCGTGGCAGGATGCTGGGTGCATCGTTCAACCGTATCCAGCTACTCTAGGGGTAGAAGCGGCCATTGGGAAAGTTCCTAAGGCATTAATACTACTCCAGGCATTAATACTCAGTGCCCGCCCTGCGTCACGTTGTTGGCCCGGCGCGTGCGTGCGCTGCCCGCCAGACGGTCCAGCACGGCGGCCGTAACATCCCATTCCATGCAGGCGTCGGTCACGCTCTGTCCGTAGGTCAACGACGCGGTTGACGCGGTCCCGGCGGCGACCGCGGCGACATCCAAAGTTTGTGCCCCGCCGACCAGGAAACTTTCCAGCATGACGCCGGCAACGGCGTCGGCAACGGCGTCGGCCGATTTCCCGCCGGCTTCCAGCTGTGCGCCGATTTCCAGTGCGACCTCGGCCTGGCGGTGATGGTTCTTGCCGCTGTTCGCATGGCTGGCATCGACAATCAGCCGGGGGTTCAGGCCGGCAGCCGCAAGTCGTGTGGACGCCGCGGTGACCTCCTGCACCCCGTAGTTCGGCCCCTGGTGGCCGCCGCGAAGGATCATGTGGGTATCGGGATTGCCCGCGGTGGAGACAAGCGCTGCGTGGCCCGCCGCGTCGATTCCCAGGAAGGACTGCGGCACGCAGGAAGTGGCGCACGCGTCGAGCGCCACCTGCAGGCCGCCGTCGGTCCCGTTCTTGAAGCCGACCGGCATGGAGAGGCCGGAGACCAGCTGCCGGTGGATCTGGCTTTCCGTGGTGCGGGCGCCGACGGCACCCCAGGAGATGAGATCGGCGGTGTACTGCGGACTAATCGGTTCCAGGAATTCGGTCCCCACCGGCATACCCAGCCGTCCCACCTGGAGCAGGAAATCACGCGCCTGCCGCAGTCCGGACGGGACGTCGTGGCGGCCGTCCAGCCCGGGATCGTTGATCAGGCCCTTCCAGCCGACGGTGGTGCGCGGCTTCTCGAAGTAGGCCCGCATGACGATCAGCAGATTCTCCTTGTGCCGCTCGGCCGCGCTGACCAGTCGGCGAGCGTACTCCAGTCCGGCACGGGTGTCGTGGATGGAACACGGACCCACGATCACCAGCAGCCGATCATCAACGCCGTCCATGATGGCGCGCACCTGATCCCGCCCGCGCTCGACGACGGCGCTCAGCTGCGCGTTCACCGGGAGCTCGGTGGTCAGTTGGGCAGGGGACGGCAAGGGGGTGAATTGGCTGACCCGCAGGTTCGAGGTGGGCCGTGGGGCCGCAGTGTAGGCGCTGGAGCCCCCACCGGCGCCTGCCGCGCCGGTGGCCGCACCGGATGCCGCGCCAGTGGCCGTGTTGGCGGCTGCCGCGTGGCTGGCGGGGCCGGCACATACGCCGGTGGATGTCGCGTCGATGGTCATGGGAGGTCCTGTTCCTTGGCTGGAAGCGGGCCCTGAACAGAACCCGCCGGAATTGGCGAAGGACAGGGAATAATCCCTGTCCTGTTGGCTCTGAAGAAGGTCGGATGCGTGTCAGTCAGACGCGGGCCCCTCCAGAGCCAACGGAAAATTCGCATACCAACGGTTTGTCATGGCCCCACCATAGCCAGGTTTCTAACCGGTCAGCAACTCCGCGACGAATTCCAGCTGCTTGATCCAGTGGTACTCCTGTCCACCCTCGTGGTTATTGAAGCGGTAGATCTCCAGTTCCTTGCGCGTTGCCGCCTCGGATCCGTAGGCGTTGTAGGAGGCAAACACCGTCGATGGGGGGCAGATATCGTCCATCAGCGCCACCGAAAACAACGCTCTCGCGGTCGCCGCGCGGCCCAGGTGTACGCCGTCGAAATAATTCAACACCTGCAGAACCTGCTCATAGCGGTCCCGGTGCCGATTGAGGAAGCCGGCAATCTCCTGGTATGGTCCGCGCGGAGCAATATCAATGGCCCGCGGGAAGTCCTGCAGGAACGGCACATCGGGCAGGGCCCCGATGACGCCGTCGAGCCGGCCGGCTGCCAGCCCGGCGACGGCTAGGGTGATGCCGCCGCCCTGGCTGACGCCGGCGAGCACCACGCGGGACGCATCCACCTCCGGGTGCGCCTGCGCCGCCTGCACGGCTCGGAACGCGTCGACGTACAGCCGCCGGTAGTAGTAGCTTTCCTTGCTGCGGATCCCCCGCGTCATCAGCCCGGCGTAGGCCACTTCTCCGGCGGACGGGTGCGGATCGGCCGTCTCACCGGAGATCCCGCCATAGCCCTGTCCCCGGGTGTCCATGATGAAGTGCGCGTAGCCGGCCTGTGCCCATCTGGTGTCCTGGTTGACCAGGCCTCGTCCGCCTGAGTAGCCGGCATAGTGCACGACGACGGGAAGCCGGGCTTCCGGGGCACGGTGCGCGGGCAGGTGGAGCCAGCCCTTGATGGGTGCGCCGTCGGCGCCGGAAAACGACACGTCAAGGGTATCGATGACCGTCAGGTGGTTGTCCACGGGGGTGAACCGGGCATTCAACGGGAAGGCGCGGACCGCGGCGATTGTCGCATCCCAGAATCCGTCGATGTCCGCCGGCCTGCTGGCCGCCGAGGTGTAGTCCCGCAGCTGTTCCAGCGGATAGTCAGAGAGCGGCATGGGTGGCTTTCCTGTTGGCGGCCGGCAGGTTGATCGAATGTGCACTTCGCGCCCACGTCCGGGCGAAACATGGGCGCAAGGTGGGACCTGGATGCGGGGTCCGGGAGGGTCCGAGGCGGTTGGAGCCGGGAGGGGCCGAGCGGCTAGATCAGGCCTTGGGCCAGCATCGCATCCGCGACCTTGACGAAGCCACCGATGTTCGCGCCCACCACGTAATTGCCCGGCGAGCCGTACGTGTCCGCGGTCTGCGCGCAGCGGTCGTGGATGCCAACCATGATCTCGGTCAGCCGGGCCTCGGTGTGCTCGAAGCTCCAGGAGTCCCTGCTGGCATTCTGCTGCATTTCCAGGGCAGAGGTGGCCACACCCCCGGCGTTCGCCGCCTTCCCCGGTGCGAAGAGGATCCCCGCTTCCTGGAAAAGGGCCACCGCGTCGCGGGTGCAGGGCATGTTCGCGCCTTCGGCCACCGCCAGCAAACCGTTCTTGACCAGGACCGCCGCGGCGGCAGCATCCAGTTCGTTCTGGGTGGCGCAGGGCAGCGCCACGGTCGCCGGAACGTCCCAGACGGATCCGCCTTCAACATAGCTGACGGCGGATCCCCGGCGGGCCGCGTAGTCCTTCAGACGCCCGCGCTCGACTTCCTTGATCTGCCGCAGCAGCCCAACATCGATGCCCTTCTCGTCCACCACGTAGCCGGCGGAATCGGAGCAGGACACCACATTCGCGCCGAGCTGCTGTGACTTGGCGATGGCGTAGATGGCAACATTTCCGGAGCCCGATACCACCACGCGTTGACCGTCAAAGGACTGGCCCCGCGTCTTCAGCATTTCCTGGGTGAAGAGTACCGTTCCAAAGCCAGTGGCCTCCGGGCGGACCAATGAGCCACCCCAGGACATGCCCTTGCCCGTGAGCACACCGGACTCGAACCTGTTGGTGATCCGCTTGTACTGTCCGAAGAGATAACCGATCTCGCGACCGCCCACGCCGATATCCCCGGCGGGAACGTCAGTGTACTCGCCGATGTGGCGGTACAGCTCCGTCATGAAGGACTGGCAGAAGCGCATGACCTCCGCATCGGATTTGCCCCGGGGGTCAAAGTCGGAGCCGCCCTTGCCGCCACCGATCGGCATCCCGGTGAGCGCGTTCTTGAAGATCTGCTCAAAGCCAAGGAATTTCACGATCCCCAGGTACACGGACGGATGAAAGCGCAGACCGCCCTTGAACGGTCCCAGCGCGGAATTGAACTCCACCCGGAAGCCCCGGTTGATCTGGACCTGACCGGCGTCGTCCGTCCACGGTACGCGGAAAATGATCTGGCGTTCGGGCTCGCAGAGGCGTTCCAGCACCGCAGCATCCAGGAACTCGGGGTGCTTGTCGAGCACCGGGCCGAGGCTTTCAAAGACCTCAACGACTGCCTGGTGAAACTCGTGTTCCCCCGGGTTGCGGGCCAATACCTGGTCCCGGATGGTTCCGAGTCTTCCGTCCATAGGTCTCCCCTATACAAATCATGTGGCTGCTACTAGCCGTGCCTCTGCGCGAACGGCGGATTAATTCATTTCCATGGTTCCAGCCAGGAGGTCCTACATGCGAATCGCGGTCACTGTGTGAGACGGATTCCGGCAGCGGCCGCGGTGGAAATCACGTCACATAATCCCTTGCCCGGCCGGACTCAGTCTTTGCGCCGGCCGAATTTGGGCAGATTCGCCAACAGATCGGCGGCCTTGTAGGCCGCCCGCCCCACCGTCCGTCCGAGCTGCTGGGGCCTTGTTCCGTCCGTACCCAGCACGGTGTCGGATCCGAGGACGACCGGCAGCGTCACTGCCGCCGGCAGCGCCGGCGCCTGGTCCGGGGTCCTTTCCCGGCCGCGGTCCGGTGCCCTCTCGGGCTCCCGGTCAGGCGCCAGCTCAGGCTCTCCGCGCCAACGCGGCTCCCGCACCGGGACGCGGTGCTGTGCTGAAGTCTGCTGGCCTGCCGGCGTAAGGGCTTCCGTCCGCAGTCCGTCGGAGGCCGACCGGGTACCGTCGACGGCCATGGGGACGGCCGGTTCGTTCGCACCCGCGCCGCCGTCGAAC
This sequence comes from Paenarthrobacter sp. PH39-S1, assembly GCF_030063245.1. GTDB lineage: Bacteria > Actinomycetota > Actinomycetes > Actinomycetales > Micrococcaceae > Arthrobacter_M. The sequence continues at coordinate 147,551 of NZ_JASISR010000003.1, forward strand.
TCCGCCAACCAGCTGCGCACCAGACGCAGCGGGTCAGGGGTGAGCGCGTAAAAACGCTTCTGCCCTTCAGCCCGCATGGTGACCAGGGAGGCTTCGCGCAGCACGCGCAGGTGCTTGGAAACGGTAGGCTGGCTCGCGCCGAGCTCCTCAACCAGCTGCCCGACAGCCTTATCCCCCGCTTTCAACGAAGCCAGAATGTCACGCCGGGTCGCCTCCGCGATAACCGCAAAAACATCGTCATTCACCATGCCACCACCCTAGCGATATATGCGCCCGAGGGCATCCGTCCTTCCCCGGCGTTGGCAGGCTATTGGCACGCAGCCGTTCAGTCGAACCAGCCGTTCAGTCGAACCAGCCGTTCAGTCGAACCACGGGTCCAGACCGTACAGCGGGAAGATTTCCTTGCGGGTTGCCATCACGGTGCGGTCCACCGCGTCGTTGGGGTTGTACCCCACCTCCCACGAGCGCCACCAGAGATCGACGCCGTCGCCCATTAGTTCCGGGGCTGCCCGGCCGTATCTCTCCAGCACATAATCCCGCCAGGGCTGCGGGACCACGGTCCTCAGCGGCAGCGGGACCCCGCTTGAAATGGCGATCAGGTGGCTCCAGACCCGCGGCACCACGCTGGTGACGTTGTAACCGCCGCCGCCGGTGGCAATCCAACGATCCCCGCAGAGTCTGGCCGCGAGCCGCGCAATGCCGAGCGCAGCCTCACGCTGGGCGTCCACGCTGGTGTTCAGATGCGTCAGCGGATCGTCCTTGTGCGAATCGCAGCCGTGCTGGCTGACGATGATCTCCGGTTTGAAGGCCTCCACGAGCTGAGGCAAGACGGCGTGGAAGGCGCGCAGCCAGCCTGCGTCACCGGTCTGCGGGGGAAGGGCCACATTCACGGCGGTTCCCGGAGCGTCCGGACCACCAATGTCATTGGCGAATCCAGTGCCCGGAAACAAGGTCAGACCGCTTTCATGCAGCGAGATGGTCAGAACCCGCGGATCGTTCCAGAAAATACTCTGGGTTCCGTCACCGTGATGGGCGTCGATGTCCAAATAGGCCACCCGCCGGACGCCGCCGTCGAGCAGGCGTTGGACGGCGAGCGCCGCGTCGTTGTAGATACAGAAGCCGCTGGCCTTGTCCCGGCTGGCGTGGTGCATACCGCCGCTAAAATTGACCGCGTGCACGGTATTCCCGGACAGCACGGCTTCAGCAGCAGCCCAAGAACCGCCTGCCAGCCGCGCGCTGGCCTCATGGATGCCCGCGAAGGCCGGATCGTCCTCGGTGCCCAGACCGCGGGCTTCGTCGGGGTGGTCCGGATTGAGGCTGACGCGGCGCACGGCGGCAATGTAGTCGCGGCTGTGCACGGTGCCCAGCTGCGCGTCCGTGGCCACCGCTGGTTCCAGCAGCTCCAGCCCGGGCCGGTGAAAGAGGCCCAGCGCATCGGCAAGGCGGGCGGTCAGCTCCAGCCGGGCCGGCGCCATCGGGTGATCGGCGCCAAAGTTGTAGGCCATCATGGCCTCGCTCCAGACTATGCTGGTCGGGACGGCCGTTGGCCCGGTGCTCGCGATCGATGACATCTCTCACAGGCTACCCAATTGGGACGCCGCGCGCTTCCCGCAGCTCCCGTGCATCCCGCGGAATCCGCGCCGGAAAGGTGGTTAACTACTCAACAGAGCAATTACGCCGGTTCGCCGCGCGTGCCGCGGCACCGAACAGGATGGCAGGAGGGACAGGACACGCATGACCAAGAGTCAAAATGTCAGGCACCGACCTAAGACCTCCGCCCGCTTCGGCTTCACCGCTGTCCGCGACTTCGTGGACAGGGTGGCCAACAGCTCACCGGCGCGGCTGGCACTGATTGTCTTCGCCTTGGTCATTCTGCTGTTCACCGGCCTGCTGTCCTTGCCCGTCTCCGCGGCGGACGGCAAGGTCACACCCTTCCACGATGCACTCTTCACGGCGGTTTCAGCCGTCTGCGTCACAGGTCTCACCACCGTGTCCACGGCACTGCACTGGACCTTCTTCGGCCAGCTGGTGATCCTGATCGGCATTTTCGTCGGAGGCCTGGGGATTTTGACCTTGGCCTCACTGATGGCGCTCATGGTCAGCAAGCGACTCGGTGTGCGCGGCAAGTTGATCGCCCAAGAGGCCATGAACGCCGGCCGGCTCGGCGAGGTCGGTACGCTGCTGCGGATCGTCATCACCACGTCCGTGTGCATCGAAATCGCGCTGGCCCTGATGCTCGTGCCGCGGTTCATGATCCTGGGCGAGAGTTTCCCACAGGCAATCTGGCATGCCGTGTTCTACTCCATTTCCTCCTTCAACAACGCTGGATTCACCCCGCAATCGGACGGCGTGGTCCCCTATGAAAACGACCTCTGGGTGCTGACACCACTGATGCTGGGCGGCTTTATCGGCAGTCTCGGCTTCCCGGTGCTGATGGTTCTGCTGAGCTCGGGGTTCCGGATCAGGCGCTGGAACCTGCATACCAAACTCACCATCCAGGTTTCCCTGATTCTGCTGGTCTCAGGTGCCTTTCTCTGGGGGTTCATGGAATGGTCCAACCCGGCCACCATCGGCTCCATGGGCGTGGGTGACAAGGTCACGCACGCGCTCTTCGCCTCCGTGATGAGCAGGTCGCTGGGATTCAATCTGGTGGACATGAACCAAATGAACTCCTCCACCATGCTGCTCACCGATGCGCTGATGTTCGCCGGCGGTGGCTCTGCCTCAACGGCAGGCGGCATCAAGGTCACCACGCTGGCAGTGATGTTCCTGGCCATCATGGCCGAGGCGCGCGGCGACAATGATGTCAAGATCTACGGTCGCACCATCCCACAGGGTATCCTGCGGGTGGCGATCTCGGTGATCATGATGGGTGCCACGCTGGTCATGGTGGCCACCGGAGCACTGCTGGCCATCAGCGGTCAGAGCCTGGACCGGGTGCTCTTTGAGGCCATCTCCGCCTTTGCCACGGTAGGACTGAGCACCGGGCTGAGCTCTCAGCTTCCCCCGGCTGGGGTTTATGTCCTGTCGGTTCTCATGTTCGCCGGCCGCATCGGCAGCATCACGCTTGCCGCGGCGCTTGCTCTGCGCCAGCGCCGTCAGCTGTTCCACTATCCGGAAGAAAGGCCGATCATTGGCTGAAAAATCCAGCTCCAACAGATCCAACTCCAATCGCCCGTCGCATAACGCCCCCGTCCTGGTGATCGGGCTCGGCCGTTTCGGCGCCGCCACCGCGGAACAACTGGTGAAACAGGGCCGGGAGGTTCTGGCCATCGAGCGGGACCCGGTCCTGGTGCAGAAGTGGGCCGGGACGCTCACGCACGTGGTGGAGGCCGACGCCACCAACATCGATGCGCTGCGCCAGCTGGGCGCGCAGGACTTCTCCTCCGCCGTCGTCGGCGTCGGCACTTCCATTGAGTCGAGTGTGCTGATCACCGTGAACCTGGTGGATCTGGGCATTGAGCACCTGTGGGTCAAGGCCATCACCCAGTCACATGGCAAGATTCTGACCCGGATCGGCGCCAACCATGTGATCTATCCGGAGGCGGATGCCGGCGTCCGCGCCGCGCACCTGGTCTCCGGGCGGATGCTGGATTTCATTGAATTCGACGACGATTTTGCCATCGTGAAGATGTACCCGCCGACGGAAACGCAAGGCTTCACCCTGGCCGAATCCAAGGTCCGCAGCAAATATGGTATCACCGTGGTGGGTGTGAAATCACCCGGCGAGGATTTCACCTACGCGCAGCCGGACACCAAGGTTTCCGGACGCGACATGCTGATCGTCTCCGGACATGTGGATCTGTTGGAGCGTTTCGCGGCCCGTCCCTGACATCCGGACGGGCTGCCCCTTTGGGGCGGCGCCGCCCGGACGTCGGCCCGCTTCCGCCGCACCAGCAGGGACTACGCAGTCTTGGGTGCCTGGATCTGCAGCACCACCTTGACATCCCCGGCGCCGTGCGTGAAGGCCTCGCGGAATCCGCCAGTGGAACCCGCCGAGTGATCAGCCTGCCCAGCCATGCTGCATCCGCTCTGCCGAGCGCCTCCACCGCCGCCTCGTAATGACGCCGGTTTGCGTTGACGCTGCCGAAGACCACTTGGTTACCCAGGACCGCCTGGCGGTTCATCGCGCCGACGTCCACTGCAGTAGTCTTCCCGGTGCTGGAAACGCCGGTCAGGCATGCGATTGCGTCTGTCGCGCCGCACGTCATCACCTCGATCACCACGGACGGGACGCCGGTACATTCGAGCAGGACGTCGGCTTTGACGCCGGACTCCGCGAGTGAGTCCGTATGATAGACCGCGCCCAGATCCCTGACCAAGCCGGGCTTCGGTCCGTCTGTCACCCGGTCGAAAACATGGACTTCCAGCCCGCGCTGGCTGCCGAGCAGTGCCGCCAGCAGCCCCACTGGTCCGGCACCCGTCACCACCGCTGTTTTCGGGTCGAAGAACGCCCGGCTGCCGATCCGGTCAAGCTGTTCCCATGCCTTGGCCACAATCGTGGTGGGTTCGAGAAGCACGCCGATGTCCGCCATGGACTTGTCCAGCCTGACCAGCGCATCGGGATCCGCCCGCCACTGCTCCCTGGCAAAGCCGTGCAACCCCTTGATCCCATGCTCGGTGTACCGGCCATTGCGGCACATATCCCATTCGCCCGCGGCGCAGGCCTTGCAGGGCACCGGATCCGGTCTGCGGACGATACCGACCACAAGGTCGCCGGGGCTCAGATCCGATCCTTGCGGAGCCTCAAGCACCCTGCCGATATTTTCATGGCCCAGGACCAGGAAGGAAGAGCCTTCGGGAGCTTGGCCGTATTGGGCATCGATGATTTCCACATCGGTCCCGCACAGCCCCACGGCCAGCCCCGCCACTAGAACTGAGCCTTCGTGGGGGTCAGGGGCGGGAATGTTCCGTAATTCCAGCGAGTCTTTCGTCCCGGGAACGATAGTTAATGCCTGCACGGTGCTCCTCCTGGTGAGGTACGGGGGTATGAGGTGCCAGAACCTCAGCATACTTACCGACCCGGACAGATCCCATAGCCACCGGCAGTAGGGGAAATTCACACCTGACTAGTGTCCTGCGTCGTAAATTCATTGGATAAGTGTTAAAATTGGTGTATGGCACGCACTGGACGCCCGAAGGCTGAACTGATCCTCACCGAGGAAGAACGCGATCAGCTTTCTCGGTGGACCCGCAGGCGCAAGGGCCGTGGAGTTCAAGAAGTTCCTGGCCAAGATCGAGGCGCAGGTCCCGGTGGGCCTGGACGTGCATATCGTCTGCGACAACTACGGGACGCACAAGAGTCCAACCATTGTGTCCTGGCTTGCCAAGCACCCGCGGTTCACGATGCACTTCACCCCCACGTACTCGTCCTGGATCAATCAGGTCGAACGGTTGTTTGCCGAAGTGACCCGGGAACTGCTCCAGCGCAGCGATCACCGCAGCGTACAGACCCTGGAGAAAGATCTGCGCAACTGGATCAAGGGGTGGAACGAGAATCCCAAACCGTTTATCTGGACGAAGACCGCCGAGGAGATCCTCGAATCACTGGGACGACTATTAAAACGAATTAACAGCGCGAGACACTAGCGGCCCGCCAGATCCTCGGTGATCGCCGCCGCCCGCGCGGCCGCTGCCTTCGTCCCGGCGGCGACGATGGCCGGAAGGCGCTGCGCCTCGAAGGTGGCAATCGCCTGTTCGGTGGTGCCGCCGGGGCTGCTGACGGCGCGGCGCAGCACCGCGGGATCCGCCCCGGGCTCCGTGAGCATCAGACCGGCACCGGCCACCGTTTCGCGGGCCAGCATCCGCGCGGTGTCCTCATCCAGGCCGAATTCCTGCGCGGCGGACGCCAGGGCTTCCGCCAGATAGAAAACGTAGGCCGGCCCCGAGCCGCTGATGGCGGATACGGCGTCCTGTTGCTCCTCGGGCACATCGAGCACCAGGCCCGAGGAAACGAACACCTCGTGGGCCAGGGACAACTGTTCCGGCGTGGTCCCTGATCCGGTGGACAGGGCGACGACGCCGCGGCGCACCTTCAGCGGCGTGTTCGGGATCGATCGGATCACCGGCTGGTCCTGCGGTAAAGCCGCAGCCAGCTGGGCCAGGGAAACGCCGGCCGCCACGCTGACCAGCACGGTTCCTGCCGCCAGCGCCGGCGCAACCTCACGGCACAGCTGAGCGATACCGGCGGGTTTGACGGCCAGAATCACCACATCGGCGCCCTGCACGGCCAGCGGGTTGGCCTCCGGTTCCTCCGCACCGGCCAGAGCGGTGATGCCGTACCGGGAGGCCAGCTCCTCCGCCCGCTCGACGCGTCGAACGGTTGCCACCACGGATGACGGCTTGAGCCCGGAGCCGAGCAGGCCGGCGAGGATTGCCTCGCCCATGGACCCGCAGCCAAGAAAAGCGATTCTATTGATCATGCAGCCATCTTTTCACAACCACCGATTCAGCGTGGGCCCCGCGCTACCTCAATCGCTACCTCAATGCGGGTCCTGCGGGACGGCAATGCGCCCCTGCGGGCCTTCTATTGGCAGTCAATTCCCAGCCTGTCGACAGGTCGCACTCAGAATCCTTCATTACTGTCGTAACTACCCCATAAAGGTGCGAGTGATACCGATCGGCTCCGGCTTGCCGGCCCCGATCATTGCGCCGGAGAGTCCGCCGATGTTTCCCCCCAATCATCGGCTCACGGCTTTCCGGCGCTTTCGCTTTTAAGGTTCCTTGAGGAGCCCTGGCTAACGGTCCGAGGGGGAGACCGGGCCGGGGACCAGGGTCACTCGCCCGCAGTTGGATCAGATGAAGGCGGGCAGACTGCAGGGTTTCCGCCAGCCATTCCTCGCGCTCCCCGGCCCCCTTGGCCTTACGCGTCGATATCTAGGCGACATCGGCGCCGTCGAACCCGTGTTCGCACAGATACGTCAGCACCTCAACGCATTCCTGCCGACCGTAGCCCGGCGCCAGGTGCTCATCCTTGCCGGAGTCCGTTCCGTCCGTGAGAGGCAGATGCCGCTGCCGGGTCCCCGCCGCTTGATTGCGTCGAGGCTGCTCGCGTCCGCGGAGGGGGCGTGCGACAGGTCCCAAGTGACGTCGTCGTAATCCTGCCCGATCGGGTCCCAGTGCGGCAGGTACGCCGGCGCCTACCGTCCGCGCACCCGCCAGGGGTACATATCCTCCACCGCGATCCGGATCCCGTAGGACGCGGCGAGATCGCGCACCCCGTGGCCGAACGTTTCGGCATAGTCGTTCTGCCAGCGGAACGGCGGGTGAACCACGAGGGGGCGGCGCCCACCTTGACGGCGATCTGCGCCGAGCGCTCGATCTTGTTCCAGGCGCTGCCCCAGACCTGCTGTGTGAGCAGGAGTGTGGGGCATGGATGGCAAGCACGGGCTGCCCGTAACGCTGGCTGAGGCTGATCAAGGCGTCCGTATTCTGGCTGACGGCGTTGTGCGTCACCATCACCTCAACGCCGTCGTACCCCGGATCGGCGGCTACGGCGAACGCGTCATGGACCGTGAGCGGCTAGACCGAGGCGCTCGAGAGGGCCACCGGGATATGCCTGTCAGCGCTCGGCTCGGGCCGGCCCAGGGCGCGTTCCGCCTCGGCCATCACTTCCTAACCTGCCTCAGCCAAGCGATTTCGACGTAACGGAATATGGGCAGGCGGCGCCAGCGGGCCGTCAAAAACCAACTGATCGAGCCGGCGAAGGATCAGTCCCTCCCGCAGCGCCCAGGGGCAGATCTGCACGCTCTGCACATTGAACAGCTGCAGCGCAGCCTCCGCCACCAAGGCACCCGCCAGCACCTGGTGGGCGCGGGCGGTGGAGACGCCGGGCAGATGAAGCCTGTCCGCGGCGGTCATCGCCGCCAGTCTTTGCGTCCACAGTCCCAGATCGGAGAGCAGCAAATCCCTCCGGATATACGGACCCATGGAACTGGGCGCGGCGCCCGTAATGCGCGCCAGCGCACGGAACGTCTTCGACGAGCCGGTGACGAGGTTGGGAGTCCCGAGTTTCAGGGTCTGCGCCACGGGTTCCTTAAGCGTGGCCCGGATGTGTTTGCGCAGATCCTTCACGCTCTTGGCGCTGGGTGGATCCTCCGGCAGCCAGTCCAGCGTCAGGCGGCCGGCCCCCAGCGCAACCGAGTTGGCGATAGCGGGAAGCTCGTTCTGGCCCATCGCGATTTCAAACGAACCGCCGCCGATATCCAGGTTCAGGATGGTGCCGGCTCCCCAGCCGTACCAGCGCCGGACGGCGAAGAACGTCATCTCCGCTTCCTCTTCCCCGGTGAGCTCCTCCAAGGCGATGGTGGTCTCGCGCTGGACGCGGGCCAGTACCTCGGCCCCGTTGGTGGCCTCCCGGATGGCCGAGGTGCAGAATGCCAGCAGGTCCTTCGCCTTGTGCTTGGCGGCGAATTCCCAGGCTTCCAGCATGAATTCGATCAATTCATGCTGCCCGGCATCGCTGATGTTGCCCTCCGGATCAAGGTACTGCACCAGGGAGAGCGAGCGCTTGTGCGAGGCAAAGGGCACCGGCCGGGCACCCGGGTGCGCGTCGACAAGCAGCAGGTGGACCGTGTTTGAACCAATGTCGAGGACGCCTAGTCGCATGTGCCAATTATTGCGCGTCCCGGCGTTGCCGCGTTAACCAACGCCTGCTCGGTGAAGGGACCCCGCCGGGGCGGTGCAGGGTGCCGTGGATATGGAAAGATGCCAGCGAAATTCCCGCGGCATCCGTCCAAATCCAAGGCACAACTCCGGAGTCTAGCTGTTACGTACGACTCAGCCAGCCGCCGTCGTCCGTCCAAGGCGCGGTCCCTACTTCTTGGCCGCGACCTTGCGCTTGGCCGGCGCCTTGGTGGTCCGTTTGACCGGGCCCCGCTCGCGCTTGTCCGCCAGCAACTCCACCGCACGTTCACGCGTCAGTTCCTCCATGGACGTGTCCCGGGGAACTGTAATGTTCGTGACGCCGTCGGTAATGTACGGGCCGAATCGGCCTTCCTTCACCACAATTGCCTTGCCGGAGACGGGGTCCTCACCGAATTCAGCAAGCGGCGGCACCGCGGCCCGGGCACCGCGCTGTTTGGGCTGCGAATAAACCGCGAGCGCGTCCTCGAGGGTGATCGTGAAGATCTCCTCTTCGGTGCCGATAGAGCGCGAGTCTGTCCCCTTTTTCAGGTAGGGACCAAACCGGCCGTTCTGCACCGTGATCTCATGGCCCTCGGCATCGGCCCCCAGCACCCGTGGCAGACTCATCAGCTGCAGAGCCTGATCCAAGGTGACCTCTTCAACCGTCATCGATTTGAACAGGGAGCCGGTCTGCGGCTTGGCTTTGACGGGCTTTTTCGGTGGCTTCGGTTTGCCGTTCTTGTAATATTCCACCGGAGCATTCGCCAGTTCCTCAGCCGTCGGCTCGGGGATGATCTCGGTCACGTAGGCACCGTAGCGACCGTTCTTGGCCACCACGGAACGCCCGGTCGCCGGGTCAGTTCCCAGCACGCGTTCCTCCGGCGCGGCGGTGTTCATCAGCTCTACGGCCTTTTCGGCGGTGAGCTCATCCGGAGCAAGATCCTCGGGGACGTTCGCCCGGGCGGACTCGATGATCTCCCCCGTCTTTTCGTCCAGAGTGGGGACGGAGCTTTCCAGATAAGGCCCGAACTTGCCGACCCGCAGGGTGATGCCGTCCGTGATCGGGATGGAATTGATCTCCCGGGCATCGATCTCACCCAGATTGTTCACAATGTTCAGCAAGCCGGCGTCGTGATCGTCGCCGAAGTAGAAGTGCTTGAGCCAGTTGGCGCCCACTTCCTCACCCTTGGCGATGCGGTCCAGACCGGTTTCCATGCCGGCGGTGAATTTGTAGTCCACATAATCGGTGAAGTGCTGCTCCAGCAGCCGGACCACGGAGAACGCCACCCAGCTGGGCACCAGCGCCGAACCCTGCTTGCGGACATAACCGCGGTCCATGATGGTGGAGAGCGTGGACGCGTAGGTGGACGGCCGGCCGATGTCGCGCTCTTCCATTTCCTTCGTCAGCGAAGCCTCGGTGAAGCGCGGGGGAGGCGAGGTTTCGTGGCCCAGGGCGGCCACGTCGGCAGCACGCAGGGCGTCGTTTTCCTTGACATTCGGCAGCCGGCGGTCCGCGTCCGAATCCTCCGAACCGCGGACCTCGTCTTTGCCCTCTTCATAGGCGGCCAGGAAGCCCCGGAAGGTGATCACCGTTCCGGAGGCGGAGAACTCCGCGTCCTGGTTCCCGGAAGGCCCGGTAAACGCAGCGCCCAGCCGGATTGTCGCCGTCGAGCCTTTGGCATCCGCCATCTGCGAGGCGACCGTACGCTTCCAGATCAATTCGTACAGTTTGAATTCGTCGCCCTTAAGCGCACCGGCTACCTGAGCGGGCGTGCGGAAGGAGTCTCCAGCGGGCCGGACGGCCTCGTGCGCCTCCTGCGCGTTCGCGCTCTTGTTCGCGTAAACGCGCTTGGCCTGCGGTACAAACTCCGTTCCGTACAGCTCCGCTGCCTGTCGGCGCGCGGCATTGACGGCTTCGTCGCTGAGCGCCGAGGAATCCGTACGCATATACGTGATGTACCCGTTTTCGTACAGCCGCTGCGCCACCTGCATCGTGCTCTTGGACGAGAAACGCAGCTTACGTCCCGCCTCCTGCTGCAGTGTCGACGTCGTAAACGGTGCGGCCGGACGACGAGTGTAGGGCTTATGCTCCATCGACCGGACGGTGAAATCTGCCGTTTCCAGGGCCGACGCTATGGCTTTGGCAGATTCTTCGCGCAGATGTGCCACGTTTTTTCCGGTCAGCTCGCCGGCGTCGTTGAAATCGCGGCCCGAGGCGACGCGCTGGCCGTCCAGGGACGCCAGCTTGGCCCGGAAAGCCTCGTCCGAGTTCAGCGGGGTGAAGGTGCCCGCAAGATCCCAGTAGGAGGCGGACCGGAAAGCCATCCGCTCACGCTCACGCACCACCACCATCCGCGTGACGACGGACTGCACCCGTCCCGCGGAGAGCCCACGGGAAACTTTACGCCAGAGAACGGGCGAAATTTCATAGCCATAGAGACGGTCCAGGACGCGCCTGGTCTCCTGCGCATCCACCAGATCCGTGTCCAGGTCGCGCAGATTGCCGAGGGCGCGCTGCAGGGATTCCTTGGTGATCTCCGCAAACGTCATCCGATATACAGGGACTTTGGGTTTGAGCACCTCGAGCAGGTGCCAGGCAATGGCCTCGCCTTCGCGGTCACCGTCAGTTGCGAGATAGAGTTCGTCGGCGTCCTTGAGCGCTGCCTTAAGCTCGGCGACCTTCTTCTTTTTGTCCGGCGAGACGACATAGTAGGGCTTAAAGTCGTTATCCAGATCGACGGCGAACTTGCCGATGGAGGTCTTTTTCAGCTCCGCCGGGAGGTCTGAAGGCTGCGGCAGGTCACGGATGTGGCCGATGGATGCCTCGACCACAAAGCCCTCGCCAAGATACTTGCCAATGGTCTTGCTTTTGGCGGGTGACTCGACGATGACTAGCTTCTTGCCGGACTTCGGCTTGGCAGCTGTTGCCTTGGTGGGCACGGTACTCCTACGTGGGACAGGTTAGGTGGGCAGACTCAGCCCCCGAGAGCCTAGTTCACCATATTTTCTCACCCAACGTGCATTCGCCCGTCTAACTGCACGTCCGGGCCCACGGCCATCTGGCCGTCTCCCCTTCCCAACTGAGTCGCATTTGTTGCACTCAAAACGCGATTTGAGTGCAACAAATGCGACTCAGTTGGGAAGGGCGGTTCGGTTGGGGCGGGGCTCAACTGGGGGTGATGGGGAGGAGGAAGCCGTCCAGGATCAGCTGACGGATCTCCTCGAGCAGCCCGTGGGTGAAGCTGTCGGATGCGCTGCCGTCCTCCTCCCGGCCCAGCAGCGCCTCCAGCGCCCCAATGATCTGCCCGACCGTTAGTTCGCCATCGCAGACCGAGACAAAACCGGCCAGTTCCGTGCTGAGCAGGTTGGTACGGCGCAGCCCGGCACCCTGGCGGAGCAGAATCACCCCGGGATGTTCGGCCCCGGGACGCTGGTGGCGTTCTTCGGTGACGTCCTCGGCCACGGTCAGTCGGGTGTCCTGCAGACGGCCCGGTGCAAGCCCGGCCAGCCAGTCGGCATGCCCGACGGCGGCGCCCAAGTGCGGGCCGACCGGCTGTTCTATCGGGTACAGAATCTCCTCGAAGCGTCGGATCCGGGGTCCGGCGGATTTTTCCAACGGATTGCGCAGCCAGATCAAGCCGAAGCCGATCCCACGGACACCGCGCGAGGCGAAATCGTCGAGGTACGCGGCGTAGGACTCCGCGTAGAGCGCACGGTCCCGGTTTTCGGAGGCGTCCTGAAGCCAGGTTTCCGCGTATTGGCCCGGTCCCACCTGTTCGCGCTGGATAAACCAGGCATCGGCCGCTTCCGGAACCCAGGACTCCGGCCCTGCATACCAGCTGCCGGTTCCCGGCCGCGCGTCGGGGCGCGCGTCGGGGTCCATGTCCGCGCCGGAGCCGGCCTCTGCGTCGGGGTCAGTGCCGGTATCGGGGGCTGCGTCGGGGTCTCCACCGGCGCCCGGGTCGCGTATTTCCCAATTCCCCAGCAGCTGCGCGGTCCCACCCGGCGCCAGCACCGCCGGCAGCCCGCGCACCAGCTCCGCGACAATTTCATCTCCCGGCAGGCCGCCATCCCGATAGGTGAACCGGTCCCGCGCACTCTCGCCGCGGTGCCGGGGTGTGATCACAAACGGCGGGTTAGACACCACCAAAGAGAACGTCTCCCCGGCAACCGGCTCCAGCAGACTGCCGCGGAACAGCCGGACGCGCGCCTGCAGATCCGACGGATCCAGCAGGAGTTCGACGGCGTTCAGCAGCAGGTTGAATCGGGTGAAGGCGAGCGCCCGCTCTGAAATATCGATCGCCGCCACCTGGTCCGCATGGTGCAGCAGGTGGAAGGTCTGGATACCACAGCCGGTGCCCACATCCAGCGCACGCGCGACCGGGGTGCGGACGATGCTTTGCGCCAGGGTCAGCGAGGCCTGCCCGATGCCGAGCACGTGATCCCGGCGCAGCACGCCGGGCCGCTGATGGGCGGCAAGGTCACTCGCCACCCACAGCTCTGCCCCGCCGCTGCCGTCGTCGTTCGCAGGCCAGCCATAGGGCCGAAGGTCGACGGCGGCGCGCAGCGCGTCCGGCCCATCGGCGTCCACCAGCCGCAGTGCCAGCAGAGCAGCCACGCCGGATTCCGGCAGAGCGGCCGCGAGCGTTCCGCGCGCCACCGGCTCCGCCAGCAGCCAGAGCCTGACGACGGCGGCCAAGCCGCCGTCGTCGTCCCGGGTTTTCAGCAGCGCCGGGACGGCCTGGTCCCGGGTAAACGCCTGGTACGCCTCGACGCCCAACAGTGCCTCGACGCCGTCGACCGTGTAGCCCAGCGCGGTCAGGTCCCGTGCCAGCGCCGCGAGCAACGCCGGATCCTCGCTGACAGGGGCGTCCGGGACGTTAGCAAAATCAGTCACAGTCATCAGTTTATGGGCAGCCCAGCTGCGGACGGCGGACCGGCTCCGCCGCCGGCTGCCTTGGACCGACGGCGCTGGCCCGGCTCATTTACCGGGCAGAGGTACCTCGGCAGCCTACCGCTTAAACCGCGCAGCCCTGCGGACAGAGCAGTGTTTCCGGGCCAGCCGCGCACCCGGCACAGTAGAGCGCCAGGTTGCGGCAGTCGGGGTTGGAACAGTTTTCGAACTTGCTGGTCGGGCCATCGCAGCGCACGCAACCGCCGATGGTCTTGGAATCTTCGCTGAATTCAAGGTGCATCCGCTTGTCGAAGACGTAGAGCGAGCCTTCCCAGAGCCCGGCGTCCCTGAACGTTTCGCCGTACCGCACGATCCCGCCATCGAGCTGATAGACCTCTTTGAAACCGCGGTTGACCATCAGCGAGCTGAGCACCTCGCAACGGATACCGCCGGTGCAGTACGTCACCACCGGCTTGTCCTTGAGCCCGTCGTATTTGCCGGAATCAAGCTCTTTGATGAAGTCATGGGTGGTGGCCACATCCGGCACCACCGCGTTTTTGAACTTGCCGATCTGGGCTTCGAAGGCATTGCGCCCGTCGAAAAAAACGACGTCGTTGCCCTTATCCGCGACCAGTGTGTGCAGCTCCTCGGGTTTGAGGTGCGTTCCTCCGCCGACGACGCCGGCCCCGTCCACCTTCAGCTCTCCTGGCGCGCCGAAACTGACGATTTCATCCCGGACCTTCACGCTCAACCGGGGAAAGTCCTCCGCTGACCCGTCCGACCATTTGACGTCGATGGCTTTGAATCCGGGGTATTCGCGGGTTGTCTTGAGATACTGTTTGACGTTCCGCAGCTCCCCACCGACGGTGGCGTTGATACCATCGCTGGAAATCAGGAGGCGCCCGCGCAGGCCCAGCTTTTCGCACAACGCACGCTGCCAGAGCCGGACCGCGACCGGGTCCGCGACGGGGGTGAAGCAGTAAAAAAGCACAATTCGGTTCAAAGCCACGGTTCAAGCCTACGGGCCGGCGGCAAATTCAGCCGGGCGTCGCCGCGGCGAAACGGCGTATTCTGCGGTTGAAGAAAGCCTCTACGCCGCGGTAGGCGAGGGCCAAAGCGCCGACCAGCACCAACCACAGCAGCACCGCCTGCAGCAGCATGGGCAAAGCCGAAAGCAGCCGCCCCAGGATCGCTATCACCACCGGCGGAAGGAGGAAGAACAACACCATGGCCAGCAACAGGCCCAGGCCGCCGCGTTTGATCCCCGGCACCGAGTTCGCCGTCGGCCACATCCGGGGGAACGGCCCGGAGCGCGCCAGCAGCTTCGCCGTCAGGAGCGCGGCCGCGGCCACGGAGGCGAACACGACGATCAGCAGCACCATGTTGCCGCGCAGGTACTGTGCACTCAACTGCAGCGCCGCGATGGCGCCGGTGAGGAGCAGCAGATAGGACCCCGGCACGGCAAACGGCTCACGATTCAGGTCGGCCTCTGAGGATTTCATCTCCCTATTGAACCAAACCCTCGCCGGATGCACCGTCACGGGCTGCCCAGCAGCGTCCGTGCCGGACGGCCGGCGGCGTGGGGTTCGAGCGGCGTGGGGTTCGGGCGGCGTGGGTGCGGGCGGCCGGCGGCATGGCGTGCCGGACGGCGGGTGACAGAATACATGGGTGGCATTGGATGATTCACTGATCCCGCTGCTGGGCCGCGGGCCGGCTCCGGAGCAGCTCCAGCATGTGCGGAAAATCCCGGCCCGGACGGCCGTCACGGAGCCGTGGCCCGGCTGGGTGCATCCCGACATCGTCGACGCCTACGCCGCTTTGGGCGTGCACGAGCCGTGGCGGCACCAAGTCCAAGGCGCCCAGCTGGCCCACGACGGCGGGCACGTCGTCATTGCCACCGGAACGGCCTCCGGCAAGTCGTTGGCCTACCAGCTGCCGGCACTGGACGCCGTTCACCGCGCGGAGCTCAGGGTGCTGGCGGAACCGGGAAAAATCAATCCGGACGGTGCTGTGGCGCTGTACCTCTCCCCGACCAAGGCGCTCGCGGCAGATCAGTACGCTGCCATCCACTCCCTGCACCTGCCCACCATCCGGGCGGCGACATACGACGGCGACACCGATACCGCCGAGCGTCGCTGGATCCGGGACCATGCCAACTTTGTCCTGTGCAACCCTGACATGCTGCACTTTGGCGTGCTGCCCAACCACATCTGGTGGGCCGGATTCTTCCGGCGGCTGAAATTCGTCATCATCGATGAGGCCCACAGCTACCGCGGCGTCTTCGGTTCCCATGTGGCCAATCTGATGCGCAGGCTGCGCCGTATCTGCGCATACTACGGAGCCGATCCGGTCTTCATTGCGGCCTCGGCCACATCATCCGACCCTGAGGTGTCTTTCGGCCGGCTGATCGGGGCTTCTGTGACCGGATTAACGCAGGACTACTCTCCGCACGGCTCCACCACGGTGGCTTTTTGGGAGCCTGCCCTGATGGAGTTCAAAGGCGAAAACGGCGCCCCAGCGCGGCGCACGGCCATCGCCGAAACCGCCGATCTGATGGCCAATTTGGTCTCGGCCAGGATCCGCACCATCGCCTTCATTAAATCCCGACGGGGCGCCGAGACCATCGCAGGCATTGCCAAGCGGCTGCTGGACGAGGTGGACCACAGCCTTCCCCAGCGCATCGCGGCCTACCGGTCCGGCTATCTACCGGAAGAACGACGTGCCTTAGAGAAGGCCCTCCGTTCCGGTGAGTTGCTGGGCGTGTCCAGCACGTCCGCGCTGGAACTGGGCATCGATATCTCCGGCCTGGACGCCGTACTGATCGCCGGGTGGCCTGGCACCAGAGCATCCCTATTCCAACAGATCGGCCGCGCTGGCCGCGCCGGGCAGGCCGCCGTAGCCGCGTTCGTCGCCAGCGATGATCCCTTGGACACCTATCTCGTTCACCACCCCGAAGCCATTTTCGATGTTCCGGTGGAAGCCACCGTATTTGACCCTTCCAACCCCTATGTCCTGGGTCCGCACCTGTGCGCTGCCGCTGCAGAGCTTCCGCTGGGACCAGGGGACCTGGAGCTGTTCGGGCCGGCAACGCTGAAGCTTTTGGACCAACTGGTCAAGGATGGCTACCTGCGCCGTCGGCCTGCAGGCTGGTTTTGGACCCATCCGCAGAGCGCTGCGGGGATGGTCAATCTCAGGGCCGATGGCGGCGGCCCGATCAGCATTGTCGACGTGGACACCGGCTCGCTGCTGGGCACGATGGATTCGCCCCAGTCCCATTACCAGGCTCACCGGGGCGCCGTCTATGTCCATCAAGGTGAAACTTTTGTGGTCGAGGAACTCAACGAGCAGGACCACTGTGCCGTGGTCAGGCGAGGCAACCCGGACTACTACACCACGGCCCGGGACGTCACCCAGATCGAGGTCCTCCGTTCTCTGCGGCACGAACTCTGGGGCCCGGTCGAAATCCATTTCGGCGAGGTACAGGTCACCACACAGGTCGTCTCCTTTCAGCGCAAAGCGTTTGTCTCCAACGAGGTGCTCGGTGAAGAACCCCTCGATCTGGGCGCCCATGACCTGTTCACCAAGGCGGTCTGGTTCACCTTGGACAACGAGACGATGCTCGCGGGTGGCCTGACCGAACCGCAGTTTCCGGGGGCCCTGCACGCTGCTGAACATGCCGCCATCGGATTGCTCCCGCTCGTGGCATCGAGCGACCGCTGGGACGTGGGCGGAGTATCCACGGCAATCCACGCGGATACCGGTCAGCCGACCATCTTCGTCTACGACGGCCATCCGGGCGGGGCCGGATTTGCCGAGCGTGCCTTTGAAGCCGCACGGATCTGGCTTAGGGCCACTCGTGATGCCATTGCCGCCTGTGAATGCGACGCCGGCTGCCCGTCCTGCGTGCAATCCCCAAAATGTGGCAATAAGAACAATCCTCTGGACAAGGGAGGCGCCGTGCAGCTGATCGACATTCTGCTGGCCGGAGCAGCCGTAGCCGACGGGACGCCACCATTCAGCGAGCACCGGCGTGGCGCCACGGCGCAGTAGTCATATTAGGGCGGTGGTCCTGCACGAGAGTGCCCGGTTGCCGCTCCCCACGCACCCGCCAGAATGACCCTCGTCCTGACCTCCACGATCTCCCCGTCAGGACCTCCCACGATGCAGCTGACCATTACGGCGTGATGCTGGACCACGATGTCTTCCGCTACGCCGCATGGTTCACCGGTAATGATGTTCCGGGCGGCATCGGCGCCTGCCAAGGCTCCAAGATCGGCTGCGGTTGCGGCCCGGGCCGCCCCGATGGCGGCCTGAGCCAGGAGAAGTAGCGCTGCCAGCAGCATGAGCAGGACCAACGCTAATCCAACGGTCAGGACAGTGCCCGAACCGCAGTCTGGGGCACCGGGACGCCTTGCCTGGGCCGGAGTCGTCGATCCAGTCACTATTCCCGGACCCGTCACAGGGCAGGACTTGAGTCGCGTCATCGAGCTGGACCTGAGTCGCGTCATCGCGCTGGACATAGTGCCGACACCTGCCGCAGTCATGGTCCTGGTCCAGGCGAGGGGTCGCTGCCGCCGTTATGCCAGCTCTTCTGCGGAACCAGTTCTACCGCTACCGCGACCGGCACAGATTCCTGCCTTGCCACCGCATCCGCGGTCAGAGGCCAACTCACCAGACCCGATAGCGGGCCGGAGACCCGAATACTGACTTCCGCTCGGACATAGCCGCCCGCTCTACTGACAGCTACCTCTGCGTCATGTCCAGCGATCTGCCTGGCAGCTGCCACGGCGGTGGCTGCTGGATCTCCCCGTGCCAGGGCACGTGCTGCGGAACGCGCAGATTCTTCCAGTCTCAGCTGTGTCACCCCGATCAGCGCCGCCAGCAACAGCAGTGCCAAGAGAACGGTCAGCGACGGTAGTGCAACTGCCAACTCGGCCGTAACGGACCCGCGCTGCCGACCGCCCCGAACGTGGCATGACACAAAATTCCGCTGACAAGCAGGCCGGCTATAGGGCCCCTCGCCTGTGCTGTTCCAAGCGCACCCGAAACCACGCGCTGGACCCAACGTCACGGCAGACTCAGAGCGGTGCGGATGATGCCGAGCAGGAAGCCTCGCACCTCATCGCTTTTCAGGATCACGACCAGCAATCCGGCGAATCCCACCGCTGCCAAAGTGCAGATTGCATATTCAGCGGTCGCCATCCCCAGTTCGGCGTCCCTTCGCCGCAGGCGTCCGGATTCCCGGACCAGGTACCCGGCGGTGGCTCCCGGATAGATTTCCGAGACGTTGTGATACTCCATGTCGGCTGGGCCTTCCTTCCCTGCCTCGTCGGTTCGTATTCCTGTTGGCTTTGCCATCTGATCCTCCTTGATCGTTCCGGGCCGCCCCTGCGGCGGGTTCCATTTAAACGATCCCTTTCCAGTTCCGTCAGCGACAGTGGCCGATGTAAAGAGGTGCATCCCGCTGCCACCGACGAACGTTGTGGAGGGCTTGTCTGCCTGTCGCCGTCAGCGGAATGACGGCACCATGGCCACGACCACGGGGACTACTCCCAGACACAGAAAAGCAGGCAACGAACAAAGCCCCAAGGGGATCACTAACTTCACGCCGAGGGACGCCGCACGGTGTTCGGACTCACGCTGGGCGGACCTGCGCAGCTGGGCCGCCTCAGCGTAAAGCAACGTAGCCGAGGGCGCACCCGTTACGGCGGCGAAGGTCAGCGCCTCGTACAATCCGCCCATTTGCGGATGTCCCCTGACCGGGCGCCAGGACGTCTGCCAAGAAGCCCCGATGCTCAGGCCTGCAACCACTGTTGCCAGGCCCTCCCGTGTCCGTGTCGTTGTTACAGCGGCGAGGAGTTCCAGAGACCGGGACAGCGGGAGTCCGGCATCGAGACAGGTTGCGAGCAGTTCCAGCATGAGCGGAAGGTTGGCGATGCCCCCGCCCGGCCCATCAGTGTCCGAATCGCCGATCCGTTTCCGAACTGCACCCAGCTGCCGCCAACGGCCACTCCCGGTGGACGGCAGCAACAATGCATTCGACGCGCCAAGGAGGGCAAATGCCAGCCATAGCCACGCTGTCACGGCGAATCACGTGCCGCTGCTCTGATCAGGGCTCCGGACCAGAAACGGCCGGCAGCCATCAGGGCGACGCCGATGGAGAGCGCGGCCCAGCCAACCGGACCACCGAAAAGAACCGCCAGCGGGTCAACACCCATAAGCATTCCCAAGAGGAGACCCAGCAGGGGCAGCCAGCTCAGCAGCCGGACGGTTGCCTTTGGCCCGGCAAGCGATGTTTCCCGGCTGGCGGCGGCGTCCATTTCCGACTCCAGTCGCACGGCGTACCGTTGCAGCACGGCGGCCAGCGGCGACCCGCTGATCTCAGCGACATCCAGGCAGGCAGCCAGCTCCTGCCAGTGCTTGCACTGCGGGTATTGACTAGCGGAGACACTGACAGCTGCGCAGCCGGACCGGATCGCCGAACTGGCGCTGAGCCCTAAAACGGTGGCCTGGTACGCCGCCTGGAGGAGCTGCGCGTTCAGCCCTTGGCCGCCGCTTGCCAACAGCAGCTGTGCTCCGGATGCAGTGGCTCTTCTGCCAGCCGCAACCGGCGCCGCAACCCTGGTTGCCAGCATATCCGCCCACAAATTTTGACCCGAGCGGCCAGCCGCGAGCAGAGCGGACAGTTCCCGGACCAGCCTCGCCATTTCGGCAGTATCCGCCGCATGCGGCCGCCCTCCGAACAGCTGACGCACGCGGGACGAACGCGGCCGGCCGCGCTCATTTCGGATCCCGTCGCGGGTTGCCACGCCAAGACCAGGCGACGGGTCCGCGTATACCCCGGAAGTGCGGCCACTCCTCCCCTGTTCTCGCACTGCGGTCATCCACCGGATGCCGGAGAACGAAAGAACCACGCAGCCGAGCGCCGGAAAAACGAATATCAGGATCAGGTTCACCCGCGCCTCCTGCTCCGGGCGGTACCCCGATCTCCAGCGGTCTGCACTTCACGGCCACCGCAGGCGGAGTTCCGATCGGGGGAATCCCGGTCGGGGGAATCCCGGTAGGGGGAATCCCGGTCTGCGGAATCCCGATCGTGGGCGGCCTGCTCCTGCTGGACCCGATCGGCGAAGACCTGATCGGCGTCACCGCGATCGTCGGAGGGGGCCGGCAGGCCGGGGTCCGGGCCACCCAAGAGCTCCCGAAGCTGCTCCCAACCAGCCCCGTAAACCAGCCTGCGGGTGCGGCGGCCGGCCGCCGGCCCCGGAGGCTCCGCCGGCGACGCGGACCGCCGGCCGGTGGCCACACCGGCGGACGATCCATCCTTAATGCTCACCGCCGGTGCGACCTCGAGCCTGCCCGCTTTCAATGTCGCCACCCCGATTTCCGCCACCCTGCGCCCGGAGGGATGCCGTTCGAGATGCACCACTACGTCCAGCGCGCTGGCAGCCTGGATTGCCACGGCCTCGGTGCTCAGCCCGGCGAGCGCGCCCAGAGCCGCCAGCCTCGCGGGGACATCCGACGCACTGTTCGCATGGATCGTGCCCCCACCGCCCCGATGGCCGGTGTTCAGGGCTGAGAGCAACTCCCGCACCTCCGCGCCCCGGCACTCCCCCACAATCAGCCGGCTTGGGCTCATCCGCAGGGCCTGCCGTACCAGCTCGGTAAGCTCCACCGCGCCTCCGCCCTCGGCGTTGGCGTGCCGCGCCTCCAGCGTCAGCACGTGGGGATGATCCGGTTCGAGTTCCGCGGCGTCCTCGATCAGCACAAGCCGCTCGCGAAGCTGACACATTCCAAGCAGGGTCGAGAGCAGGGTGGTTTTGCCCGTTCCGGTGGCGCCGCTGATCAGGAAACTGAGCCGCCTGCCGATGACGGCACGCAGCAATGCAGCGATGCCTGGCTCGGCAAACCCGGAGAGCACCAGCTCGTCCATGGCAAAGACCTCTGCCCGTCTGATCCGGACCGACAGGATCACCCCCTGCGCCGAGATCGGCGGCAGAACCGCGTGAATCCGGAAGCCGCCGTCGAGCCTTACATCAACACAAGGTGAGCCGTCGTCCAACCGTCGTCCGCCGGAAGCAATCAGCCGCACAGCAAGCGCCCTGAGCTGCTCTTCGCCCGTAAAGGAAATATCCACGACTTCCGCCCCTTGTCCGCGGTCCACCCACACCGACCGCGGGCCATTGACGAAGATGTCGGTGATTTCCGGGTCCTTCAGCAATGGTTGGAGTGGTCCCAGTCCGCTGAGCTCGGCATTGATGCTCTCCACCGCGGCCAGCGATCCGGCCGTCCCTAAAAGCCTGCCGCTATCCCGCACCGCTGCCGCGACACGAAGCGACGTGACAGGCCCGGCCTCCGAGAGCACCGCGCGGCGCACGGTGTCCAGGAGCGTTTCATCCACGGCGTGCAAGCGCGGGAGCTGGGAATGACGTCTCATCCCGGCACACTCCGCAGGCTTACCAGAACGCGGTCGGCAAGCCGCCTGACCTTTCGGGACTTGGCCAGATCGGCCAGCTGTCCACGTTCGGTCGCTGCCGCGGCGGCGCGCAGAACCGGCATGATCCCGAGGACTGCGCAACCCACGGAGTCCGCGATCAGTTGCACATCCAGCCCTTCACGCAGCGGTGCGCGGACCACCAGCGCCGTCGGCAGCGAGGGAAGGTCGTTTAGCAGCCTGGCACTCGCTGCTGACGACCGCAATTGGGCTGGAACCACCGTTAGCAGCTGATCACAATGCTTCCCGAGCGACGACAGTGCATTCCGGTTGCGGCCAAGATCCACCACTGCGAGCTCATAGCCGCGCCGGGCGGCCCGCAGGACTTGGGCGCCGGTTGCTCCGGGGCCAAAATCAGTCCCGCTGGACGCCCCGTACCCGCCCCATGAAAGCAATGAGAATCCGGCGACGACAGGCAGCGAGGCTGCCAACTGGTCGGGGTTGATGGTGCCGGACGCTGCCAGTAGATCCGGCCACCGCAGGCCGGCAGGCTCCTCGGCGGTCACGGCGATGTCCAGACCCCCTCCCCATTCGTCACCGTCAACCAGCAACGTCCGAACACCAGCCGTCGCCGCGCAGGCGGCCAGCAGGACGGCCAATGTGGACGCACCCGCCCCACCACAGCCGCCAACAACGCCGAGAATGAAACCTTCCGCGGCCGGGTCGCGCAGCTGGCTGAGGAATTCCGCCAGCCATTCGGACGCCTCGGGCAGGACGGCGACCCGATCCGCGCTGGAAAGCGATGCCTGCCGCCACAGCTGCTCCCTTTCGGCGGAGAATCCAACCAGCAGGGTCGGGCCACGCCGGCGCCGGAAGTCCGATGCCACATCGATCCCGACCATTACGGCGGCAGCGGCGTCCCACTCTCCGCGCGCCTCCTCAACCGTAGGAAAGACCATCAGTCCGACAGAGGCAGCAGCGGCAACCCGCCCAATCTCATCGTGCAGCGGACCGGATTCCGTCACCAGCAAGACCCGGCTGCCGTTCGGCGGCAGCCACGCGGCCCGGTTACCGGTGTGGTCGGTAGCAGCCGCTTGGGGGTCCGAAGCTGCGCCGGTCCCCTTCGGCAGACGCATGGCTCTGCGCGTCCTGGCTATCGATTGTTCCGGCATCGTCTCAGTCTTCGCCCCGATGAGCGGGAATCTTGGTGCAGCTTCGAATATGTGGACCCGAGGCGGTGCAGGAGTGCTCGTGGAGGAGTGGTGAGGGCGGGGTACGGCCACCACGGCGGCGCCACCGCGAGCTGTCACTGACAGTCACTTCCAAGGCCGCGAATGACATATATTGGCCGTGCACACGCCGCCCGCCCGGGCGCGCATCCCGCAGGGGTGGAAATCGCAGGCGCAAAGGGCACCAGGGGCACAGGGGAGAATGGATCCACGTACCTCCTTATCGGCGTGCGCGCGTGCCGCGGACCCCGCAGATCGACGACCGATGGGATGCCTGCAACAAGGCCCTCCACAGCGAGTGCACACCGTGGATCCCATTCCGCGAGCTCAGTGAGCAGGCGCTCGCAAGCACCTATCGGGAACTCCGGATCGACGCAGACCCGAAGACACCGTCGCCGACTCGGCAGGCTTACTGGCCAGTATGGCGACGTGGCCGTTGTGGCCGGATGTGTCCGGATGTGTCCGCCGATTTTTACCACCGCGCTGGCGCTTCGATCGGACACCTTGCCACATGGCCTCATCGGCGCGGGACGTTCGAGGCACACTTCAATCCGGGCTCCCCTGCGTTCGGCTGGCTCGTCCCGGCCACGCACGTCGACACCCTTGGGCCGCGGCCGCCCTTTGCTGCCGCTCAATCGGCGAGCTCGGCCCCACCATCGAATCGGCCGTCGCAACGCTGTGATCTCCGGGATCGGGTCAACCGGGCACACCAGCTCGATTTTTCCGTGCAGGTGGCCTGATTCGCTGTGCCAATCAGCGTCGGCGGCCTATTTCCATCGGGTAGACATCCCGGATCTTGATGTCGAAACGGCCGGTCCTCCGCATGGCAGGATCCAAGCGCTTCGCACCACGACGCCCTTCCCACAACCTCTGGGGATCAGATTCTGAGCTGTCGCCATCGAGTGCGGCACGAGAGCTCCCCTTGACAGCAAGAAATCCGGATCCAGAATATAGGTATGGGCCCCACCGTGGGTTCGAGGATTCCGATGTCACCTGGAGACCAAACATGGACAACTTCGAGGATGATGACGGGGGGCTGTCGACGTACGTCGCAGCCAGCTCGTCGAAAATCGGGTTGATCGTCCCCAGTTCCAATACGACCATGGAGACGGAACTACCGGAACTGTTCCGGCGACAGTCTGCTGCTACGGGTCATCGCTATACATTTCATTCGGCTCGAGCAAAGCTGCGCAACGTCACGGTTGAGGAACTGGCCGCGATGGTCGACAAGGCGGCCGAGTGCGCCGACGCGGTCTCGGATGCCGACGTGGATGTGATTGCCTACGCGTGTCTGGTGGCAGTGATGGCCCAGGGCCCTTGGGCACACAAGCGCTCGGAAACCCTTATGACCCATGCGGCAGCCGATAACGGGCACCCGGCCCCGGTGACGAGCAGCGCAGGGGCTCTGGTCCGCACGCTACAGGAGTTGGGCGCACACCGGGTTGCGATGGTCGCACCGTATATGCCGGACCTCACAAGGCTCGTCAGTGACTACATCGAAGGCGCGGGAATCGCCGTCCAGGACGTGATCGGGCTGGCGGTCGCAGACAACCTGAAAGTCGGCCGCTTGGACACCCGGAAGCTGCCGGAAATCGCCCGGAGACTTGACCGCGTCGGTGTCGACGCGATTGTCCTTTCGGCCTGCGTGCAGATGCCGTCCTTGGACGCAGTCCAACAAGTCGAAGACGAACTCGGTCTCCCGGTCGTCACCGCAGCGACAGCCACCGCGTACGAGATCCTCCGGGCGCTTGGCCACGAGCCCGCCATGGCCGGTGCAGGTCGGTTGCTTGCCGACCCCTCCACCGTCGATGCGTCGGCGTCACTCGCATGACGGCATCTGCAGACCCGGCAGCGGACGGACCGCGGGGCGCCCTACAGGATCTGTTGGTGTTGGACCTGACTCGGATACTTTCCGGCCCATTTGCCACGATGACCCTGGCCGATCTCGGTGCCGACGTGATCAAGATCGAACAACCCAGAACCGGTGACGACACCAGGGCGTGGGGCCCACCGTTCCAGGGAGAAGAAGCAGCGTACTTCCTCTCCGTCAACCGCAATAAACGCAGCATGGCCGTGGATCTGAAGTCTGCCGAGGGGCGTGAGGCAGTGTGGAAGCTGGCCGCGAGGGCAGACGTGCTGGTGGAGAATTTTCGACCGGGCACGGCGGCGGGTCTCGGCTTCGGATTTGATGAACTTTCGAAGGCGAATCCCGGATTGGTCTATGCGTCGATCAGCGGCTACGGGCAGACCGGTCCTGAAGCCAGGCGGGCAGGCTACGACGCGATCGCTCAGGCGCGAAGCGGCATCATGAGCGTCACCGGGGAGGCGGACGGTCCCCCGGTGAGGGTCGGCGTCAGCAGTGCAGACCTGGTCGCCGGGATGTGGGCCACGATCGGGATACTGGCCGCCCTGCATGAGAAGCAGCGGACGGGCCTAGGTCAGTGGGTGGACATCAGCCTGCTGGATGGCTCTGTCGCGTGGTTGACTTATGTGGCGAGCGGGTATTTCGCCTGCGGGAATACGCCCCGGCGCTACGGCTCAGCACACCCCACCATCGCACCATATCAGGCGTTCGCGTCTTCGGACGCGTATGTAATGGTGGCGGTGGGCAATGACGGACTGTGGAAACGCTTCACTTCCGCCATAGAACGCGAAGATCTCCTCCGCGACGAACGGTTTGCCACAAATGCGGCACGGGTCGAGAACCGAAACGTTCTGATCCCGGTGATCGAGGACATCATGCTGACGCACACCACAGAAGAATGGGTGCACACTTTGAACACTGCCGGGGTGCCGGTGGGCCCCATCCAGACCGTTGGCCAGGCAGTGCAGGATCCGCAGGTCGTTGCGCGGGGAATGGTGGTCGAAATGCAACACCCGACGGCGGGGAGGGTGAACACGGTTGGCTGCCCGATTCGGCTCACTCGGACCCCGGCGAGCGTCCGGATGCCGCCGCCCCTGTTGGGCCAGCAGACCGACGAGATCCTGGCCGGCCTCGGGTACGATGCCGTTGATATTGCAGGCCTCCACGCGAGCGGTGCAGTCGAGTGACGACCATCACCATCGGAGACGTGAGATACTCAACGCACTGGGCAAAGCTCAGGGCGGGCGCTGGGAGAGGCGGCCATGTCGCTGAAGGCCACGATATTGACCACAGCGGCGGTCATCCGCGGGCCGGGGAGGTGCTTTTGTTCCGGCTCGGATTCGAGGGAGTTCGTGCATGCATCCGCCGACGACGTCCGAACCGCTTTCGTCGCGATAGCCGCAGCACTGCTGGCCGTCGGAGACATTCCTGTGCCGACAGTCGCCGCAATCGAAGGAGTGGCGGCAGTGGCAGTATGCCAGCTCGCACTCGCCTGCGACCTGCAGTTGATGGGGAGTTCGGCCCGCATTGGCATGCCTACCTCCCAGCTCGAATTCTCGTGTCGGCGATCCTCGCCAACCGGACGGATCGGTCCGTCCGGGACGGGCACCTAGGCTGGGAAGTAACTTTCGTTCTGTGAGGTAAACCATTGAAGGGTCAATAAGATGCGCGCCGCCGTCCTCCGTTCCACCGTTCCTGCCGGAACCAGCTATTCAACGGCGAAACCGTTGGTCCTCGAGGAGCTGGTGGCGCCGGAGCCGCGCGCCGGCGAGCTCGGCGTGCGCATCGTCTACTCAAGCCTCTGCCACTCCGACCTGTCCGTGGTGGACGGGTCACGCATCCGCCCGTTGCCCATGGCGTTGGGCCACGAAGCAGTCGGCCGCGTGCTCACCTTGGGCGAAGGCGTAAGGGATGTGAGTGTCGGCGACCACGTCGTGCTGGTGTTCGTACCCAGCTGCGGCAGCTGCCGGGCCTGCACCGCCGGGCGGCCGGCGCTGTGCCACCGGGCCGCCGTTGTCAACGGCTCCGGCGACCTGCTGCACGGGGAAGCCCTGCTGAAAACCGCCGGAGGAGAGAGGATCAACCATCACCTGGGAGTCTCCGCGTTCGCCGACTACGCTGTCGTGGCTCGGGAATCCGCAGTGGTCATAGACGACGACGTGCCCGATGCCGTTGCCGCGATGTTCGGCTGCGCGGTGCTGACCGGCGCGGGGGCGGTCCGCAATACCGCCGCCGTGCAGCCGGGCCAGTCTGTCGTAATCTTCGGGCTCGGCGCCATCGGCCTCTCCGCCGTCATGGCAGCCACGCTCGCCGAAGCATCCGCGGTCATCGCGATCGACCCGAATGCGGCAAAGCACCAGCTCGCCCTGGACTGCGGGGCGAGCACGGTGGGGACGCCCGACGACGCCGCGCGGCTGGTCGCCGAGGCTGCCGGAGATGGTGTGGACGTGGCCATCGAAGCGGTGGGTTCGGCTGCGGTCCTCGTCTCCTGCCTGGATCTGATCACCCGCGGCGGTGCCGTCGTCTCTGTCGGTCTGCCGCATCCTTCCGCAAAACTGGTCGTGCCGGCCCTGCAATTCGCCGGCGCCGGCAAAAGGCTGCTTGGTTCCTACATGGGCGACGCCGTGCCGGGCCGGGACATCCCCCTCTACTTGGGGTACTGGCGGGAAGGGAAACTTCCGGTGGAGCTGCTGCACTCCGACACCAGGCCGCTGGCAGAAATAAACGAAGGCCTGGATGATTTGGCGGCAGGCCGCGTGGTGCGCAGGCTGTTCCAGGCGTGACGCCGCAAGAGTTCGTGATAACTGAACTGGTTGACGTAACCGAGTGAAGGAGCTTGACGATGGCTGTAGTTGGATGGATCGGACTTGGCAACATGGGCGGCGGCATGTCCGCGAACCTGGTCAACGCCGGGCATGAGGTGCGCGGCTTCGACCTAAGCGAGGCCGCCATGGCGGCGGCCGGGACAGCCGGCGTGAAGCTTGTCGGCAGCATCGCAGAAGCGGTCGGGGGCGCCGACGTCGTCTTCACCATGCTGCCCAAGGGCGATCACGCCCGAGCGGTCTACCTGAACGACGACGGCGTATTGGCCCACGCCGACCCGAGGACCCTGCTGGTCGACTCGTCCACCATCGACATCGAATCCGCGCGGACGTTGCACGATGCCGCCGCCGCCGCCGGGTTCCGCTTCGTGGACGCCCCTGTCTCCGGAGGAATGAGCGGGGCGCGTGCCGGAACGCTGACCTTCATGGTCGGCGGGGAGAGCCACGCGGTCGAGGATGCCGGCGTCTTCATCAGGCCCATGGCCGGGAACATCATCCCTACCGGTGGTGCCACCACGGGTCAGGCCGCCAAGATCTGCAATAACCTCATGCTCTTCATCAACCTCGCCGGCACGGCCGAAGGTGCCGTGCTGGCGGACCGGCTTGGGCTCGATAAGCAGGTGTTCTGGAATATCGCCTCAGTTTCATCAGGGGACAGCTGGGCGCTGCGTACCTGGTACCCGATCCCCGGGGTCGTGTCCACCGCGGCATCGAACAACGACTTTGCGCCCACCTTCACCGTCGAGCTGGCCAAGAAGGACATCGGTCTCGCCATCGCTGCGGCCAAGGGCACCGGGACTCCGCTGCACATCGGCGAGCACGTCGAGCAGCTGTACCAGCGTCTGATCGACGCCGGCGACGCCGGCAAAGACTGCTCCATAATCGTCAAGCTGGTGGACGGCACGCTGGAGCAGCAGCAGTAGCTGCTGTAGGAGCGGCCGGCCCCTCCCGGAGGTCCCGAAGGTGCCGGCTCCCCGGTCAGCGGCTACGAAACGCGCCGCGAGCCTTTAACCTCTCGTGCATAGGTTTCGGGGTCTGAGATATCGGACTTGGAGTAGTCCCTTAGCCCGAAAGCCGCAGCAATCGTGATCAGGGCCGAGACCAGTATGTATACGGATACCGCATACCCGGTTCCGAACTGATGGAGCAGGAAAGTGGCAACCAGTGCGGCCGGCCCACCGGCGATGATCGAGGCTAGCTGGTAGCCCAGCCCAGCGCCGGTGTACCGGAGGTTGGTCGGGAAGTTCTCCGCAATGATCGACGCCTGCGGGCCGTATTGCATCGCGTGCGGGATGAGCGCCACACACAAGGCAACGAAGACCAGCCAACCAATGCCGCTGTCGAGAAGTGCGAAGTAGACAAAGCCCCAGACGCCGGTGATGGCCGCCCCGATCAGGTAGATCTTTTTGCGACCGACCGTGTCGGACAGGTGCCCGAAGTATGGCACACAAAAGAGCTCGATGGCCGCCGCGATCATGGTGCCGATCAGAACGAAGTTGTACGAGTAATTGTGGTTCTTGTCGGTCAGGTAGGACAACACGAACGCGGTCACGATGTAGAACGGCATCTGCTCCGACATCCGCAAGAGCGCCGACAGGATGATCGCTTTCGGGTACCTTTTGATCACCTCGAGAACCGGAGCCTTTTGGGTCTTCTGGGTCTTGACCACCTCGGCGAACATCGGGGTCTCCAGGATTTTGAGCCGGATGTAAAGCCCGATGCCGACCAGGACCAGGCTGAGCAGGAACGGGATCCGCCAGCCCCAGGCAATGAAGGCGTCCGTGCCCATGATGCCGTTGAACACGGCAAGCAGACCGGTGGAGAGAATGATGCCGATGGCGACACCAAGCTGCGGCCAGCTGGCCATCAGCCCTCTGCGCTTCTGGTCACCCCATTCCATCGAAAGAAGAATGGAACCGCCCCACTCGCCACCGACGGCGATGCCTTGAAAGATGCGAAGGATGATCAGGACGGCTGGTGCAGCGTCGCCCCAGGTCGTCGCACCGGGAAGCACACCGATCAGCGCGGTCGAGATCCCCATCATCAGCAGCGTGATGATCAGCATCGCCTTGCGGCCAATCCGGTCGCCCCAGTGCCCGAAGATCGCCGCTCCGACCGGACGGGCCAGGAAGCCGACGAAGTAGGTGGCGAACGCGGAGATCAGCCCTAGATAGGGGGACATGTGGGGGAAGAACACATGTGGGAACACCAGTGCCGCCGCTGTGCCGTAGAGGAAGTAGTCGTACCACTCGATTGTCGTCCCGATGGTGCTGGCGATCGCCGCTTTGCGCGCCTGACTTCGCTGTTCGAGGCCACTCACTGCAGCCGGCTCGAGTTTGGACATTACTGTCTCACTTTCCCTGTTGAACGTTCAACTGGGTCCAGGCACGCCGCCCGGGCTCGGGTAACGGGGTGCGCTCGCTTTCCACGACTGTGTGTGTCGTGTGCACCGTGCTTACACCTAACTGTTTAGCCAGAGTCGAGTAAGTTGTCAAGGAACCCAATGCAGCGGCGGAAATCACAGGCGCACAGCCCACAAGTCCCAGCCCCCACCAGCAGCGCCCAAAATCGCCGGACGCTGGGGCACAGGAGACAATGGAGGCATGTACCTGCTGCTGGCCGCATCCGACGCGCGCGCCGCCCCCGAGGGCACCGACAGCCAGAGCGCGCCCATTGGCCCTTGTGCGGACATTATCCCCCTCAACGCCCTTGGAGAAGCCACGGCTGCCAGACGCACCCTGGCAGTTGCCGACCTACCGGCGGCCGTAACACAGTTGGAAAACGAGCAGCGGCCGCGCTGGGTGTGGAATCGGACGCAGAGCTGGTATCCACCGCTGCTGGACGCCGGCGTCAGTGTCGAGCGCTGCCATGACGTGGCACTATGCCGCAACATCCTGGTCTTTTCGGCCCTCACCGCAGACACTGACTACGCCAATACCACGGCCCCGCTCCGCTTTGATGACATTCTTGACCCGAGCCCCGAAGCCGCGAATCAGGACAGCCTCTTTGATACGCCCGTCAACCAGGGCGGACCCTTTATCGACGCCCTGCGGCAGGAATTCGCCGCCCAGCTGGAAGCCGTCCGCCGCTCCGTTCAGCCGGGCCGTCTGGCCTTGCTCCTGGCGGCCGAGTCCGCCGGCGCGTTAATTGCCGCGGAAATGCGCCACACCGGGCTGCCGTGGCGCGAAGACCTGCACGAACAGATCCTCACCCATCAGCTGGGCCCTCGACCGGCCGGTCTGCAGCGGCCGGAGAAGCTTGAATTCCTGGCCGGTCGGCTCCGCGAGGAGCTCAACGCCCCTGCTCTGAATCCGGATTCCGCCCAGGAACTGATGCGGGCCCTGCACCGGGCCGGCATCGAGACGAAGACCACCAGATCCTGGGAGCTTCAGCAGATCACCCACCCGGCCATTGCACCACTGCTGGCGTACAAGAAAATCAGCCGGCTCCATGCCGCGAACGGGTGGGCGTGGCTGGATCAATGGGTGGCCGGCGGCCGGTTCCGTCCCGAATACGTCGTTGGCGGCGTGGTCTCGGGCCGTTGGGCCTCGCGCGGCGGCGGCGCCCTGCAAATTCCCCAACAGATACGCGGCGCAGCCCACGCGGATCCGGGCTGCAAACTGATCGTGGCGGACGCCGCCCAGCTGGAGCCCCGCGTGCTGGCTGCGTTGGCCCGGGACACCAGAATGGCTGAGGCCGCCCGGGATAAGGATCTCTATGCCGGGATTGCCGCGCAGGGCTTCGGTGGGGACCGGGCGAAGGCCAAGGGGGCGCTGTTGGGTGCCATTTACGGGGCGACCACCGGCGAATCCGGCCGGCTGATGGCGCAGCTGACCCGCACCTACCCGGAAGCCGTTGGTTTTGTCGAAGCAGCCGCCCGCGCCGGGGAACGCGGCGAGGTGGTGACGTCCCGGCTGGGACGCAGCTGTCCGCCGCCGTCGTCGGACTGGCTCGCCGGTCAGCGCAGCAGCACCGCGGAGGAACAGCGCCGGGCCGAAAACACGGCCCGATCGCGCGGGCGCTTTACCCGGAATTTCGTTGTGCAGGGGTCCGCTGCGGATTGGGCCGCCTGCTGGCTGGCTGAATTACGACGGCGGCTGCGCACCTTGGCGTCCGACCGCGCGGCGGTGCACGGTACCGGGGCTGCCAAGGAAGCGGAACTCGTTTTCTTCCTGCACGACGAGGTGATGGTTCATGCGCCGGAGGACCAGGTACAGACGGTCAGGCGGCTGGTGGAGGAGTCTTCTCAGACGGCAACGCGGTTGCTCTTCGGCGAGATACCGATCGCGTTTCCGGTCAACATCACCGTCGTCGACTCCTACGCCGACGCCAAATGACACCTCCCGTCAGTCCCCCGCCCCAACTAGGTAGCAGCAGATGCACTCATTTCGCAATTTGAGTGCATCTGCTGCTACCTAGTTGGGAAGGGGCGGGCGAGGCGAATGGGGTGTGTCAGAGGGGCGGGGAAATGACCCGGGCCGTGTCCCACGGGACGGACCAGCCGAGCTGTTCGAACGCCCGGCTCAGGATGCCGGCGGTAAAACCCCAGACGACGACGCCGTTGACCAGGAAGGCAGGGCTGCTGAACGTCTGCGGGCCACGGGTGAGTGTGGCCGTATACCGGTTGTCCGGGTCCAGCAGGTCCCGCACCGGTATCCGGAAAACCTGGGCGGATTCACCGTAATCAACCACAGCGACGGGCGACGGCGAGTGCCACCACGCCAACACCGGCGTGACCATGAAGTTGCTGACCGACAAGGCAAGTTCGGGCAGCCGGCCCAGGATCTCCACGCCGTCCGGATCCAGCCCGGTTTCCTCCACCGCTTCGCGCAGGGCTGCCGCGTCCACGGAGGCATCACCTGGATCGACCCCGCCTCCCGGAAACGCGACCTGGCCCGGATGATCCGTCAGGGTGGCGGCCCGCTCGATCAGCAGCACGTCAAGCGAAGCCGGGGCCAGCGGTTTGTCAGAAGCGGCGGGGACGGAATCCAGCGCACCGAACAGCAGCAGCACCGCGGCCTTGCGGGCGGTCGCCGGGTACACTGGGGGCAGACGGCGATCCTCCCCGGCACTGGCAAGTGCGGCGGCCGCCCCTGCCAGTGAGACAAGGTCCGCGTACACGCTCACTGTCCCGTCGCCGCCCTCGCGGTCCCCTGCCCCCGGGTCTGTGCACCGCCTGCCGGCTCCGCATCGTCGCTGCCCGGGCCCTGCACCGGCTCCGGCGGGGCCGGCGTGCTCCCGGATCGTGGCAGGGGTTGCGCCAGGCGCTGGGATTCCTGCCGGTATTCGGCCGCCCGGGAGACGTCCGCCAGCATGCGCGCGAGCAATTCCTCGTTGCCCGGCGCCAGTTCGTATTTGAGCAGTTTTTTCGCCTTCTCCGGGTCCGTTTCGCCCTCGCCGTAGGAAGGGCACAGAGTAGCGACAGGGCAGGCTCCGCAGGCGGGTTTCCGCGCGTGGCAAACGCGGCGCCCGTGGAAGACCACGCGGTGCGAGAGCATGGTCCAGTCGGCCGGATCGAAGAGTGCACCCACATTGGATTCGATCTGGACCGGGTCCGCGGATGCCGTCCAGCCAAAGCGCTGGGACAACCGGATGAAGTGGGTGTCCACGGTGATTCCGGGGATGCCAAAGGCGTTGCCCAGCACCACATTGGCGGTTTTGCGTCCGACGCCGGCCAGCGTCACCAGATCTTCCAACCGCCCCGGCACCACGCCGTCGTACTCATCGACTATCCTCGTGGCCAACGAGATCAGGCTGCGTGTCTTCGCGCGGAAGAACCCGGTGGGCTGGATCATGGTTTCCAGCTCCGCGGTGTTGGCCTCCGCCAGCGCCCGCGCATCGGGGTATTTCGCGAAAAGCGCCGGCGTCGTCTGGTTGACCCGCACATCCGTGGTCTGCGCGGAGAGCACCGTGGCCACCACAAGTTCGAACGCGTTGCTGAAATCAAGCTCCGCGTGCGCGTAAGGGTAAGCGTCCGCGAGCAGGCGGTTAATTTTGCGGGCGCGCCGCTTGAGCGCCAGGGGTGATTCGCCGCCGCTCGGGACGTCTGTGGCAGGCATTCGGTTGGACACGGACTACTCGCCCTCGGGCGCCCGCTCGATGTTGCTCAGATCACGCAGTACGCCCACGCGACCCTCGGTGTTCTGCACCAGGAAGTCATGCCCGCGGTCCTGCAGCGCCAGGATCCAGGCGCCGGGCTCGACGTTGTACACAAACGCGCCGCTCGTCTCGTCGACGACGGGGCGCGGCCGATCCACGGCGAACCAGAAGGCGTCGTAGACGGGATTTTCATCGTGATCCTGATTGGTCTTCGCGCGTGACGACGGGTCGACGGTGGCGCCGATGCTCGCCGGAGCGGGACGACTCTCCGCGTTGTCGCGAGCCAGCTGCGCCTCGGTGTGGACGGCCGGGTTCACGGTCGTCCGCGGAGCTGCTTGGGCCGCGGCGTGCGGGCGCGGGTCAGGTTCGACGGCGGCGCCTGCCGGGGCGGCCGTGTCAGGTGTTCGGGACTGGCCAGCCGCTGCTTTGAGCCCCGCGGCAGCGTTGTTCCCCGCGGCAGCGGAGGGCGCGTCGGCAGGGTTATTCCCCGCGGCAGGGTTATTCCCCGCGGCAGCGGAGGGCGCGTCGGCAGGGTTATTCCCCGCGGCAGGGTTATTCCCCGCGGCAGCGGAGGGCGCGTCGGCAGGGTTATTCCCCGCGGCAGGGTTATTCCCCGCGGCAGGGTTATTCCCCGCGGCAGGGTTATTCCCCGCGGCAGCGGAGGGCGCGTCGGCAGCGCCGCGGCCTCGCAGCCGGGCTGCGAACGCGGTCGCCGTCCCCCCGAGCTTTGCTCCGACGTGACTGCCGTGCTGGCCCGCATCGTGGCTGCCGTGCTGGCCGGCGTGGGTGTGTGAAGTGCCCGCGGAGGGAGCGCTGCCCGCACCTTGCGCGACGGGGCGCTGCTTCGGTTTGGCCGCAGCCGGCTTAGGGGACGCGGGCTTAACGACGGCAGGAACGATGTCCCGGGCCACGAGATGCGCGGGCGTCTCGGAACGGTCCGCAAAATCACCGACAAAGAAGGGCAGCCAAGGCGCTGCGACTGTAGACGCGAGCAGGCCGAGGGAACCGATCAGACCGATCAGGAAGGCCAGCCGGAAATCGGTCACCGTGTAGAGGAAGAAGAAGCCGGCCGCGAAAGAGGCCACCACGGAGCCGAACTGGTCCGCGGAAAGCGAACCGACCCGGATTTTGGCGGTGGGCACCAGCCGGCGGGCCAGGAACAACGCGCCGACCAGCAGCGGCAGCAGAATGCCGATGACAAGGAAGTACAGCGAGAAGCCGTTCCACACATTGACGTAATAATCGGTCTGGAAAAGCGGAAGCATGGAGGCGATGAAGATCACCACGACAGATCCCAGCGCCACCAGATCGCGCAGGGTCAGCGGACCCAGCAGTGCCTGGCTCCGGGCCGCGGCAGCCCTGGCCGCCGGAGGTGATCCGTGTCCCGCGGCCTGCTGGTCCGCGGATGCCGCGCCAGTGCCCGGCCCGGTATTCGCACTCGTACCGGCTGCATCCGCACGGGCGGGCACCGCGTGGGCGCCCGCTGCAATACCGGATGCGGTCCGCGCCTCAGCGTGCGCCTCCTCGTTGCCGGGCCCGGTGCTTCCGGAGCTCTCTGCGCCCCTGTGTCCTGCGCCGAAATGCTGCTCTGTCATTAGCTGCTCCTAGCCGAACGGCGGTCCAGCAGCCGGCCGGTGTGTCTGTTGGGAACGTTCATCAGTTGGGAACTTGTCGACGACGGCCCACGGGTGTCGTCGCCAAATCACGGTTCCATTACAGCCTAATGACACAAACCTGACATCTCCAGCAGGATCCCCCACCGCGGCCCGTCGCCGCGGCTGTCCGAGGCGATTCCGGGCGCACTTGGGCGCAGATCCGGCCCCATTCGCGGCCGGATCATGTGACCGCGGACACGCGTGACTTCTTCCGCGCTAAGGTTTAAGACGGAACCAATCTTCGTGCCGGCAGGTGCAGATCCAGCAGCAGATAAAGACGGAAAGCAGCCATGCCACCGTTCGCCGGCACCCGTAGGGAATAGAGGGTTAGAGATGTCCCAGGACACGACCGCGGCTTCGGCTGCCACCAGCAATACCGGAGATGCGCTGGAAAACCTGCTGCACGAAAACCGCAGGTTCCCGCCGAGCGCCGACTTCGCCGCCCATGCGGTCATCCAGGCCGGCGAATATGAGGAGGCGGCAGCGGACCGACCGGCCTTCTGGGCCAAACAGGCGCGCGGGCTGCTGTCCTGGCACAAGGACTTCACCGAGACTCTCGACTGGTCAAACCCGCCGTTCGCCAAGTGGTTCGGCGACGGCCAGCTCAATGCGGCCTACAACGCCCTCGACCGGCACGTTGAAAACGGCCTGGGCGAGCGGGTCGCCATCTACTTCGAAGGTGAGCCCGGCGACACCCGCACCTACACCTATGCGCAGCTGACCGAGGAGGTCAAGAAGGCCGCCAACGCCTTCGAGTCCCTTGGCGTGGTCAAGGGCGACCGCGTGGCGGTGTACCTGCCGATGATCCCGGAGGCAGTGATTACGCTGCTGGCGTGCGCCCGGATAGGTGCCGTACATTCCGTGGTTTTCGGCGGGTTCTCCGCGGATGCGCTGCGTTCGCGCATTGACGATGCCGAAGCCAAACTGGTGGTCACCGCGGACGGCACCTACCGCCGAGGCAAACCCAGCGCCCTCAAACCGGCCGTTGACGCGGCCCTCACCGCACCTGGGCACACCGTCGGGCACGTCGTCGTCGTCAAGCGCAACGGTGAGAACGTTGACTGGATCGAGGGCCGCGATCTGTGGTGGGACGATTCGGTCGGCGCTGCGTCCGCCGAGCACACCGCCGTCGGCCATGATGCCGAACATCCGCTGTTCATCCTCTACACCTCGGGCACCACCGGCAGGCCCAAGGGCATTCTGCACACCACCGGCGGTTACCTGACGCAGGCGGCCTACACACACAAGGCCGTCTTTGACCTGCACCCGGAAACCGATGTGTACTGGTGCACGGCCGACGTCGGCTGGGTCACCGGGCACACCTACGTCGCCTACGCGCCGCTCATCAACGGCGCTACGCAGCTGATCTACGAGGGCACCCCGGATTCCCCGCATCAGGGCCGCTGGTGGGAACTGATCGAAAAGTACAAGGTTTCCATCCTCTACACCGCGCCCACCGCGATCCGGACCTGCATGAAGTGGGGACGCGAGATCCCGTCCAAGTACGACCTGTCCTCCATCCGGGTGCTCGGTTCCGTGGGCGAGCCGATCAACCCCGAGGCCTGGATGTGGTACCGGGACGTGATCGGCGCCAACGCGGGCGGGAACGGCGAAAAGAAGGAGAACCCGGCGCCCATCGTGGACACCTGGTGGCAGACCGAGACCGGCGCGCAGATGATCGCCCCGCTCCCCGGCGTCACCGCCACCAAGCCGGGTTCGGCGCAGACACCGCTGCCGGGCATTGCGGTGGATGTGGTGGATGAGATGGGTGAATCGGTACCGAACGGCAGCGGCGGGTATCTGGTGATCCGCGAGCCCTGGCCCGCCATGCTGCGCGGCATCTGGGGCGACGAGCAGCGCTACAAGGACACCTACTGGTCCCGTTTCGACTCGATGTACTTTGCCGGTGATGGTGCCAAGTTCGACGACGACGGCGACGTCTGGTTGCTCGGGCGGGTCGACGACGTCATGAACGTCTCCGGGCACCGGCTCTCCACCACCGAGATCGAATCAGCGTTGGTCAGCCACCCCTCGGTGGCGGAGGCAGCCGTCGTGGGGGCAGCGGACGAGACCACCGGCCAGACGGTTGTGGCGTTTGTGATTCTGCGCGGCAGCGCCGTTGATGATCCCGATATTGTTACGACGCTGCGCAACCATGTGGGCAAGGAGATCGGCCCGATCGCCAAGCCCAAGACCATCCTGGTGGTGCCCGAGCTGCCCAAGACCCGCTCCGGGAAGATCATGCGGCGGCTGCTCAAGGACGTCGCGGAGGGCCGCGACGTGGGCGATGCGTCCACTTTGGCGGACAACTCGGTGATGCAGCAGATCGCCGATTCACTCAAAAAGTAGCCGCAGCAGCAGTAACCGCAGCACCCTCCCAATCTGAGGTGCGCACGATGGGCCGTCCCGGCATCTTCACCCCATCGCGCGTGCCTCAGCTGTTTAACACCGTAACGCAAACGTGACGAAATGATCGAAAATTATATCTTTTGGGTCTTGACGTTCGATTTTGATCCTTTTATGCTTGCTGGTATGTGATCTGCTTCACAGTTGCATGTCTTTCAAGGAGAAATCATGTCACCAAATGAAGAGCGCTCCGCCGCCGATATCAACCGCACGGGCATGGGCCGCCGCACCTTGCTCAAGACCTTCGGCGTCGGCGCTGTCGGCCTGGCCGGCATTCCCCTCATCTCCGCCTGCACCGGTGGCAGCGGACCCGGCGCCGCCGCCACCGCCTCGAAGTCGCTGACCTTTGGTTCCGGCTCATCCGATGATGTTCCCAAGGCCGCCTACAAGGCTGTGACGGACGCCTTCACCAAGAAGTCGGGCATCACCGTGGCAACGAATGTGGTGCCGCACAACGACTTCCAGAACAAAATCAACACCTACCTGCAGGGCAGCCCGGACGATACTTTCACCTGGTTTGCCGGCTACCGGATGCAGTACTACGCCGGTAAGGGACTGCTCACGCCCGTCGATGACGTCTGGGACAAGATCGGCACCAACTTCTCCGACGCCATGAAGAAGGCCTCCACGGGTCCGGATGGCAAAAAATATTTCGTGCCGAACTACAACTACCCCTGGGGGTTCTTCTACCTGAAAAGCTTCTGGGCGGAGAAGGGCTACGAGGTGCCCGCGACCTTCGACGCGCTCAAGACCCTGTGCGCCAAGATGCAGGCTGATGGCCTCATCCCCATCGAATTCGCCGACAAAGACGGCTGGCCCGCGTTCGGCACCTTCGATTACATCAACATGCGCCTCAACGGCTACCAATTCCACATGGACCTCACCGCTCACAAGGAGTCCTGGGACCAGAAGAAGGTCAGCGACGTCTTCGATACCTGGAAGGCGCTGCTGCCGTACCAGAACCCCGGTGCCTTGGGCATGACGTGGCAGGACTCCGCCAAATCCCTGGGCGCCAAAAAATCCGGCATGTACCTGCTGGGCTCCTTTGTCACCCAGCAGTTCACGGACCCGGCTCTTCTGGCGGACGTCGACTTCTTCCCGTTCCCGGAGATTGCGATGGAAGGGATGGATGCGGTGGAGGCCCCCATCGACGGGCTGCTGCTGTCCAAGAAGGGCGGCCAGAATCAGGCCGCACACGATTTCATGGCGTTTATGGGCACCGCCGAGGGCCAGGAGGCGTATGCCTCGGTGGACCCGTCCAACATCGCCACCGTGAAGGGTGCGGACCTGTCCAAATTCAGTCCGCTGAACAAGAAGTGTGCGGACGTTATTGCCAACGCCAAGAGCATCAGCCAGTTCTTTGACCGGGATGCTCTTCCCGCGATGGCGAACAACGTGATGATTCCTGCGCTGCAGGCATTCATTAAGGATGGCTCCGTGGACGTCAAAAACCTTGAAGCCCAGGCAAAGCAGCTATACGCCGCCCAGTAGCGGCGCGGCCCGATCCTGGGCCCGATCCTGACCGCGGCGCCTTCACCGGTTTCATCCGCTCCCGAGAAAACGAGTTGCTATGAGTTCGTCAACCCAATCACCGGTGGCCCTGGTTTCTGCCAAAGCCCCGGGCGGACGCCGTCGGAACCGCAAGGTCCGGCGGATGTCCCGCACGGACAAGATCGTCCTCAGCATCATGGTCGGCATCCCGACCCTGATCCAGCTGGTGCTGATTTGGATCCCGACGGTGCTGTCCATCGGACTGTCGTTTGTGCGCTGGAACGGACTGGACCTGTCCGACATCAAGGCCGCCGGAGCGGACAACTACAACTACGTTTTCAATGATTACCCGCCGTTCTGGCCGGCGGTGCAGCACAACATTCTCTGGCTGGTGTTTTTGGCGGTCATCGCCACTCCGCTGGGACTGTTGCTTGCTGTGCTGCTGGATCAGAATATCCGCGGCAGCAAGATCTACCAGAGTATTTTCTTCATGCCGGTGATGCTCTCGCTGGCCCTGATCGGCATAATCTGGCAGCTGTTCTACCAAAAGGACAACGGCCTGTTGAACTTCCTGCTGGGCACCGCCGGGACGCCGCAGGCGGTGGACTGGTTCGGCAATTCGGACGTCAATATCTGGGCCGCGCTGATCGCCGCGACCTGGCGGCATGCCGGCTATGTCATGATCCTGTACCTGGCCGGCCTCAAGGGCGTGGATGCTTCGCTGAAGGAAGCCGCAGCGCTGGACGGGGCCAACGCCTACCAGACGTTCTTCCGCGTGGTCCTGCCTGCCATGCGTCCGATCAACATCGTAATTGTCGTCATCACCATCATCGAATCACTGCGCGCCTTCGACATTGTGTATGTCATCAACCGCGGCACCAACGGTCTGGAACTCATCAGTGCCCTGGTGATCCAAAACCTCGTGGGCGAGGGCCAGGTCATCGGCGTCGGTTCGGCACTCGCCGTGATTCTGCTGGTCATTTCCCTGGTTCCCATCGTCTTCTACTTGTCCCGCGCCTTCGGGAAGGAAAAATCCGAATGAGCACCTCAGTCAGCTCCCTCCAGGCAAAATCCGGCAGCGCCGGCGTCCAGACCGGCCGCCGGGCCCACAAGCGCCATTACGGGACCCACATCTTCCTGACCGTGATGGCCCTCATGTGGCTCATCCCGCTGGGCTGGTCCCTGTACACCGCCCTCCGGCCCAAGGCTGATACGGACAAGTTCGGGTATTTCAGTCTTGGCGGGGTCTTCAATTTCGATAACTTTGTCACCGCCTGGAATCAGGGCGGATTTCCTAAATATTTCCTCAACTCCCTGATCATCACGGTCCCCACGATTATCCTGGTGCTGCTTTTTTCCTCGATGATGGCGTTCGCCGTCAGCCGAGTGAGCTGGAAATTCAACATCACCTTGCTGATCATGTTCACAGCCGGCAATCTGCTGCCCCCGCAGGTCCTGGCGGCCCCGCTGTTCTCCATGTTTAAACACTTTGGCCTGCCGTATTGGTTCAGCGATTCGGGAAACCTGCTCAATACCTACATCAGCGTCATTGCCGTCAACACGGCGTTCCAGATCGGTTTCTGCACCTTCGTGCTGTCGAATTACATGAAGGCGCTCTCCTCGGATCTGACCGAGGCAGCCCTGGTGGACGGCGCGGGCATCTGGCGCCAGTATTGGGAAATCATCATCCCCCTGTGCCGCCCCGCGATTGCCGCGCTGGCCACCCTGGAGCTGATCTTTATCTACAACGACTTCTTCTGGCCGCTGTTGTTCATTCAATCCGGTGACCGCCTCCCGGTGACCACAGCGATCAACAATCTGCAGGGCGAGTTCCTGTCCAACTACAATCTGCTGGCCGCCGGCGCCATGATCACAGTGGTCCCCACACTCGTTGTGTACGTGCTGCTGCAGCGGCACTTTGTTGCCGGCCTGACTCTCGGTTCAAGTAAGGGATAGAAAAAGATATGAGCATGGACTACGTGACCTCACGGCTCGGCGCCGGAGATGCGGATTCCGGACCGCGGCTGGCC
Source organism: Paenarthrobacter sp. PH39-S1 (assembly GCF_030063245.1). GTDB lineage: Bacteria > Actinomycetota > Actinomycetes > Actinomycetales > Micrococcaceae > Arthrobacter_M. The sequence goes on from NZ_JASISR010000003.1 coordinate 189,097, forward strand.
TTCGGCGGCGACTACAATCCGGAGCAGTGGCCGGAGGACGTCTGGGCCGAAGACATGGCGCTGATGCGCGAAGCCGGCGTCAACCTCGTCAGTGTGGGAATCTTCAGCTGGGCCCTGCTGGAACCGGCGGAGGGGGTCTACGAATTCGATTGGCTGGATCGCGTCCTCGACCTGCTGCATGCCAAGGGCATCAGCGTCGATCTGGCAAATGCGACCGCATCTCCCCCGCCGTGGTTCAGCCACAAGTACCCGCAGTCCCTGCCGGTGACGGCCGACGGCGTCCGGCACAGTTACGGTTCCCGGCAAGCCTTCAGCGCCAGCAGCCCGGACTACCGCCGCGCCGCCGCCGCGCTCACCAAGGCGATCGTCGAGCGCTACGCACGCCATCCCGCCGTCGTTATGTGGCATGTCCACAACGAGTACGGCTGTCACAACCAGCCAGATTACGGCGACAACGCGGCCGCGGCCTTCCGGACGTGGCTGCAGCATCGGTACGGGAGCCTGGATGGCCTCAACGCCGCCTGGGGAACGGCCTTTTGGTCCCAGCATTACTACAGCTGGGAAGAGATCCTGCCACCGCGCGCGTCCGGCACCTGGCTCAATCCGACCCAGCAGCTGGACTTCGCGCGTTTCTCCTCAGATGCCCTGCTGGAGTGCTTCCGCGCGGAGGCGGAGATCATCCGCGCGGGATCACAGCACCCGGTCACCACCAATTTCATGGGCTTCAGCATGGCCCTGGAGCGGCCCGTGGACTACTGGAGGTGGGCCGGGCACATGGACATCGTTTCCAATGATCATTACCTGATAGCGGCCGACGAGCGGAACTTCCAGGAACTGGCCATGACGGCGGATCTGTCACGCGGCTGGTCCGGCGGCCTACCATGGCTGCTGATGGAACACTCCACGTCGGCGGTGAATTGGCAGCCACGCAATGTCGCCAAGATGCCCGGTGAGATGCTCCGCAACTCGCTGTCGCATGTGGCGCGCGGGTCCGACGGTGCGCTGTTCTTCCAGTGGCGCGCTTCCCGGGCGGGTGCGGAGAAATTCCACTCGGCCATGTTGCCGCACGCCGGGACGGACAGCAAAGTCTGGCGTGAGGTGGTGGACCTGGGGCAGGCGCTGCGGTCCATTTCCGAAGTGGCGGGTTCCACCGTGGCCGATGTGCAGGTCGCCATCCTGCACGATACGGATGCGCGCTGGGCCGCGGAACTGGATTCGCAGCCCAGCGTGGACGCGGACTTTATCGCCGAGACCCGTCGCTGGCACGATGCCTTCTTCCGCGCCGGCATCACCACCGATATCCGGCGCAGCACCGATGACCTGTCCGGCTACCGGCTGGTGGTGGCGCCAATGCTCTACCTGCTCACCGACGAGGGCACGGCCAACATCGCACGGTTCGTGGAGGACGGCGGGCACCTGATGGTCGGTTACTTCTCGGGCATCGTGGACGAAAATGACCACATCCGAATGGACCCGATCCATGGACACGGATATCCCGGCGCCTTCCACGACCTGCTGGGCGTGCGGATCGAGGAATTCTTCCCGCTGCGGGCCGGCGCGACGGTCCCGCTGAGCGGCTTCGGTGAAGGAAGCGTGTGGAGCGAACTGGGGCGGACGACGACGGCGGAAACCATGGCGACATTCACCGGTGGCGCAGTGGCCGGCTCGCCGGCGGTTACCCGCAACACGCACGGCAGCGGGTTGGCCTATTATCTCGCGACGTCGCTCACGTCCGCAGGGATGTCCGCACTGCTCGCGGACATCGCCACGGTGGCCGGCGTCCGTCCCGTAGTGGCGGATGTTCCGGAGGATGTCGAGGTGGTGAAGCGTTCGCAGGATGGCCGCAGCTGGCTCTTTGTCATGAACCACAGCGATCGGGCCGCCGGCCTGCAGGTCTCCGGCACGGAGCTACTCAGCGGCGAGAGCGTCGGGCCACTGCTCACTGTGCAGGCCGGCCGGACCGCCGTCGTCCGTTTAGACGAGCAGCCCGACTAGCCCAACCAGCCGATCAGCCCGACTAGCTGGTCGATCCGCCCACTCAAGTGTGAGCTCCCAACCCTACGTGAGGAACCCAGATGCTAGCCGATGCCCGCCGCTCCGCCACCGCTGCCGCCGTTGCGCGCGAGGGGGTGGTCCGTGTCTCGGATCTGGCCGAAATGTTCGGGGTTTCCCTGATGACGGTGCGCCGTGACATCGATGTGCTTGATGAAGCGGGCCTGCTGGAGAAAATCCACGGCGGTGCCAAGATCCGGGGCGGTGCCAGCACGCACGAGCCCGGCTTTGAGCTCAAATCCACCCAAGCCCAAGACGAAAAGGAAGCGATTGCCGCCGAAGCCGCCTCACTGGCACAGGAAGGAATGGCGATCGGGCTCAGCGCCGGTACCACCACCTTTGCGCTGGCGAAACTGCTCTGCCAGAAGAGGGGTCTCACCGTGGTGACCAATTCGGTGCGGATCGCGGATGTTTTCCATGCCTCCGCCGCCAAGCTGACCGTCATTCTCACGGGCGGCGAACGGACACCCTCAGATGCACTGGTGGGCCCGATTGCCACCTCGTCGGTGCATCAGCTGCACCTGGATCTGCTCTTCCTCGGGGTCCACGGGGTGGACGCGGACGCGGGCTTCACCACGCCCAACCTGCTCGAAGCAGAAATGGACCGGGCCCTGATTGCGGCGTCACGCAAGGTGGTGGTCCTGGCGGATCACAGCAAATGGGGCATGCAGGGCATCAGCACCATCGCGGCCCTGGAGGATGTGGACGAAGTGATCAGCGACGCGGGCCTCGGCCAGGACGCGCAGCGGGTACTGCGCCAGCGCGTGGGCCGGCTGCGGCTGGTCCCTGTCCCGCAGCGGCAATCCGCCTGACCGACTGTTCCCGACTTCCCGACTGACCGACTGTTCCCGACTTCCCGACTGACCGCCTGACCGACTGTTCCCGACTTCCCGACTGACCGCCTGACCGACTGTTCCCGACTTCCCGACTGACCGACTGTTCCCGACTTCCCGAAGAGGTGCCTGATGGACCCGATATACCTGCGCGTCGACAGCGCGAGCGTACTGATCGACGTCAGCTCCGGTGAGCCCTCCGTGCTGCACTGGGGTGCTGATTTGGGTGCAACACTGCCGGATCTGTCCGCCCTGGGGTCAGGTGGCATGCCGGTACCGCATTCCGCGCTGGACACTCCGGTGGTGCTGGGCCTATTGCCACAGGCGTCCTCAGGATGGCGCGGCCGCCCTGGGCTGCGCGGGAGCGCCGTGACACAGGGCGCGGCGGGAACGGGCTTCTCCGCCCGGCTGAGCCTGACCGGGATGCGGGCCACCGGCACCTCGGCCATCCTCACGCAGGAGGATGCGGAACTGGGCCTGACGGTTGTCAGTGAACTTAACCTGCACGACGGCGGTCTGCTGGAGATACGGCACACGCTGACCAACGAGGGCACGACGGATTACGCGCTGGAGGAACTCGCCGCTGTGCTCCCGATAGGCCCGGACGGGACCGAGATCCTGGATCTGACGGGCCGCTGGTGCCGGGAACGCCATCCGCAGCGACGACCGGTCCAGCAGGGAACGTGGCTGCGCAGCGGCCGGCACGGCCGCACCGGCCATGATTCCGCGCTGCTGCTGGCCGTCGGATCCGCCGGTTTCGGCAACCGCCAAGGAAAGGTCTGGGCGGCGCATTTTGCCTGGAGCGGGAACCATCAGGCCTATGTGGAGGGGTTGGCGGACGGCCGCACCGTGATCGGTGCCGCGGAGCTCCTGGGATCCGGCGAGGTGCTCCTGACACCGGGACAGAGCTACGCCACGCCGCCGCTCTTTGCGGCGTACTCCGACCGCGGTCTGGACGGAATCTCCGAGGCCTTTTATGCTTGGTTCCGCGCCCGCGGACACCACCCCTCCTCACCGCGGCCGGTTGTCGTGAATACCTGGGAAGCGGTCTACTTCAATCACGATCTGGACGTCCTGACGGAACTGGCCGCGTCTGCAGCGGAACTGGGTGCGGAGCGCTTCGTGCTCGACGACGGCTGGTTCCGGCACCGCCGCGACGATCACGCGGGTTTAGGTGACTGGTACGTCGACGCTGACATCTGGCCCGACGGTTTGGGTCCGCTGATCGAGGCGGTCACCAGCAGGGGCATGGAGTTCGGCCTGTGGGTGGAGCCGGAAATGATCAACTCCGACTCCGACACCGCACGTGCCCATCCTGATTGGATAGCCGGCCCCGCCGCCGCCCGGGCCGAACCCGCCGGTCAAGCCGAACCGGCCGATGGAGTCGAAACCGCTGCTTGGTCGCGTCCGGATCAGACCCACCGGCTGCCGCTGGAGTGGCGACATCAGCAGGTGCTGGATCTCGTCAACCCGGAGGCATGGCAGTACATCTACGACCGAATGGACGCGCTGCTGACCGCGCATCCCATCGCCTACCTCAAGTGGGACCAGAACCGGGATCTGCTCGAGATGGGCCACGCGGACCGGCCCTCCGTGCACGAACAGACGCTGGCCGCTTACCGGCTCTTCGACGCACTCCGGGCTGCGCATCCGACGGTGGAAATTGAAAGCTGCTCCTCCGGTGGAGCCCGGGTTGACCTGGGGATCCTGGAACGGACGGACCGGATTTGGGCCTCGGACTGCAACGATGCGCTGGAACGTCAGACCATCCAGCGCTGGACCGGCATCGTAGTCCCGCCGGAACTTGTCGGATCCCACATCGGCCCCACCACCTCGCACACCACGGCCCGCACCCACGAACTGTCGTTCCGCGCCATCACCGCGCTGTTTGGCCACTTCGGCTTTGAATGGGACATCCGTACCGTCGCCGGTGCCGAACGAGACGAGCTGCGAGGCTTCATCGCCCTTTATAAGCGGTTCCGCCCACTGATCCACGGCGGACGAATGGTCCGCGCAGATCTGCCCGACCCATCGCTGCTGCTGCACGGCGTCGTTGTCGGGGACGCGACAGAGGCGCTGTTCGCGCTCGTGGCCGTCTCGACGTCGTACGCAGAGCAGACGGGCCGCGTCTGCGTCCCCGGCCTGGCGGCGGAACGGAACTACCGGGTTGACCTGATATACCCCATGCGGGGCGGGACCTTCACCCAGGCAGCTCCGCCCGCCTGGGTGGCCGACGGGGTGAGGGCGTCCGGACAGTTCCTGGCGGAGGTCGGCCTTCCGATGCCGATTCTGAACCCGGAGCACGCCATACTCCTGCACTTCTCCGCCCCTTGATCCGATTTGAGCTGCCCGTGTTGCGGCAGCGTCACCCGATTGCCCTCACTACGGGCACCTCACACGGGACAAAATGGGATAGTGGGATATGACCTCTGAAGCGTCTTCGACCGGCCGTGGCACCATCCTGATCGTGAACGGGCCCAACCTCAACCTGCTGGGAACCCGCGAGCCAGGCATCTACGGCCATGCAACCCTAGTCAATCTGCAGGATCTCGTGGCGGTCGCTGCCCGCGGGCATGGGTTCGACGCGGACTTCATCCAGTCCAATCACGAGGGCGCCCTGGTGGACGCGATCCATGCGGCCAGGGATTCAGCGGTGGGCATCGTGATCAACGCCGGCGCGTATACGCACACCTCGATCGCCATCCGTGACGCGCTGGCCGGCGTCGGGCTGCCGGCCGTGGAGGTGCATATTTCAAATGTGCACCGGCGCGAAGAATTCCGGCACTTCTCCTACCTCTCCGCAGTGGTGGACGCGGTGATCGTGGGCGCGGGCATGCACGGCTACGAACTTGCCATCAGCTATCTGGCTAAAGCCCTCGCACGGTAAGGGACGGCGGTCCCACGCCACCGGCCCCGGCGTCACCGGTGCATCCGGCTACTTCTTCGTACACTGCCCGGCGGAAACCTGCTGGTCCAGCCCCGGCGCCGCATGCACCACCGGAGCCAGCTCCGTGAGCGTGAACGCGTAACCGACCTGCGCCGCCGCCGTCGCCCGTGCAAAAACGACGCCCACCACTTGGCCGGAGTTGTTCAGCAATGGACCGCCGGAGTTACCGGGCTGCACATCGGCGGCCAACTGGTACACCTCTTCGGCGGCGGGATTCTGCCCATAGATATCCGGCACCAGCACGTTGGAGACGGTCTGGACCGTTGCCGGTTCCGAGGTGAACGGACCGCCGTGCGGGTAACCGGCAAAAGCGGCCCCGTCCCCTGCCTGCAGCTGGCTGCCCAGCGGCAGCGTGGCCGTCTGCAGCCCGTCGACGGCGATCACCGCCAGATCCTGCTGTGGATCAAAGGACACCACACGGCCCGGAAGCGAGCCACCGCCGGGAAGCTCCACCACGGGGCGGCTCACCCCGGCCACCACGTGCGCGTTCGTCACCACCCGGCCGGGCGAGACCACGAAGCCCGAGCCCGTCTGATTCTGACCGCACTGGAACGCCGTCCCGGTGATCTTCAAGATGGACTGCGCGGCCGAATTCAGCGCTGGGGTGTCGGTACTGGTGTTCGGCGGATTCATCGGCGTCACCGGGCCGAGCTGATCGAACAGCTGCGGGATGCCCTCGTTCAGCACGATGGAACGCAGCTGCGCCACGGACGATTTCACTGGCGTCGGCGTGAGTGAATCAATGGTGCCGATGACCTTGGACTGGCCCAGCTGCGTGGAGACGAATGGGATGCCGAGGTTGGAGACACTGAAGGCGAGCACCGAGATCATCAGCGCCCCCACGCCCAGGTTCAGCGCCCCGCCGAGCAGCCGGTCCACCGCACGCACCGGGTGGAACTTCACCCGCCGCCCGATCAGCGTGCCCAGCCGGATTCCCAGCGTATGGCCCAGCACCACGAGCACCAGCACGGCCGCGATCACGGCCACCGTCCGCCAGCCGCTGTCGCCGGCCAGCGAACTCACAAAGGGAACGGCAAAGAACGCCGCCGCCGCGCCGGCCACAAAGCCGAGGATGCCGCCAAGGCTCACCACGAGTCCCACACGCAGGCCGTAGATAAGCTGACCGATGAGCCACAACAGCAACACCAGGTCCAGCACAGTGAATCCGAACATGCCCGTCCTTGCCCCGGCCACGATCGGGTCCGGACTGCCAAGTTTAGCCTCCCCGACCGGGACGAAACCTGAGCGTCCGCCCACTGCCGCCCGCATGGCGGGGAAGGCGGATTCCGTCCCGCCACGGGAGGGACCGCAGGGTCGCGGTGCCGCCGCGGTGGTGAGCCGGTTTGCAGCCCCTCAGGCGGAAAACACTGCCCGGCGACGTCCCGGGCGGCAGCCGTGGGGGCGGCCGTGGGGGCGGCCCCGTCCTGGGAGTCTTTTAGGCGCCCTCCGGCAGCCGCACAACCGGTGCTGATGCCAAGTTGGTCACAAAACGGTGAGAATTCTGAAACAATTGTCATAACGTCACTATTCGCCCACTTCCAACAGGAGATTTCATGGACATCGAGGTACTGCGCAGGGCACCGTTGTTTGCCACGCTTGACGACGAGGCATTCCGTCTGTTGACGGACGAGCTGGCTGAGGTGGACCTCTCCCGGGGGGCCTCCGTTTTCCGGGAGGGCGACCAGGGCGACCAGCTGTATTTCATCGTTTCCGGCAAGGTCAAGCTGGGCCGGACGTCTCCGGACGGCCGTGAATCGCTGGTGGCCATCCTCGGCCCGGGCGAGCTGTTCGGCGAGATGGCGCTGTTTGATCCGGCGCCCCGCAGCACGACCGCAACCGCGGTCTCCGAGACGCGGCTGGCCGGGTTGAAGAACGAAAGCCTCAACGCATTGCTGGGCAACCGCCCCGAAGTTTCCATGCAGCTCCTGCAGGCCCTGGCGCGCCGCCTGCGGCGCACGAACGACAACCTCTCGGATCTGGTCTTTTCCGACGTTCCCGGCCGCGTGGCCAAGGCGCTGCTGGATCTGGCGGACCGGTTTGGACGCCCCGCCACGGACGGTGTGTTGGTGGCCCATGAACTCACGCAGGAGGAGCTGGCCCAGTTGGTCGGAGCGTCGCGTGAGACCGTCAATAAGGCGCTGGCCGAATTTGTTCAACGTGGCTGGCTGCGCCTCGAGGCCCGCGCCGTCGTCATTCTTGACATCAACCGTCTGCGCCAGCGCTCGCGTTAGCCGCTGGCCTCTTGCCAGCCAGTACGACGGCGGCGCCCGGGTCGCCGCTGCGGCTGCCACGGCCGTACCCGCTGAGAGGCGCACCAATTATGGACGGGCACCCCTGCTGAAGCGCGGTGCCCGTCCGTATCTGCTGCCAATCCGGGCGGATTCCCGGTAGCCCGTCAGCGTTCCCGGCTGACTGCCCCCTCGGAGACCGGTGCCGAGGCAACCTCCAGCCAGAACTCCCCGTCCTTCTCGACCAGGCGCGGCTGGTAGGCCACCGCGGAACGCTTATGGTTCAAATAGGCAATGCAGCCGCGCGCGGACGCAATCTTTTCCAAAATGATTTCGCAACCGGGTACCGTCAGCTCGGACAGGGTGAGGCCCACCGTATCGGGTTGCCCGATTTCGTCCCCCAAGGACACCCCTTCACGGCCGGAGACCAGCTTCGCGGCGCTGGCCCAGCGTGCCCAGACACCCCTGCTGGAGAGCAGCGACGGGGTCTGGTTCACCGGCGCAGCGGCGGCGAAATACCGGGTATCAAACCGGCGATGGGCGAAGTCCGGACTGAGCCAGTTCACCAGCGGCTTGAGCAGATCGGTGCGCAGGCCCAGTCCGCGCTTTGCCAGAATCTCCGGGAAGGTCTTGTCCTGATCCGCGATCGCCTCCCGGGCGGCCATCCACTCCGCCCCCTGGGTTCCTTCCACCAGCGAGGACGCATCCCGGCCCGCGAGCAGTATGCCGGTCTCCTCGAAGGTCTCGCGGATGGCGGCCACCACGTGGCGGCGGGCCAGCGATTCGTCGGCCATTCCCATGCTTCTGGCCCACGTCGCCGGCGACGGGCCCACCCAGTCCATCGCGTCGTCGTCGTGCGCCTCAATACTGCCACCGGGGAACGACACCCGGCCCAGCGGTGAGACCCCCTTGCGGTACCCCAGATACGTCTGCAACCCCTCCGGACCGTCCTTGAGCAGAACCACCGACGACGCAGACCGCGGCTTACTCGGGGTGCGTTCGCCGAACTCCATCCACGTCCGGGCCGCCGCCAGCTGGTCGGGGAGCAGCCGGAACGTCCGCGTCCCCGCGGGTCTACTGGAACTGAGCAATCAGCTCAACCTCGACGGGTGAATCAAGCGGCAGCACAGCCACGCCCACCGCGGACCGTGCGTGCACGCCGGCCTCGCCGAAAACCTGGCCCAGCAGCTCGGACGCGCCGTTGATAACACCGGGCTGTCCGGTGAAGGCAGGGTCAGACGAGACGAAACCGACCACCTTCACGATGCGGGTGATCCGGTCCAGATCGCCGATCGCGTTCTTGACCGCGGCCAGCGCATTCACGGCGCACACGGCGGCCAGCGATTTCGCTTCCGCGGCGGACACGCCGGCGGAACCGACCTTGCCGGTGACTGTGAGTTTTCCGTCAATAAAGGGCAGCTGCCCGGACGTGTAAACGTGGTCGCCGGACACCACGGCAGGTACGTAGGCGGCAACCGGGGCGGCGACGTCGGGCAGGGTCAGTCCGAGCTCCCGCAGGCGGGCTTCAACGGCCGACGACGCCGGGGCGGCTTCGCGCGTCTGAGCTGCGTTTTCGTTCTCCGTCATGTCTACTGCTTCTCCCTCTTAAGGTAAGCGACCAGACCCTTGCCGTCCGGTCCGGCGATGACCTGCACAAGCTCCCAGCCGTCATCGCCCCACTGGTCAAGAATCTGCTTCGTGGCGTGGATGATGAGCGGAATCGTGGCGTACTCCCATTTGGTCATGAGCTAAAGCGTAGCCCTTACCGGTAAACTGGGAAAATGGCAGCATTGAAGAACCCTCTTTTCGACACGGCGACGACCCTGGGCAAGATCCTGGGGTTCCTTGCTGTCAGCGGTATTTGCGGTGTCCTGGTCGCTGGCCTGATGGTTCCCGCGGTGGCGGTGACGGGAACAACTGCCAGCAACTCCATCAGTTACTTCGATGATCTGCCCAGCGAGCTGAAGATCGACGCTCCCTCGCAGTCCACCAAGGTCCTCGCCAATGACGGCTCGGTCATCGCCACGTTCTACGACCAGAACCGCGTGCAGGTCGGGCTCGATGCCATGTCCCCCTTTATCAAGGAGGGTGTCATTGCCATTGAGGACTCCCGCTTCTACGAGCACGGCGGCATCGACAGCACCGGTATTCTCCGTGCACTCGTCGCCACTGCGCAGGGCGGCCGGCAGGGCGCTTCCACGCTGACACAGCAGTACGTCAACAACGTCATCATCGCCACGCAGGAGGCCAACGGGCAGTCGGACCAGATCAAGTTCGGAGCCGACAAGACCATCGGCGACAAAGTCCGCGAGATGAAGCTGTCCATCGCCTTGGAGAAGAAGTATTCCAAGGACGATATCCTCAAGGGTTACCTCAACATCGTCTACTTCGCCAACGGCGCCTACGGCATCGAGGCGGCTGCGAACCTGTACTTCGGCGTCTCCGCGAAAGATCTGACGCTGCCGGAGGCCGCCATGCTGGCCGGCGTCGTCAACAGTCCTACGTACTACGATCCGGTCAAGGAGCCCGACCATGCACTGGCCCGGCGCAACCTGGTTTTGGACAAGCTGCTGCAGACTGGAAAGATCAGCCAGGCCGATCACGACGCCGCCGTCGCCAGCCCGATTGCGTTGAACCTGCAGCCCAGCAAACAGGGCTGCATCTCCGCCGCGTCGGCGCCGTACTTCTGCGATTACGTCCGGCACACGATTTTGAACAACTCGGCCTACGGGAGCACACCCGAGGAGCGCCAGAAGTTCCTGGACCGCGGGGGGCTGACCATCCAGACGACCCTGGACCCGCGGCTGCAGACTGCGGCGCAGAATCAGGTCAATGACACCCAGCCTGCCGATGACCCGAATCAGAAGGGAACCTCGCTGACCACGGTGGAGCCCGGGACCGGCAAGATCCTCTCCATGGCCCAGAACACCATCTATTCCAATGTCGAAGCGCTCGGCAATACGAACCTGAACTTCAATGTGGACCAGGGCGACGGCGGCGGCGCCGGGTTCCAGCCCGGGTCAACCATGAAGACGGTTACGTTTGCCGAATGGCTCAACGAGGGCCACTCGATGAATGAGACGGTTGACGCGAGCCGCAGACTTTACCCGGGCAATTTCCCTTGGAAAGCGACCTGTGTGCCGGACCAGCACTACTTCGGCGCCTATGATCCGTCCGAGCCCGGCAGCTTCCTGCTGCCCAACGATGAACCGGGCTACTACTCGCCGATGACGGTGCTGAACGGCATCACGAAGTCCATCAACACCGCAACCTTTGCCTCGGCTGCCAAGCTGGATCTGTGCGGCCTCAACAGCATGGGTACGGCGATGGGCCTCCACGATGCCGGCAACGGAACGGCGCTGGACTGGACCAGCACCATCTCGAGCCTGATTGGTGGCGGGAAGAACGTCTCGCCTCTGACGATGGCCAACGGCTTCGCCACCTTTGCCAGCGGCGGCGTGTACTGCAACCCCACGGCCATCACCTCCATCACGGATTACCAGAACAAGACGTACCCCGTCCCGGGCGCGGACTGCAAGCAGACCATCAAACCCGAGGTCGCGGCGGGCGTGAACTACGCGCTGCAGGATGTGGTCACCAAGGGCTCCGCCTACGGGCTGGGCATCGGCACTCCGGCAGCAGCCAAGACCGGCACCACCGACGGCTCCGAGCAGACCTGGGTTATCGGCTACACGCCGAAGCTGGCGACGGCGTCCTGGTGGGGCTATTGGAAGGAAGGCGCCACCCGGTACGCGACGGACTACACCTACAAAGGCAAGTTCTACCCGCAGGTTGACGGTGCCTACATTGCCGGGCCGCAGTGGCAGAACTATATGAAACAAGCGGTCCAGTTCTACCCGGGCGGCACCTTTGTGGCGCCACCGGCGAACCTGTTGGCTCCCCCATCCAACGGGAGGTCCACGCCACCGTCCAGCAGTCCTCCCGCCACCACGGCTCCAAAGCAGTAGCCGGCATGGCTGAAACATCCGCACACCGGCCCAACGGCTGGTTGGCCGCCCTTGCCGTGACGGCGGGGACGGCTGCCGCCTGCACCGCCTATGGAGCGCTGGTGGAACGCAACTGGTTTGAGCTGCGCCGAGAGACCGTGCCCTGCCTGCCTGCCGGGTCCGGCCCGTTCACGGTACTGCACCTGTCCGACATCCATCTCAGCCCGGGACAGGGCAAGAAGACACGCTGGCTGCAGAGTCTTGCTGAACTCAGCCCGGATCTGGTGGTGAACACCGGCGACAATCTCAGCCATGTCAACGCCATCCCGCCGCTATTGGAGGCACTGGGCCCGCTGATGGAGTTTCCCGGGGTCTTCGTTCCGGGATCCAATGACTACTTCGCCCCGATGCTGAAGAACCCGCTGTCGTATCTGACTGGTCCGTCCAAGCTGGCCGAAGGGAAAATTGCCAAACGCCAGCCCAAGAGGCTGGACACCGAAGGCCTGCACGCTGGCTTCGGCATGGCAGGGTGGATCAATCTGACCAACCGCCACCAGTCGATGGGACTCCGCGGGGTCCGCTTTGACTTCACGGGCGTCGATGATCCGCATCTGAACCGGGAACGCTTTGCCGGCTGGCCCGCCGGATCGGGGCAAAACGCTTCCCCGCACGTGCGGATTGCGGTGGCGCACGCCCCGTACCAGCGCGTGCTCGACCGCTTCACGGAGGACGGCGCCGATCTGATCCTGGCTGGACACACACACGGCGGGCAGGTGTGCATCCCCGGTTACGGAGCGCTGGTCAGCAACTGCGATCTGCCCACCTGGCGGGCCAAGGGCCTCAACGATTGGGAACACAACGGCCGGACGACGCCGGTCAACGTCTCGGGCGGCATCGGTACCTCCAGCACCGCGCCCATCCGGTTCGCCTGCCGACCCGAAGCGGTCCTGCTCACGCTCACCGCCCGGGCCTAATTCGTCGCTGCATGGCGGGCTATGGAGGGTAAACTGCCCGCCATCTGGCTGTGCGCCGGCCGTCTTAGTCCCGCTTCCCCTCCCGTCCGCTCCGCTCCCCCACCGGGTCGCAACACCCTTCCTCTCCCGTCCCCCAACTAGGTCGCAGTTGCGGCACTCAAACTCCGGTATGAGTGCCGCAACTGCGACCCAGTTTGGCCGGGGACGGTCTCGTTTCGCGATGCCGCACAAAATCCGCTATTCTTGAGAGGTTGCTTTTCCTGAACTTGAAAAAGGACGGGGAGGGACAGCGGATCGGGGTGTGGCGCAGTTTGGTAGCGCGCGTCGTTCGGGACGACGAGGCCGCAGGTTCAAATCCTGTCACCCCGACCAGCAAAAGAGCCCGCTTCCGTTATCCGGGAGCGGGCTTTACTTTGCAGATTTTCACGGGCGACTGAGTACGCGCCCGCCAGTTTCTAGGCGGGTCCCCAAACGGTGGTCCACCAGGCACCGAGCGTCGGGGCAGAGGGCAAAACGGCCGCATCCGGCCAGTTCCCCACCCGAGCAGGCGACGCATCCGGCCAGTTCCCCACCCGCGCAGGCGACGCATCCGGCCAGTTCCCCACCCGCGCAGGCGACGCATCCGGCCAGTTCCCCACCCGCGCAGGCGACGCATCCGGCCAGTTCCCCACCCGCGCAGGCGACGCATCCGGCCAGTTCCCCACCCGAGCAGGCGTGGCTGCCCCAGACACCGTCGCTGGCTCTGCCGCGTTCGCCGTTGCCGGCACGGCAAGCGCGCCCACAGCCACGACGCCAGCGATGGTAAGAGATGTTGCAAACCTGTTCATGAAATCAGCCTTCGGGTTGGATGGTGAAAGTGCGGGTTTTCAACTGTTGACAACAATTGTAAAATCGAGTGTAAACCAGCTGTCACAATAGTTACAGACCTTGCGCCGGGCCGCGAGGCAAACAAGGAGGAAACAGTGGGCAATAGTTTCGGGGACCGCCTACGAGCCGAAAGACTGGCCAGAAGTCTGACCCAGGCTGAGCTCGGAGGCGACCTATACTCCGCAAGTTACGTTTCATTACTTGAAAACGCCCGGCGCGAACCCACGCCCGAGGTCATAATTCAGCTGGCAAAACAGCTCCAGCTTGCCCCGCATGCGGTCCAGGAGTGGACCACTCCGGTCTCGGCGGAGGAGACCGGTTACCTGCTGGCGGTCCTCTACGCGCGCCAGTCCTGGGATATGCGGGACTACGCCCTGGCCTCACTTCACGCGGAAAAAGCAGCGCTGATGGCGCAGCAGAACAAAGACATTGTGTCCTGGTGGAACATGGCGCATCTGCATGCCAGTTCACTGCTGAAAAATGCAGAGTACGCCAAGTGCAAAGAGGTCATCGGCACGGTTCTCAGGCATCCGCTGTCCCAGGAGACGGCCGGGCTGGAGGTCCGTGCGCGCCAGCTGATGGCCTCGGCCTGCCTGGGGCTGGGGCAGCTGCCCGAGGCCGTGGAGCATGCCACCGTGGCCGTTACCCGCGGCGCTTCCCTGCCGCAGGAGTCAAATGCCTACATCGCCGCCGTGCGGACTCTGATCGCGGCTCTTTCTGAAAGCGGCCGGCTCGACGACGCGTGGGTGCACTGCCAGACACTGTCCGCTTTGGAGGACGAATCCATGCTCCCCCAACTGGCCGGCGAAATGTACTGGGTGATCGGCAATGTCGCCTTCATGCGCAACGACGTTGAGCAAGGTCTCGCCAATCACGCCAAGGCGGGACGGCTGCTTTCGCCGGCAAGTGATCTGGCCCTGTGGGCCCGTTTCAACAAGGCCACGGCGTCGGTGCGCCTGTCCGCGGGTGTGGTGGAACCGGAGACCCTGGAAGCCATTGAACGCGCCGAACTGGCACAGTCTGTGGTGGGGGCAAACCTTTCGGACGAGCTTGAAGTTGCGCTGATCCGTGCGCGCTGGCTGTACCTGACGGGGGCGCTGGAGCCCGCCGTCGAGCTTCTCTCGGACATTTACCGCCAGCGGGACGACTTAGCCAGGCATACCGCCGGCGAGGTCGCACTGCTGCTGGGCAAGACCCGCAAGGCGATGGGCCAGTTCCCGGAGGCGATGGAACTTTTGACGGAGGCCAAGGACCAGTTTGCCAGTGCCGGAGCAGCGGACCGGGTGGCTCTCGCGTTGGATAATATACTGGAAATCCGAGCGGCAGGCCGGATGGGCTAGCTGCGGAGCCAACGACAGGAGACGGTGATGGCGAGCAGGCAGAATGGGAAAAACACGTCGGGCCGGAAACGGCTGGCAAAACTGGCGCTGACGGCGGCCCAGCTCGGGCTGCAGGCCGCTGCGCTGGCGGACCTGAAGAAACGGACGTCCGCCCAGGTCAACGGCCCGAAGGCGATCTGGGTGGCGTGCTCGTTCATTAATTTCGCCGGCCCGATCCTCTACTTCGTCTGCGGCCGCCGGAAATAGCCGACGGAAGCCAGCCGGCAGCCCTCCGTCTCAGACGAACGTGCGGCCGGTCAGCTTTTCGTACGCCTCCACATAACGCCCACGGGTGCGCTCGACGACGGCGTCCGGCAAGGCGGGCGGCGGCGCGTCAGAGGACTTGTCCCAGCCGGATTCCGCCCCCGTAAGCCAGTCACGCACATACTGCTTGTCAAAGCTCGGCTGCGTCCGGCCCGGTGCCCACTGGTCCGCGTCCCAGAACCGGGATGAATCGGGTGTCAGCACCTCGTCCCCCAACGTGATGGTGCCGGTGGCAGGGTCGATCCCGAATTCCACTTTTGTGTCGGCCAGGATGATGCCCCGGGCCCGGGCGATTTGCTCCGCCCGCGCGTAAATCTTCAGTGTAAGGGCCTGCAGCGACGCCGCATGGTTGGCCCCAACGGTATCGACGACGGCGGCGAAGGTGACGTTTTCGTCGTGCTCGCCGACCTCAGCCTTGGCCGAAGGTGTGAAAATGGGCCGCTCCAGCCGGGAGCCGTCTGTCAGCCCGGCGGGCAGCGGCAGGCCGCAGACCGTCTGCGTCTGCCGGTATTCCAGCAGCCCGGAGCCGGTGAGGTAGCCGCGGGCGATGCATTCCACAGGGAACATCCGAAGCTTTTTGCAGATCATCGCACGGCCGGCAACCTCCGCCGGCACGCCGTCGGCAACGGTGCTGCCGAGCACATGATTTGGCACGTCCAGCTGCTCGAACCACCACAGGCTCAGCTGCGTGAGGATGCGCCCCTTGTCCGGAATCCCGGTGGCCAGAACGTGGTCGTAGGCGCTGATCCTGTCGCTGGCCACCACGAGCAGCACATCGTCACCGGCCGTCACGGGATTCTCGTCCGCCGGAGCGTACAAATCCCGGACCTTTCCGGAGTATATGTGCTGCCAGCCAGCCAGCTGCGGCGCGCTCACAGCCGGTCCGCCTGTCCCTGACCGGTGACAGGTATTGGACCGGTGCAGCTGGCCGCCGGTACGGTGATTTCCCCGCGAGCCGCCTTCGCCGCGATATCGCGGCGGTACTGTGAGCCGTCCAGCTTGATCAGCGAGACGCCGTCGTAGGCCCGTTCGCGGGCCTCCTCCAGATCGATTCCCAAGGCAACCACGGCGAGCACCCGGCCGCCCGCGCTGACGGTCTTGCCGTCGTCGTCCAGCGCCGTTCCGGCGTGCAGCACATGCACCTGCTCCAGGGCGTTGGCCTTGTTCAGGCCGCGGATCCTGTCGCCCATGCGCGGCGCGTCCGGGTAATTTTCGGACGCCAGGACGACGGCGACGGCACTGTCGGGCGACCAACGCAGGTCCTCGGCCTCGTCCAGTTGGCCGCGCGCGGCCGCCATCAGCAGGCCGCCCAGCGGCGTCTTCAGCCGGGCGAGCACAGCCTGCGTTTCCGGGTCCCCGAAACGCGCGTTGAACTCGATCACCCGCATCCCACGGCTGGTCAGCGCCAGCCCACAGTAGAGCACGCCCACGAAGGGAGTCCCGCGGCGGGCCATTTCATCGACGGTGGGCTGGGCCACGCGGGAGATGACCTCCTCGACCAGACCCGTTGGCGCCCAGTCCAGCGGCGAATAGGCCCCCATGCCGCCGGTGTTCGGGCCCTCGTCGCCATCGAAAATACGCTTGAAATCCTGTGCCGGGGCCAGCGGAACCACGCTTCGGCCGTCGGCGAGCACGAAGAGCGACACTTCGGGGCCGTCCAGGAACTCTTCGATGACCACCTCGCCGCCGGCGTCGAAGCAGCTCTGCGCGTGGGCCAGCGCTTCGGCACGGTCCGAGGTGACCACAACGCCCTTGCCCGCCGCGAGTCCGTCGTCCTTGACTACGAACGGGGCGCCAAAGGCATCGAGCGCGTCTGCGGCCTGCTCGGCATTGCTGGCGACCCGGGCCATCGCGGTTGGAACGCCCGCTTCGGCCATGACTTGCTTGGCAAACGCCTTGGACGCCTCCAGCCGGGCGGCCTCCTTGCCGGGGCCGAAAACGGGGATTCCGGCCGCGCGGACGGCATCGGCAACTCCCGCGGCCAGCGGTGCCTCGGGGCCGACGACGACCAGATCCACCGTCAGGCGGGTGGCCAAAGCCGTCACCGCTGCCGGGTCATTAGCGTCCACGCTGTGTGTCGGCACCAGCTTGCCGATGCCGGCATTGCCGGGGGCAGCGTGAACCTCGGAAACGTTGGGGTCGCTGAGCAGGGAACGGACTATGGCATGTTCGCGGCCACCGGGGCCAATCACGA
Source organism: Paenarthrobacter sp. PH39-S1 (assembly GCF_030063245.1). Taxonomy (GTDB): domain Bacteria; phylum Actinomycetota; class Actinomycetes; order Actinomycetales; family Micrococcaceae; genus Arthrobacter_M. The sequence goes on from NZ_JASISR010000003.1 coordinate 206,782, forward strand.
GAACCTTCACGCTTCAAGGGTACTTTGCCCCGACGGGCGGGGGCTCAACGTGCGCAGCGGGCGGTGTGGCAGCCCGTGACGGGACACAGGACCAGGAAACCCGCCGCTCCTGCATAGACTAAGCGGATGCTGCAAACATTCTCCGCCGACGCCGCCGTCGAACTAGCCGTGCTCGAACGCAGCGGGTTTGTCGAATCCCGTCACATCGGCTCCGCCGTTGTCCTGGCTGGAGATGGTTCCGTTGTCACATCGCTGGGCGACATCTCCGGCCCGATGTACCCGCGCTCATCGCTAAAGCCGCTGCAGGCCCTCGCTTCGATGCAGGCGGGCGTCCCGCTGCGGGGCGTCCAGGCTGCCATGGCCTGCGGCAGCCACGTGGGCTCGCAGGAGCACAGGGACGTGGTGGAGGGGATGCTCCGGGCCGGCGGGATTACGGAGCAGGATCTCCGCTGCCCGGAGGATTGGCCGGAGGACGCCCGGGCCTGGATCGAGACGATTCGTGCCGGAGGCGGCAAGAGCAAGATCGCGATGAACTGTTCCGGCAAACACGCCGCCTTCCTCTGGGCGTGCACCGAGAACGGCTGGGACCTGCGCTCCTATCTGGAGCCGAACCATCCCCTGCAGCAGCTGGTCCGCTCGGTGATCGAGGAATACACACAGGAATCGGTGGTGCATACCGGCGTGGACGGCTGCGGAGCTCCCGTCACTGCGGTGTCACTGACCGGCCTGGCGAGGGCCTACTCCAAGCTGGCGAAGGCCCCGGCCGATAAGAACGCAAATGCCCGTGCCGCCACCATCACCACATCGATGCTGGACTACCCGTGGGCGGTGCACGGCCGCGGCAAATCGGACACGGTGGTGATGGAGGAACTGGGAATTCTCACCAAACGCGGTGCCGAGGGCGTCCTGGCGATATCCACCCCCACAGGCGCCGCGGTGGCACTGAAAATGCTGGACGGAAACGGCCGCGCGGCAACATTGGTGGGGCTGACCTTGCTGGCCGCTGCGGGGGCGGTGGATGCCCGCGATGTGGCGCGCGTGCTGGAGCGCGTGGTCTCTCCCATTACGGGCGGCGGACGTCCGGTGGGCAGCCTGCGCCTGAGCTCGACCGTCAGCGCACTCTTGGATTAGCCGACTCATGCCTAGCCGGGCTGTTGGCTAGCCGGGCTGTTGGCCTAGCCGGGCTGTTGGATTAGCCGCGTTCAGGGGTTGGCCCGGCTTTTGAATCAACACAGCCGAAGCGGTGGAACACGGCCGACAAGTGGGGCGACATGGCCCTTCGACAGCTTATTCCTGGGGCAGATCTTCCCCACTCGAGGGCGGAATGGAGTAACACGATGGTCGCGAGGCGGCGGGTGGAGATTGTGGTTGGCCTGGCCGCCGTGGCGGCTTGGCAGGCCGGCCCGGTGGACCGCGGGACCTTGGCAACGGCAGTCCGCTACACGCTCGAAGAGGTGGCCGCCAGGGCGCCGGGGAATTCGGTGGAGGTCCGGGTGCCCCCGTTTGGAGTGGCCCAATGCGTAGCCGGACCCCGGCATACCCGCGGAACACCGCCCAATGTCGTTGAGTGCGACGCCGACACCTGGCTGGGGATGGCCGCGGGCCGGCTGAGCTGGGCAGATGCCGTTGCCGCCGGGAACGTGGCCGCGTCAGGACTGCGGGCTGATCTGGCGGGTCTGCTCCCGCTCTGACCGTCGCCCGACTCATCCATCCGCCCGCACTGCCCGCCGCCCGCGGTGCAGGTGCCTCCAGCGCAGGTAGGCTTAAGACTATGACTTCCCTGCCATCCAGCGAGCCGAACCGCAGCCAGCCGCACGCATCCGAGCCGGTCCAGGAGGCACCCGAGCGGCGGCGGGCCACCGTGCGCCGGGCGCCGAAGTTTGTCCCGTTCCTGGTGCTCGGCGCCCTGGTGGGCGTACTGGCCGCGGCGATAGTAGCCGTGGCCGGTCCCGGCAGCGCTGACTTCGACCGCAGCACGGTTTTCGGGTTCTTCGCCGTCCTGCTGGCCCTCCCGGGGGTGGCTTTGGGCGGCGTTCTGGCCCTGCTGCTGGACCGGGCCAGCATCCGCCGCAGCGAGCGGATTGTGCTCGAACGGGCGCCCGGTGACGACGCCGCTCCGGCCGCAGACCAGGCTCCGTGACCCCCTCCCGGCAATACGTGAGATAATTCTCTGGTGGCACGCGGAGACGGAAAACTTTCCCATGATCTTTTACCCGGTGAAAAAGGCCCCCAGGATGCCTGTGGCGTCTTTGGTGTTTGGGCACCCGGTGAAGAGGTCGCAAAACTAACCTATTACGGGCTGTATGCGCTACAGCACCGCGGACAAGAATCGGCCGGCATTGCCACCAGCGACGGCAACCGGATCAGCGTCTACAAGGATATGGGCCTGGTGTCCCAGGTCTTCGATGAGACGACGCTTAATACGCTCACCGGGCACATCGCCGTCGGGCATTGCCGGTATTCCACCACCGGTTCGTCCAACTGGGCCAACGCACAGCCCACCCTGGGTGCCACCGCAACTGGTACCGTGGCGCTGGCCCATAACGGCAACCTAACCAACACCGCCGAGCTCTTTGACATGGTGCTCGAACGCCATGGCAAGCCGACGTCCGGCGAAATGGCGCAGGGCAATACGTCCGACACAGCGCTGGTCACCACCCTGCTCAAGGGCGACGACGGCCGTTCCCTTGAGGACACCGCAATGGACCTGCTGCCGAAAATCCACGGCGCGTTCTGTTTCGTCTTCATGGATGAAGGCACCCTCTACGCCGCCCGCGATCCGCACGGCGTCCGGCCGCTGGTGCTCGGCCGGCTGCAGCGCGGCTGGGTGGTTGCCTCCGAGGGCGCCGCCTTGGCGACCGTGGGTGCAAGCTACATCCGGGACATCGAGCCCGGCGAATTTATTGCCATTGACGAGGACGGCGTCCGGAGCCAGCGGTTCGCGCCGTCCACCCCGGCCGGCTGCGTCTTCGAATACGTCTATCTGGCCCGGCCGGATGCCACGATTGCCGGCCGCTCGGTCTACGAATCCCGCGTGGAAATGGGCCGGCAGCTGGCCCGGGAAAACAGCTTCGATGCGGATATTGTGATTCCTGTGCCGGAGTCCGGAACGCCCGCCGCCGTCGGTTATGCGGAGGAATCCGGCATCCCGTTTGCGCACGGCTTCGTCAAGAACGCCTATGTGGGGCGGACATTCATCCAACCCAGCGAGACGCTGCGCCAGCTCGGTATCCGGCTGAAACTCAATGCGCTGGAATCCGTCATCCGCGGCAAACGCATTGTGGTGGTGGATGATTCGATCGTCCGCGGAAACACCCAGCGCGCCGTGGTCCGGATGCTCCGTGAGGCCGGCGCAGCCGAGGTGCATGTCAAGATTTCTTCGCCGCCCGTGCGCTGGCCCTGTTTTTACGGCATTGACTTTGCCTCCCGCGCGGAGCTGATCGCCAACGGGGCCGCCATTGACGAGATCAGCAAGTCGATCGGCGCCGATTCACTGGCCTATATTTCCGAGGACGGCATGATCAATGCCACCCTGCAGCCGCGCGAGCGCCTCTGCACGGCCTGCTTCACGGGCGTCTACCCGATCAAACTGCCGACGGCGGACCGGCTCGGAAAGAATCTGCTGGAACGTACCGATCCGGCCGATGACACCACCTCCACCGGCTGCGACCCGGGGCCGGACGCCGAGCTTGAACCCCTGCTGACACCCAGCGACAGGCACACCGCCGGCGCGCACGATGACCAAAAGAAAGAGACAGTATGACTTCCGCTGGGCAGAACTGCGCACCGTCCGGCGCTGCCGGGATTACCTACGCCAGTGCAGGTGTCGACGTCGAGGCGGGCGACCGGGCCGTCGAACTGATGAAGGGCGCCGTCAAGGCGACGCATGGCCCCGAGGTGCTGGGCGGTGTGGGCGGCTTTGCCGGCCTGTACGACGTTTCCCGGCTGTTGACCTACACGAAGCCGCTGCTCGCCACCTCCACCGACGGTGTCGGCACCAAGGTCGCTATCGCCCAGGCCATGGACATCCACGACACGATTGGCTTCGATCTGGTCGGCATGGTGGTCGATGACATCGTAGTGGTAGGCGCCGAGCCGCTGTTCATGACGGACTACATCGCCTGCGGCAAGGTGGTCCCCGAACGCATCGCGGACATCGTCCGCGGCATCGCCGCGGCCTGCGAGGTGGCCGGCACCGCGCTGGTGGGTGGCGAAACGGCCGAACACCCGGGGCTGTTGGGCGAAAGCGAGTACGACGTTGCCGGCGCGGCCACCGGTGTGGTGGAAGCGGCTAATCTGTTGGGACCGGACCGCGTCCGCGCGGGCGACGTGGTGATCGGCATGGCCTCCTCAGGCCTGCACTCCAACGGCTATTCACTGGTGCGCCGGGTGATTAATCATGCCGGCTGGGCACTGGACCGCCAGGTCTCGGAGCTCGGCCGCACGCTCGGCGAGGAGCTGTTGGAGCCGACGCGGGTTTATGCCGCGGACTGCCTGGACCTGGCCCGCTTTTTGCCCGTCGGATCCCCCGCCGGTGTGCATGGCTTCAGCCACATCACCGGCGGAGGATTGGCCGCGAACCTGGCCCGGGTGCTGCCGCAGGGCCTCGTCGCAACGGTGGACCGCTCCACCTGGAGCCTGCCGGCCATCTTCAAGCTCGTCGCGGAACTGGGCAACGTCCCGCTGGCCGATCTCGAGCGAACCCTGAATCTCGGCGTTGGCATGATCGCGATCGTTCCCGCCGAAGCCGCGGACGCCGCCGTCGCCCGTCTCACCGAACGCGGACTGCCCGCCTGGATGATGGGCACTGTCTCCGCGCAGTCCGTGGACATGAACAGGACCGGCCCGGACTACGTCCAGGGAGCCAAGGGAGTCGACGGCGGCGCTGTCAGGCTGGTCAGCACCTACGCCTGACCACCAGAGCGGCCTGCGCCTGACACCCGAGCACCGTCCGCTTCTTCGTCGCTCCATCCACCCCGTCATCCGCGGCTCCGGCCACCCCGTCATCCACCACCTATGCGCCCATCCCCCCGGCCATGAGAGCGAAGACGGCGCCCTGCGGATCGCTGAACACGCCCATTCTGCCGATCGTCGAAACATCGAACGGTGGAGCTATGACGTGACCGCCCAGCTCGGCAATCTTCGCGGCGGTCACGTCCACATCCGCCACGTTGAAATACACGGTCCAGTTGTTCGGCATTTCCGGCATCGGCTTAGCCAGCGCGCCGCCCACGCTCCGGCCACTGACCATCAGCTGGGTATAATCGCTCATGTCCCCGGCAGGTCCGGTCTCGGCTTCCAGCCCGACAACGGACCGGTAGAACGGCAGCACAGCCGCCACGTCGTCGACCTGGAGTTCATTCCAGATGACCGCGCCGGGCTCATTAACTACACTGGAACCGATCATCCCCTTGGCTTCCCACAGCCCCACCGGTGTTCCGGACGAATCGGTGGCGATGACCATGCGTCCGTTCCCCGGGACCTCGTCCGGCGGGAACATCAGTGATCCGCCTGCCTCCGTGACCCGCGCTGCGGCTTCGTCCACGTTGTCCACAGCCAAGTACGTGGTCCAGTTGGACGGGATCCCGGAAGCTGCCATCTCCGGCATTTGCTGCGACAGGCCGGCTACATTGCCGCTGTTTTTGGTCGCGAGGTAATACGTCATCTCCGGGCTCATCACATTGGCCGCATACTCCCAACCGAAGATTCCGGCGTAGAAAGCCCTGGCTCCGTCCACGTCGGTGCTGGAGAGGTCCACCCAGCAGGGGGTTCCTTGCGCATAGCTGGCTACCTTGGGCATTGCAAAACCTTTCCGAGCGGATGTGAAAGTGCCGAAGAGGCACCCTCTGGTGTCCCGCACAGCAGCAGGCCGGCGGCGGTCCCAAAGCCATCCAAGCACTCCGACGTCCGGCTGGGAAGAGGTCCCGGACAGAAACCTTCCGGGCACAACAAATACCCCGCCTGGTCGGCCCGGTAACCGGAACCATCACATCTGGCAGGGTGTTGTTGCATCTCAGGCAGGTCTGCGGACCTAGCCGATACGGCGGGTGTCCACCTCGTCGTCGTCCTCCGAAAACTTGTCCGCATACTTGTCCTCGTACGCCGAATAGTCCGGCTCTACGGGACTCTCCGTGTAGCGGCTGGAGGCACGCCTCTCGGTGGCCCCCAGTTCGCGCTGGAGCGCCGTGTAATCAGTGTTCGGGGAGTAATACTTGATGTCCCGAGCCTGCTTGGTTGCCTTAGCCTTTTGACGGCCGCGCCCCATGGCGTGACCCCCTTTTGCACTCGGACCGGAGGTGGTCGCTCGGCTAAGAGCGAGGCCCCGGAATGTTTGGTCAATTTGTCGTAACTCTAGATTACATGCTTTCCCCCGTCTCCGTGCGCGCATGCGCCCTCGCATCTTCGGTAGAGTCGTTTTCAAGGGAACCGAGGCAGCGCCGGAAACAGGCGGTCGGCCGCAGGCACGACGTGATCGCCGGCGGTTTTTCCTTGGCGACGGATGGCTGCGGATGGCAGCAGTGGACCGGCAGGAAAGGTGTTTTCTTCGATGAGCAAGCAGGATGACGATCAGACGGGGGCCGACCGGAGCGTGGGAGCGCGGAGCGGGAAGGCGCGCGGCGATGAGGGGCACGACGACGGCGGTACGGCGGTTCCGCCGACCCCTCCTTCCGTGCCGGAGCCGGCAGTGTCCGAAGACGCCAATATTCAGCTCGAAGAGCCGCACCTTGCTGCTGCCGAAATCAGTAGCGAGGTAGCGGAATCCACCTCGTTGAATGAGGTGGAGGCCGAGGCCGCGCGGGTCGCCGAGGAAGCGCAGGCGACCGGAACCATGGTGGCCGGCAACGAGTGCAAGGCACCGCCGGCACCCGCTTTGCCCAGGGGTGATGCAGACAATCCGTGGAGCAAATCCGCGGCCGTCCCGGCCCACCCGGCTCCGGCCCACCCGGCCCCGGCCCACCCGGCTGCGGCCGGCACCCGGTCAGGCAACCCGGCGGGTGGCAGCAACCCCAAGTTGTACATTATGATCGGCCTCGCGGTCATCGGCGTGCTGCTGATCATCGGAGCAATCTGGCTGATCGTCTCTCTCCTCAGCGGATCCCGGGATCAGGCCCCCGTATCGAGCGCGGCACAGACGTCTGCAGCGACGAACCCAGAAGCTTCCAGCGCGGTCAACACCCCGAACCCGTCGCCGTCGGCCTCCCCTTCCCTCACCTCGACCCCGTCGCCGAACAACAACGGCGTGATCGCAACCAATGTTCCGCCGCTGAAGTGGGCGAAAGGCGATTGCCTGAAGAGTTTTCAGAGCGCCAGCCAAAATGCCGCCGTGGTGGATTGCACCGCTGCCCATTCCGCACAGCTGGTGGGGACCTACACCTACCCGGCGGGTGCCGATTACCCCGGACTGGATGCCCTCAAAGCGAAGGCAACCGACACCTGCAATGCCGTCAAACTCTCCAGCGCCGCCAATAACTACACCTACAAACCGAAGTCCGGATATCCGTCGGAAAGCACTTGGTCGAAGGGCGACCGCCGAGTGGACTGCATCATCGTGGACGATTCGGGCGAGAACATTAGGGAGTCCCTGCTGGGCTAGCCGGACCGCGGATGGGTCATTTGCGGCTGACGGACAGTCCCGTGGGGCCATGCCCATTCGCCAGCGCATCCACGCTGAGCTCCTCTATGTCTGCAGCGGTGTCGACGACGACGGTATCCCCATCCGTGACCGTGCCGGCCAGAATCTCGCGGGCCAGCCGGTCGCCGATTTCACGCTGCACGAGCCGGCGCAGCGGCCTTGCCCCGTAGGCCGGATCGTAGCCGGTCATCGCCAGCCATGCCCGGGCTCCATCCGTCACCTCCAGGCTCAGACGGCGCTCATGCAGGCGGGCAGCCAAGGACTGAACCTGCAGATCCACAATTTTGGACAGCTCGTCCACGCTCAGCGCATCAAACATCACGATGTCGTCCAGGCGGTTCAGGAACTCCGGCTTGAAGGAGTCATTGACCACGTCCATCACCAGTTTTTGCTTGGCCTCGGGAGCCAGGGTCTGATCCACCAGGTACTGGCTGCCCAAGTTTGAGGTCAGCACCAAAATTACGTTCCGGAAATCAACGGTTCGTCCCTGACCATCCGTGAGCCGGCCGTCGTCGAACACCTGCAGCAGGATGTCGAAGACTTCCGGGTGCGCTTTTTCCACCTCGTCGAGCAGCACAACGGAATACGGGCGACGGCGGACGGCTTCGGTCAGCTGGCCACCCTCCTCGTAGCCCACATATCCCGGAGGGGCACCCACCAGCCGGGCCACGGAATGCTTCTGGGAGTACTCGCTCATGTCGATCCGGACCATGGCCCGCTCGTCGTCGAACAGGAAGTCCGCGAGCGCCTTGGCGAGCTCCGTTTTGCCCACACCGGTGGGGCCCAGGAAGAGGAACGAACCGGTGGGCCGGTCGGGGTCCGAAATTCCTGCCCGCGCACGGCGCACCGCATCCGAGACGGCGGCAACGGCCTTGGACTGGCCGATCAACCGCGCTCCCAGCACCTGCTCCATCTGCAGCAGCTTCTGCGATTCGCCTTGCAGCATCCGGCCGGCCGGGATCCCGGTCCAGGCGGAGATGACCTCGGCTATGTCGTCGGCGGTGACCTCCTCGGCGACCATCAGCTGGGATTTGTCCGAAAATTCCTCTTCCGCGGCTGCAGTGTCCAGTTCGCGCTGGAGTGCCGGGATTTCGCCGTACAGGACCCGCGACGCCTGCTCCAGATCGCCGTCGCGCTGTGCCTTGTCCGCCACGGACCGCATCTCGTCCAGCTTCGCCTTGAGCTCGCCAACGCGGTTCAGGCCGGCCTTTTCCGCCTCCCACCGGGCGTTCAGGGCGTTCAGCTCCTCTTTCCTGTCCGCCATGTCCGCCCGCAGTGCGTCCAGCCGGTCCCGCGACGCGGCATCCGTTTCCCCGGTCAGCGCCAGTTCCTCCATGGTCAGCCGGTCCACCGATCGGCGCAGCCGGTCAATCTCCTCCGGAGCGGAGTCGATCTCCATGCGCAGCCGGGACGCGGCCTCATCCACCAGGTCGATGGCCTTGTCCGGCAGCTGCCGGCCCGCGATGTACCGGTTGGACAGGGTGGCCGCGGCAACCAAGGCGGAGTCCGCGATCGCCACCTTGTGGTGCGCCTCGTAGCGTTCCTTGAGTCCGCGGAGAATACCAATGGTGTCGGGGACGCTGGGCTCACCGACGTAGACCTGCTGGAACCGCCGCTCCAGCGCCGCGTCCTTCTCGATGCGTTCGCGGTATTCATCCAGTGTGGTGGCGCCGATCAGCCGCAGCTCGCCGCGGGCCAGCATGGGTTTGAGCATATTGCCCGCATCCATGGACCCCTCGGCCGCGCCCGCGCCGACCACCGTGTGGATCTCATCGATGAAGGTCACAATCTGCCCCTCGGAGTTCTTGATTTCCTCCAGCACGGCCTTCAACCGTTCCTCGAATTCACCGCGGTATTTAGCGCCGGCCACCATCGCGGCCAGGTCGAGGCTGACCAGCGTCTTCCCGCGCAGGCTCTCCGGCACGTCGCCCGCAACCATGCGCTGCGCCAGGCCCTCGACGACGGCGGTCTTACCCACGCCGGGTTCACCGATCAGCACCGGGTTGTTCTTGGTGCGCCGGCTGAGCACCTGGATCACGCGGCGGATCTCCGAGTCGCGGCCGATCACGGGATCCAGTTTGCCGGACCGTGCGATTGCGGTCAGATCGACACCGTACTTTTCCAGGGCCTGAAACGTGTTTTCCGGATCCGGAGTGGACACCTTCCCGCTGCCGCGCACATTCGGGAGGGCCGCTTCCAAAGCCTTGGTGCCGGCACCGGCGTCCCGCAGCACCTTCCCGGCCTCGCCCGCATCGGCGGCGATGCCGAGCAGCAGGTGTTCGGTGGAGACATAGCTGTCGCCCCGGCGGTCCGCCTCCTTTTGGGCCGACTGCAGCACCATCAGCGCATTCCTGCTGAGCTGGGCCTGTGCCACGGACGTCCCGGAGGAGGCCGGCAGGGACTTGATTGCCTGGCTGGCACCAAGACTGACCTGATCCGGGTCGACGCCGGCACCCTTCAGCAGGGCGACCGCCACGCCTTCGCGCTGATCCATCAGGGCTTTGAGCAGGTGCGCGGGTTCGACCTGCGGGTTGCCCGCCGTTGAGGCGTTCATCGCGGCGGCGGACAGAGCCTCCTGGCTCTTGGTCGTGAATTTGGCGTCCACAGACAGCTCCTTTCAAAAGCGGCAATTCGACTGCGTCCAGGCGGACGCGCCATCTATTAACTTGAGTGTACTACGCTCAACTTCAGAAAAAGTCCGCTGCTACCCATGATTGCCCACGGCGAAATCCCTGTCTACGCCGGGCGCGGTCCGTCATCGGCCGGGCAGCAAATGCCCGATCCGGAAGTGAACGGGACAGGGGGTGAACGGGACAAACATGGGAAACAGAGGGACAGTGCCCTGCGGCTCAGTCGATGGAGGGAACGCTTCAGGCAACCGCTACCGTTGAGGGCATGGACGGATTTGAACTCATCATCTTCGACTGCGACGGCGTGCTGGTGGACAGCGAACGGCTGACGGTGGCGATCGAGGCGCGCCTGCTCACGGAACTGGGCGCCCCGCACTCGGAACAGGACGTCGTGGACACCTTCATGGGGCGCACGTCCGCCGACGGCCAGGCAGTGCTGGAACGGATCCTTGGGCCGCAGAAGGCCGCCGAATTTGATCGGCGCTCCAGCGCTGAAATCCGGCGGGCCTTCGCCAACGAGCTCGCCCCCGTCCCTGGCATCGAGTCGCTGCTTAAGGCCTTGGCATCGCGGGGCCAGCGCAGCTGCGTTGCTTCCAGCGGATCGCACAGCAAAATGCGCTTGACCCTCGGACTCACCGGGCTGGCGAAGCACTTTGGCGCCCGCATTTTCAGCGCCGCGGAGGTTCAACACGGCAAACCCGCCCCTGATCTGTTCCTGCACGCCGCCCGGCTTCTGGGGGTAAACCCGGCCCGCTGCGCCGTCGTGGAGGACAGCGTTCCCGGTGTCCGGGCTGCCGTCGCCGCCTCAATGACGGTGTTCGGCTTCACCGGAGGGCTGGCTCCGGCCGGTGCCCTGACCGCTGCCGGGGCCATTCCCTTCGACCGGATGGAGGAGCTGCTGGACGTTTTCGATCCCGGTCCGCCACGCGCGGCCGGGCGGGCGGATGTTGCTTGTGCTCCGGACCCGACCGGCCCGGCCAGATGACCCTCTATCTGGACCCGCCGGTCTGGCCGGCGCATGGCACCGTGTTTTCACATCTTGTCTCGGACCTGTCGCTGACGGAACTGCACGATTTCGCCGCCGACGCCGGCATCCCCGGGCGGGCGTTCGACAGGGACCACTACGATGTGCCGGCGCGCCGGTATACGGATCTGGTCCGCCTGGGCGCTGTCGAGGTCTCCGGCAAGACCCTTGCCCGGCTGCTGATTTCCAGTGGGCTGCGGGTCCGCGCGCGGGACCGCAATGAGTCCCTCGAGCGGGCCCTGCTGCAGCGCTGGACCGCGCTCCTGCCCGGCCGGGAGGAGATCGGCCGGGACCTGCTCGGACGGTGGGGCGAGCCGCACCGGCACTACCACGGACGCACGCACCTGCTGGCAGTGCTGGAGGCCCTCGTGCTGCTGCATCCGGAGCCGGCAGGGCCGGTCCTGTTCGCCGCCTGGTTCCACGACGCGGTGTACCGGGGCGTGCCCGGTGCGGATGAGGAGCATTCGGCGCAGCTGGCGGAATCCGCGCTCACGCTCGCGGGGCTGCCCGCGGTTCAGATTCGCGAAACGGCACGGCTGGTCCGGCTCACTGCCAATCACATTCCGGGACCCGCGGACGACGGCGGCGCGCTGCTGTGCGATGCCGATCTGTCTGTTCTCGGCGGCTCACCCGAGCAGTACGGGCAATATCTGCGGGCCGTCCGGGCAGACTACGCCCACGTCAGCGACGCCGACTTCGCCACCGGGCGCGCCGTCGTCGTCCGGGAACTGCTCAAACTGGACCCACTGTTCCATACCCCGGCGGCGCAAAGCCTGTGGCTGCGGGCCGCGCAGCGGAATCTGGAAGGCGAGCTCGCCGGCGGCCTGGGCAGCCCCGGAAACTGACGCCGTCCTCCGCCCAGCCGAAGTGGCTCCCGGCCGCCTCCGGCTCAGGACAGCGGATTGGCCGCGCGGCTTTCCGTACTGAGCAGCACGACGACGGACGCCCCGGTCACGCCCATCCCTTGCCGGAGCGCGGGGCTGGCGGCGGCGACCTTGAATCCGGCCAATGATGCCGCCCCGCACGGCCCGCTGTCCAGCCCGAGCCGCTCCAACGAAAGGACCGCCTGCAGATCCTGGTCCTCGGTGATCGTGACAGCCGCGTCGATTCCGCCCTGCAGGACAGGCCACGCGATGCTGGAAACGGTGCCGCAATTCAGACCGGCCATCCGGGTCGAGCCGGTACGCACCGCCACCGGTCGCCCGGACTGCAGGGATTCCAGCAGGCAGGCCGAGTTCACCGGTTCCACGCTCAGCAGCGACGGGCTGGACGCGGCCGTCCCGCGATGACCGCTACTGTCACCACCGCGGTCACCCCCGCGATAGTGGGCCACGGTCGCCTGGATCAGTGAGCCGACGCCGCAAGGAGTCACCACCACGTCCGGGCCGCCGGCGCGGGCATCGAGCAGCTGCGCGTCGATTTCGCGGAAGATCGTCGAATATCCCTCAACTATCCAGCCGGGGATCTGCTCGTACCCTGTCCACGCGGTGTCCTGCAGCAGCAGCGCCGCGGGGTCCGCTGCCGCGGCCTCCTCGGCCGTGCGGACGACGTCGTCATAGGGTGCATCGATCTCATTCAGCACGGCGCCTTCCCCGAGAATGCCGTCCTTGGCGCGCTGGCCGATCGACGCGGGGACGAACACGTGGGCCGGCAGCCCGAGCAGACCGGCGGTATGGGCCACCGCCCGGCCGTGGTTTCCGTCGGTGGCACAGACCAGCCGGATGCTGCCGTCGAAATGTGCCGCCAATTCGGCAAAGGTCCAAGACCGCTCCGGCTCCGGCGTCCTTTCCGCCAGGGCCCGGTACACAGCCCAGGAGGCACCCACCATTTTGAACGCCGGCAGGCCAAACCGCTGGGCTTCCTCCTTGACGAAAACACGCCCCACGCCCAGCTCTGCCGCCAGCTCCGGGCAGTCCCGCAGCGGCGTCGGCGCATAGCCGGGCAGCCGCCGGTGGAATTCGAGCACGCCCGCCGGCGCACTGACACTGCGGTATTCACGCGCTGGCGGGTTCAGGTACCAGTTGTCGGTCTTCACGGGGGCAGTCATGTCACCATTGTGTCGCCCGAACCGTCAAACGGCCAGTATGTCCCGGAGCGGGGCAGAGACGGGGTCTGAGGAGGATCGTACGGAAATTCACGTTTGGGGGTCACATAGCTGATGAATTGGTCGCATGGCGGTCGATATTCTAAGTGATGAGCAGGCTGCCGGTTCGGCCGCGATCTGCACCAGCTGGTCAACATCCTCCGCGACCTGCCGCGACCTGACCGAACGTGGCGTCTGGTTTTAGGTCCTCACCGGTCAGGGAGCAGCCATCGACACCACCACCGGTTCCGGAAAACTGGTTTTCGGGATATTTGCCGCCCTGGCCCAGTTCGAACGCGAGCTCATCTCAGAACGCACCATCGCCGGCCTCGCCTCCGCCCGTTCCCGAGGCCGCAAAGGCGCGGCCGCCCGTTCAAGATGACCCGGCGAAGGTTCGGCTGGGCCATGGCTTCCGTGGCCCAGCCCGACACCAAGGTTGCCGGACTCTGCAAGGAGCTGGGCATTACTCCGGCAGACCTTGTACCGTCACGTCTCCCCAACTGGGGAACTGCGCCCCAACGGGGAGAGGCTCCTGAACCCGAAACAAGGGTCGCTTCAGAAAATCGAAAAAAATTACCGCTGGCAGCTAAGGGGACGCGGAGCACTTTGCCGCGGTGGTCTGCCGCGGGCGGAGTGGGAGACCACGAATGTCAGAGGTCAGTGCGGCGGCATTCGCCACGAAAGCGGCCCGGTGCGCATCACGCATGCGCACCTCGTCGCGGACCCAGGCACGATCGATGTCGATAGCGTCACGCGGGCGGGTGTCGCGCGGCTGCCCCTGCACGAAAAGGTGCAGGACATGTTCGGCGCAGAGGGCGGCCCACTCCCCAAGCAGCCGGTGCTGCTCGTCGGTCAATGTTCCGCCGCGGCGCACGGTGATCAGTCGGGGGTCACGCTCGGCTGGCAGGATCGGCATGAGTACACTCTTTCTCGTCATCCCGCGCGATTGCCACGTCCAGTCCCTCACGACGTACCGCCGGCAGAGGCCCGATAGACCATCCCTTACTGCGACGGCTTTAGGATGCTCGCCCAGGCATATGGCCGGCATAGCCGTTCAGGTCTGAGGTTGACGCCAGCCAGTACGACCACGATCCCCCAGACTTCCAGATCGAGGGAATCCTCACGGATTGACTCACTTCGGACCGCTGCCCGGCGGACCGCTGAGCACCGTGGGGACGTACTCAAGCAGCTGGAGCCGACCGTCGAAGGTCCTGCTGTCCACCAACTCGAGAGAAACATCCGGATAGCCGTCGTAGATCCGCTCCCGCCCGGTGCGGCCGGTGATCACCGGAAAGACGACCAGCCGGAACCGGTCCACGAGGCCCGCGCTCAGCAGCGACCGGCAGAGGCTGAGGCTGCCGAGGGTACTCAGGGGCCCTCTCCCGGTCCGTTTCATCTCGGTCACGGCCTCGACTGCGTCCCCGGTGACCAGCTCCGAGTTCGGCCAGGTCAGGGGCGCCTGCAGGGTGGAGGAGAAGATGACCTTGGGCACGGCGGCAAGGCCGGTCAGGCTGGCCCCCTCATCCTCGGAGAATCCCGAGCCCCCGGCCGCGGCCTTCTCCGACATGCCGGACATCAGCCGATAGGTGTTCGCCCCCAGGAGAATGGTGTAGTCCTTCTGCCCCTCCTGCTCGAGCCAGGCCAGGTATTCCGGCCCCTCCAGACCCCACCAGCCGGGCCACCCCTCGGCCGAGGCATACCCGTCCAGGGAGATGATCAGGTCGACCAGCAGGTCTGCTGATGACGTCTCTGCAGTTATCTCGCCCATCGCCGTCTCCTCGATCTGATCGACGCCATGCCGGCATGGTACCCCCGGAGCGATCAGACGTTCAAGGGGCGTCCTCCAGGGCGGCGTCCGACCACAACGACGTAGCGGTGTGGCCCATGAGGAAGTTTCGGTACTACGTACAGGCGAACCACCGTGCTACCGATCCTCCTCAGACCCTCAGACCCTCAGACGGCAGCAGGCGCCGATCCGCGCACAGCCGAGGGCTTTAACACAGGACAGGACCGGGCAGCGGTGCACCGTGCACCGTGCACCGTGCAGAGACCATCTACCGTGCAGACGCGCAAGGGCGGCATGGCCGATAAGCTGGAACAGTGCTACGTCTTTCCGCCCGCGGTCCCATCGGTGCTTCCAGACCGGGCGGCTCCAAATCGGGCGGCTCCAAATCGGGCGCCTCCCGACCCAGCAGCTCCAGATCAGGCGCCTCCCGACCCAGCAGCTCCAGATCGGGCACTTCCCGGCCCGGTGCTTCCCGACCCGTCCCTGCGACCGCGGCCATGGCCGGGCGTCCAGCGGGTATCTGATGGCTGCAGCGAAGTCCGCCGGATCCAGCAAGCTGCAGGCACCGCGGCTCTCCGCCGTGCGGCTCCACGACCTCCGGGATGCTCCACAGGCGTCGTTTCAATCGGGGGTCAGCTACGATGGCGAGCGCTACGATCGACCCGCTCTGGATGGTCTGGATATCACGGCCGCCGATTTCATCGAATGCGAATTCAATGGCGCCACATTCCACGAGGCCCAGCTTCGCGGGACCAGATTCCGTGATTGCCTCCTCGCCGACAGCTTCGCCCCCGTGTTCACGGCTGCGCGCTCCAGCTGGCGGGACGTGGTCATCACCGCACCGCGCTGGGGGTCGGCCGAGCTCTACGACAGCACCTGGCAGTCGGTGCGGATTGATGGCGGCAAACTGGACTTCGTCAACCTTCGCGCCGCGAAAATCTCCGATCTGCTGATCAGTGACTGCATCATCAACGAGCTCGACCTCGGTGGCAGCGCGGTCAACAGGGTCGCGCTGAGAACTGCCGGATCGGCACCCTCGATGTCGGTCAGGCCACCCTCAAGGACCTGGATCTGCGCAGTTCCGAATTCAAAGCCATCCACGGAATCGGCAATCTGGCGGGATCCGTCATCGACGACTACCAGCTGGGGCTGCTGGCTCCCCTGCTCGCTGACCACCTGGGCATTACCGTCGCCTGAGCGAACGACGGCCATCCAAGGCCGCCATATCCGCCAGATCAACCACCGCCGGCTCCCCCGCCGTGTCCTCCGTCGGCTGGCCCGCCTAAAATTGGACCATGGCATCCTCCTTTGAAAGTGTTCTGGCCACCCGTGGAACCGGCGGGTACCGGCAGTACCGCATCCCGGCGCTGGCGGTGAGTATGCGAGGGACGCTGCTGGCTGCTTACGACGGACGGCCCAATCTTGATGATCTGCCCAACCCGATCGACCTGCTCCTGCGCCGCAGCACCGATTCCGGCCGGACCTGGGGTCCGCAGCAGGTGGTCCGCACGGGAACCGGGCTGGAAGGATTTGGGGATCCGAGCCTGCTGGTGGACGCGGAAACCGGCCGTATTTTCATGTTCCACGCTGCGGGCACGCAGGCGGGCTTCTTCGAGGCGGTGGCCGGGCTGGAACCGTCCGACGCCGTCCAGCACTGTGACTACAGTTTTTCGGACGACGACGGCGACAGCTGGCAGCACCGCAGGATCACCGGCCAGCTCAAACGGGACCGGATCACCGGCATCTTTGCCGCGGCGGGACAAGGCATCCAGCTGCACGTCGGGCCTTACCGGGGCCGGCTGATCCAGCAGTTTGTGGTTCTTGTAGCCAGCGAAATTCTGGCCGCCTCCGCCTACAGCGACGACCACGGCGAAACCTGGACCCTGGGCGTCTTCGTCGGACCGGGGACCAATGAGAACAAGGTCGTGGGGCTCGCGGACGGGCGCGTTCTGCTGCATTCGCGCAGTACGCCTTACCGGCTGACGGCAATCTCAACCGACGGCGGGCACTCCTACTCGGCCCCGCGCCCGCATCCTCAACTCCCGGACCCCAGCGACAACGGATCGGTGGCCAGGTTCGACGGACTGCCAGCACTGACCGGGCTGGCTTCGGGGCGGATTGATGGCTGGCTTATTGCCACCCACAATCATGACACCGCCCTGCGCCGGAACACCGTGCTCAAGCTGTCCGAAGACAACGGCGATTCCTGGCCGCACGCGTTGGTCCTCTGCCCGGGAAGCTCGGCGTACTCCACCGCTGCCAGGCTCCCGGACGGCCGGATCGGCGTGCTGTATGAGCGCCAGGGCTACCGCGAGATCGTCTTCACCTCCGTAGACGCCAATGAGCTGCTGGAGGCTGGGGAACTACCGGACGCCGGGGAGCTGCTCGGCGAGTCCTTTCGGTGTGCCGTCCCGTGCGAAGCGGAGGCGGACGGCGACGTGATTTTTGATATGGAGCTGCGGTCGATCTCCCCCGGTCTGCCGGAGATTTGGCAGACCGTGGGGCCGAGCGTCACCCTGGCCGGTCCGCAGGGCGGCTTTCCCTCCTCCGTGTGGAAGGAAATGGGTCAGGGCTACTCCGAGGAAGCGGTTCAGGTGCTCTTCGACCGCAGATCACAAGAGCTGAACTATGGGCCGCCACGGCCTGGCTATCTCAGCGGAGACATCCTGGCCTTTTCCGGCCGGGCCGCCGCCCTAGGAGGCCGGGCACGGACCGTGCTGCTGGACGGGAACTTCGCCGGCGCTCCCATCCGCAGCGCGGCCGCCGTGGAACCTGGCAGGCCCGTGCTGTTTCCGTCCCTGACCTACACCGTGACGGCGGACGATGTTGCGGCCGGCTGTGCGATGGTCTCCTTCACGCTGACAGCGGGCCCTGCGGGCTCCCCTGTCAGGCGTGCCCGGACCTTTCGTTTCGATACCGGCAGAGGAGACGTGCACATCACAAAATGAACCGCCCGGCGTCGCCCGACCCGACGGGGCCCAACCCGACGGCGTCCGGTCCCACAGCGTCCTGTCCGGCGCCGCCCTGCCCGACGGAGGAGGTGCCGACAGGGCCGTGCGTCCTGAGCTGACGGTCCGCCTTAAGGCGGGCCAGCTCCCTCTCTACATCGTGGTCGGCACTGACCCGATCGAGCTCGCGCGCCACCGGGTCTCGGAACGGTCTCGCCGGATCCTCCAGCGCTCCGGTACTGAACATTTCCTCCAGCGCCTCCGACCGGGCCTGCATCCGTTGGGCGTGCTCCTCCGCTCGCCCCATGGCCAAGGAGACGTCGGTCATTTCCTTGTTCAGCCCGCCCAGCGATTCGCCGATGCGGCTTTGCGCCTCGGCTGCCGTATACGTGGCCCTAATGGTCTCCGCGCGCAGACGGAAGCCTTCCACACGAGTCTCCAGCTGCCCTAACCCCGCGGACAGCTTCTTTTCCTGTGCATAGAGGGCATCCCGTGCCGTGGTGATATCCGAGAGCTGCCCGGCGATATCGGCCCGCCGGGAAAGTGCCAGCTGGGCGAGCTCTTCATGGTCCAGGTCGACGGCCTGCTGTGCCTGCCGGTGCAGCCGCACCATTGCCGCGTGCAGTTCGTTGGCCTGCAGTTCCAGACGATGCCGGCTGGTGGACACGTCCGCGATTCCCCGGCGGACCTCATGCAGGGCGGCCAGCTGATTCCGGTAGGAGTAGTCCATGCTCAGTTGCGGGTCCTCATACTTGTCCACGGCGGCATTGGCCTTGGACCGGAAAATCATGGTGATTCGCTGGGTCAGCTTCATGGCGCCCTCCTGCGGGGTTAGAGGTTTCGGAGCTTGGGGTTCGGCGACTGGGGATTCGGCGGATCCGGGGGCGGCGACTGCGGGTATCTAAGGCGAGTATAGGTGGCGGTCCAGTTGTCCAGCATTTTCGCCTCGATGTCCAGGCGCCGCATCAGCTCGGAAAGGTCGACGGCGGTCATGGGCTGGGAGGTTCGGGCCAGTGCCTGCCGCACGCCGGCGGCTGTCTGCAGAATCTGTTCGGTCTGGGCGCCCAGGGTCTGCGCGTACGCGCGCTGAACGTCTGGGTCCGGCTCTTTTTCGGCTACCGCGAGCTGGCGGTCCACCACGTGCGCGGCATGATTGAGCGTCTGCACAATGTAACCCAGGTTGCCCACGTGCTGCCGTGAGTCCGCCGCAACATCGAGGCTGCGGTTGGTTGCGGCCAGGGAATCCTGCAGCCGCAGCCGGGAAGTAGCCAGCCCGCGCCGTTGCGGGGTACCGGTCCGGGCGCGGTGGATCAGTGCGCCTCGTCGGGCTCTTGCACCGGGAGCCGCGCGCCTGACCAGTCCCCGGGCGCCCCGGTAGAGCAGAATTCCAGCGGTGATGGCCGCTGCGAGGAACATCAACAAGATGCCCAGCAGCACGATCAGAAGAACGCTTCCGGGATCCATTTTCCGCGCTACCTCCACACAGCCGAAGCCGCAGCAGCATCCGGAGCCGCGGCTTATGCGCAGAAGCCTAGCACGCACGGCGGGTGGCCGGCGGGAGCCAGCTGTCCCGCCTCCTTAATGCTCCCTGATGGAATTGGGTGAACTTCCGCGGAGGCAAAGAAAGAGGTAAGGCCTGCAAAAGCGCTCGTGCGTTCCTCTCGCTCGGCACAATCTGGACCACGGTACTGCCCCCTTCTGGTTCCCCCTTCCAGAAAAGTCAATGCCGCTACCGGCCTTCAATCAACCGTGCCTGCCGGACAATGCGACCCTCCGTCGAAAAGCCGGCGCCGTCATTTGTCGTCGTCCATGCCTATCCAGTCAGCTCAGGCACGGTCGTCGCCGATTGTTCTCGTCGTCGGCGCGGCCGCTAGTCTGCGGGCTGCGAGTCCCGCCACTGGTCGATTTCGTCGAGCAGCGTGCTGCTCCGTTCGGCGCCCAGGAACGCTGAACGAACGGAATTTGCGGCCAGCTGTGCCAGTTGTTCCGTGCCCAATCCGAAGGTCCCTGTCAGCTGCGCGAAATTGTCGTCGAGATACCCGCCGAAGTAGGACGGATCATCGGAATGGACGGAAACGTTGAGCCCGCGGGCGAGCATCCGGGGCAGCGGGTGGTCAGCCAGCGTGTCCACCGAACGTAACCGCACGTTGGACAGCGGGCATACCGTCAGCGGGATCTGCTCGGCCACCAGCCGCTGCACCAGAACTTCGTCCTCCAGGGCCCGGATGCCATGATCGATCCGGGCCACACCGAGCAGGTCCAGTGCCTCCCAGATATAGCCGGGTTCCCCTTCCTCCCCCGCGTGTGCCACGCATTTGAGCCCGGCCGCGTGGGCGCGCGCGAAAACTGCCGTGAATTTAGACGGCGGGTGTCCCACTTCGGCCGAGTCAAGTCCAATCCCAATGATCGGCGCGTCCATCGCGATCAGCTGCTCGAGCACGCCAAGGGCCTCTTCGGCGGGCCGGTCCCGCAGGAATGCCGCAATCAGCGACGTGCTCATGCCATTTCGGGCCTCGCTGTCGCGCAGCGCCGCGGCGACGCCGTTGATGCAGGTTTCCAGCGGCACCCCGCGGACCAGATGCGCCTGCGGATCGAGGAAAATTTCCGCATGCCGCACCCCTGCGGCACCGGCCCGGGCGAGGTATGCGCTAGTCATGTCCGCGAAGTCCTGCTCCGTCCGCAGTACCGCCATGTTGGCGTAATACAGGTCCAGGAACGATTGCAGGTCGGTGAATTCGTACTGCTTCCGAAGGTCCTCGACATCCCGGTACGGCAGCACAATAGCATTACGGCGGGCCAGTTCGAAGATCAACTCGGGCTCGAGCGTGCCTTCGATGTGCAGGTGCAGCTCGGCGGTGGGCAAACGGGACATACGGGCCTTTCCGGCGATGTTGGCATGCCGCACCGGCAGCCTTTCCATGCAACAGCATACGGACCCCTCCGCCGGCCCCCAAAGATCATGCCTGACCGAACCCGTCCCGCTCTCATCACCTGCCCGCCGGACGCTACCCGAAGGCGCCCGTCGGTGCATCTTGACACGGGAGTAAACTGGGCCGATCCGAGTGGTTGCACGATCTTCCGGAGGCATTCATGAGTCAGACAACAAGCCCCTACTCAATCTGGCGGCGCAAGCCTGTTCAAGAAGTCGACGATGAGAAAGGCGGCGGACTGCTGAGGAGCCTTGGGCTGTGGCAGCTCACGGCGATCGGCGTCGGCGGCATTATCGGCGTGGGCATCTTCACGCTTGCCGGTGTGGTGGCGCACGGTGACAGCGCCAATCCCGGCGTCGGACCCGCCGTCGTTATCTCCTTTTTGGTCGCCGGCCTGGCCAGCGGCGCCGCGGCCCTCTCGTACGCCGAATTTGCGGGCATGATCCCCAGGGCCGGCTCCGCCT
This sequence comes from Paenarthrobacter sp. PH39-S1, assembly GCF_030063245.1. Classification (GTDB taxonomy): domain Bacteria; phylum Actinomycetota; class Actinomycetes; order Actinomycetales; family Micrococcaceae; genus Arthrobacter_M. Next base: position 228,280 of record NZ_JASISR010000003.1, read on the forward strand.
ATACCTACGGTTACGTTGCCCTGGGCGAGCTTATCGGCTGGTTCATCGGCTGGGACCTGCTGCTTGAATATATTGCGATTGTGGCCGTCGTAGCCATCGGGATCTCCGGCTATTTCAGTGCGTTCATGAGCGGGATCGGGGTTCAGGTCCCGGACTGGATCTCCAGCGCCTGGACCCCCGACACCCCCCACGGCATCATTAATCTGCCCGCCATCGTTGTCTGTCTGCTGGTGACATGGATCCTCAGCCGCGGCTCGAAGAGCTTCGGCCGGTTTGAGCTGGTGGCCGTGGCGGTGAAGGTGCTGCTGATTTTAGGCATCATCGGGATCGGCATGTTCCACCTTAACGGCTCGAACTTCGTCCCCTTTATGCCCACCAGTTTTGGGCCGGTCCTCGGAGGCGCGGCAACCGTCTTTTTCGCCGTCTTCGGTTATGACGCAATGAGCACCGCTGCGGAAGAAGCCACGGACGCCAAGAAACATATGCCCAAGGCGATTATTCTCTCGCTGGTGATCGCGATGATTCTCTACGTGCTGGCGACCCTGGTGCTCACGGGGATGCAGAAGTACACCGAGCTCAACCCGAACAGCGCCTTCGCCTCCGCTTTCGATTCCGTGGGACTGCCCACAATCGCCACCATCATTGCCGGCTTCGCCGTTATTTCCATCCTGACCGTGATGCTGACCTTCCTGCTGGGGGTGACCCGGGTCTGGTTCGCGATGAGCCGTGATGGCCTGTTGCCCAAATGGTTTTCCCAGACGGACAAGAAACGTGTCCCACAGCGGGTTACCTGGATTGCCGGCGGTGCCTCCGCGGTGCTGGCCGGGGTGCTTCCCATCCGGCTTGTTGCCGACCTGACCAATATCGGCATCCTGGCGGCCTTCGTGGTGGTCTGCGTGGCGGTCATCGTCCTCCGCCGTACCAAGCCGGATGAACCCCGCACCTTCAGGCTCCCCTTCATGCCCGTCGTGCCAGCCTTCGGTGTCATCGCGTCCGCTTTCCTGATTACCCAGCTGCACTGGGAGACCTGGCTGCGGTTCGTCATCTGGCTGCTGATCGGTCTGGTCATTTACTTTCTCTACGGCCGCAAGCACTCGCTGATGAATCCGGACAGCCCGCGGCACGCTACCGAGGCGGCCACCCGAACACCCGCCGGGTAGTCTGAAGCCATGCGTAAAAAAGCCGACCGGGCCGATCTGGTCTTCCAGTTCGTTAGCTTTGCCCTAGTTTGTCTGGCCCTGTCGGTGCTGCCGTGGCCCTTTCCGGTCAAAATTGCCGCCGCCTTCGGGCTCTCCCTGCTGCTCTCGGCGGTCTACACCAGCGCGCGGCGAAGGAACCGGCGCAGGAGAGCCGAGCCGAAAAGGATGCGCGTGATCAGCATCGAAAGCGTGGAGGACTAACCCGGTGGACGTCATCCGCTACAGCGAACTCAGGCCGTCCCGTTGGGCCAACGGAGGCGGTGTGACGCGCACGGTCGCCGCCTCCCCGTCCAGCGGCAGCAACTGGGACTGGCGCATCAGCATCGCGGAGGTCAGCCATGCGGGTCCGTTTTCCCCGCTGCCGGGCATCGACCGCATAGTCACTGTGATTGACGGTGATCTGCTGATGCTGGAGGTCGACGGCGACGAGCACCTGTTGGAGAAATACCGACCGTTCCGCTTCTCCGGGGACAGCGTTACCGACGCCGCCCTGCCGACGGGCAACGTGATGGATCTGAGCGTGATGACGCGGCGCGGCGGTTTCAAGGCTTACACCACCATCATCGAGCTCTCCCGGAAACGCCCGCACCCGGTCTTCGCCGGCCAGCATGCCGTCCTGCTGCAGGGCGATGCAACCACGACGGCTGGTGGCCCGGCCGCGGCAACCACCAGCGGAACCGCGGGCGTGGCACTGTCCCGCTTTGACGCCGTCGCCGGTTCTGACGCGGCGCCCGAGCTGACTGGCCGCGGCTTTCTGGCTATTGTGAGCATCGCCGCCGCAGAACAGTAAACCGCCACCAAGCTACGCAAACAGCTGTTCTTAACACACGGCCAGCGCCAGGGTTCGAATGGCGCTCCGCGCCTTCGATGTCAGCGCGGGAGGCTGCCAATGATGACGGTGGCAGCCAGCTCGTCGGATTCGACCACCCGCGGGAGCAGCCCGCAGCGGGTAAAAATACCTACGGTGCGTGGCGCTTGACGCCCGCTGCATTCGACCAGCAGATGGCCTTCGGGCGCCAGCCACAATGGCGCGGCAGCCCCCACCCGCCGCTGCACGTCAAGCCCGTCCCCGCCGCCGTCGAGCGCCGCCCGTGGTTCGTGGATCCGCGCTTCCGCTGGCATCATCCCGATCTCCCCGGTCGGGACATAGGGCGCATTGACGACCAGAACGTCGACGCAGCCCCGCAGCGCAGGCGGAAGGGGCTCAAAAAGATCACCTTCGAACACCTGACCACCGACGGCGGTGATGTTGCGGCGGGCGCACCGGACCGCGGCGGGATCGATGTCGGCGGCGTATATCCGGGCGCTCGGAGCGGCGGCGGCCAGTGCCGCGCCTATCGCGCCGGAGCCGCAGCAAAGGTCGACGACGACGGCTTCGGGCCCGGACAACGCGAGGGCCTGCTGGACGAGGAACTCGGTGCGGCGGCGAGGCACAAAAACACCCGGATCCACTGCGATCCGCAGGCCGCAGAACTCTGCCCAGCCGAGTATGTGCTCCAGCGGCAGGCCGGCTACCCGCCGGTCCACCATGCTGTCGAGATCTGCGGGCGTCAGCGCGGCGGAAAGGAGCAGTTTCGCCTCATCTTCGGCATAGACGCACCCGGCGGCCCGAAGCCTCCTGGTGATGGCGACTGAGGAGGAAGAAGGCGGCAGAGGAGACGGGGAAGCTGACAATGGAGTGCCTTTCGGTGTGCCTTGGCGCCCTCCTGCGTCACCTGCGCGGGGTGAACCACCCGTCCGCGATGCGGAGGCGCCCGATCTGATACAGCAGTAATCGCTCTCACCTCCTCGGCGCTTAACGCTGGAAATAACGTAGCGTTTCATAGTGCGGCAAGCAACTGTGCCAGCCGGCCCGGGGAGAGCCCGCGGCCGCGCCCGCGTTAATGCCAGCGCCCCTCGAAGGCCCGGTTCAGGGCCCTTCCCGCCGCCGATCTGATCGGAGCGGACCTGCAGCGGCCGCACAGTTAAATGGCCGAGCAGCCGGCGAAAAGGTACCTGAGAATACCTGTCGCCAGCTGCCCGTCCGGGATGAAGCCTGACCGCTTAGCGGCTGCGGCGCTGGTTCGACGCCGGGGCCGAGGCGCGGCGGGGACCAGCTCCGCGTGCCGTTCGATCGGAGCCGCCGCCCTTATAGCTGCCGGTTGAGGTTCCCCCAGTGGTGGAGGACCAGACCTGGGCCGATCCTTGGGCACGAGGGGCAGTGCCGCGCTGACTTGCGGCATTCTGCCCCGCACCCGAACGGCCGGCAGCCCGCGGCGCATCATTGCGGTGCGATGCTGCCTGCGGAGCGCGCTTAGGGCCGCGTGCAACGTCACCGGCGCCCTCGGCGCGGGCCGGACGACGGTTCTCGCTGCCAAACCGGGGTGCCTGTGTCTGTTCCTTGCGGCGGTCCTCACGGTTGCTCGATTCGGGGGCTCCGGCGTAAACCCTGCCGCGTTCACCGCGACCTCCCCGACCGCCGGCGGCCGGGGCGCCCTGACCGGATCGGCGTGCGCGTTTGCGCTCGGCATTGGCACCGGTGGACTCACCGCCGCCCTGCTGACCGGTCTTGGCCGCCTGCAGAGCGGCACGGGTGCGCGGGTCGACCTTGCCGGCAACCTCACCCACGAGCGTGGCAATCAGCGGGTGGCTGGCGGTGACGCGCTCAAAGGAGACGTCGACGCCGGCTGCCTTCATCAGTTTCTTGACGTCGGACTGCTGCTCCGGCAGCGTGATGGTCACAACGGTTCCATCGGATCCGGCCCGTGCCGTACGGCCCGAGCGGTGCAGATAGGCCTTGTGCTCGGTGGGCGGGTCGACATGGATCACTAGTTCGACGTCGTCGACGTGCACGCCGCGGGCAGCCACATCGGTGGCGACCAGCACACGCACCTCACCGGAGGAGAACTCCGCCAGGTTGCGGTCACGGGCGTTTTGCGACAGGTTCCCGTGCAGGTCGACGGCGGGAATGCCTGCGTCGGTCAGCGTCTTGGCCAGCTTGCGGGCGTGGTGCTTGGTGCGCATGAACAGCAGACGGCGGCCGGCTCCGGAAGCCAACTCCACGATTAGCTGCTTCTTGACCGTTTGGTCGCCAACCACCAGAACATGGTGTTCCATGGTGCTTACGGACGCCTTGGGATCATCGACCGAGTGCGTCAACGGGTTGCTGAGGTAACGCTGGACGATCTTGTCCACGCCATTGTCGAGTGTGGCGGAAAACAGCAGGCGCTGGCCATCCTTCGGCGTGGTGTCCAGGAGCCGCTTGACCACCGGCAGGAAGCCGAGGTCCGCCATGTGGTCGGCCTCGTCCAGCACGGTGATTTCGACCGCTTCCAGGGTGACCAGGCGCTGCTTCATCAGGTCTTCAAGCCGGCCCGGGCAGGCGATGACGATGTCGACGCCGGCCCTGAGTGCACGCTCCTGGCGCTGCTGGGAGACACCTCCGTAGATCACGGTGGTCGTGAGGCCCATTTCCTTGGCCAGCGGCTCAATCGTGTTGTTCAGCTGGGTGGCCAGCTCGCGGGTTGGTGCCAGGACCAGGCCCAACGGGCGGCCCGGTTTCCGGCGGTAGGCGGCTTCGGCCTCGGCCAGGCGCGCTACCAGCGGAAGGGCAAAGGCAATGGTCTTACCGGAGCCGGTGCGGCCGCGGCCCAAGACATCCCGGCCTGCCAGCGTGTCCGGAAGGGTCTTGACCTGGATCGGAAACGGCTCCTCGATCCCTTTGGCGGCGAGGGAAGCGGCAAGGACCTTGGGCACACCAAGGCTGGAGAACGTAGTCATAGGAGATAGTTGCTTTCGGTTCGGCATAAATACGATGCCCTGCGCCGGCCGGCGCAGGGATTCGCCGAAGAAATGTCAGAAAATGTCTACCGCAGACCATGCACCGGGCCCGGCATATGCGGGCTCATCTGAAATCATGGAAAATAACTTGCGGGACTGGATCAACGCGTTCATCGACGCATGAAGGGCGCTAAGGCGCTTCAAGTGCCTTCAGTCTATCAGGCCACCGACTCAAGTCCTGCCAAATCGGACGGACCTCCCGGCAGCACGACGGCGCCCGTTGCCGTACGTCGGAGGCAAGCCGCCACCCCACCCGCTTTGGCGAGTTCAGAATCACAGTGCTTTCCACAATTTCCAGTTCCGGAATCCGCTCGGCCATGGCCACCTCTGCGCTCATCATGTCCTCCGCCGGATGCAGCCACATCAGCACGAGAAAGTTGCTGGACCCCGTGGTGGACTCGATCAGCCGCGTATCGCGGAACGAGCGCAGGATCCGCGCAACCTCATCATGGCGCGCCGCGGGAACCCTGCCGGTCCACTCGCAGCTGGCAGGGTAGCCGGAATAACCCTGCGCCGGCTCGCACCGAGAGGAGAGCAGGCCGCTGGCCAGCAGCGGGTTAAGCTGCCGACCCCACCGTGGACGGGTATCCGCAAAGACCTGACATAGCCGACGACGGCGGCGGGCACGCCAGGACCGCCAGCGGTATCCACGAGGGGGCCGACCATGCGGCCGGCCGTGTGCGCGACGGCGGCGGGCACGCCAGGACCGCCCACGGCGGCGGCGCTGCCGCGCTCCTGCGTCGGGTGCCGCCGTCGTCGTCCTCCCTGCGCGCTCTGCGTTGCAACCGCCGTCCCGGCCAGACGTTCCGAAGGGCCAGGCGGCGGCCCGAACAGCCGGGCAGGGCGCTCCCCGTGGCCTGCGGCCGGTATTCTGGAGGCAATGAGCGAATTCCCAGAAGCAGCCCGCGCATCCCTTCCGCGCGCTGTGACACCCGGCAGCCAAGCCTCGCACGGAACCTATCAGGCCCAGCCCGTTTCCTTTGTACGCCGTGGCACACGGCTGCAGGGACGGCGCGAGCGGGCTTGGCAGGAATACGAAAAAACCTACGCCATCGACGTTCCCCGGCATGTGGCGGATACTTCAGTACACCCGGACTTCGTCTTTGCTGCCGAGGACACCTTCGGCCGCCGCGCACCGTTGATCGTGGAGATCGGATCCGGGCTAGGCGACGCCGTCGTCTTTGCCGCTGAGCAGAACCCGGACAAGGATTTTCTGGCCGTGGAGGTCTATCTCCCCGGGCTGGCGCAGACCCTGCTGAAGGTCGCGTCACGTGGGCTCACTAACGTCCGCGTTGTCCAAGCCAATGCACCCGAAGTGCTCAGCACCATGCTGCCGGCGGGGTCCGTGAGCGAAGTCTGGGTGTTCTTCCCCGATCCGTGGCACAAAACCAAACACAACAAGCGCCGCATGGTCAAGGAAACCTTTGCCCCGCTGGTCTCCCGGGTCCTGCAGCCGGGCGGTCTCTGGCGGTTGGCGACGGACTGGTCCGATTACGCCCGGCAAATGCGCGAGGTTCTCTCGACCTCCGAGGACTTCGCCAACGTCCACGACGGGGAACGAATTGGAGCAGATAGCCCGCTTACTCAGGCCAGGACGACGGCGGGCGACTGCGACCGATCCGATGAGCCGGACACCGAGGGCGGGTGGGCGCCGCGCTTCGCCGGTCGGATCCTGACCGGATTCGAGAATAAGGCGCAGCTGGCAGGGCGGACTGTTTTCGATCTGACTTTCCGGCGCCTGTAGCTGGCTTCACAGGTGGCTGGCCTTCCCTGCACATCGTTGCGGAGGCCCGCGGTTGCGCACATTGTCCGGGGCCGGCTTAGCCCGGTGCCATCGGCGGCCTAGCCTCGGAGCATGAGAGCACACAGAGCGATTGCGCAAATGGCTACAGCGGAGCGACCCCGCGAAAGGCTCCGGCGTGTGGGTGTGCGCAGGCTTCGCGCCGCGGAGCTGCTGGCCGTGATCATCGGGTCCGGACTGCCGGGCTGCAGCAGCCTGGAACTGGCCGCCCGGATCCTGAAAAAGACCTCGGGAGCCGCGGCCCTCACCGAGGTCACCGTGGAGCAGCTCCTGGAGGTGGATGGCGTAGGGCCGGCGCTTGCCATGCGGATAGTAGCAGGCTGTGAACTCACCCGGAGGGCACTTTCCCGAGGCCGACAAGACTGGCCGCGGCCCAATCCCCTGCCCGCTGCAATGGACCCCTACGGTAGCTGAGCGGCCACCGGTATTTCTTTCTGTGGGTGGTCGTCGCGGAGGTCACCAGCGGCCGCGTGGAGGCCTTCCGGCGTAACTCCTTCGGCAACTGAGCGAAGTCCGGCACTTCATGCTGTGAGCTGTAGACCACCACCGCGGGCGAGCGGAGACTTGGGCGCCACCCTCTTTTGCCGTCATAGGTGGTCCATCAGTTTCGCCGGCGACCCCGGGCGGGAAACCGGGAAACCGGGAAACCGGCAACAGGGAAATAAGTTAGCCCCGCTCAAGATGTTATCCCCAACTCAAAATAAGTACTATTATTCTCCTCCGTCAGCGCGTAGTATAGTATACCTGTTCGATACATCGAGTTCCGGTTCCGCAGGGTCCGCACACAACGCGGCCGGCACACCCCCGGCTTCGACCCTCGGTGCTGCCCACTCGGGCGCCCGAACTGCCGCCGGTCTTGCTGCCGGTCCTGTCACTGCCGGTCCTGTCACTGCCGGTCCTGTCACTGCCGGTCCTGTCACTGCCGGTCCTGTCACTGCCGGTCCTGTCACTGCCGGTCCTGTCACTGCCGGTCCTGTCACTGCCGGTCCTGTCACTGCCGGTCCTGTCACTGCCGGTCCTGTTGCTGCCGGTCCTGTTGTTGCTGGTCGGGTTGGGATGATTGCGGGGTGGATCACTGTTTTGGCGGGGATGGATCCCGAGGACGGGGATGACGGGGAGCGGATTGGGTTGCTGCGGGTGATGGAGGACCTCAAAT
>NZ_JASISR010000040.1 GCF_030063245.1 Paenarthrobacter sp. PH39-S1
ATGGAGCCTCCGCCCACCCGACACGACAACCGGGCTTTTGTCATGCCCGGACCCAAAAGTTGCCGAAATTCACGCCCCCGCCAGAATTCCGGCCTCAAAAAGCCACTACTCGCGGATCCGGGTCAGAGACACGACGCCGTTTGCGAGATTCCTCATACCTACTATCGGACGCGTTCCAGATCCGGATGACGGAGCACTCGTTCCGTATTGAGTACCCGCCAAGGCCCCCCCTACAACGTCAAGACGCCATCCCGAAGGTATTTTCACTTTGTATCGTCCCTACTCAGCCGCTCAAGCTCTGCGAAGTCCGACGCGTCTGCGGTGACAGCCTCAACGGCCTTCCGCTTCGCATCAAACTCCCCGTACCGGTCCTCGGCGAGCTTCTTCGCGACTTCCGCGCGCACGCTGCCAGCGTTCGTCAGTAATTCGTGCCCGTTGAACTGCAGGAAGGCATCGAGCTTTTCCTTCCAGTCAGCCATGGTCACCACCAGGCGACGCTTCGCCTGGTTCTCGGCAAAGTCCAGGTACATGGTGACGATCCCGTTCAAGTCAGCCATCTCCTCTTTGGTGAGGTAGTTCTTACCGGTGGAAATGTCACCTTTGCGGACCCGTCCGCCAGCCCAGCTGGTTAGCCCCATGTTGGGTGCATTGGAGTCACTGCGGTCCTTGACGAGCTCGGCAGCGGTCTTGCCCGTAACGGCCCAGAGCATCTTGTTCTGCACCACCTTGAAGAAGAGCTGCGCCTCATTCGATGCTTTGTCGTAATCCACGGCCGTGGCATAAAGGTCCAGCACCTTCTGATAGAACCGCTTCTCGCTGGCGCGAATGTCCCGGATGCGTTCGAGCCATTCGTCAAAGTAGTCCCATTGCTTCGCATCCTTGAGCTTGGCGTCGTCCATCGCGAAGCCTTTGACGAGGTATTCGCTGAGGACTGTCGTGGCCCAGCGGCGGAACTGCACACCACGCGGCGAACGCACCCGGTAGCCGACGGCAAGGATGACATCGAGATTGTAGTGCTCAACCTCGCGCGCCACCTCACGATTTCCCTCGTTCTGAACTATCCGGAATTTCCGGATAGTTGCGGCGGGGTCCACTTCGCCCTCGGTGATGACGTTCTGGATGTGTTCGTTGATGGTTCGCACGTCCTTCCCGAACAGGTCGGCGATGCCCCGCTGGGGCAACCAGGCTGTACCGGAGGCGGCCCGCAGTTGCACGTGAGCGAGACCGTCGTCGCTCGTGTACAGCACCAGTTCCCCTGCTGCGCCACTCGATTCGGGGCTAAAGGGGTCAGTCATCGAGGCCCAACTCCTTCAGATAGCCAGCCATGCGGGCCCGTACGCCCAACAACTCGGCCTCAATTTTCTCGATGTCACGTTGGACGGCGGCGACGTCAATCGCAGCCTCGGCCTCGAAAGTGTCGATGTAGCGGGGGATGTTCAAGTTGAAATCGTTCTCGCGTATCTCCTCGCGAAGCACCAGGCGCGAGTATCGCTCGGCCTCCGTCCGCCCGTGGTACGTCTGAACAATCCGCTCGATGTGTTCCTCGTCCAGCAGGCTCTGGGCTTTGGCCGGCGTGAAATCCAGGCTCGCATCAATGAACAGGACGTCGTCGCGGCCCTCGTTGGCGCCGCCCTTTTCACGCGAACGGTCGAAGATCAGGATGGCGACGGGAATGCCGGTTGTGGTGAACAGATTCGCCGGCAAACCCACCACTGTGTCCAGCAGGTTCTCCTCGATCAGCGACTTCCGGATGCGCCCCTCGGCACCAGCACGGAACAACACACCGTGTGGAACAATCACCGCAACCCGGCCCGTCCGCCGTCGTGCTGATTCGATCATGTGCGAAATAAAAGCGTAGTCACCCTTACTTTTGGGCGGGACACCGCGCCAGAACCGCCCCCACCGGTCCGACTCCGCAACCTCCGCCCCCCACTTGTCCAGCGAAAACGGCGGGTTAGCCACCACCACGTCAAACTGCTTGAGCTGATCGCCCTGCAGCAGTCTGGGGTCATTCAGGGTGTCGCCCCACGCAATACGCGCGCTGTCATTGGCATGCATAAACATGTTCATGCGTGCCAGTGCCCAGGTGGAACCGTTGACCTCCTGGCCAAAGAGCTCGTAGTTGTTGCTGCCCACCTGGGCAGCAGTCTGGATGAGCAGCGAACCCGATCCACAGGCGGGATCGTAAATGCTGTCTTCCTCCTTGGGCGAGGCAAGGCGTGCCAACAGCTCGGAAACTGAACGCGGCGTATAGAACTCCCCCGCCTTTTTGCCGGCGTCCGAGGCGAACCGCGAGATCAGGTAGATGTAGGTCTCGCCGATGATGTCATCACTCACCCGCGACGGGCGGAGGTCAAGCTCGGGCTTTGCGAAGTCCTCGAGAAGGTTCTTCAGACGGCGGTTTCGGTCCTTGGGCTGCCCCAGGTTGGACTCCGAGTTGAAGTCAATGTTTCGGAAGACGCCGGCCAGCTTCGCACGGTTGTCCTCCTCGATTGCTTCCAGCGCAATGTTGATCAGCTCGCCGATGTTTTCGGCGTTCCTGTTGGCGTAAAGGTGGTTGAACGTAGAGGTCTCGTGAAGCGGAAACCGTTCCCGCTTCAGCAGGGCCTCCACGCGGTCCGGGTTGCCTTCGAACTGCTTCTGGTACTTCTCCGCGTGCTCGGTCCAGACGTCCAAGATGTACTTCACGAACAGCATAACCAGGATGTAGTCCTTGTACTGCGTGGCATCGACCACACCCCGGAAGGTGTCGCAGGCTGCCCAGGCGGCATTGTTGATCTGGTCCTGCGTGACCTGATCCTTCCTGGGGGTTTCATTCTTGATCATTTGCTGCCTGCTTCCGGGTGGGACTGCCCGGCAAGGGCAGCGGCGGTCAATTGGGTTTGGCGAAGCGTGTGCTGACAATCGGCCAGGCGGTGCATCAGCTGCGTTTCAAGGGCAGCGAGGTTCGCGGCCTCGGCAATGAGGCGTTGCTGCGCAAGCGGCGGGAGCTGCAGGGGAACCGATTCGAGCGTTGCCTTGGCCACCATTTGGATGGTCTGGCCCTGCGCGGCACGCCGCAGATGCGTCTGTGCATCTGGCTGGTTCAGCCACCATGCGAGGAAATCCGGATCGTAAGTGTCAGTGGTCGGGCGGATGATGAACAAGGGCATGACAGCTACGGCTGGTTCCGGCAAGTCTTCCGGGATGGCCCAAGCGATGGTCGCATGGCCCCGCGAACGAAGGAGGACATCGCCTCGGGTGACCAAATAGCGGGGATGCGGCAAAGGGATCCGGGCCATGCCCCGCACTTCCAAGGCGCTACCAACGGAGATATCTGCCATCTGGATGGCTAGGACGCCATGCCCGCCCATGTTAAGGCGTTCCCGCACAGTTAGTCCGGAGCGGATGTGCGCCACATCAACAAGCAACATGGATCCTCCTTCAGTAGTATTTCTACTGAAGGAGTATCTGAGTTCCTTCAGTAACACAACTACTGCACGATCGGTCTTGTTGCCTCAGTCGATCGGCAACCCCAGCGAACCGCTCCCCCGTTTCTCGATGAAGCGTGGGCAACGCATGCAGATTGACACGTTCGCGTCAGCAGGTCCTCCAGGACAGGCTGCCCAGCCGGACCGTCCCTCCGCAACGCAACCCGCCGCCGTCGTCCGCTCAAAACCGAACAGTCACGCAACCGGGCTCTTGTCGTTCAGCCGGTCAGCTCATTAATGCTGTCCCAATCAAGGCTGGTTAGGGGGTCCAGCGGATGCCCGGAGCGCCGCATACACCGGCCGCAAAATGTCGGCAAGCGGACGCGAGCGGACCGTGACATCCACCGGCGGAAGCTGGTCCACCAGCAGCGCCCCGCGCACGGAACTCCGCCGCACAGGGACCGGCACAGGCGGGACGAAGAAGGTGTCCAGTACTTCCGTGAGAGGGGAGCCCGCGCGTCCCTCGTTGCCTCCGGCGGCGGCTGCCGCGTTCATCCGTCCCAGCAGATCCTCGCGTTCGCGTCCGCGCCAGGCAAGGATCCGGAACGGGTCGTCGTCGAACTGCTCGGCCAGCAGGTAGAACACCGCCGCCAGATGCTTGCACGGCACTTCCCAGTCGGGGCAGGAGCAGTCAAGGCTCAGCTCTGCTGCGTTGCGGGGGAAGAGCGACAGGCCGACGGCGGCGAAAACATCTTCGATGTCGGCGGCCATCTGTCCCGCCAGCAGGGTCGCCACATACCAGGCGTTGCCGGCGAGCGCCTCCTCCACCGCGGCCCACTCCGCCTTCCCGAACGCCGTGAGGCCGATGCGTACGCGGTAGGGCTTTGCCCGTGAACCCTGGACGCTCGCGGCGACGATGCCGGCATCGATATCCAGCGAGATCACCTGTCCGCGCCGGGCGTAGTTGCGGCCACGTTGCAGGCGTCCACCCACACCGAGACTCTCCAGCACCTCGATGAACCGCGCTGACCACCAGCTCGTGCCGATGGCACCGCGCACACTTCGGGCCTTGACACCGCCCTGAACACTACGCGGGGTGGACGGCGGAAAGAACGGCGAATCGTAGCGGCTAGTCACCGACGGCCTCCTTCGACAGGGCGAACAGATCACGCAGGCTCGCGGTGGACAACTCGGTGAGCCAGCCCTCGCCGTCGCCCACCACCAGGTCAGCCAACGCTGCCTTCTCCTCAATCATGGCGTCGATCCGCTCCTCCAGCGTGCCCCTGCAGATGAACTTGCGCACCTGCACACGGCGTTTCTGCCCGATCCTAAAGGCCCTGTCGGTGGCCTGATTCTCCACCGCCGGGTTCCACCAGCGATCAAGGTGAATGACATGGTTGGCGGCGGTCAGGTTCAGTCCCGTACCGCCGGCTTTCAGCGAGAGCAGGAAGATCGGCGGCCCGTCGGCAGACTGGAAACGGCGCACCAGCTCGGTACGGTTCTGCCGGGACGTGCCGCCGTGCAGATAGGCGACGTCGTTGTCGAAGCGGGCCGCGAGGTGCGGCAGCAGCATCTCGGCGAACTCGGTGTACTGAGTAAAGCACAGCACCTTGTCGCCCTCGGCAAGGATTTCCTCCAGGATCTCCTCGAGCCGGAGCACCTTACCGCTGCGTTGCCCCACGGCGGAGCGGTCGTGCAGCAACTGGGCCGGATGGTTGCAGATCTGCTTGAGCTTCGCCATCGCGGCCAGCACATTTCCGCGGCGCTCGATTCCGTCGGACTCCTCGATTTTCTCCATCATGTCGTCGACGACGGACTGGTACAGTGACGCCTGCTCGCTCGTCAGCGTGTAGTACTGCTTGATCTCGATCTTTTCCGGCAGATCGTCGATGATGGTCGGATCGGTCTTCACGCGGCGCAGGAGGTACGGCCGGGTGATCGCCCGCACCCTCTCGGCGGCCGCCTCGTCGCGGTGGCGTTCGATCGGGATCGAATAACGGGTGCGGAACAGCTCCGCCGAACCCAACATGCCAGGGTTCAGGAAGTCCATGATCGACCACATCTCGCCGAGCCGGTTCTCCACCGGGGTGCCGGTGAGGGCGATCCGATGGGCGGCGGCAAGACGCTTGACGGCCTTTGCCGAGCGGGAGAGCCGGTTCTTCACCGCCTGCGCCTCATCGAGCACGATACGGTTCCAGATGACGGCCTCGAACAGCTCCAGATCGCGCGTCAGCGTTGTGTAGGTGGTGACCAACATATCGATGCCGTTCAGGCCCGCGCCGAAGTCCTCGCCGCGCAACCGGTCCGGACCGTGATGCACCCACATCCGCAACGCGGGCGCGAATTTTGCGGCCTCGGCCTCCCAGTTGCCGATCAGCGACATCGGACACACCAGCAGGGTAGGACCGGCCTCGGGATAGTCCTGCCGGTGCACCGCCTCCAGTGCCAGCAGCTGAACGGTCTTGCCAAGTCCCATGTCGTCGGCGAGGCAGGCACCGACCCCGAGAGCGGCGAGGAAGTTCAGCCACGCCAGACCACGCTCCTGATATGGGCGCAGTGTGGCGCGGAAGCTCTCCGGCGGGGCGACCGGCTGAATTTTGGCGTCCGCCGAGCCGTCCAGCAGGGCTCCCAGCCAGCCGTCGGCGGTGATGCCGGCGACCTCCAGGGGCAGCTCGAGATCATCGGGATGAGTGGCGGCAAGGCGGAGAACATCCGCCACCGTGCCGCGCCCGGACTCCTCGCGCTGCAGGAAATCGATGCCGCGGCGCAGTTGTTCGGGGTTGACGCTCACCCACTGTCCCCGCAGCCGAACCAGCGGGGCCTTCGCCTCGGCCAACGCGGCGATCTCCTCAGCTGTGAGGGTGTGATCGCCCACGGCGAGGCTCCATTGGAAGTCGCACAGTTGCTCCCGGCCGAAGGCGGGCGCTTTGCCGGTAGCATCGCCCATCGGTGTGGACGCCGAGAGCTTCAGGCCCAGCTTCGCGCGTTTGTCCCACCATGAGGGCAGCAGCACTGAGAAACCGGCCTCGTCCAGGGCGGGGGCAGCATCGCGCAGGAAGGCGAACGCGCCCTCCGAGTCAAGGTTGAGTCCGGTGGGGCGCGACTGCCGCAGCCCAGCTTCCAAGGCGGGGTAGACGCGTACCGCCTTGCCCAGTTCAGCGAGCAGCACCTCCTGCGGACGGCCAAGCCAACGGGCCAGGGCCCCGCCGTCGCGCCACACCTGTTCGGCCGCCACCATCAGGCTGGGGTCTGAGGATGACTGGAGCAGGAACTCCAGCCGCCAGGCGGGCACCTCCAGCCGTGCGTCCACGGCGGATGCGTCACCGCCTACAGCCAGCGAAAGGAGTGGTTCTCCCCCGGGCTGTTCAGTGCTGAGAGCCTCGCTGACAGCCTCACTGAGCCGGAAGGTTGCACGGGCCGGAGCAGTGGCCTCCCGCACATACTCAGACCACGGCGCGAGCCCGCGTTCCAGCTCGGCAAGCGCCGGTTCCGGCACCCGGACGCGGGCGTCTGCGGTATGAAGCGCCTCCAGCCATGCCTCGGCAGCGCGCGGTTGCAGAGGTTTCCGCCCCCGGCGCGGAGGCAACATCGGCAGGTCGTGCGGCAGCCGGCCGCGAACCGCGGCGTCGGTGAGGACGTCGAGGGCCGACGTGATAAGTTCACCGGCATCCTCGGAGCCCGGTTCTGCCCGGAACGCGGCGGGCATACCGGCAATGAGATCGCCGAAGGCGAGCGCGTCCGGCCCCCGCAGCACCGCGCGCCACCGCGCCTCGGCGACGGCAGCGTCGCCTTCGTCAGCGTCGTGGTCGTCGTCGGACCCGGCGGAAGTCCAGGCGATCCCCGGGAGCACTCGGCCCCGTTCCGCGAGTTCGTCGGCAAACCGACCCACTTCACCGAGGAACCGCGCGGAAGGTGCGATACGTACGTCGCCCAGTAACTCCGGTCCGTCGCCCGGGAACCGGTCGGGAAAGAGCGCGGAAGCCAACCCGCTGGCATTATGCTCACCGCCAAAGGCACTGAACACCGCCGGATTGGCCCACACGACCGGCACCGTCCACGGCAACAGGGACGGACCGGTTGAGCTTGGCGGCCGCGGCGTGATCCGCACGAGCTCGGGAGAGTCCAGCGGCGAGCGTCGCAGCGAGGGCAGCAACAACGTTGTACTGCCGAGCTCGCCGGTCTGCATTGCCGCGACGACGTCGGCCGATGCGGCGAAGGGATGGGGTCGGGCGGTCTTCAGCCCCTGGTTTACGCTGTTTACCGTCTTTTCGGAGTCTTCGGCCCACAGCCCGGGGCCACGGTTGAGCGACCAGAACGAGTGGAGCACCAGCAAGCGCGTTGCCTTTCTCGATGGGTTGCGACACTCAAGCCTACTACTACCCAGTTTCTACCCCTCCCGGCGGCAGGGGCTTCCAAACGTTCCCGCATCAGCCGGGGCCTGGTGGCGTATACGGTCGCCGTGGGCAAGGAGGTCGCTTGGGATTCATGCTCTATAGGCCCGATTCTTCGTTATTCTTCGGTCGGTCAAGGTACTTTTTGACCGTCGCGATCTTCATCTAGAGCCGCAGGGCGTCGCCGGAGGTGGGAACAAGCCCGTGATGGGTGTACCAGGCGATTCGACGGCCTGCGCGGCATACTCGGTAAGCCACTGGTTGTGTCAGCCGCAGTCGAAGGCCCCCAGTCAAACCCGGGGCCAGCTTCGCTACTCGATGGGTCGATGTGGTCATCGACCCATCAGTCTCGGAAGCTTGGACAGTGCGGCGAGCTCAGTGGACTCATCGGGCATGTCCAGCGACGCCATCATTACATCGGAGACCTCTGGCGCCATGAGGTTAACGTCAGAGCGTGCGATCACCTTTTGAGCCGCCTGGCGAGCGGCGTCGGCTACAAATGCTGACTTCGTAACATGGAGCAGGCTCGCTGCTTCAGCGATGAGGACGATCGCCTGCTCAGGCTCGGAGGCTCACATTCAGAGTCACGCACAAGCGTGCGAGCCAGTAGAAATTTTCGGGCCGGGCGATGGTCCTGATGAAGCTGTGGTCGACCGGCAAGTCGGACTCGCTCACAATATACTCATCCGGCCGCAGTGCTCCGCCCGGAACTAGCCATTGGGCCGGTTCGGGATGTACTGCACCGCCCACTTGTTGCCGTCGGGATCGGCGAAATAAACGAAGTGGCCCCAGTCCTGGACGTCGACCTCGCTGACGTCCACGCCGTTGTTCTTGAGCTGCGCGTGCGCGGCCTGGATGTCGCCCACCACCATTTGCAGGCTGGGTGCGGTGCCGGGAGCAGCCTCGGTGAGGCCCTCGCCGATGCAGATGGAGCAGGCCGAGCCGGGCGGGGTCAGCTGAACGAAGCGGATCGAGTCGCTGGGCCGTTCGTCGAAGTCGGCGTTGAAGCCAACCTTGTTCACGTAGAAATCCTTGGCGCGGTCCACGTCGGACACGGGGACAAACACAAGTTCAAGTTTCCAGTCCATGCGCCACACGCTAGCGGAGGTCGCGGGAAACCGGTAGGGGCAGCGGACCTGGGTCTTTAGCCTCGGACTCCAGGCGCGCCTCGATCAGTCTCGGGCTTCCTCCCCAGGGCGAGGGCCGCGGCGGCAAAGGCATCCACCGTTGTGAGGCCCTCACCGGTGAGGGTGATGGTGGCAAGGCGCGCGGCGAGGGCCAGCACGTTCCCGGGCCATCGTCGTACATTTCTTCCGGCCCCGTTAGTGAACCCGGATGCCACCAACATTGAGCGACGGGGCCACAAGCTCTGCCCAACGATCCTTGACCGTCCGGATCACGTCGGCGGGCGCCGCATCCCAGATCTGCTGGTTAAAAATCTCCACCTCCACCACGCCGCGGTAGCCGGCCTGCTCCATCCAGGCTCCGATGGGCGCAAAGTCGATTACGCCGTCGCCCATGAATCCGCGGGACAGCAGCGCATCCGCGGCAATGGGCAGGTTGAAATCGCACACCTGGTAGGAGGCAATGCGGCCCTGACTCCCGGCGCGGGCAATCTGTTCCTTCAGCGCCGGATCCCACCAGACGTGGAAGGTGTCAACGACGACGCCGACAGTCTCCGCCGGGTGCGGCGCGGCCAGGTCCAGCGCCTGCCCCAGGGTGGAGATGACGGCACGGTCGGCGGCGTACATGGGGTGCAGCGGCTCAAGGACCAGCCGCACACCATGTTCCAGGGCAAAGGGCACCAGCTCGGCCAGCCGGTCCGCCACACTCCGGCGAGCGGCCAGCAGGTCCTTGCCGCCGGACGCGGGCGTGCCGGCGGTCCCGCCGTCGACGGCGCCCGGAGCCACGCTGAAGGCGGGCAGCCCGCCCGCCACCATGACCAGCTCAGTAGCACCCAGGGCCTTTGCTTCCATAATGGCCGCGCGGTTGTCCGCCAGCGCCGCCGCGGCACCGGCCGGATCGGCAGCCGTCAGGAAGCCGCCGCGGCACAGGCTGGAGACACTCAGGCCGGAAGCTTTGACGAGCTCCACGGCATTCTCCAGACCCACTTCGGCCACCTTGTCCCGCCACAGGCCGATGTGGCCCAGCCCGGCCGCCCGGCACAGCTCAAGTGCCTCGGCCAGTGAGGCCTTCTTGATGGTGGCCGTGTTCAGCGACAGCCTCTCGAACAGCGCACTCACGCCGCTGCTCTTTTTCCATTGATTCCTGCAACGGCCAGGTACGTGCCCATCCGCTCAGCCGCCAGTGCAGGATTCAGCAGCAGACCGGCGTCGTCGGCCAGCCGGAACAGCTGGACCAGGTGCGCCACGCTGCGTCCCGACTGCAGGCCGCCCACCATGGAAAATGCGGGCTGGAAGCCGTTGAGCCAGGCGAGGAACGCGATGCCGGTCTTGTAGTAGTACGTCGGCGCCTCAAAGACGTGCAGCCCCAGCGCGCGCGTCGAGTCCAGGATGGCCCTCGCCCGCACCGGATCGCCGCCGTCGTACGCCTGCAGCGCCATGGAGGCGGCGGGTGCAATGGCGGCGAAGATGCCCAGCAGCGCATCCGAATGGCTCTCGCCGTCACCGTCGATCAGCTCCGGGTAGTTGAAGTCGTCCCCGGTGTACAGCCGGACACCTGGCGGCAGGGCCGCGCGCAGTCGGACCTCGTGCGCGGCATCCAGCAAGGACACCTTCACGCCGTCTACCTTGTCCGCAGAGGCTTCAATGAGCGCCAGGAAGGTCGCCGTGGCGGCGTCGACGTCGCCGGAGCCCCAGTAGCCAGCCAATGCGGGATCAAACATCGTGCCCAGCCAGTGCAGCACCACCGGCTCGCGGACCTCGGCCAGCAGTGTCGAGTACACGTGCAGGTAGTCCGCCGGGCCGCTGGCCACGCGGCTCAGTGCCCGGGAGGCCATCAGGATCACCTTGGCCCCGGATTCCTCCACTACCGCGATCTGTTCGCGGTAGGCGGCCAGCACGGTCTCCAGGCCCTTCGGGCCGGGCTCGACGGCGGCGGGGTCGAGTTGGTCCGTGCCCGCACCGCAGGCCAGCAGGTCGCGGATCGTGCGCTCCGGGGTGGCGATGCCTGCGGCCTCGGCGGCGCTGCGGCGGATGAGCTCGCGGGTGGCGGTCCAGTCCAGGCCCATGCCTCGTTGGGCGGTGTCCATGGCGTCGGCAATGCCAAGGCCCCAGCTCCACAGCTCGTGCCGGAAGGCCAGCGTGGCGTCCCAGTCGATGTCCGCCGGGGCGCCCGGCGTGTTGTTGCCAAGCACCCTTGGTGTGACATGCGCCGCGGCATAAGCCCTGCGGGAGCGGATCAGCCCGGCGGGTTTGGTCCAGGGACCGGGCTGGTTCAGCACCAATTCTTGGAGCGCGACGGCGCCACTGGCGTCCGTGCCCGCCGGCAGGAAGACGCTGGGACCTGTTGCGGCACGGTTCCGGGCGGAGTTGCCGACGGCTGACGCCGGTGCGCCGGAAGCCCCAGTTTCGGCAGCTTCGGCGCTCACAGCACGATCTCCGGAATTTCCAGCGTGCGGCGCTCAGCTGAGGACTGCAGGCCCAGCTCGGCCAGCTGCACACCGCGAGCGGCGGAGAGCAGGCCAAAGCGGTGCTCGCGGCCGGCGACGACGTCGCGCAGGAATTCCTCCCACTGCAGCTTGAAGCCGTTGTCCAAGTCGGCATTGGCGGGGACCTCGGCCCACTGCTCGCGGAAGGGCTCGGTGACGGGCAGATCCGGATTCCAGACCGGCTTGGGGGTGTTGGCGCGCTGCTGGGAGACGCATTTGCGCAGGCCGGCGACGGCGGAACCGTGCGTGCCGTCCACCTGGAACTCCACCAGCTCGTCGCGGTACACGCGCACGGCCCAGGAGGAGTTGATCTGGCCCACCACGGCGTCGCCGGCTGCGGTCTCGAGGTCGAAGATGCCGTAGGCGGCGTCGTCGGCCGTGGCCTCGTATTTGTTGCCGGCCTCGTCCCAGCGGGCCGGGATGTGCGTGGCGGTCTTGGCGTTGACGCTCCTGACCTTCCCAATGATGCCCTCGAGCACGTAGCTCCAGTGGCAGAACATGTCGGTGGTCACGCCACCGCCGTCTTCCTTGCGGTAATTCCACGACGGGCGCTGGGCGGCCTGGATGTCGCCCTCAAACACCCAGTAGCCGAACTCGCCGCGGATGGAGAGGATCCGGCCAAAGAAGCCTTCATCCACCAGACGGCGCAGCTTGACCAGACCGGGCAGGTACAGCTTGTCATGCACCACACCGGCCGTGACGCCGGATTCCCGGCCGATGCGGGCCAGCTCAATGGCCTCTTCCAGTGTCTGCGCCGTCGGCTTCTCCGTGAAGATGTGCTTGCCGGCGGCCATTGCCTTCTTCAACGTGGCGGCCCGAAGACTGGTCATCGAGGCGTCAAAGACCACGTCCACGGAGGGATCGTTGATGACGGCGTCCAGATCGGTGGACCACTCGTCCACGCCGTGGCGCTTGGCCAACTCCCGGACCAACTCCTCGTTGCGGCCCACCAGGATCGGCTCGATGGTGATGGTGGTGCCGTCCGCCAGGACCAGACCCGAATCGCGCAGCGGCAGGATGGAACGCAGCAGGTGCTGGCGGTATCCCATGCGGCCGGTGATGCCGTTCATGGCGATGCGAAGCACGGGGGGCTGCGTAGTTTGCTCAGTCATGGGTTCTCCCTGGAAGTGTTTGTGTCGAGGGACCTTCCTTACATTGGAAAGCGCTTTCCACGCTATACTGGGAACACCCGGTTGGTCAATGCCCTTTCCTGAACGCGTGACACAGATGGCGCAATTGACCTCAGCCGCGTCCCGCCGCTCCCGCACAACCAGCGAAAAGAGGACAGCATGACCGTAACGCTCAGCGATGTTGCGCGGCGTGCGGGCGTGTCCCTGGCCACGGCATCGCGGGTGGTTAACGGCTCCGAGCGGATCCCCGCGGCAGCCATCGCGGACCGTGTCCGAGCGGCAGCCGCGGAACTGGGGTACGTGGCCAACGCCCAGGCCCAGGCCCTGGCCCGTTCGGCCACCCGCCTGGTTGGCCTGGTGGTGCACGACATCGCAGACCCGTACTTTTCCACCATTGCCCGCGGCGTGCAGCGCTGGGCCGGGCAACAGGGACAGCAGGTGCTGCTGGCCAGTTCGGACCACGATCCAGCGGCCGAGCTCGACGCGGTCACGGCCTTCATGTCCTACCGCACCGATGCCATTGTCCTGGCCGGCTCCCGGCTGCGGACCCCGGATCCGGCCCTGAACCAGACGCTGGCAGGCTACATCGCCGGCGGAGGACGGGTCGTCAGCCTCGGCGCCACCGGCATCCCGGAGGCACAGCACGTGGACATCGCCAACGAGACCGGGGCCTTTGCGCTGGCCACGGAGCTGGTTTCGCTCGGTCTCCAGCGGTTCGCCATCCTGGCAGGCCCGGAGCAGCTGGCCACGGCCTGGCAGCGGGCCACCGGCTTCCTGCGGGCGCTGGCCTCCGCCGGCCTGGCCCCCCTCGCCGTCTTGCCCGGCGGCTTCACCAGCCGGGGCGGCTACGACGCGGCGCTGGAGTGCATGGTCCGGCTGGGCGGCGCCGCGGCCAGGCCTGACCAAAGAACCCAGGAGGGGCCGCTGTGCCTGCTGGCGGCCAACGACGTCATGGCGCTCGGTGCTATCACGGCCATGCGCAGCCTCGGGCTTAGTGTCCCCCGCGACGTCCAGGTGGCGGGCTTTGACGACATCCCCACGCTGCGCGACCACTCGCCGGAACTGACTACGTACCGGCTCCCGCTGGAGGAAATCGGCCAGGTGGCGGCCAAGCTCGCCCTGGCCGCGGACGCCGTCGGGCCGGTGCACATCGACGGCGACGTACTCATCCGCGAAAGCGCCGGCCGCCCGGGCCATTAAACGCCTCCGCCGGTTCGCACTCAAGCCCGAGTTTCAATACAGCGTGAGATTCAGCAACAAGGTCGCCGTGGTCACTGCCGCAGGCGCCGGCATCGGGGAGTCCGTGGCACGACGCCTCGCTGCCGAGGGTGCTGCGGTCGTAGTTTCCGATGTCAATGACGAGGCCGGTCAGGCGGTCGCCGCTGCCCTCCCGGCCGCTGGCGGGCGGCCATGCCCAAGCCCGTCCAGGACGTCACCCCGGCCGAATGGGACCGCACGATGGCCGTCACGCTGCCCAAAACGTTCCTGTGCCTGCAGGCGGAGGCGGCGTACATGGCCGGGCACGACGGCGGCGCGATCGTGAACATTGCCTCGGGGTGACAGGGCTTTCCTCCACCCCATGCTTACCCCGTATGGCGCCTCCAAGCATGGCGTCGTGAGCCTGACCCGGAGTGTTGCGATGGAGAACGCGGACCAGGGCATCCGTGTCAACGGGGTGGCTCCGGGTGCCGTTGATACCGCGGCGCTTGCCTCGCTGCCCGAGGACGCCAGAGCGGGGTACGCGGCCGAGGCGCCCACGAGGCGGCTGGGCCGGCCCGACGAAATCGCCAACGCGGCAATCTGGCTGCTCCCGGACGAGGCCAGCTTCGTCACGGGCGTCGTCCTGCCGGTCGATGGCGGGACCCTGCATGCCTGACCCTGCACCCGGATACCGACACGAACTGATCGTCGCCCTCACTCGGATCCTCGCCGAATGGACGGCGCCGGATTTCCTGACGGCGGTCGCCGCCAGGGAGGGCGTTTCCCTGGACCCCGGTGCAATTGTCATGGTCACGATCCTGTCCCCGGCAGGGCGCCTCCCGCCCATCCCGGCTGGCCGCGCAGATGGTAACCGGAGCCTCCAACGTCAGCAAGATCGTTGGCCGGCTCACCGAGGCCGGGCTTGCTGTTCGGGCCCCGACCCATCGGACGCGCGTGTCCAGCCCGTGCATCTCACCGGTGCAGGGCGCCGGGTCGCCGGTGCATTCGTCCGGGCCGGCGATGGGCTCGTCGACGAGCTGCTGGACGACTGGGACGAGGCGGACCGGCGGGCGTTCACTGCCATGCTGCAACGCTTTGAACGGTCAACCATTGCCCTGTCTTCCCGATTGCTGGGCCGACACCCCCATGGAAGGATAATCAGCATTTTGAACCGCCCCCAGCAAGCGTGCGCTGAGCCGCTGGGTGCGGCGCGAATCCAACACGCATCGCTGGGCCGGCGCCGGTATTCCGCTGCACGCGATCGCACCCGAGGACGGTGCCCCCGCCGATGACCGCCGACCTGTTGTCCACTCCCGGGGGTCGGGAGATGACGGACATATGGCGCTGGCGCGCTTTGGGATTATCTGGAGACCTTCCCCATCAGCCCGGCAATGGGCCTTAGGAATATCGGTCGCGCAAGGAACCAAGCAGCGACCATGACCGCGAGAGAAAAGGCAAAGACGCCAAACCCTAGCCAGCTGGCATCATCACGCCCACCATACATGTGGTTGAGGTTCCGCAGCATTCCTGTGGACAGCACCAGCGCGATATGCACGGCGACGAAGGCCGCGAAGAAGAGCATCACGGGGAAGTGGATCTTCCGGGCAACCTCGATGGGATAGGCCCTGTCCAAGGCCGCATTGCCCTTTGGCCATGCCGGGCTCATCCGCACTCCGGTGATCGCCGCCAGGGGTGCGGCCAGGAAAACGACGGCGAAGTAGGACAGCAGCTGCAGTGCGTTGTAGTTCACCCAGCCGTTCTCTATCGGCCAGTCCAGGGACGCATACTGCAGAGCGGCACTGAACGCATTGGGAAAGATGTCCCAGCTGGTCGGAACGATGCGCACCCACCCGCCGGTGGCGAACAGCAGCACCACGAACACCAACCCATTGAGCAGCCACAGCACATCCAGGCTCAGGTGGAACCACAGGTCCAGGCTGATCTTGGTCGGCTTGTTCCTGGTCTTGAACAGACCGGCGTTTTTCCGCGTCCAATAACCCTTTGGTCGAGCTGTGTTTCGAACCTGCCAGCCCGAGCGGATGATCAGGATGAGGAAGAACGCATTGAGGAAGTGCTGCCAACCGAGCCAGGCCGGCAAACCCACCGGGGCACCGTTGGGCAGTTCGGACTGCCCCGGGTAGCTGAGCAGAAAGTCCTGAACCGGCTCCAGGCTGCGCATCCATTTGGCCAGGAGCACGACGACGGCCAAGGACACCACGGCGATAGCGACCCATTTGGCCAGCGCCAGCCATCCGATGGCCCCGGGCTTGGTCTTCGGGCCGGGCTTGGTTAGCAACGACATGTCATGATCTCCCTAGACGCCGGCGCCGGCGCGTGCTTCGAGGGCGGACTGCAGCTGGGGCAGGATCGTGAACAGGTCCCCGACAATGCCGAAGTCGGTGATGTCGAAGATGGGGGCATCCTCATCCTCGTTGATGGCCACAATCCGCTTGGCCGTCTGCATGCCCGCACGGTGCTGGATGGCGCCGGAGATGCCGACCGCGAGGTATAGATCCGGGGAGACGCTGATGCCGGTCTGGCCCACCTGGTGGCTTTGCGGAACGTAACCGGCATCCACGGCGGCGCGGGAGGCGCCCAGGCCAGCACCCAGGGAATCCGCCAGCTGCTCAACCAGGGCGAAGTTTTCCTTCGACCCAAGCCCCCGCCCGCCGGAAACCACGATTTTGGCCGACGGCAACTCGGGGCGGTCTGAGCTGGACGGGGCCGCATGCGTGGCCGTGATGGTCGCCGCGGCGTGGGCGTCGACGTCGAGCTGGATCACCTCAACCTGGGGCGCGGCAGCGGCGGGGGCCGGCTCGCCGCTGGATGCCACGGTCATCATCGCGATGCCGGAACCGACGCCGGACTCGGTGGTGTAGGTCCCGCCGTACACCGAATGCGTGGCCGTGATCCTGCCTTCGACGTTTTTCACGTCGATGGCCTCGAGCAAGACGGGGTTGCCGGTGCGGGCGGCAAGGCGTCCGATGGCTTCGCGGCCATCGGCGCTGTTGGAGGCCAGTACCGCCCGCGGTGCGTAGCGCTTCATGGCCTCGGCCAGTGCCGCCACTGCCCCGGCTGCCACATGGCTGGTGGCGGTGGGGGTCTCTGCCACGAAAACCGTCGGTGCACCCAGTTTGCCGAGCTGCGCCACCAGTTCGTCGCTGGTCCCGGCAGGGGCGGCCAGAACCGCGACGGGCTCACCCAGCCGGGTTGCCAGCTGCAACAGGTGGCCCGTGGTGGAACGAAGCGCGCCAGTGGCCGCCACTTCAACGTTGACAACAATATTGCTCATGGTGTGCAGTCCTTTCAGATCAGGTTTTCGGCGCTGAGGTAAGCAATGAGCTGGGATGCGGCGTTTCCGTCGTCGACGATCTTGCGTCCCGCGGTCCGGGCGGGCCGCTTGCGGGAGGCAAGCACGACGTTTCCGTCGGCGTTCCGGATGTCCGCCATCCGCAGGCTTGCGGCGTCGCACACGGCAACGGGCTTGCGCTTGGCCGTCATGATGCCCTTGAACTTGGGGAAGCGAGCCTCGGGTGCGCGTTCGGTGACGGAGATGACTGCGGGCAGCTGGGCCACCAGCGCCTGGGTGCCATCGGCGCTCTGTCGCTCACCGGTGACGGACGCGCCGGTGAAGTGCGCGGAATTCAGCGGCCCCAGGAAGGGAACGCCGAGCAGTTCGGCCACCATGGCCGGTACGACGCCGCCGCGCCCGTCGGTTGACTCGTTTCCGGCGATCACCACGTCGAAATCCGCGCCTGTCAGCCCGCTGGCCAGGACCCGGGCGGTGGTCAGGGCATCGGCGCCGGCAAATCCGTCGTCGACCAGGTGCATGGCCGAATCCGCACCCATGGACAGCGCCTTGCGGAGCGCCTCGGTGGCGCTGCCCGGGCCCATGGTCACGGCGACGATTTCCACAGACTTGTCCGCGTCCTTTTGCCGCAGGGCCGTCTCGAGCGCGCGTTCGGTGATTTCGTCGGCGACCCGTTCGCTCGCCGCCCGGTCCACACATCCCCCTGAGGTGAGTTTCCGGTCGTCCCAGGTGTCGGGGACCTGTTTGATCAGGACTGCAATTTTCATGGAATATCCTCCCTGTTCGAGCGGCCTTAGGCCGTTGCGGCTACTGGTTGACCGGTGCTGTGCGCGGCCGGTGGGGTGCGGTGGGTGTAGGTGCCGCGGTCCAGCACCACGGTGTCCCCGACGCGGACCTGGAACAGTGCGCCGGTCTCGGTCTTCCAGATGCTGGTGGTCAGCTCGTCCCCCGGGACCACCGGGGAGGCGAAGCGGACGCTGAGCGAGCCGAAGTTTCCGGGGTCCGAATCCGCGATGTTTTCCAGCACTGCCCGTCCGGCGAATCCCATGGTGCACAGCCCGTGCAGGATCGGCTTCTCGAAGCCGACCATGCCCGCCAGCTGGGGGTCGGAGTGCAGCGGGTTCCGGTCCCCGTTGAGCCGGTAGATCAGCGCCTGGTCCAGCGAGGTCCGTTGGACGATGGTTGCATCGGCTGTGCGTTCCGGGACGCTCCAGCTCTCGGCCGGTCCGGACTGGCCACCGGATCCGCCTTCGCCGCGGATGATCATGGTGGTGACGCTGGTGGCCACCGGTTCGCGGGTCTGCGCGTCGAGTAATTCGGTGCTGAGCTCGATGACGGCGTTCCTGCCCCTGTCGTGCACCGCGCTCATGCAACTGACGGGGATCACGGTGCCACGGGTGGCCAGGCTGCGGTGCAGCGTGATGGATTGGCCGCCGTGCAGGATCTGCGAGAGCTTGAAGTCGCCCAGCTCGTCCATCGAACCACCCGAACCGCCCAGCACGACGGCGAAGGTCGGCAGGACCTGTTGCTCGATGCCCCGGGAGTTTTCGGTGGTGAAGGCCAGATTTTCCAGCTGGTTCCGGGAGCCTGCCCCCACGCTGACGGCGTAGAGCAGGGCGTCCCTGGAGTCCCAGCTGAAGGGGGCCCCTTCGCTTCTCTTCCCTATGTTTTCCTGGTGGATAACCATCGGTCTTGCTCCTTCCACGGGTATTCCCGGGTCGCTTCCGACGCTCACCTGACGGTGGCGCGGATCATAGTATCCTCAAATACTATAACCAGATTCTAGTTATTGTCTACGGAACGCTTCGCTCGTTTCGATGCGGCTTGACCTCTGCCGCGTGCCCCAGCTGGAACCGGCTAGCTATTGTGCAGCTCCTGCCGGAACCTTGGGTGAGCTGCTCCGACGTGCCGCGCGTTCCTGCGAGGTTTCCGGGACCCACCTCGCGGGATCGCGTTTGAGCAGCAGGGCCACCGCCACCGAGAGCACGGCAAAGACCAGCACGAAGATGAATGCCGCGCTGATTCCCGTCTGGTCGACCAGCGTCGTCACGGGGTTCTGGTGGCTGGCCAGGATGTAGGCACCGATGGCGGTGGCCGTGGACTGCCCCACGTTGCGCACCATGGTGTTGGCGCCGGCGGTTTCCGAGGTGTGGGTTTCCGGAATGGCCTCAATCAGCACATTCGGCAGCGCCCCGTAGGTCAGCGAGATGCCGATGCCGTTCAGCGCCAGGGCCACGATGAACATCATGGAGTTGCCCAAGGTGAGCAGGATGACCGGAATGACCAGGGTCATCAGCAGCAACCCGCCAATGAAGACCGAGCGCGCGCCGTAGCGATATGCCAGGCGGCCGCCCAAGGGAGAGAAGAGGTAGCCGAGGAGCGCCGTCACGCCACTGAGGATGCCGGCGGAGGCTGCGGTGAAGCCGAGCCCGAAGCCCAAGCCCGTGGGGTACTGCAGGACCATTTGCGTGGGCACCGCCAGTCCGCCTATCGGGCCGATGGCGGCCAGCAGCGTTGCGGTCATCACCAGGGCAATCTGGCGGTTCTTGAACATCCGCAGGTTCACGATCGGCGATTGGACCCGCAGTTCCCACCAGATCCACAAGGCGATGACGCCCAGGCCCAGGACGATCAGGCCCAGGAACTGGGCCGAGGCGAAGCCGGTCCGCGAGCTGAAGGACAGGGCCAGCAGGATGGCGCTAACCGCAATCGGGAGGAGCAGCGACCCCAGGTAATCGGGCTTTTCCCGGGTGGGGACAACGTTGTCACGCGGGATGACGAAGAAGACGGCGATGGCGGCCAGCAGGGCCAGCACCGCTGCGAAGGCAAAGATCCCGTGCCAGGAATAGGCATCGATCATGAACCCGGCGATGAGGGCGCCGCCGGCGCCGGCGATCAGGGCCGAGGCGCCGATCATGGAGACGCCGACCGGGACACGTTTCGCCGCCAGATGTTCGCGGGCCAGGCCGAAGGCCAGCCCCATCACCGCACCGGCCGTTCCCTGGATGGCGCGGCCCAGGATGATCATGCCGAGGCTGCCGCCGACCAGTGAGATCAGGGACCCCAGGCCGGCGATGGCCAGCACGATGAGCAGGACCTTGCGCCGGCCGTACATGTCGCCGAAGCGTCCGCCCATGACACCGGCGGAGGCCGAGACCAGCAGGTAGGCGGTCACCACCCAGGCGACGGTGTTGGCGTCGACCTTGAATTCGTTGATCAGCGTGGGAAGCGTGACGTACATCATCGACAGTTCAAAGGCCGAGACGATCTCTGCCAGGATCAGGGCCGCCACGATGGCGATGAATCCTGGACTTTTGAGCTTCTGGAGGGTAGCGGCCTGCCGGCCCATGGGTGCGGACATCGTTGTCCTGCCTTTCAGGTGTGCGGAGAAAAGAAAGCGATGACACCCCGAACGGTCGCGTTCGACGGCGGTGATGCAAACAATCTTTGGGTCTGGGAGGCACTCGGGATGAGGAGGTGGTCCGGGCGGGTTCGGCTAGCCGTCCCCATAAGCGACGGATTTTGTCCAGAAGAATTCCTCGAGCCCTTCCAGACCGCCCTCGTTTCCATTTCCGGAGTGGCCGATGCCGCCGAATGGCCGTTCGGAGACGGCGTTGGGTGCGCCGTTGACCACCACTTCACCGGTTTCCAGCTGCTCGGTGAGCCGGATGGCCCGCCGGGCGTCGGAGGTCCAGATGTAGCCTGAGAGCCCGTAGTCGGTGTCATTGGCCAAGGCCAGGGCCTGGGCCTCATCCGTGAACCGGATGACGGCCAGGACAGGACCGAAAACCTCTTTATGGGCGAGTTCGCTGGACGGGTCAACGTCGGCCAGGATGGTCGGCGGGTAGTAGAACCCTTCGGCGAGCTCGCCGCCGGCGCGGGCACCGCCGGTGACGACGCGGGCGCCCTCCTCCTGGGCCCGGGCAACCATGGCTTCGACGCGGTCGATGGCACCCTGGTTTATCACCGGCCCGCAGACGGTATCGGCTTCCTCCGGGTTGCCGACCTTGAAGGACGCGGCGATGTCCGCGACCTTGGCCACGAAGGCATCGTAGATGGAGTCCTGCACCAGCAGCCGGGTGGGCAGGGCGCACGCCTGCCCGCTCATGACTCCGAAGGCCATGAAGGTCGAATGCCTGGCCGCGGCGTCAAGATCGGCGTCGGCGAAGACAAGATTCGCCGACTTGCCGCCGAGCTCCAGCAGCACGGGTTTGAAGGTCCGGGCGGCGGCAGCGGTGATCTTGCGTGCGGTTTCCGGGCCGCCGGTAAACGTCACCTTCTTGACCAGCGGGTGGTCCACCAGGGCGGCGCCGGCCTCGGCGCCGCCGGGCACAACATTGAAGACACCGTCGGGAATACCCGCTGCGCGGACCAGATCTGCAAAGAGCATGGCGCTGAAGGGTGTCAGCTCGCTGGGCTTGACCACTACGGTGTTCCCGGCGGCCAGTGCCGCTGGAACCTTCATGGCCAGTGACATCAACGGTGCGTTCCAGGTGATGATCGCCCCGATCACGCCGTAGAGTTGGCGCAATGTGTGCCCGAAGGACCCGCCGGCGCTCACCACGGAAGTGATCCGGCCCAGCGGAAGCTTGTCGGCCCAGCCGCCGTAGTAGCGGATCCATTCCGCCGCTGCCGCCACCGATGCGTGCGCCGTGGCCTGCGGGGTTCCGTTGTCGGCGATGGCCAGCGCCGCGAATTCCCCGGCATGCTCCTCGACCAGGTCGGCGAGTTTGAGCAGGGCCCGCCCGCGCTGCCGGGCCGGCGTCGTTCTCCAGAGAGAGAATGCCTGGTGCGCAGCCTGCACGGCGTCGTCGACGTCGGCGGATCCGGCCAGCGGGACCCGGGCATCGCGCTGTCCGGTGGCCGGGTTGACGTGTTCGTGGAAGGCCACGCCGATGCTGCGGGATTCGGAACCGATGCGCAGCGTGACTTCGGGAAGGGCATAATCAGTGGCGATGCTCATCCTAGTTCTCCGGTTCGTAGCGCAGCATGGTGATGTCGTCGTCGGGGTAGTCGCAGAAGACGGGCCTGACCCGCATACCGATCCTGATGTCCTCGTGGGCGATGTTGATCAGTTCGGTGGAGAACTTCGGTCCCTCGTCCCACTGGACCACGGCCAGGACCATGGGGCCCTCGCTGGCGAAGTGCGGGGAGACCGGGCGGGTTGTGATCGTGTAGGTGTACAGCGTCCCGGCGCCGGGAATATCGCGCCATTCCAGGTCATCCGCCAGCGTGCGGGGGGCCAGCGGGCGCGGGTAGAAGATGTACTCGCCCAGCGATGGCGAGTACTGGATGCAGACCTTGTGTTCGGCCAGGGCGTCCCAGAACGGCTGGGTCAACGGGGTGGGGACGGGCATGGGCCGTTCGAAAACGGGTGCGGTGGGGGTGGTGCTCATGGTGTTTGCTCCTAGTCGCCTTCGAGGATCAGTGCTGTTTGTTCGCTCATGATGCCGCCGTTGCCGGTGACAAAGGCCCGGTTGCAGTCGGCGATCTGAGCCTGGCCGGCGCGGCCCATGATCTGCCGCGCCCCGTCGATCACGTGGTGCATGCCCCCGGCGATGCCGGCCTGGCCGAAGGAAAGCTGGCCGCCGGCGGTGTTCATCGGGAAGTCGCCGCGGAAGGTCAGGTCGTGTTCGTTGACGAACTGCATGCCCTTGCCCTTTTCGGCGAAGCCAGCGTCCTCCAGGCTCATCAGCACGGTGATCGAGTAGCAGTCGTAGATCGAGACCATGTCCACGTCACCGCGGCCGATCCCGGCCATGGTGAACGCCTGGTCCGCTGCGTGGATCATCGGCGAGTACATCAGGTCCCGGGCGTAGGTGGGCGTCTTGTAGGGGACGCGCTCGCCGAAGCCCGTGATCCAGACCGGACGGTTCCTGGACTTCCTGGCCTTGTCCTTGTTGCCGATGACGACGGCGGCCCCGCCTTGGCAGGGCATGACGATTTCCAGCATGTGCAGCGGGTCCGCGACCATGGGCGATGCGAGGACGTCCTCGATGGTCAGCGGCTTGCCGTGGAAGACCGCATCCGGGGTGGCACAGGCGTTGGTGCGCTGGTCGACGGCGATCTTGGCCATGGCCCGTTCGTCGTAGCCGAACTCGTGGCCGTAGCGCTTGGCGATCTGACCGTAGGGGCCATTCTGCCCCAAGTTGGCGTACGGAATCTCGAATTCGGCCTGCGGCGAGCCATAAGCTTTGGACGAGGCGCCGAAGAACATGCTCTCCTCCATCACGAAGGGGCGGCGTTCGTGGGTGGGAACCTCGTGCGTACCGGGGAAGGTCACCAGGACGGTCTCGCACAGGCCCAGTTCGACTGCGGCGGCGGCCCGCCAGACGGCGGCGGCGGAACCTGCCCCGCCCAGGTCGACGATTTCGGCGAAGTTGGCGTTGATGCCCAGGTATTCGGTGATGGTGGAGGGCACGAACATGCTGGCCTCGCCGATCAGCGGGGTGACGATGCCGTCCACGTCCGTCGCATCCAGGCCCGCATCATCCAGTGCGGCCTTGGAGAGCCTGGCCCACTGCTCCAGGTTGAAGGTTTTTTCGCGCGCGAGTTTGCGCTGCGGTGGCAGTTCGTAATAGCCAAGGATCGCGGCTTCTGCTCGAAGGCCCATGGTGATCTCCTTAGAAATAGGGTCGTTTGTGCCGGTTGGCACCTGTTTTTGGGTGCACGGGATAGTGGTTGGTTGTTGGTCTCGAGGTTGATATGGCGTGCGCGCCATGTGTCGGTCTAGGTGCGGGCGCCTACCGGCGATGCCCGCAGGGCAGAAATCCGGACCCCGAGTTCGGGATGTTTCGCGCCGGCCTGCAGCTGCGGCAGCAGGTCCGCGGGGTACTCCCCCGGCGCCCAGGTTTCGGTCGACGGCAGGATCCCGAGGGACTGGATGCCGGTGGATGCCGAGTCAGGGCGGGCTTCGGTCAGCAGCAGGTCTGCGCCGTTGTTCCAGTGGAATCCCAGTGTCGTCGGAGTTTGGCCGCTGCGGAATTCGCGGGCACCGAGGATGCTGACCAGCACCCGCCGGGCCCGCTGCAGATCCGGAACCAATCCGTGAATGGCCTGCAACCGGACCGGTTCGATGTCGAGTTGCTCCCACGGACACTCCCCCGTGGCGTTGGGGGCGCCCAGGGTCATCTCCTCTATGCTCTCCGGTGCCTGGACCATTTGGGCCAGGAACCCCAAGCCGGTGTCCTTGGGGTGCAGGAACGCCTCCTGCCATTGCCGGTGATTCAGGTTCACCAGGATGGGTTCGATCCCCGCTGCCTGCGCCCCGGTGATGGCCGCCCGGATGTCGTGCACCTTGAAGGTGACGTGGTGTGGGGTCGCTCGCCCGTCGTTCCCGTCCAGAAACCGCTGGATGAACGAGTGCTCGGCCCCGCCGGGCTCGAGCAGTTCCAGGCGCATGTCATCTGCAACGGCCAGTTGGCAGGGGTTGAAGACCGGCATCGTGAAGCCACTGGCCCAGCGTGCACCGAGTTCACGGTTGAGCACCGACCCCGCCACCGGCCAGGCCGGAACGGCAATGGCCAGGTGGTCCAGTTCGTGGGCGCTCATGCGAACGCCCCCGCGGCCGGTGCTAGGTGCCCTCGGCCTCGAACTGGGCCAGTCGCAGCCCGATCATCCGCACGAAGCTGTCCAACACCCGATGCGCTTCGGCCATGGTCTTGTCCCCGTTCAGCAGCCGAGCGACGAGGTCCATCAGCACGCACCAGACCATTGCCGTGATGTCCGCGGCCTCCTCCGCCCCGAGCATCGCGAAGTCCGCGTGGAGCGGCTCCTCGAGCACGACGCCGAGCTGTTGCATCAGTGCCGACACCTGCGGATCCGAGGTTGAGCGCAGCAGCAGGATGGCCTTGTAGAAGTTCGGATGGCGCTCGAAGGCGGCCAACGACATCCGCATGCGTTGTTGGACACGTTCGGCGGTGCTGAGGTTCTCCGCCCACGACTGGTCGGCCGAATTGAAGGGCACGCTCCAGTCGTACACGACGTTCGCGTACAGGTGTTCCTTTGAGGAGAAGTACCGATACAGCGTTCCCAGCGCGACGTTTGCCTCGGCCGCGACATCGCGGATCTGGATTGATTCGTAGTCGCTGCTGCGCAGCAGCGATTTCGCGGCATCCAAGATCCGCTGCCGGCGCATGACCTGGTACGCGGGAAGATCGACCATGTCGCCGGAGAGTATTCCGGACATCGGTCGCCTCCTGCTTGTAAATCGGGTGGATGTCCAACGCTACCACCGGGCCTTAGGGCCGAAGTGCTGGATGGTTGTCATCACAGGTCCTTCCAACGGATCAGTGCGTCGAGGGCTTCGATCTGGTCCCCGGCCACGCGGAGCGGGTTGATTTCGAGCTCTTCGAGGTCGTCCCCGAGGCCGATCGCCACCTGCGAAATCCGGAAGATGACGTTGGCCAGCTCGTCGAGGTCGGTCGCCGCGTTGCCGCGGAACCCGGTGAGCAGGTCGATCCCCTTGAGGGATTCGAGCATGCGGCGGATCTCCCGCGGGCCCACCGGGAGCAGGCGCAGTGCGGAGTCCTGGAGCACCTCGACCATGACGCCGCCAAAGCCCACGGCCATGACCAGACCCCATTGCGGGTCGCGGACGATGCCCACCAGCAGTTCGTTGCCGCCGGCACGCATGGGCGAGACCGCGACACCCTGCACCCGGGCCTCGGGCGCCAGGATGGCGACCGATGAGCGAATGGACCTGTAGGCCTCGGTGACTGCCTCGGCGTCCTGGAGCAGCAGTCGGACGCCGCCGACCTCGGTTTTGTGCGCAATGTCCTCGGAGGCCACCTTGAGCACGACCGGGTATCCCATGCCCGCGGCTGCCGCCACTGCCTGCTCGGCCGAGCCGGCGATGCTGGCCGGAACGTAGGGAACGCCGTGCTCGCGCAGGAAGGAACCGGTTTCGATTTCGGTCCATTTTTCGGTGCCGTTGGGCTTGTCGACGCGTGGAGCCTCGGGCACGACGGGATCGGTCGCGAGTTCGGCGACGCGACGGCCCCACCAGGCACTCCGTGCCACGGCCGGGATGCCGCGGTCGAAGGAGTCGGAGGCGTGTGGGTAGCCGTATTCGGTGGCGAACTGGCGTCCGAACTCCGTGACTTCGGTGGGCAGGAAGCTCATAGGGATCACCGGCTTGGGCGAGGAGGTGAGCTGGCGCAGCAACTCATCGTGGTTGCCGCGGCCCATATCCGCCATGACCTGGTTCGCCGGCCAGGATGCGTTGACAACGATAAAATCAAAGTTGGGGTCGTCAATGAAACACTGGTTGGCCTTGGTGATAATGGTGGGGTCCACCGAAATATAGCCAGTGGTATCCATGGGGTTATTGACGGTGGAATAGACCGGCAGGCCCGCATCGTGGAGCCCACGCACCGTTGCTTCGGACGGCGCGGGCAATTCCAGGCCCACCGTTTCGGCCTTGTCGGCAACCAGGGCGCACATGGCGCCGGAGCCGGTGACCACACCCATCCGGTTTCCGGCCAAGGCCCCATAGGATTCGATGATCCCGGCGGCGGCGACCAGGTCCTCGATGCTTTCGACCCGGATCACCCCGAACTGCTGACAGGCGGCGTCAATGACCTTGTCGTCGCCCACCAGGGACCCAGTGTGTGCGGCGGCGACGCGGGCGGAGGCTTCGCAGCGTCCGGCCTTGAAGACCACGATCGGTTTGCCGGCCTGGCGGGCCCGGGCGGCAACGTCGAGGAACTGCGCGGGATTGGAAATCTGTTCCAGGTAGGCGGCGATGACCGTGGTGTTCTCGTCATCGACCAGCAGGCCCATCACGTCAATGGCCGAGACCATCGCCTCGTTGCCGACCGTCACCGCCGTTGAGCAGCCCACACCCCGCGAGGCCATGTAGGGAAGCAGGTAGATCGCAAGGGCACCGGACTGGCTCGCCACCCCGACGCCACCAGAGATCATCGGCATCTGGGTCATGTGGCTGAAGGCCGCGACCTTTGCATGCGAATTGATGAATCCGAGGTTGTTGGGCCCGAGGATCAGCTGCCCGGCCTCACGGGCACGCTCGACCAGCCTGGCTTGGAGAGCCTCGCCCTCGGGTCCGGCCTCGCTCAGGCCTGCGGCCAGCAGGATGAGGTTGCGGATGCCCTTGAGTCGGGCATCTTCGAGGATCACTTCCAGCGAGTTGCTGCCGGTAAGCACGATGGCTAGGTCCGGGGCTGCGGGCAACTCGGCAATGGAGGTGAAGGAGGATTGCCCGTGGCAGTCCTCGCCGCGGCGGTTCACCAGGTACAGCTCGCCATCGAAGCCGCCGGCCTTGAGGTTGGTGTAGGTGAAGTGCGACCAGCTGGACTTGGTGTTGGCACCAACGATCACGATGGACCGTGGCTCAAGCAGCTCGTGCAGTCTGGCGGAATCGAGGGTTCGCAAGGTATTAGTATCGCGCGTCAACGTTGTCATGCGAAGGTGTCCTTTCGGTGAGACAGGAGGGTACTGGATTCCTGGGGTGGACAGGGGGTACTGGATTTCTGGATGGACAGGCGGAATTAGCCGCGCGGCAGGCCGAGGATGCGTTCGGCGATGACATTGAGCTGGATTTCCACGGTGCCGCCGCCGAGCAGGACCTGCGGCACCCCGAGCTGCCCTGTGACCGCGTCAGCGGGGGCTTCGGCGAACAGCGTTGCCGGGCCGGCCAGGCGCAGGACGCGCGATGCGGCTTCACGGGATAGCCTGGCCTGGGCGACCTTGGCCAGCGAGGAGCCGGCCCCGGGTTGGATGCCGTGGACTTGGCGCAGGGTTTCGCGCAGGTTCAGTGCACCGATGGCTGAGCTGATGGCCACGATCTGTCCCAGCGAGGTGAAAGCCTCGCGCTCGCTGCCGACGAAGCCGCGGTCGCGGATCAGCGTGCGCATTGCGTCCTCGGTTCCCGCCGATACACCGGAGGAAATCTGGGTGCGTTCGTTCTGCAGCGTGGTGGCGGTGATGCGCCAGCCCTGCCCTGCCTCACCGAGCAGGTACTCATCGGGCACGAAGACCGAGTCGAGGAAGACCTCGTTAAATTCGGAGTCGCCTGTGGGCTGCTTCAGTGGGCGTACGACGACACCGGCGCTGCGCATGTCGACAAGGAAGTAGCTCAGCCCCTTGTGCTTGGGTACCTTAGTGTCGGTGCGGGCCAGGCAGATGCCCCAGTCGGCTGCGTGCGCGCCCGAAGTCCAGACCTTTTGCCCCTTGAGTTCCCAGCCGCCGTCGATCTTGGTGGCGCGGGTGGAGAGGCCGGCCAGGTCGGAGCCGGCGCCGGGCTCGGAGAAGAGCTGGCACCAGGCGAGTTCACCGCGCAGCGTTGGCAGCGCGAACTGCTCCTTGATGGCCTCGGTGCCGTAGGCCAGGATCGTGGGCATGGCCCACTCGCCGATGACCGACGTCGGCTGGACAATTCCGTGGCGGAAGTATTCCTGTGAGATGACGACCTGCTCGGCCGGGGAGGCGCCCATGCCGTACGGGGCCGGCCAATGCGGGGCCGCCAGTCCGTTTTCGGCCAGGAAGGTGCGCTGCGAGCCGCGGGAGTACCAGCGGCCGCCGTCGTGCTCATTGACAAGGGTTGCCGCTACATCAAGCAGCTTGCCGATGTGCTGCCGGAAAGCGGGATCCTCGTCCGGCAGTTCAATCTCGATCTGCCGGTCAAGCTCAACGGCGATCCTGCCCAGCGAGGCGAGCCGGTCGTCCAACGGCGAGACCTGGGCGGCGAGAGTGATGGCGCGGCGCCAGTAGAGGTGGGCGTCGTGCTCCCAGGTGAAGCCGATACCTCCGAAGATGGTGACAGCCTCGGTGACCGCCTCGACGGAGGGGACGATGGCTGCCTCGATGGCTGAGCCGGCTGCTAACGCCTGCTGCGTCGCGTCCTGTTCCAAGGCTACGGCGGCGGACCATGCAGCTGCGGTGGCAAGTTCGGAGGCGATGAGGAGGTTGGCGCATTTGTGCTTAATGGCCTGAAAGGAGCCGATCGGCTTGCCGAATTGTTCGCGGAGTTTGGCGTAGTCGGTGGAGGCTTCCACGGCCCACCGCATGACACCGGCTGCCTCCGCGGCGAGCAGGGCCGCCTGAAGGGTTTCGACGTAGGTTGCGTACAGTCCCTCGAGGATGGCTTCGCCGTCGATGACCAGCCCCTCCAGAACCAGGGATCCGGCGTCGCGGGTGAGGTCCGAGCAGGTTGCTGCAATTCTCTTCAGGCCCGGGGTCTGCACATCAATAAGCGCGAAACGGGTCGCGGATTCGGCGTTGAATCCGACTACCAGGTATTCGGCCGAAAGGAGCGAGGATACCTTGGTGCTGCCACGCAGCCTCCACCCCTGGTCCGTAGCGACGGCAGTTAGAGCGGATGATGGCATCACCAAAGCGCCGGTTGCACCCTCAGCGAAGAGAGCCAGCCCTCGTGTGGAAGCCTTGCATTCCTCGGCACCCGCAACGGCGGCACTGGCCAGGACAGTTGCAACATAGGGGCCCGGAACCAGACGACGGCCGAATTCTTCAACCACGATTGCGGTATCGGCAACACTGCCGCCCTGGCCGCCATGTTCCTCGCTGATGTGCAGTGCGTGGAGTCCGTTATCAACCAACTCACTCCAATACGAGGGGCGCCCACCGGTACCGTAAGCGTCCAACTGCCCACGCGTGTCGAGAATACCGGCGAAGCGTTCGGCAAATTCGGAAGCCACAGCAGCCAGGTCGGCGTGCTCTGCTGTAAGGGAAAGCGGCATCTAATCACTCCAATATCACGGACGATTCCCTACTCCGGGGATGGCACATCGTCGACTGGTACTTCAGGAACTGAAACTAGAGTCTAGTTCATGTTTTGGACCTGGACAATGGTTTTTTGAAGTCAGTTTTGTGGCCCCTTGTTTGTGGCCCTTGTGGGGACCCGTGAGGGCGTAAAAATACGGGCGGGTTGCCCGCCACGGCGATGCTCCCTTGGCGCCTGAGCCCTGTGATTATGCCGACAAATGCGGGCTGCCTAGCGGCCCGGCCCAATCCGCGATCACCGAAAACAGTGAGTAACCCGGGTTGACGCCGACGTCACCGGACATGACGGCCCCCTCGTCAAATAACGCGACGGATAACAGCTTGAGTAGGCGGTCGATCGTGGTAGGGAGACCTTCAGTAGCTGCGCCCTCGCCAACGGAGTAGGTCTCTGTCTGGACCTTGAGGGTGTTATAGCCGTAGGTCCGTGGCCGTGGCCGCGGTCTGCACGGGACTGCCTTGGCCGGCCCCGTCCGTTTACGGGCCGTGGACAGTGCCCGGCGGGCGTTGGCCCGGGACCTGCCGGTGACAGCGACCAGCTCATCGGGAATCACACCTATGACCTTCTTCGATTCCTCCTCATCATCCCGTGCATACTGCTTCGTGATTTCCCGACGCGTTCCCATCGACAGACCCATCCCTCATCGTGGCCGCCGCGCCCGGGCGGCCCGTGATTTACGCGAGCGTTTCTCAAATGAGCACGCAACCCATCTCGAGAGCACCGTTGAGGAGTCTGCCCGACCCCTTGACAGGCTCCGTCGCGCCGGGAATAGTGATGCGGACCACAACAGAACAGAAATGAGAATCTAGTTCTTACGGTTCCCTTTTCCGAGATTCAGGCGAACCCCAAATACCTCGGTTCACTACGGCTGTGTGGGGCAGGCCGATACGCATTTTCCACCAGACAGAAAACCGGTGGGTGGAGCCTCGCGCACCTCCCGTGCGGGCGATAGCCACCAGGAAAAACCTAGGTGCGTGGGTCAGTAGTCCGTCCTAGTTTTAAAACGCCGGCGAATTATTTAAAACGCCGGCGGATTAGCCGGGCTGCCGGATGTGGGGCTGGGAGAATTGGGGTATGGATGCCGGTTCCCAGG
>NZ_JASISR010000041.1 GCF_030063245.1 Paenarthrobacter sp. PH39-S1
CGCGGCCGCACCGAATATGCCGCCCATTTCCCAAGAGGACCACAGCCCCACCTCCAGCGGTACCCCCTAGCCGAAACGAGCAGTACCACCTACCCGGACTAGCCGTACCATCACGCCGTATTTGCCACCCTCCAACCAACGTTTCCGCTGGTCAGAGAGCTTTCGTGGTGGAGCTAAGGAGATTCGAACTCCTGACCTCTTCGATGCGAACGAAGCGCGCTACCAACTGCGCCATAGCCCCGCGATGGCACTGCCATCGACTTCTTTAGAGTAGCGCCCCTGACCTGCACTTTCCAAACGCCGCACCCCCCGATCCAGCACTCCGATCCTGCAGTCCGGCGGTTCAAGCGCCGCGGGAATCGAGCCACTGGCTGAAGGTCACGGTCCCGCCGGCATGCTCGGGCACCAGATTCCCGCCCTGCCGCAGGAATCTGCCCAGGCTGCCCGGCAGCGGCAGCGGGGTGGTCATGCCCTTGCGCCCGGTGGCGGCCTTCCACTGCTGGACCAGCTGGCGCATGGTCAGCACCTCGGGTCCGCCGATGGTCCGGGTGCTGTGCGCCGGGGCGGCATCATCCACCGCGGCGTCCACCAGGGCGCGGGCAACGTCCGCGGTGGCAATCGGCTGGAAGGAGACTCCCCTGATCACGGGGACCAGCCCGTACCTGGCGCCCGAACTGAAGATGCCGGCCACCAGATCGTGGAACTGGGTGGCGGCGACCACGGATGTGGGCAGCTGCGCCCGCTCGTACTGCCGTGCGCGGGCCGCCTGCACCTTGTAGTAGCCGTAATCGGCGTTCCCGGCGTTGGCGATGGTCAGCAGAACCGCCCGACCCACGCCGGCCGCTGCTGCGGCGCGGAGCAACCGGCCGCTGGTGGCGGGGAGAATTTTCAGCGCGGCGCCGATCTTGGCATCCAGGGTTTCGATCAGCAGATCCGCCCCGGCCAGTGCTTCGGCGAGCCCTTCGCCGGAGGCAGCGTCGGCGACGACGTATTCAGGTCCCTCCATGCGTGAGGGGTGGTCGGGCGCGGGCAGGTGCCGGCTGAGGGAGCGTACGCCGTATCCACGCCGCGCCGCCTCGGCCACCACCATTCGACCGGCCGTTCCGGTACCGCCTGCCACCGCGATTAACACCATGAGAGCAGACTATCCGGCTCCGCGCGTCAGCGGAATGCCGGAAGCCGTGATCTTGCCTCGGATGCGAACGGGCCCGGTTTTGCGGATCGCGGCGGGCCTGTCGGGCCCGTGCTTGAGGCGGGAGTTGTGCAGACCGACGACGCTGGACCCGAAACAGCGGCCTACCGGACGCCCGGGGCTAAGCAGCGCCGGTCGGCGAAGCTTAGGCTCGCCGGCGCTGCAGGACGTCGTCGAGGTTGCTGAGGCCGTGCACCGGTTTGGTCTTTGCGGGAACGACGACGACGCCCGCGGGGGTCTGCGCACCGGACCGTTGCGCTGTGGTCTGCCCGCCGGACGGTTCCACGGCCGTCGCCACGGCGGCCGGTTTCACGTCTGTGGCGGTTTCGCTGGGCGCTGCTTCGGTGGCTGCAGCTGCTTCGGTGGCCGCGGCAGCTTCGGTGGCTTTGATGGATGTCTTGGCGGCGGCCTTGGGTGCGGCGGGGAGTCCCAGCGGGGCCGGGGCGGGACGGTCGGCCTTGGCGGCTTGGACGTAGCCGGGCTTGGGGATTTCGACCGGCTCCCAGGTCGGGGGTTCAGCAACGACACGGGTGTGGGCCACTTCGGCGTCCGCGGCGCCCCGGGCGGCGACTTCCAGGGCTTCCCGGCGGAGTTCGGCGGCGGTCAGCGGCTTGTTCGCTTCCCGGGCTGCCTGGACTGTGTGCCCGGTGGCCCCGGCGTCAAAATCGGCCGAGTCGAAAACTGTAACGGCGGGCTGGCCGGGAGCTGGCTGTCCTGCGGCTCCGGCGGTGGCTGTGTGGGCGGCGGCGGTACGGACGGGAACTGGCGCGGACCCCATGGCCTCTCGGAAGGCGGCGTCGACCTTACGCCTACGACCCCGAATGGCGAGGGCCCGGAGCAATGCAAGCGAGGCGAGGAAGACGATCCCGCCGGCGGCAGGGATCAGGCCCGATGCCAGGCCCAGCAGTTTCAGACCACCACCGATAACGACCGTCAGCAGCGCCAGGAAGCCCAGCAAGGCCACGGCGGTTCGGCCATAGCGGATTTTAAGTCTGGCCGGCCGCGCCGCCCGCGCGGCGCCGTCGTGGCCGCCGTCACTGTGCCTGTCAACGTTAGGTGTGCCGCCGTCGTGCTGGCCGCGCCCGCCGCCGTCGTGCATCCCACCGTCGTACCTGACGCCGTCATCCTGCAGCCGGGCATCGGACCCCGTTCGCGCTGCGGTCTGCGGGCGCGCGCTGGCCGCCGACGGAGCGGGGGAAGTGCCGGTGTTCTTCATCTGTGTCTCCTGCGTCGGCGGAGTTTCCATGGCCATGAAAACGTCTGGGCGAGGGGCCGGGGCAACCTCAAAGGCTATGGCCTGCCCCGGGACCGCGGCCGGACTGTCTGCCAAGGGGATCGGCTTCTGTCTACGCAGCACATATGGACCCACCCACACCAGCCAGAGGGCGACAGCGATCAGCAAAATCACTGAGGTATTCACGGGGATATCCACGGTTCAACTTTAAGGGGAATTCATGGCCGCCCGGGCATTAGCTGGGGCGTGTCGCAAGGTACCGGAGAATTAGATCCCGCCCGGTCCGGCGCCGTGGGTCAGTCGCCGCGGCTGCGCAGCCAGCGCGACAACAGCCCCTCCGGGACTTCCTCGGCCGTGAGCGCGAAGCTGCGGTGGTCCGTCCATTGCCCGTCGATGTGCAGATAACGCGGCCGCAGCCCCTCGTCGCGGAAGCCCAGTTTCTCCACCACCCGCAGACTCGGCGCGTTTTCCGGCCGGATATTAATTTCCATCCGGTGCAGGCCAAGACGGCCGAAACAGTGGTCCGTGGCCATGGCCACGGCGGTCGGGGTAATGCCGCGGCCGGCACGCTCCTGTTCCACCCAGTACCCCAACGTGGCGCTCATTGCGGACCCCCAGACAATCGAGGAGACAGTCAGTTGGCCGATCAGCTGCGGCGCCGCGGAGCCGGGGAACCGTTCGGCGATGACGAACGGCATCGCCGTGGACGCCCGCGCCTGATTGTTCAGGGCACGGACCATGCCGGCGAAGGTTGGCAGCTGGGCGCCGGGGACGGGACTGGTGGCTTCCCAGGGCGCGAGCCACTCGGCGTTGCGCCGGCGGACTTCACGCCAGGCTTTTTTGTCCCGGTAGCGGATCGGCCGGAGCACAATATCCCCGCACTCCAGTGTCACCGGCCAGCCGGCGTCCCCCCACACGGCACTAGGCCGGCAGCTGGGCCGCGAATCCACCCAGCCACTTGCGCAGCTCCGGACCCAGGTCTTCACGGTCACAGGCCAGCGTGACGACGGCCTTGAGGTAGCTCAACTTGTCCCCGGTGTCGTAGCGTCGGCCACGGAAAACGACGCCGTAGACGCCACCGCCATCCCCCTCCCTGCCCGCCATGGTCTGCAGCGCATCGGTGAGCTGAATTTCTCCGCCGCGGCCCGGCGGCGTCT
Organism: Paenarthrobacter sp. PH39-S1; assembly: GCF_030063245.1. GTDB lineage: Bacteria > Actinomycetota > Actinomycetes > Actinomycetales > Micrococcaceae > Arthrobacter_M. The sequence continues at coordinate 3,584 of NZ_JASISR010000041.1, forward strand.
CCTCGAGGACGGCGAAGATATCCGGATGCAGCACGTACCGGCCGATCATCGCCAGGTTCGATGGCGCTTCCTCCACGCTGGGCTTCTCCACGAGCCGCCGGACGCGCACGTAGCTTTCGCCGTCGATCTCCTCCATGTCCGCACAGCCGTAGGCGGAGATCTGCTCGGGCTCCACCTCGATCAGCGCGATGACGGATCCGCCGGTTTTGGCCTGCACATCCATCATGGTGGTCAGCAGTTCGTCGCGCTCGTCGATGAGGTCATCACCGAGCAGGACGGCAAACGGCTCGTTCCCCACGTGGGTCTTGGCGCGCATGACAGCGTGGCCCAGGCCCTTGGGGTCGCCCTGCCGGACGTAGTGGATCTCGCCGAGTTCGGTGGCGTGCTGGACGGCCGCGAGCCGGTCCTCATCCCCCTTGGCCTCAAGCAGCCGTTCGACGCCCGGCACCCGGTCGAAATGGTCCTCCAGCGCGCGCTTATTGCGGCCGGTGATCATCAGGACATCCTGAAGACCGGCACTGACGGCCTCCTGGACAACGTACTGGATGGCCGGCTTGTCGACGACGGGGAGCATTTCCTTTGGCATGGCCTTGGTGGCCGGGAGGAAGCGTGTGCCCAGACCCGCGACGGGGATTACGGCCTTGCGAACTCGAGGTGCAGAAGTCATTGTCCTAGGCTACTGGAGGATATTGAAGTTTGGTTGCAGCGGCGCAACGGATTGTGCAGGTACGGCAAATACGGTGCTCCTTCGTCCGGCTACCGCAGGTGCGGCCGGACGGGGGCAAAAGCTGCTCGGATGCGGTTCCAAGGGGAACGGGAGAAACGATGAGGGGCAAGAGCGAGATGCGCGCAGTATTGCGCGTTAGACGGCAGGCAATGAACGACGGCGACCGCGAGGACGCCGGCCGGCGCCTGGTTGCGCAAGCGCTGAGCTGGGCGCGTTCGTTGAGCAACGGGAGGGAGCATGCCCCTTCGGCTGGCGCCGGGGAGCAGCGTAGGCCGTCGTCGGGCAGCGCGGCGGAGCTGGCGTCGTATTCGGGCAGTGCTGCAGGGCCGGTCCCAGGGTCTGCCCCCGTCCGCCTCGGTGCCTACATTTCCGGTGGGACGGAGCCGCCGACGGAACAACTGCTGCACGTTCTGGTCCAGGCCGGCTACCAGATCCTGGTGCCCGTGTGTGAGCCGGACTTCAAGCTATCCTGGGTTCGCTGGCGGCCGGACATTCCCCTGCGGCGCAGCCGACTGGCTCCCGTGGACGAACCTGCCGGAGAACGTCAGCCTGCGGATGTCATGGCCGGAGCTGCCGGAATCCTGCTGCCGGCGCTGGCCGCTGATGCCTGGGGAAACCGGCTGGGACATGGGGGCGGATACTACGACCGGTTTCTTGCCGCACTGGCGCAAACCGGAACCCGGCCAGCTACTGCCGCGGTGGTGTACGACCATGAGCTGCTCTCCGCCGGAGAACTGGAACACGACGTCCTGGATGCCCGTGTGGGCGGCGTCCTGACCCCGCGGGGCTATACGGCAGCGACGGCGAGCGGCACCTGAGAGAGTGCTAGAATTGGCACTCAGGGCCTTAGACTGCTAACGTATCCCGGTTCAGCCACGGTCCTGACCCATGTTTTCAGGAGGAAAATCTGTGCCAACCTACGCTTACGCCTGCAAGGACTGCGGTCACGCCTTCGATATCGTGCAGTCGTTCAGTGACAATTCCCTGACCGACTGCCCATCGTGCGATGGCGCGCTGCGCAAGAAGTTCAACTCCGTGGGCGTCGTATTCAAAGGGCCAGGCTTCTACCGGACGGACTCGCGCGACAGCAAGGGCGCCGGCGTGCCGGCTGCGGGCAAGGGAAGCTCCGCGAAGGAGTCCGTTTCTGCGGCGCCGGCCGCCGCCGCGGGAGCCCGCAGTTCCACGAGCTCCGGCAGCTCCAATGGCAAACCCACGGTCTCCGCGGGTAAGTCGACCGCGGCTTCTGCGGCCGCCAGCTGATATAGCACAGCCGCGCTAAACCATCCGGCGCCCCGGCAAATGGCGTGCCGGCCCGGCCCCGTCCCCGGATACAAGCGGGATCATTCTCCCTCCACGGCGCCCGCCAGCCCCTGCCCCGACCACAAAACCGTTCGTCCGTTCCCCGCGCACCGGAAATGACCCTTAGCGTCAAGAGATGAAGCAATTCGGTCAACAATCCACCCAACTGCGTCCGGTAAGTTATCCAGGTGCTGCGTCGCGGGCGTCGCTACGCCACCGGCTGGCCAGGCTGCTGCGGCGGCGGCGCCGCCTGCTGGCCGCGCTGCTGTTCTGCGCCGCGGCCGCCACGATCGTCCAGCAGCTAACACCAGCACCCTTGGCCACTTTCGAAGCGGTGATCGCGGCAAGGGACCTCGCCGGCGGAACCACACTGGGATCGGGGGATCTCGCGGTGCAGAATCTGCCGCAGTACGCCGTACCGGGGGCTGCCTTCCGCTCGGTGGACAACGTCGCCGGCCAGCAGCTCTCCGGGCCGCTGCGGAAGGGCCAGGTCATCACGGATGCGGCACTGCTGGGTGCCGGCCTGCTCGTTGGCGCACCGCCGGGCAGCCAAGCAGTGCCGATCCGGCTTGCCGACGCGGCCACCGTCGCATTGATCAACCCGGGGCAGCGGGTCAACGTAGTGCTGAGCACCAGCGCCGGCTTGGACCAGACCATCAGCAACCAACTATTGGCGGAAGCAGTCCCGGTGCTCTGGAAACCACCGGCAAACGGTCAATCCCAGAACTTGCTCCCCGGAAGGGAAACGGACGGTCTGGTGGTCGTGGCTGCCACTGCGGAACAGGCCCTGAAGCTGGCGGGTGCATCCGCGCGTGGCAAGCTCTTCCTGGTGCTGATCGACTCCAGCTGACCGGTTCGGACGTGCATCTGTTGCCTAGCCCCAGTGCGGCGGCCGCTGCTCCTTCAGCCAGTCGTCGTGGCCCTCGTCCGCATTATCGCCCCAGGTCCGCGGGTCATCTTTGGCCGCAACGGTAGGGAGCAAAGGCTCAGCGGCAGCGGCAGCGTCTTCGGAGACCGAGCCGGCAGTTGGACTGATGTCCGAGCCGGTGTCCTGGCCGTAAGTTCCACCGTGGGCGAAGTGCTCGGACATTTCCGACTCTGCTCTCTCCGGCTCTGTCATTTCCGGCTCTGCTCTCTCCGGCTCAGTCTCGTCCGGCGCTGTCTTTTCCGGCGCTGTCTTTTCCGGCACTGTCTCGCCCGGCACTGTCTCGTCCGGCACTGTCTTTTCCGGCTCTGCTCTCTCCGGCTCAGCGGTATCCTGCGGCGCTTCTTCCGAAGTAGCAGTTCCCAGCGCCGCGGTTCCCGGCACAGTTCCCCCGCGCACCGCGCTCGCCGTCGTCGGCTGCTCCGCCGCGTCGGTCCCCTGCCCTGAGGCCGGGGGTGCGATCCCGTGCCCTGCGGTGTCCGGTGCGCTCCCCTGTGACACAGACTCCCGGGCGTTCTCCTGCGCTGCAGGCTCCGCCGCCCCGCGGTCGGCTGCCGAACTCCGATGCTGTCCGGCCCCCAGGCTGCTCCCGGCAGCGCCCAACAGGGAAGAGACCGCGCCCTCGTTCAGGGCCGGCGAGAGGCCAAGATAGCCTCCGATCCGGTCAGCGCACAGCGACGGGTAGGTGAAGACCTCGATCGTCCACAGCGGCATGTAGCGCCAGCCAAGTCTCTCCAGCAGCTGCGGATGCAGGCGGCTGCGCTCCCTAACGCTCATCTTCTGGTACTTGGCCGTACCGTCGGACTCAACGGCCACCGGTGTGGGGATCTCGTCGTCCTGTTTTCCGAGATTCTCCAGTGGATCGGCGGCTGCCACCATGTCGATGACCCCGTCGTAGTGGTGCCAGACGCGCGCACCGCGGGCACGCAGCCGTTCCGCCAGATCGGCCACCAGAGCGTCTTCACCCAGAGACTGCTCGCTGGCCGCCGCGCGTGAGGCAGTCGTTCCCAGCTGTGAATTGCCCGCCAACTCGCGGTCCAGCAACTCATAGAAATCGCGGGCACCGTGGCTCAACCGGGCCTCATCCAGATCCTCCGGCCGGAAGCAGGTGATGATCTGCAGATGTTCCCGGGCCCGGGTCATGGCGAGAGCAAACTTTGAGCGGCCGTCAGCCGCCGAGAGTGGGCCGAAGTTATGGAGGGCGCGCCCATGCGGTGTGCGCCCGTACCCCAAGGAGAAAATGATGTGGTCACGGACCAGGCCGGCGGCCCGATCCACGGTCACCACCCGGAACGATTCCGTGCCGGAGCCGAAGAAATCGGCCAGCAGCGGATGGTTGGGCATCTGCATGCGGATCGCCTGGGCTACCCGCGTCGCGTGTTGCTCGCTGGCGGTCACCACGGCCAGTGAGGAACGGGGGCGGACGCTGGCGTGTTCGAAGACCAGGTCGACGACGCGGTTAACCTCGGCGACCACCGATTCGACGCCGTCGGTCCCGCTACCGGGCAGTCCCGTTCCGTCCGGCAGATAGTCCACTACCAGGGACCTGTCCAGGCCGGTGACGGTGCGCCCGTCGGGCATCCGTTCCAGCTGGTCGTCGTAGAAACTCTTGCTTAGCTGGAGGACCAGGTCCTCGTCAACCGCGCGATAGGACACGCTCAGCCTGCTGCTGGGGAGAACCTTTGCCAGCGAGCCGAAGATGCTTTCGGGCCGCTTGGAGTCTTCCTCCCCGCGTGCCACCCTTTCGATGGCCACGGAGAAGGCGCGCGGAGCGGCGGTCTGCTCATCACCGAAGGCAATCACCTGCTGCGCGCGGGCCACGGCCGGCAGTGCGGCCTGCAGTGAAGTTGACTCGGCATCCAGAATAACGACGGCGTCAAAGCGCTGTCCCGGCGGAATCACAGAGGGCAGCATCAGCGGACTGGCTGTCCACACCGGCAACAGATTCGCCAGCAGACTGGGCGTCTGGGCGGCGAGGGATTCGAGGGTGACGCGGTCGTCCTTAAGCAAATTGCGCAGCAGTTCGCCCTGCCGGTTTCGTCCGGAGACCGTGGCCGCCCATTGCTGTGCGAGCCGCCAGCGCAGCCTGGCGCTGCCGCTGGATACGTGGGCCTGATCCGCCAGCCGGAATTCTGCTTCCAGGCGGCGCAGATTCTCGCCATCCGACATGGCCAGATAGTCATCACCGCTGATCATCGCTTCCAGGGCCGACTGCCACCATGCCAGTTCGAGTTCCGTCCGGGTTTCGGCCGGCGCCACCTCGCGGTCCGCCAAATCATCGAGCAGTTCGCCCAGCCCGTGTTCGCGCATGCTCTCCAGCAGCAGCGTCCGTTCCGGCAAGGTTTCCAGCGTCTTCTTCTCATCCACCAGACGCCGCAGCCGTCCGATCAGCTCGTCGAAGGCTGTCCGGTCCAGTTCGCCACCGGCGGCCGTTCGTTCCACCGCGGCGCTGAGCGCCTGCAGGTCATTGCCGATTTCGGTGTGGGCGGTGCGCAGATCCGCCAGCCCCGATGGCACTGCCGGGTGGCGCTGTGTGGTGGCGTAATCCGCCCACAGCGCACGCTGCTCCTGGACCAGCACCAGCGAGCTGTGCAGGTCGGAGATGTGGACGCCCGGGCGGACGTATTCCTTGGCCACGCGGCGCAGGCGCGAGCGCTGCATGGCCGCCATCGCCAGATTCCGCTCCCGCCGCCAGCCGGAGCTGGCAGTGGCGGAAATCAGATCCGTGACCGGACGGTCGAAGATGTCCGGGGTGAATTTGTCCAGGCTTTCCCGGACGGCGACCAGCAGTTCCAGCTGCTCACCCCATTCGACGAAGGTATGTCCCTGCCGGATTTCCGCGAAGTCGGCGACCTCGTTCATCCTCCGGTTGAATTCGGGCAGCTTTTCCAGCAACCCGGTGGCCAGGGCGTGCGCCTCTTCGGTTTCCTTCCGGGTCACCAGCCGCGCACCGTGCCAGGAGCTGGCGGTGGCGGCCTTACTGAAACTGCCCAGTTCCGCGGCGCGGCGCAATCGCCCGGCCAATTCGTCGCGGTCCGCGATGTTGTCCAGGACGCTGCGCTTGAGCCGGACCGTCGTCGCAGGCGCCGGGTGGATGGAGGTCAGCTCCGCCAGCGACTGCATGGCCTGGTACGGCGAGCAGCCCCACCGTTCACGGATATTGTGCAGCGATGCGACGTGGTCCATCAGCTGGTGCCGGTGCTCGGTCAGGGTGCGGTGCAAATTGGCCAGCTTGGGCTCGGTTGCCTTCTCGTTGCGCACGATGGCACGGACCAGCGCGGATTTGAGCTGCTGCGGCCCCGTCTGCGCGCCGAGCTGCAGCAGCATGGAGTCCAATCCCAGACCGCTGAGCCGCTGCGCCAGTTCGTTCAGTGTGGCCCGGCGCTCCCCGACGACCAGGACGCTCTTGCCCTCGTGCACCAGAGCGGCCACCGCGTTGATTGCCGTCTGTGTCTGCCCGGTGCCGGGCGGCGTCGACACGACCAGCGAGTCTCCGGCGCGGATCATATCCAGCACGCGCTGCTGCCGGGCGTCGGCATCCAGGACCAGGAGTTCGTCCTGCGGGGCGCGCGCATCCAGCGGCGGGAACCTGACCCGTGCGGACTCCTGCGTGCCGTCGACGCGTCCGCCCGTGCCGCCGTCGTTGTCGGAACTGAGTGCGGCGACGAACGGATTACCGGCCAGCAGCGCGGGATCGTGCAGGTGCTCGGCCAGGTCGGCGAAGGTGGACACCAGCAGATGGTGCTCTACCTCGGCGCCCTTGATGGGCTGAACCAGCGCGCGGAGCCGTTCCAGCACCGGGGCCGGATCGAAGCGCGCCGTACTGTAGGCCAACATGGCCAGCGCCTGCGGATCGACCGAAATGCCGTGGACCTGCTGGAGGTTGCGGACCAGTGCCGGGTTGATCCGGGCCTGCTCAGTGAGCTGCAGTTCGTAGTCGTCCTGGCCGGGCCGGGCGGTCAGGACGACGGCGGTAAGCAGCACGGGTGCGCAGAGATGGTGCGGTTGCGCCGCGCCGGCGTTCGTTCCGCCGGGGTTGGTCCGGCCGGGGTTGGTCCAGCTGGCCGTGCCGGCCGCCAGATAACCGACGTCGATGCCCCGGTCCGAGCCGAGCTCAAAGATTTTCGCGCGCAGGGTCCCCGCGGTGCGGACGGCGACGGCGTAGTGGCCCGTTTCGCGGATCAGGGTCGAGAGCCTGGTCCGCCGGCCGGCCAGCAGCTGCGCCAGGCCGGAGGGGTGGGCGTGGGTCAGGTCGATACTGCCCTCGGGCGCCTTGGTGAATGCCAGCAGCGTGTCCGGCCCGGAGTATGTGCCCAGCCCGGCCAGCCATGTCCGGAGCTCCTCGGAGCCCTCACCCTGACTGACTTTTTCGGACACTAGTGCCTTCTTCTGTTTGCTTGAGCTCTCAGGGCTTGGGCGTGACGATCTGGACCATACAGGCATACCTTTGAGGCTATCCCGGCTGGCTGGTTATCGCGGCAACGGCGCACTGAAACGGCGAAGAAAATACCTCAATTTCGGCTTTTCCGACCGATCCGCGGCACCGTTGGCCGCTACTCCCATTCGATGGTTCCCGGCGGCTTGCTGGTCACGTCCAGCACGACGCGGTTGACGCCGTCGACCTCGTTGGTGATCCGGCTGGAGATCCGGGCCAGCAGGTCATACGGCAGCCGGGACCAGTCCGCCGTCATGGCGTCCTCACTGGAAACCGGGCGGAGCACGATCGGGTGACCGTAAGTCCGGCCATCGCCCTGCACTCCCACACTGCGAACATCGGCCAGCAGCACCACGGGCATCTGCCACACTTCGTTGTCCAGCCCGGCGGCGGTCAGTTCCGCACGCGCGATGGCGTCGGCCTTCCGCAACAGTTCCAGACGCTCCCGGGTGACGTCCCCGACAATGCGGATCCCCAGTCCGGGCCCGGGGAATGGCTGGCGCCCGACAATTTCAGCCGGCAGCCCGAGCTGCGCGCCGACGGCGCGTACCTCGTCCTTGAACAACGCCCGCAGCGGTTCGACCAGTTCAAACTGCAGATCCTCGGGCAGGCCGCCCACATTGTGGTGGCTCTTGATGTTCGCGGCCCCCTCGCCGCCGCCGGACTCCACGACGTCCGGGTACAGCGTGCCCTGCACCAGGAACTTGATCGCTTCCCCATCCGAGCCGGCCGCATTGATGAGCGTCCGCTCCGCCTCTTCGAACGCCCGGATGAACTCCCGCCCGATGATTTTGCGCTTGGTTTCCGGATCGGAGACGCCGGCAAGGGCGTCGAGGAAACGGTCTGTTTCCTTGGCAACATAAAGCTTGACGCCGGTCGCGGCGACAAAATCCCGCTCCACCTGCTCCGCCTCGCCCTCCCGCAGCAGACCGTGATCGACGAAGACACACGTCAACTGCTCACCCACGGCGCGCTGGACGAGTGCGGCAGCCACGGCGGAGTCCACGCCGCCGGACAGCCCGCAGATCACCCGGGCGCGGCCGATCTGTTCGCGGATCCGCTGGACCTGCTCTTCGACGATGTTGCCGGTGGTCCAGTTCGGTTCCAGCTTGGCGCCGTTGAACAGGAAGTTTTCCAGCACCTGCTGGCCGTAGTCCGAGTGCTTAACCTCCGGGTGCCACTGCACACCGAAGAGGCATTTCGCCTCATTGGAGAACGCCGCCACCGGGGCGCCCGCCGTGCTGGCCAGCACTTCAAATCCGGCCGGAGCCTGCTGGACGCTGTCGCCGTGGCTCATCCAGGCATTCTGGTGGTTGGGGGTGCCGGCAAGAATCGAGCGACCCTCCCCCACCGTGGTGATATCGGTGGCACCGTATTCGCGCAGACCGGTCTGTGCAACCGTGCCGCCCAGCGCCGCCGCCATGGCTTGGAAGCCGTAGCAGATCCCCAGCACGGGGACCCCGGTTTCGAAGAGATCCGCTGCCACGGACGGGGCACCTTCCGCGTAGACGCTGGAGGGACCACCGGAAAGGATGATGGCTGCCGGGTTCTTGGCCAGCAGCTGTTCGGTGCTGAGCGTGTGCGGAACCACCTCGGAGTACACGTTGGCCTCGCGGACGCGGCGGGCGATCAACTGGGCGTACTGGGCGCCGTAGTCAACGACTAGGACGGGCTGATGCGCGGTCTGGGCCATAACGGGGGTAGTCACCCATCAATCTTAACCCAAGCCGGAAGCCTCGACGGAACGCGGGGATCAGTAGCGCTTGGAGGCCTTGGGGAAAGTTGCCAGCTCTGACTCCACTTGCCGGTGGATCCTGGTCTCCAGGAAAAAGGACAGAAACGGGATGACCCCACCCAGCGCGATGAGGATGAACCTGCTGAACGGCCAGCGCATCAGCGACCACAGTCGGAAATCGGCAATCAGGTAGACCACATACATCCAGCCGTGCACAATCAGCACAGTCGTGGAGATATTAAAGCCGCCCATGACGCTGAAGCCGCCGTCCTGCACGGCGGCGAACCCGAACCCGTGCGCCGTCCCCGTCGCCGCGTCGGTGCCACCGGCCATCAGCACCGAACTGAAGCCATAGCGCACCACAAGTTCGGCCGTGAGCAGCAGCAGCATGGACCCGGTCAGGTAGGCAAGCGCCTTGTAAAACCCGAGTGCCGATTTGATCTGCGCGGCGGTACCGCCGAAACGTCGTTTGGGAGCCTTGGATGGAGCTGTCACTGATGTACCTCACTGGATTTTCGGGCCGTCGTGCCGCCCTCGTTTGGGGTTCCCGTAGTCTGCTGCCCTGCGGGCAGTCCGCCGTCGTCGTCGCCGTCATCGCCGTCGTAGTCGTCGCCGTCGTCGTCATCGTCGTCGCCGCCGTCCTGACCGCGGCGATACTCATCGGACACGAGCCGCCACCATAGGAACACAGCGAAGCCGGCGAAGACAAACCACTCGATGGCGTAGAAGATATTGAGCCAGTTGACGGGTGCTTCATCCGGCTGTGCCGTTACCGTGATGGCGTGCAGATTCCCGGCGACCGCGCGGGCCCCCACGTCCTTGCCCCCGGACAGCTCACTGTTGGAAATAATGAAGCCCGGGTAGCTGCTGACCTGCCAGACGTTGACCAGTTGGGCGGTGGAGAGCGCCGCAACTTCCCCTGCCGGGACATCGGGCTTGGGGTTGGGGGCCTCGGACGGTATCAGTCGTCCGCCCAAATTGATGGGGCCCGACGTCGGCGCCTGGGCCTGTGCCGGATCGCTCAGCCAGCCGCGCGCAACCGGAATGACCGTCTCGTTCGAGGCGCCGGCACCCTTGAGGACCGGGGCGCCGTCGACGACGAACGCGGTCACCACCCAGTATCCGCTCTCGCCGTCCTGCAGCCTGTTCTGCACCAGCACCTGCCGGGAGGCATCAAAGTGCCCCGTGGCGGTCACCAGCTGATCAGCCGCGCCGGAGTGCATCGGAGTCCCCGGATCCAGCACGGAAAGCAGTGGCTTGGCGCTTTCCAGCACCACCGGCGGAGCATCCGTGCGCTCCGTGGACCGGGAAAACTGCCACTGACTGAGCAGGACGAAGACTCCGGAGATCGCGAGCGCAAAGATCAGCGCGGCAATCCAGCGGGGTTTCAGGGCGGTTTTCAACACCCCTTAAAGGTACTTCTTCCGCGTGTAGAAATCCCAATGGTCCCACAGGCGCTGGAAGCCCCCGACCGAGCTGGCACGCATGCGAGCACCATCCTTGCTGCCCGCTAAACGACAGGCCGTGGCCTGTCGCCGAACTCAGTGGTCGAAAAACACCAGTGTGGAGTTGATCAGTTCAGCAATGACCTCCGTGTCGTGGGCGCGCCGCAGCGACTCCCGGAAGTTCTCCTTGAACAACGAGCGTGCCAAGGTGGCCAGCACCTCGAGATGTTCGGAAAAGGAGCTGGCCGGCGTGGCGATCAGCAGCACCACTGTGGCGGGGCCATCCACCGCACCGAAGTCCAAGCTGTATCCGTGCCGGGTGATGCCCACCGCGATAGAGGTGCGGGTGACAAATTCACTGCGCGCATGCGGCATCCCGATTCCGCCCGGCAGCCCGGTGGCCATCTGGTGCTCCCGCGCGTTGACCTGCGCCAGGAAGCCGTCCAGATCCGAGATACGACCCGCCTCGTAGAGCCGCGCGGCCAGCTGTGCCGCGGCGTCCTCCTTGGTACCGGCTTCCATTTCCAGGATGACCAGTTCCGGCGTCGTCAGCAGCGCGTCATAACGCTCGAGAGGGACCTCTGTCATATCTGCCTTTCCGGCCGCGCCTGGGTGCCGCGAATCCGATCCGCCGCGGCCGCAGCGTCAGGTACGCGACGTGCCGCCTTCCACGCTCAGCCGGGCCGCGTCCGCGGACTTATCGTCCGGCTGCTCTTGGCTCAGACGCTCCGCTTCCACCCGTGCCACATAGTTTTCGATTTCGGTCTCCTGCCGCTCCCCGCTCCAGCCCAGAATTCCACTCATAAGTTTAGCCACTACCGGTGCCGCCGCGACGCCGCGGTCCCAGGATTCAATCGAAATCCGGGTCCGGCGGGTGAGCACGTCCGTCACGTGCAGCGCGCCCTCGTGGGTGGTGGCATACACCACCTCGGCCTCCAGATAATCGTCGGCGCCCGGAAGCGCCCGGCCCAGCCCGGCGTCGTCGGCGATCAGTTGCAGCACATCCGCCGCCATCGAGCCGTAACGGTTCAGCAGGTGCTCCACCCGCGCCACGTGCACACCGGTCTCTTCCGCGGTGCGGTTCCTGCGGTTCCAAGCCGCCTTGAAACCCTCCGCACCGAGCAGCGGAATGGTGGCCGTGACGCTGGCCGGGACCTTTTCGTCCAGCGTGCGGGTGGCCTCATCCACGGCGTCCTTGGCCATCACCCGGTACGTGGTCCACTTACCCCCCGCCACCACCACCATGCCGGGAACCGGATGCGAGACGACGTGCTCCCGCGACAGCTTGGCGGTGGAATCGCTCTCCCCTGCCAGCAGCGGGCGCAGCCCGGCATAGACGCCCTCCACGTCCTCCCGGGTAAGAGGGCGCTTGAGCACCTTATTAACGTGGTCCAGCAGATAATCGATGTCCTGCGCGGATGCAGCAGGATGGGCCTTGTCCAGCTCCCAGTCGGTGTCCGTTGTCCCAATGATCCAGTGCCGCCCCCAGGGGATCACAAAGAGGACGGACTTTTCGGTCTGCAGAATCAGCCCGACCGTGGACTGGAACCGGTCCCGCGGCACCACCAGGTGGATGCCCTTGGACGCGCGCACCTTCAACTGCCCGCGGTCAGTGACCATGCCTTGCGTGTCATCCGTCCACACGCCCGTCGCGTTCACGATCTGTTTGGCTCGGATGTCGAACTCAGTGCCGTCCTGGTTGTTTCGGACCTTCGCCCCCACCACGCGCTCACCCTCGCGCAGGAAATCGACGACGCTGACCTGGTTCACCGCGTACGCTCCGTAGCTGGCGGCGGTGCGCACCATGTTCGCTACATACCGGGCATCGTCGACCTGCCCGTCGTAGTAGCGGATGGAGCCGATCATGGCGTCGTCCTTGAGGCTTGGGGCAGCCCGCAGGGTCGCTTTTTTGCTCAAGTGCTTATGCCTGGGCACGCCGCGGCTGTTGCCGGAGGTCAGCCCCAGCGTGTCGTAGAGCAAGATGCCGGCGCCGACGAAGGGCCGCTCAACAAACCGTTTGGTCAGCGGATACAGAAACGGGACCGGACGGGTCAGGTGCGGGGCAATGCGCTGGAGCAGCAGACCGCGCTCCTGCAGTGCCTCGGTGACCAACGCAAATTCGAGCATCGGCAGATACCGCAGGCCGCCGTGGATGAGTTTGGAGGAGCGCGACGACGTTCCCGCAGCCCAGTCGTTGGCCTCCACTATGCCTACGTTCAAACCCCGGGTGACGGCGTCCAACGCGGCGCCAACGCCCACCACGCCGCCGCCCACCACCAGGATATCCAGCTCCTGGCCGGGACCACTGCTCGCTTTCAGCGCCACCAGAGCGGCCTCACGGGCCTGCGGACCAAGATTACCTGTGGGATGTTCTGCGGCGGACATGCGGACCTCCTGGCTGGACAACACTGTGGTGACTTCACCTTACTTCGTTGCCGTACAGAAAGGCAGGGTCCGAGCCGACGGGCGCTGCACACACCTAAATGATTCATCATTGCCGTTGTCTGTGTCCGTGGTCTCACAGCAGTTGACAAGAACTCCTGCTAGGAAACCACCACTTCCACGCGCTGGAATTCCTTCAGATCCGAATAGCCCGTGGTGGCCATGGAACGGCGGAGCGCGCCGATCAGGTTCGAAGTTCCGTTGGCCTGGTGCGCCGGCCCGAAAAGCACCTCACCCAAGGGTCCGACGGTATCCAGACGAACCCGGTCCCCGCGTGGCAGTTCCGGGTGGTGCGCCTCGGCACCCCAGTGCCAGCCCTGCCCCGGAGCCTCATCGGCACGCGCCAAGGCGGCTCCGAGCATCACGGCGTCGGCGCCCATCGCGATGGCCTTGACGATGTCACCGCTGGAGCCCATGCCGCCGTCGGCAATGACATGCACGTACCGGCCGCCGGACTCATCCATATAATCCCGCCGGGCACTGGCGACGTCGGAGATGGCGCTGGCCATTGGAGCCCTGATGCCCAACGCCCGGCGGGTGGTGGTGGACGCGCCGCCGCCAAACCCCACCAAGACTCCTGCCGCACCGGTTCGCATCAGATGCAGCGCGGGAGTGTAGCCGGCAGCTCCGCCGACGATGACCGGCACATCGAGCTCATAGATAAATTGTTTGAGATTCAGCGGCTCCGCGGTCTTGGAGACATGCTCCGCAGAGACCGTGGTGCCCCGGATAACGAAGATATCCACACCTGCTGCGACGACGGTTTTGTAGAATTCCTGCGTTCGCTGCGGGGTCAGGGCGCCCGCGACGGTGACGCCCGCTGCTCTGATCTCGGCCAGCCGTGAGGTGATCAGTTCGGGCTGGACAGGCGCTTCATAGAGCTCCTGCATGCGGCGGGTTGCGGCTGGGTCCGTCACGGAGGAATCCAGCGCGGCAATCTCGTCCAACACGGGCTGCGGATTTTCGTACCTGGTCCAGAGTCCTTCCAGATCGAGGACACCCAAACCGCCCAGGTTACCCAGCGCAATCGCGGTGGCCGGGGACATCACCGAATCCATCGGGGCGCCGATGACGGGGGTTTCAAACTGGTAGGCATCAATCTGCCATTTGACCGAAACGTCCTTCGGATCGCGGGTCCGGCGGGACGGTATTATTGCGATGTCATCCAGGGAGTAGGCACGGCGCCCACGCTTGCCACGGCCGATTTCAATGTCATAAGTCACTGCTCAAGGTTAGCGTAGGTGCCTCTGCAGCAACGCACCGTCGTGGCCGGTGGGGGCTACTTGGAGCCATAGTTGGGCGCTTCCACCGTCATCTGGATGTCGTGCGGGTGGGATTCCTTGAGCCCGGCGGCGGTGATGCGGACGAACTTACCCTTCGCTTTGAGCTCCGGGACGGTGCGTGCGCCCGTGTAGAACATTGTCTGGCGCAGCCCGCCGACCAGTTGATAGGCCACGGATGAGAGCGGCCCGCGGTACGCCACCCGGCCTTCAATGCCTTCGGGAATGAGTTTGTCGTCCCCGGAAACATCCGCCTGGAAGTAGCGGTCCTTGGAGTATGAGGTGCTCTTGCCACGGGTCTGCATGGCACCGAGCGAACCCATCCCGCGGTAGGTCTTGAACTGCTTCCCATTGACAAAAATCAGCTCGCCGGGGGCCTCTTCGGTCCCCGCCAAGAGGGAGCCCAGCATCACCGTATCAGCGCCGGCCACCAGCGCCTTGCCGATGTCGCCCGAATACTGCAGGCCGCCGTCGGCGATCAGCGGCACGCCGGCAGGAATCGCGGCCTTGGCGGATTCGTAGATGGCGGTGATCTGTGGAACCCCTACTCCGGCCACCACTCGGGTGGTGCAGATGGACCCCGGCCCCACGCCCACCTTTATGCCATCGGCACCGGCATCGATCAGCGCCTGCGCACCCTCGCGGGTGGCTGCCTGGCCGCCAATGATGTCAACATGCGCGGCGGCGGGCTCGGCCTTGAGCCGTGCGATCATGTCCAGCACACCCTGGCTGTGGCCGTTGGCCGTGTCCACAAAAAGCGCATCCACGCCGGCGTCGACCAGTTTCATGGCACGCTCCCAGCCGTCCCCGAAGAAGCCGATCGCGGCACCCACGCGCAGCCGGCCGGCGTCGTCCTTGGTGGCCAGCGGATACTGCTCGGCCTTGGTAAAGTCCTTGACCGTGATCAGCCCGCGCAACCGGCCGTCGTCGTCGACCAGCGGCAGCTTTTCGATCTTGTTCTTGGCGAGCAGGCCGGAGGCATCCTCGCGGCTGATCCCGACAGTGCCGGTGACCAGCGGCATCTTCGTCATGACCTCGCGGACCAGGCGCCGCCGGTATTCGCTGTCCGGGACAAAGACCGTGTCGCGGTTGGTGACGATGCCCAGCAGCTTGCCCTCGGCGTCGACGACGGGCAGTCCCGACACGCTGTAGTGCCGGCACAGGTCGTCGAGTTCCTGCAAGGTGGCATCGGGGCCGATGGTCACAGGGTTGGTGATCATGCCGGACTCGCTGCGTTTGACGCGGTCCACCTGCTCCGCCTGATCATCGATGGAGAGGTTGCGGTGCACCACGCCAAGCCCGCCCTGCCGCGCCATTGCGATGGCCATCCGGGATTCGGTGACGGTATCCATCGCGGCGGAGAGCAGCGGTGTGTTGACGGTAATGCGCCGGGAGACACGCGACCCGGTATCCGCCTCGGAGGGAATCACGTCCGTGTGGCCGGGCAGCAGCAGCACGTCGTCGTAGGTCAGCCCGATGAGGGCGAACGGGTTATGGATTTCGGGCTCGGTCATGAGTGCTCCTCAGCGGTGGTGCCGGGTGGGGTGTGCACCGACGGCCAGAGGCGTCATTACGGTCTGGTCTGTGCGTTTTATACATTCTAAAACGAAAGCGTGCGCCGCCCTATTCCGGGCCCGGGCCGGGCTGCGTGACAGGGGCACCGCCTGCTTCGCCAACCGGCCGCCGCCCCGCCACGCCAACGCCAGCCGGCGTCCCCACGCCAACGCCAGCCGGCGTCCCCACGCCACGCCAGCAGGCCTCCGCCGTCAGTGCCAGCCGGTCTCCGCCAACAGCCGCTGTTCAAAGATGGCCGACATGGATTGGGTATACGTCTTGGTCAGATGGTTATCGTCCTTGTAGACGTAGACATTCCCCACCACCGCCGGGCAGACTCCGTTGGCGCAGATGTAGTCGCTCAGATCCAGGGCGAAGAAGTTCGGGACATCGTGGTAGGCATCCATGGGCGCCGTCGCGGCCAGGCTCTCGGACAGCGGTGGATTGCAGGCGGGCGCCGCGGCGCCCTTCGTGGCCGCACAGTCGGCCATGTTGATGGTGAAGCGCGGGTTATCCCGCATCCCGATCACCTGAATCCCCGCGTCGGTAAACCCCTTGATGCCGTCCAGATAGCCCGGCACCTCCGTTTCAAACGGCGCCTGCTCAAGCGTCAGGGACGCCAAGGTGAAGACCGCATCGGGTTTGAGCGACATGACATAGCCCCGGTCCAGGTCATTAAATTCATTGCAGTCATCCGCGCGGGAGGGCGCGTCGGCACCGTAGCGGCAGCCGGATTTGATCAACATCACAATCTGCCAGTTACGCTGCGCAGCGATGGTGTCCCAGTCCGGAAGCCACTGCTGCGAGTGCGAGTCACCCAGCACCACGATGGTCTTGGCAGGCGTTCCCACCGGCTGATTGGCGTGGCAGATCTGCGCCAGCACCGGCGACGCCGGGACCAGCCGTCCCGTGCAGTCACCTTCGATGGTGGCGAATTCGTTCTTGAGCTCGGCCGGGGCCGGAATCACCTTGGCACTGGGCGACGACGTTCCGGCGTAGCCCGGTTCCAGCGCGGCAGCGCCGGGATTGTCGGAAGCAGGCTGCGCGGCGGCGGCGGCGTCGTAAGCGGTAATGCGGTTCTGCCAGAGGGCCACCGGACCGGCCAGCAGGGCGCCGCAGGCCACGAGGACGACGGCGGCACGCCAGACATGGTGCTCGGGCCAGTTCCAGCAGCGCAGCGGAGTCTCGACGAATTTGGTGGTCAGGAACGCCAGCAGGATGGATGAGCCGATAATCGCCAACCCCTGCCACACGTTGGCCCCGCGCTGCCCCGCCGCGACCAGGAAAATGACCAGCACGGGCCAGTGCCACAGGTACAGCGCGTAGGAAATATTCCCCATCCCCACCAGCGGCCGGGCGGAAAGGATCCGGTCAGCGCCCAGCGGGCTGCCGGTCTGGCCGGCCACAATGATCAGGGCTGCCGAGAGGGTGGGCCAGAGCGCGACATAGCCGGGAAACTGCTGGTCCACCACCAGAATCAGTCCGCAGCTGAGCATCCCCGCGACGCCGAGCCAGCCCATCAGGACGCGCAGCCCGCGCGGGAAACTCAGGTACGGCAGCGCCAGTGCCAGCAGGGAGCCGAGCGCGAATTCCCACAGCCTGGCCCGGGTGTCAAAGTATGCGTAGGCCTGGTTGGCTGCGGTCTCGCGCACCGAAAAAGCCAGCGAGAAGGCGAACACCAGTCCAAACGCGGCGGCCAGCAGGGCTCGGTAACTAAGCCATTTTTCCGCCGCCGGATACCTCGACGTCAGGCCGGTGCGCTTGAGCAGCCGCTGAATCAGTGCCGCGGCGGCAAAAATCAGCGGCCAGAGAATGAAAACCTGTCCCTGAATGGAGAGCGACCAGAAGTGCTGCAACGGGCTGGCCCCGGAATGATCGACCGCGTAGTAGTCCACCGAGGTGTCCGCGAGAACCCAGTTTTGGAAGTACAGCAATGATGCCCAGGCCTGCTGCAGGACGTCCGGCCAGCGCCGCGGTGGCAGCACCGCCCAAGTTCCGGCCAGCACCGCCACGAGTACGACGACCGCGGCCGGCAGCAGCCGCTTAAACAGGTGAAGCCAGTGCCGGACCAGCCGAAGCGGCTCCCCCCGCTCCACCTTTCGGGCGAACTGCAGGGTCATCAGGAATGCGGAAATCAGGAGAAAGATGTCCACGCCGCCGGAGACCCGCCCCAGCCAGACGTGATAGGCAACCACCATCAGCACGGCCAGGGCGCGCAGACCCTGGACCTCCGGGCGGAACCCCTTCTTCGCCGCCGCGGGCCTGCCTCCGGCCCGAGGACTTGGCTTGGCCCGCGCATCTGAAACGGCCGTCGGCAGTCCTTCGGCAGCGGGCGCGGGATTATTCTGTCCGGAAACCATTATTTTCCCTCCTCCCAACCGGTTGCGGCGAAGACAGCCTGCTCCACAACGGGAGTCAGCGTTTTCATATACGTTCGTGTCACATGGCTGCCGTCCTTGTAGACCACGACGTTTCCAATCACGGCCGGACAGCTCTCATCGACGCAGAAATACGGTGTGAAATCCAGGAAATTCACTCCGGGGAGGCTCTCCCTCAACGCATCCGTCGGCGATATGTCCGCGAAGTTCTGGTCCTGGGCAGTGGCGCAGACCGAGTAATCCTTGGGATTCTTGGCCACGCAGTCCGGGCCTGACGCCAGCGGTGTCTGGTCGAAGCGGGGCGTATCCCTGATGGCGAGGACGGGAATCCGGGCGGCGGCGAACTCTCGGACAACGCCGGCCCACGACGGGTCCAGGTATTCGCTGGTCGTGAAGTTGTACGCCGCACGGGTGCTGGTGGTCAGCACCGCATCGGGATTGAGCTCGAGCGCGGCCTTCATCGAATCCCTGATGAACTGCGGGCAGCCCGCCGGGACGGTGCCGTCCGCGCCGTCCGTCAGGGGACAGAACCCCGCCGTGAAGGCAATCACCCGCCAGTTGTATTTCCTGGCAATATCCAGCAGCGGCGTGCTCCACATCAGGGCGTGGGAACTGCCCACCACCACGACCGTCCTGGCCGGGTTGGCATCGTTTCCGTTGTCGCACCGGGTCCGGGACACGTCGGATTCATCCAGCACCGTGCAGCCGCCGTCCCATTGCGGCCATTCATCGGCAATATCCGTCAGGGCGGGAACCAGCGGAGCGGTCCGCGAGCCGGCGGCCGGCGTATAGCCGGCAAACAGGGCCGCCGCTCCCGGGTTTTCGGGTGTGGACCCGGCCCCGGCCTTCGGGCTGACGGCCTGAATGTGCAGCTGCAGGCCACCCAGCGGAACGGCGCTCAGCGCCAGCGAGACCGCCATGACGGCCGCGGCGCGCAGTTTGCTGGACTCGGCCCATTTCCAATCCCGGACCGGCTTCTCCACGAACCGGGTGGTCAGGATGGACAGCACCAGGGCCGTCACGATCACCACCGTGCCCGAGAGCCAGCCCGCCTTTTCCTTGTCGAAGACCATCAGGTAGATGATCAGCAGCGGCCAATGCCACAGGTACAGGGCGTAGGAATTGCCGCCCATGAAGACCAACGGTCCGGAACTGAGGAAACGGTCCATGCCGAACCTGCTGTCCGTCCGGCCGGCGATGATGATCAGTGCGGCTGCGAGCGTGGGCCAGAGGGCAATGAAACCGGGAAACTGTTGCTCGATGTCGAGAACGATGCCACAGCTGATCATGGCCACGACGCCAAGCCAGCCCAGCAGGACCCGAACGCGGTGTGGAAGGTTCAGGTAGGGCAGCAACAGCGCAAGCAGCGAGCCGAGGGCAAATTCCCAGAGCCGGGCCCGGGTATCAAAATACGCGAACGCCTGGTTGCTGCCGGTCTCGCGGATGGAAAAGAGCAGCGAAAGGATGAAGATCAGGCCGAAAATGTAGGTCAGCAGCACCCGGTAGCGCAGCCGGAACGTCCTGGCCAGCAGCGCCGCGGCCGCAAAGATCAGGGGCCACAAAATAAACACCTGTCCTTGGATGGACAGCGACCAGAAATGCTGCAGCGGACTCGCCAGGCTGTGATCCGCCGCGTAGTAATCCACCGAGTTGGACGTCAGTGCCCAGTTTTCAAAGTAGAACGCGGACGCCCACGTTTGAGCGAAAATGTCTTTCCAGCGCGTCTGCGGCAGCCACAGGTAGGTCGCCGCCAGCACCGAAAGAAGGACAACGACGACGGCGGGCAGCAGCCGCTTGAACAGGTGCAGCCAGTGCTTGAGCAGGTCCAGCGGCGTCCCCCGCTCCACCCTGCCGACGAACTGGCGGGTGATCAGGAAGGCGGATACCAGCAGGAATATGTCCACCCCGCCGGACACCCGGCCCAGCCAGACATGGTAGATGACCACCATCAGCACGGCCAGTGAACGCAGCCCCTGAACCTCCGGCAGGAACTTCCGGTTGTGGGGTCCACCGTTCGCGGACCCTGCCGCGGACGACCTCCCGGAGCCCGTGGGCCTGGCAATGGTCCCGGTTGTCACTCGTTAATCACCTAACGTTCAGCAAAAGTCCATTCCGCGGCAGCGGGAACTCAACCTTCCACGTTACCTGAACGTGACCTTCCGCTGCCACGTTAGTGTTTCTTGCCACTTTTGCGGCAGCGACAGAACTGCCCCGCAGCGGCTGCGCGCAAACCGGGGTTTACGTGCAGCCGCTGCGGGGCAGTGGTACCAGCGGGAACGCTAGTGCTGATGACCTGATTCTTCGTCGTCGTCGGCCGGCTTTTCCGTCACCAGGGCCTCGGTGGTGAGAACCAGTGCGGCAATGGAAGCAGCGTTACGCAGCGCGGAACGCGTGACCTTCACCGGGTCGATGATGCCGGCGGCAATCAGGTCGCCGTACTCGCCGGTGGCGGCGTTAAAGCCGTGGCCATCGGGGAGTTCGCCAACCTTGTTGACCACTACATAGCCGTCATGCCCGGCGTTCTGGGCAATCCAGCGCAGCGGCTGGGCAATGGCGCGGCGGACAAGTCCGACGGCGGTCGCGGCGTCGCCGTCGAGCTTGGAGACGTAAGGATCATCGTCCAGGGCCTTGGCGGCCTGGACCAGTGCGGAACCGCCACCAGCCACGATGCCCTCTTCGAGCGCGGCGCGGGTGGAGGAAACGGCATCCTCGATGCGGTGCTTCTTCTCCTTGAGCTCGACCTCGGTGGCTGCGCCGACCTTGATCACGCCGATGCCTCCGGCCAGCTTGGCCAGACGCTCCTGCAGCTTCTCTTTGTCCCAATCGGAATCGGTGCGCTCGAGTTCGGCGCGGATCTGCTTGACGCGGTCCGCGACGTCCTCGGACGAGCCGGCGCCGTCGACAATGGTGGTGGTGTCCTTGGTGACGGTGATCCGGCGTGCGGTGCCGAGCACCTCGAGGCCGACCTGGTCCAGGCTCAGGCCGATCTCCGGGGAGACCACCTGCGCACCGGTCAGGGTCGCGATGTCCTGCAGCATCGCCTTGCGGCGGTCGCCGAAGCCCGGTGCCTTGACGGCAACCACGTTCAGCGTGCCGCGGATTTTGTTGACGATCAGCGTGGACAGAGCCTCGCCGTCGACATCCTCGGCAATGATGAACAGCGGCTTGGCGGCCTGCAGAGCCTTCTCCAGCAGGGGCAGGAAATCCTGGATGGAGGAGATCTTGCCCTGGTTGATCAGGATCAGCGCATCTTCCAGCACCGCTTCCTGGCGCTCGGCGTCGGTGACGAAGTACGGCGAGAGGTAGCCCTTGTCGAACTGCATACCTTCGGTGAGCACCAGCTCGGTTGCCGTGGTGGAGGATTCCTCAATGGTGATCACACCATCCTTGCCGACCTTGTCGAATGCCTCGGCGAGCAGTTCGCCGATTTCCGGGCTCTGGGCCGAGATGGCGGCAACTTCCGCCACCTGACGTCCCTGGACCTCGCGGGCATTCTCCAACAGACGCTTGGCGATCGCGTCCACCGATACCTCGATGCCGCGCTTCAGGTCTCCGGGAGCGGCGCCCGCGGCAACGTTGCGCAGGCCTTCCTTGACCAGAGCCTGCGCCAAGACCGTCGCCGTCGTCGTTCCATCGCCGGCCACGTCGTTGGTCTTGGTCGCAACTTCCTTTGCCAGCTGCGCACCAAGGTTCTCGTACGGGTCCTCGAGCTCCACCTCACGGGCGATCGTAACGCCGTCGTTCGTGATGGTGGGGGCACCCCACTTCTTATCCAGCACAACGTTGCGGCCGCGCGGCCCCAGGGTCACCTTGACGGTGTTCGCCAGCTTATCGATGCCGGCTTCCAGGGAACGGCGGGCAGCGTCGTTGAATTCCAGCTGCTTTGCCATAATTCTGTGTCCTTTCAAGGCGAAACCCCGCACCCTGGATCCCGGAAGGGAGCGGCGGTGCGGGGATCCGTCAAAGCGATATGTGCTTCAGGAAGCTACTTAGCTGTTAGTTAGCTAGGTGCTACTTAACTACGATGGCGAGAACGTCGCGGGCGGACAGCACCAACAGTTCCTCGCCGCCCGTCTTGACTTCGGTTCCACCGTACTTGGAGTAGATGACGACGTCGCCGACGGCTACATCAATCGGGACGCGGTTGCCGTTGTCATCAATGCGGCCGGGGCCGACTGCGACAACTTCACCTTCCTGAGGCTTTTCCTTGGCGGTGTCCGGGATCACCAGGCCGGAAGCAGTAGTCTGCTCGGCTTCCAGCTGACGGACAACAATACGATCCTCAAGAGGCTTAATAGAGACCGACACTCGGACCTCCCCTTCACATGAGTAAAATCTGCGGATGATTGCAATGAATGCGTCAACGTTGGTACTGCCAGCCGTCGTCGCGGTGCCGGTGGCAAGACCGTTTGCCGCACTCATCTTCAATTAGCACCCTACGGGTGAGAGTGCTAACCCCGACTCTATGGTTTGGCTGGCACTCGGTCAAGGTGAGTGCCAGTTTTCGCTTCGTGTCCGCCGTCAGCGGAAAACGGTGTGGGCGTCGTGGCTGCCCGGTCCGCGGCGCTCGCACAGCGGCGAAACCCGGTGGTGCGCAGGATAGGCGCCACCGCATCCGGCGGAGCCCGCCCTGCGCTCATTGCACCGGATAGGCTTCTTACATGCCCCAGGAACAGATTTCACCCCTTTTCACCTCCGAAGGCTGGGAGCTGCTGAACTCGCTGGGCCCGTACGCCGAAAAGGATGCCCTCGCGCTCAACTCCCGGCTGCGCACTGCAGGGCACTCCGCCGAACTTGTCTCCGCCGTACTGACACAGTCCCGGCTGCGGACCAAGGCCGAGGCCAAGTTCGGCGAGTTCGCCCGCCAGATGATTTTCACGCGGGCCGGGCTGGAGCAGGCCACGCGGCTCAACGTGGCGGCGCGGCACGCGGAACGCTTCATCTCCGCCAAGGTGGCGCACGTGGCTGATCTGGGCTGCGGGATCGGGGCCGATTCGCTGGCGCTCTCGAGCCTGGACATTGCGGTGACCGCCGTGGAGCTGGACGAGACCACCGCGGCCTGCGCCACCTTGAACCTGATGCCCTTCCCGTCCGCCACGGTGATCCAGGCGGACGCCACCACGGTGGATCTGACCGGAGTTGACGGCGTCTGGCTTGACCCGGCCCGGCGGACGACCACGACGTCGGGGACCACCAGGTTGTTTGATCCGGAGGCTTTTTCGCCGCCACTGTCCTTCGTCGAAGCCCTGGCTGCGCGGGGCCTGGCCGTGGGCGTCAAACTGGGCCCCGGTATACCGCACGAATCCCTCCCGGCGGGCTGCGAAGCGCAATGGGTCTCTGTCGACGGCGACGTTGTGGAGGCGGCCCTGTGGTTCAACGCCCTCGCCCGGCCGGAGGTGAACCGCGCGGCGCTGGTGATCGGGGCGCGGGGGTCCGCGGAGCTGACCAGCGCGGTACCCTACGATCCTTCAGCGCAGGACGTTGAAACGGGTCCGGCGGAAGGCTACCTCTATGAGCCCGATGGAGCGGTCATTCGTGCCGGACTGGTTGCGGATCTGGCCAGGACCATCGACGGGCATCTGCTCGATCCCCATATTGCCTATATCTGCGCAGCGGAGCTGCGGGACACGCCGTTTGCCAGGGCCTACCGCGTGCTGGAAGTGAAGCCGTATAATGTAAAGGCTCTCAAGGCGTGGGTGCGGGCCAACCGGATCGGCGTGCTGGACATTAAGAAGCGCGGCATGGCCGTCACCCCGGAGGAACTGCGCAAACAGCTGCTCACGGGTTCCGGCAAGGGCCCGCGCAAGGCCACGCTGGTGCTCACGCGCATCGGGGAGGACCGGTTCGCAATCGTCGTCGAGCCGGTCACTCACCCGGCACTGCCGCTTGCGCTCTGACATCCCGGCGGACCCCTGCGGGCCACGCCGGTCGAGCGGCCCTCGCTGATCAAGCGGTGCAGGCTCAGGCCGTGGAGAGGAACCTGGCGGCGCCGCCATGGCGGATGTGACCCGCCATGCATATCGCTGCTTCTTCGACGGTCCGGTTCAGCCGATGCTGGGTGTCACGGTGACCGCGTGGATGTCATGGACGCCGAGGAACTGGACGTAGGCCAGCGCCTGCGGCTTGGTCCCGGCCGGATCAGTCGTGAAGGAGAGCAGCGGAACCGGCTCGCCGGCATCGTCGACGGATGCCGTGTAGCGGGTGTTGGGCGTCAACCCTTGACCCTCGATTTCGATCATGTCCAGTCCGTCTACCGCGCGCACGGTGAGATGGGCCTCGCCGGGCCCGTCTACCTTGATCTCGGCGTTCTCCACGGGTTGGTCGAGGCCCTGCCGGGTTAGATGCTCGGACCCGGTACCGGTTGGTACCGCGTTCGCGACGTAAACCAGGGCCTGCCCCTCCTGCCCGACGCGCAGCGTCTTGATCAGGGACCGGTCAGCCGTGTCGATCACGTCGACGCTATCGGAATGCTCATTGACGATGTAAACGCGGGTGTTGTCCGGGCTGGGCCAGATTCCGTGCGGTTCCACCCCGGACGACTGGATCGTGCCGATGAGTCCGGGGGGCTCGTGGCCGTTCCGCTGATATACCTTGGTTTCGTCAGTACCTCCTACGGTGAGGTAAACGTAGCCGGCTTGCGGCGTGCTGACGAAGGCAGGATGGTTGGTGCCCGCTCCGCTGTCGACGACGGCGGTCACCCGGCGACCGGGAACGTCGATGACACTGACCTTGCCCGCCTTTTTGTGCGCCGCCCACAGCTCGTGCCCGTCCGGGGAGAGTGCCATGTCGGAGGAAAAGGAGTCGGCGAGCCCGGTGATCCGGTCGACGACCTTCCTGGCCGTGACATCAATGACGTCGATAGTCGCGGACCGGAGATGGTTGACATAGGCCTTTCGGCCGTCGGGGCTGAACAACACCTTGGACGGGCCGGCGTCGGTGTTGACATGCCCGATGACCCCGCCGTGCAACGCATCTACAATGTCGAGCTGGGACAGTGCGCGGTCCGCGACCCAGACGGTTTGGCCGTCCGGGCTGAAGAATCCCTCATGGGAAGAACGTCCGACGTTGGTCTGCGAAACGATGCTGTTGTCGGCCGTGCGGATCACTGTGACGGTGTTAGTCGTGACGCTGACTGCGTCCAGGTATTGACCGTCCCGGGAAAATCCGAGACCGTGTACGTCGACATCCCTCAGGTATTGCGGACCAAGGGTGTCACCGAGCCGTTGTGCCCCCAAGGGGATCGTTCCCAGCACCTCGTTGGTGGCCGGATTGATCACGGTGACCGTGTTCGACGTCTGGTCCGCGGTGTAGACCCGGTCACGGGACGAGATCGACTGCGCCCCGGGCAGCGCCGGGGCCTGCATTATCTGCGCCGTCGATGTCCCTGCGGCCGGGCTGCTGGACGCGGCGCCCTGCACGCCCCCGCCGCAAGCCGACAAAAGCACCAGCGCGGCGCCGGCGATGACCGCGATCCCTGCACGCCGGGTCACCGTCAAGATGTGAGTCACACCGTTCCATTGCCTAATACCATCATCACCGTCGAGATGCGTACTCACTTAAGTTCTCCACTCCATTGGTCGCCCCTCGGGGCCTTGATACTGAATTCCGGACCCGTGCTTGCCGGCGCCCATCCCCTGCGGTTGCTACCCCGCGGGCGTGCTGATCTTTTCCCCTGCCGGGCGTATGGCCCACCAGATTTTGAGGACACCCTGGCCCTTGACGTCGCCGGGGACTGCGTCCTTGGAGAACACGTACAGGGGCATTCCATCGAGCGTGACCTGCTTGGTCCCGGCGTCGGTGGTGATGACTCCAACTTTGGCGCTCACGCCCTCCCCCGCGGGGGTACCTGAGTCCGCGGTCACCGGAGACCAGATCGCCAGGCAAGCCGTGTTGCAGGCACTTTTGCCGGAATCTTTGATGTCCTTGTCAAAAACGTAGACGGACATTCCCTTGCCGTTGACCACGATGTCCCCCAGCGGCGTTTTAGCGGTTTTGAGATCAGCTGGCGCGGAACTGGTGACGGCGGCCGAAACGGCACCGGCTGATGCCGACGTTGCGCCGGTGGATGTGGCTGCCGCGCCGCAGCCCGTAAGGGCCAGGGCGGCCAGGGACATTACCGCCATGGCTGTGCTGAATCGCTTGTTCATGAAGTGTGGCTCCTCTGACCCGGATCCGCGAGTAAGAACTTTTTGACAGGGGTGTGTTAAACCGAACAAGTGCCCCTTGAGCTGGGAAAATAGTAGTTGCGAAGCCAAAATTTTCCAGACAGAGAAGGACACCTGTTCA
>NZ_JASISR010000042.1 GCF_030063245.1 Paenarthrobacter sp. PH39-S1
GATCTGCGCAACTGGATCAAGGGGTGGAACGAGAATCCCAAACCGTTTATCTGGACGAAGACCGCCGAGGAGATCCTCGAATCACTGGGACGACTATTAAAACGAATTAACGGCGCGAGACACTAGGATTCCGTTATGGGAACGAGTGTGAGTTTGGTTAGGTGCGTGGGTGGCCCTTGGGATGGAAGGGACGTGACTGTCACTTTAGGCGAGTTCGGCGACCTGCAGGCAGAGATCGTAGATGTCGATACCGGCCAGGTCATTTACAGGCTGCGATATAAGAGCATGTCCGCAAGCGCTAACGGCAAGGGCTATGAGAACCCCCGGTATGAGTTCGTGGGCATCAAAGGCTGAGTCCGGCTACTCCGGAGTTACGTGATCGGCAGCAGGCGATCCCTTTGCAGGGATCGAGAGAAAACGGTCTGGTTTGGCCGCTTCTCTCGATAGAGACCGTAAACGTGCTTCAACTCCGGTTTTAATTTTCCAACGAGCAGTCGGGGAACGCTGACGGCGCCATGCGAGAGGATGATCATATCTCGGTCGATCAGGCAGAGCCCTCAAAGTCGAAGCGGTGAAACGAGATTAGCTACGGGTCCGACTCGCCCTCGATGAGGAGGCCCCCAAAGAGTTCAGGGCGCTCTTGGAACCAAGTAGTAGCGAGGCAGTGCCCGCTTGCCCTGCACGCGTTGATTGGCTCCAGAAGGGTCTTGAGCAGCCCGTGACTATGACCGGGTTTAGTCCAAACGGAAATCATGCATAGCAGTTGATTGGGAGCGATGTAACCAATATGTTCCGAGAGGAGGTCCGCAGGCCCATGGCAGAGTGGGCGTTGAGCCATCATCTGTGGCCGGGCGTGGCGGCTGAGCTACTGTCAGGTTTCTTCCCGAGCCCTAAGAGTGGGTGCGATGGAGGGGCGTCTCGCTGCTCAGATGGTCCGGTAGGCCCTGATGACATTGTCATCACTTCAGCCGGTCGGACTGATTACTTTGAGAGGCGGACCAGCTCGGATCATTGAGTTCCCGGCAATTTCACTTAGTGAGTGGCGGCTTTAGGGGCCTCGAAACGGTTTCAATTCCCCCCATCTCCACAGGTATTATCGCAGGTCAGAGGCCCTTTTGGGTCTCTGACCTGTTGACTTTGTCATCACTTTTGACTTTGTCAACACTTTGGGTTGTGGCTGCCGGGACTCTCCTTGTCTTTGGGGCAGGTTATCCTCCCTTGCTGGGCAAAGCATTCGCGCTTTAGGTATGTCATAGCAGGCGGTCTCGGTGGTGACATGGGTGATGATGTCGACACCAGCGTCACGCGACAGCGTAAGCGCGTCGATGTGGCTGGCATGCGCTATGACCTTCCGGCCGGCGAGATGCGCGGCTTCGACGACAGCCCGAACGAGGTCAGGCTCCGGTCCGCCTCGTCCGGGCGCTTCGGTGACGATCTTGATGAAGTCCGAACCGTCGGCGATTCGCTTCCGCACGCCGTCGGGCTCGAGGCCGATGTCGGTGACGACCCTCGGGCATGCCGAAGTGTGAGTGCGGTCCGGCCGGTCCGATGAACGGCAGACCGGCGCTGCGAAAACTCGCCGTACCGGTTTCGGCCCGGAGCGCGGCGGTCTGCTCCGCCGGCCAGTCGATCCTCCCGTGAAACGCGGTGTGATAGCTCCAACCTCCAGAAAACTGACTTCACCCATACGCCCCCCCAACACGCCCTCACTTCGCATCCCACATTTGAGACTGGATGCAACAAATAACGGACCAGGTGAACGCCCCTGACTGGTTTACCGGCCCAGTTGCCTCGCAGGTTGCCCTGGGGCCTGGGCAAAGAGTTGGCACTGCATCCCAGATCGCCGAGCGCATCGGGACGTGTCACGACGGCGACACCTTCAGTGCTGTTCGGCACACGGCTACGGCTGAACACCTCCCTATGGCGGGCAGGTGTTAAGGACACCGCCCTTGAGTCCGGGGAAACGGGAACTGTGGGTGCGGTACACTGCCAGATTCTGGCTGGTTGGACTTCCAGGCCATCGCTGGACCGGCTCGGCCGCTGGACAGTTACCGGCTTGCCGGGAGTTGTGACGGCACTCGTGTCCATTTTTTTCTGGAGTTACAGCCCAAGGGCCTGATGCGGTTGGCCGGTCCCATGATCAACGGCACCATGTGGAGGGAAGGTCAGCTCTCTCGCCCGGAGGAGGTCTTGAAAGCCAAACAACGGACTGTGCTAACGCGACGAGAGCCGACAATACAGGAAGGTCACCTTGCGCAGAGCGGTGGCGGCGGTGATGACATTGTTATCACTTCAGCCGGTCGGACTGATTACGTTGAGAGGCGGACCGGCCCGGATCATTGATTTTCTGGTAATTTCACTTCGTGAATGACGGTTTTACAGGCCTCGAAACGGTTTCAATTCCCCCCATCTCCACGACAAAACAGCAGACCGGAGGCATTTTGCCTCTGGTCTGCTGTCATTTGTGGCGACAGTGGCGTCACTGATTCACGCTCTTGACCTTGATCGGTCCTGCGCAGCCGCAGTGGCCGCGCTATCTTGTGTATTGTGCCTTGGCGGACCACGGGATCCCTCCCTGCTGCCGCTAGGCTGTAACGGGTAGACCGGAGCCGGTATGCCCAGCTGTTGATTCATGCCCTGAAGGAGCGCCCACGTTGAGCCACGCCGCGCAGCTGTCCCGGAATCTCGCCGTTGATGACACCAGGCTGGTGGCGTACACGCTCGGATCGGGACCGGACACCTACATCCTGATCCACGGCATTGGGATGTCGTCCCGGTACTTCCGCCCCTTGGCCCGGGAACTGTCACAGCACGCCACGGTTCACATGTTTGATCTGCCCGGTTTTGGCAACGCTCCGAAGCCCCGCCGGCCTTTGTCCATTGAGGATTACGCCCGGATCATGTGGCGGTGCCTGGATCAACTGGGCGTGTCCAATCCAATTCTGGTCGGGCATTCGATGGGCTGCCAGGTAACGGTGGAGATGGCGCGGCAGCGCGCGTCCGCCGGGGCGGCGGTTCTGATGGGGCCAGCCGTCAACCAGCGGGAACGCAGCGCGTGGCAGCAGGGTCTGCGTCTGCTGCAGGACACATTCCGGGAGCCTTTGGCCGCCAATCTGGTGGTATTTTCCGATTATGCGCTTCGTTGCCGGCTCCCGTGGTACTTTGCAAATCTGCCCGTCATGCTCAGCTACGCCCTCGAGGAGGCCATCGAGGACGTAACAGTTCCGGTGCTGATTTTGCTTGGCGGACGGGATCCGATTGCGCCGCGGGAGTGGACCGCCGAGCTGGCCGCCCGATGTCCGGTAGCCGAAACAGCTGAAATCGCTTCCGCGGGCCACATTTTGATGTACCGTCGTCCCGCCGAAGCAGCCGTTCATCTCCTATCGCTCCGGGCCCGCGTATGAAGCCGTGGACAAAGGCCAAGGCGTGGATCTTGGACTACGTTTACGTCGGATTCTGGCAGGTCCGCGGTATTCTGTTCCGCGGCTCGGCGGAGGAGCTGCTGCTTAAGGTGCGCCCCGGCGCCGCGCCCGTGCTGCTGATTTCGGGCATCTACGAGAATTGGCGCTTCCTGCGCCCGGTGGCCGACCGGCTGCACGCGCTGGGCCACCCGGTGCACGTGGTCGCGGGCCTGGGCTACAACCGCGGCACCATCCCCGCCATGGCCGCGCTGGTGGAGAACTATCTGCTGGCACAGGACCTGAGGGAAGTCGTCGTCGTGGCGCACAGCAAGGGTGGGCTGATCGGCAAATGCCTGATGACGGGCACGACGGCGGCGGACCGGGTCAGCGCTATGGTGGCCATCAATACCCCCTTTTCGGGGTCCGTTTACGCGCAGTACGCGCCGACGCGCACGATCCGGGCGTTCTCGCCGAACGATTCGCTGCTGCGCCGACTGGGGGACAACCTCGGGGTTAATGACCGGATCACGGCAATTTACAGCAGCTTTGATCCGCACATTCCCGGCGGCGGACAGCTGCAGGGCGCGACGAACATCCGGCTTGAGGCGATGGGACATTTCCGGCCCATCGGGGATCCTGTGCTGCTGCAGGCCGTGGAGGAAGCGGTCGGGGCAGCGTAGGGGCCGAATCACTGCCCAGCTGGGCAGGGTTGGGTTCTTCAGCTATGTCGCGGGGAGATCCTGCGCGCAGAGACGGACCGCCCGGCGAGGATAAACTGGCAGGAAATCCACTTCAGAGATTGGCGAGCTGGGGGAGTACGGACGAACATGGGCTGTACGTCGACGGCGGCCAGGGCGAGGCCGTCCGCGTCCCGCAGGCGGATGCCACCTTGGTGAAGGTGCCCGGGGTGGTGGAGCCGGACGCGGAGCTCACTGCCAGCCTGCTGTCGCTCTCTGATGTGATGGCCACCGGCCACCACGCCTCGCTCGGCTCCAGGGTCGCGCCCGGCCGGACAGTCGTCGGCGACGGCGCCGCCGGACTGGGCGGCGTGCTGGCCGCCAAGCGGCTTGGAGCCGAGCGCATCATTGCCATGTCCCGGTACGCGGACCGGCAGGCGCTCGCCCGGGAGTTCGGAGCGACGGACATTCTGGTGGAGCGCGGGGACGACGGCGCCGCGAAGGTCCGTGCGCTGCTCGGCGGAGTGCTCGCGCAAGGCCTTTGACGTGGTCATGCCTTGAGGCCGGCTCCCGAGGCGTATAGGGCCATGGACGAACGGCGTGCAATCAAGGTGCTGCTCAGGCCGTGAACCGGGCGCCGGCACGTTAGGGCCGCGGGGTGCAGATATGCGGCAGAAGTGCCCCGGGTTGGGTGCTGCCGTGAGACAGTGGGGCCATGAGGGATAACGTTGATCGGAGCCCGTCGGGGGAGGCCGGCGCGTCGGAGCGGACCGGAGCGGATTCGGTCTCTGTGGCGGCGGAACGACCGGTGGTGCGGTGGCGCCCCGGGTTCGGTTGGATCGTCAGACATCCGCTCCGGGCCGGCTGGGTCTGGGTGGGCTTCTGGGTAGCCCTGATTGTGCTGGACGAGTTTATGGATTTGGCGGGCTGGGCCTGGTATGTGTTCGTCGGCCTGGCTGCCTTGCCGACACTGGTGGCCACGATCGCGGTGCTGCACGCCACGCCACGGAAATACCTCAAGACGGTTTCGGAGACTGTGCTCAACCACTTTTTCGTACGCTTCCTGGCGCTGGTGACGGCCTTTGTGATTTGGGGCGTCTCGGTGGTGATGAGCGCCTCCATCTCGACCACAATCCAGTCTGTCGTCGGAGATACGGAACGGGAGGTCACCGCGTTCGGCTTCCACTTGCTGCTGGCGACGTTCCCGCTTGTGGTCAGCGTGCTCTGGCTGGCCTTCATTATCCGCTGCGCCTGGTTCCTTCGCCGCTTGCGGGGATGGCGGGAGCATCCCGCGCGTTCCAAGGTGCCGAAAAAGTTCCTCCGCAGCCGACCGCAGCTTCGCGGTTTTGTAATCGGGCTGGCCCACCCGGGGCTGCTGCTGGTTGCCGGGCTCGGGACGTCGATTCTGGCCCTGGTGGTGAACGCTGTGGACCTCACGCTGAACGTCATTGTCTGACCAGAAGTGGGAGCCCGGGCGGCGCTCGAAAAGGCGCCATCAACAGCTGAGTGGTGGAAGGACATAGCCCGCCACCACTCACCCCCCAACTACATGTTGTCCGGCCCAACACCCCGGGTTCACATATTCATCATTATTGCACGTACTAATGATTTTGTGGGCACGCGGTCCGTCAGGTGACAGACCAAGTGTCGGAAGCGCTATTCTCGGGCCAACGGCCGGCACGCTGAACCGTTGCCAGTGCTCCACAGAGATATCCAGACGAGGGCGAGGCCAACGGCCATACAGACAATGGCGCCGTAGGCGAACAGATCGATCAGCAGGAAAACCGGCAGCGACGCAACCTGCAGCGCGGTCAGCGCCAGCACCATCGCAAACGAGCTGCAGATGAGAGCGGCGGCTACCCGTTCGATCCGCCGGCCCGCCGTCAAGGCCGCGTGGGCCGAGGGACGCAGGAGGCATGCTGCGGCGTAGGCCGGATAAAGGCGGCCGGCAAGGGCATAGGCCCGCACAGTCGGCTGATCGGAGTAGGCCGCCAGACCAGTACTGGATACGGGCAGATCGCTGAGCAAAAACAGGACCAGGGTGCCGGCCGCGATCAGCACCAGCACCGAAACCCCGACGGGCCCGCGGATGAGACGCTGCCCGTGGGCAGCCCGGTAGGCCCCTGCCAACTTCGCAGCGAGGATGTAGAAGATCGCGTACAACGCGAAGCGCACAGCCAGGTTGGCGAGGTTTCGGCCCCCGAGCAGGGCATCGGCCCGGAGATAAATGGAGGGCAGGCTGAGCCCGACGGCGACGGAGAGCAGGAGAAAGGCCCAGAATAGTCCAGCGTTTCTGCCCTTGAAGGCGGCCGGCAACCGCCACGCCGCGCACATCAGACAAAGGGTTAATGCGACCCACTGCAATACTGCAATCATCCGAGATTCTCCCATAGGGCCTTGGTGTGTTCATTGTCTTGATCCGCACGCCGCAACGTCTTGCCGAGTGCATCCAGTCGGGTGGCCGCGAGAATCACCAGCTCGGCGTCAGGCAGTGCGCGCAGGGCCGCCTCCCGGGCATCCCGGGGCCAGCCGACCTCTTCCGGAGTCAACAGACCCGTGACAACCAGGCCGCCGGTGACGCCGACCCCGGCAATGCGGGCAGCCTGGATGGCGACATCCGGCGGGAGCCGGTTGGCGCTGAGCTGGGCCGACAGATTCTGCGGTGCCATGCGCAGATCGTGGGAGATCCTTTGCCGCAGATCGGCAGTGTCAATGGCCTCAATCCAGCCCCGGACGGATGACTTGTGCGGCATGGGCGCGAGCCCCCGCGCCGGACCTTGCTCATGAATATCGCCAGCGGCGTTGCGGGCGATAATCTGTTGAAGCAGATCAAGGTCGGACACCTGGCTGATCAGCTCGGCCTTGGTGGGCGGCTTGAATCCACTGACCAGATCGCGATACTTGTCGAAACTGGACAGCGCTCCGACCACGTCGACGTCGAACGCGCGGCTGATGCTGACAACCGTCACGAGCGCGACCTTCCCACGCACCAACTGTTGAGCCAGAGTGGAGCGCTTAATGCCGGAAAGTCTGGATACGGCCGCCGTGCTGGTGGCGGGCGCCACGGAGTGCAGCCACTGCTGGAAGGCCTTTGACGGCACGGACATGGGATGCTACCTCGAACGTCGGGGGACGTGTTGCCTCTGATTTTACGCACGGAAATTTCCGGCTATGCTTACATTGCTGGTCTTCCGTTTTGCGCACCCCCCAAGTGTGAAACGGGGGGCCAGCACTTTTTTCCTGATCCGTTGTTGGCGGCCAAGACGCTCCGCCCGCTGCGTCGATCCGGGGACGACGCGCCGGCTAGGCGTCGACGACGATCGCGGTGACGAGCGGGCTGCGACGGTACGTCTTGTGCATCCACCGGCTCACAGTGTTCTCGATCAGCGCCTCAAGCTGCACGCTTGAGTGCGAACGGGGCGCCGAGCTGAGCGCCTTCGCGATGGCCTGTATTGCCGGCCCGAAGTCGGCGGGCTGGTGGACGAAGCCGCGGACGAAGAACTCCGGATCCTCAGCGAGCGCGGAGGTGTCAGGATCGACGATGGCCAGCACGGTAATGAGGCCTTCCTCGGCCAGCTTGCGCCGGTCCTCCAGGGATTCCTCGGTGGCGCCGCCAACGGTCTGTCCATCCACGAAGACGTAGCCGACCGGGACGCTCCCGGTGATGCTGATCTTGCCGTTGTGCAGATCGACGGCGTCGCCGTTGTCCGCGATAGCCACCTGGCTCGCTTCCAGCCCGGTCCGCATGGCCAGCTTCGCATTGGCCTTCAGATGCCGGAACTCGCCGTGCACCGGCATGACGTTCTTGGGCTTGACGATGTTGTAGCAGTACACCAGCTCGCCGGCGCTGGCATGGCCGGAAACATGGACCTTGGCGTTGCCCTTATGGACCACGTTGGCGCCCAACCGGGTGAGCGAGTTGATCACGCGGTAAATGGCGTTCTCGTTGCCGGGGATGAGGGAACTGGCCAGCAGCACTGTGTCGCCTTCACCGATTTCGATCATGTGGTCTCGGTTGGCGATCCGGGACAGCGCAGCCATCGGCTCGCCTTGGGAACCGGTGCAGATCAGGACGACCTTCTTGTCCGGCAGGCCCTGCAGCGCCTTGAAATCGACCAGGGTGCCGCGGGGGACCGTCAGGTAACCGAGTTCACGGGCAATACCCATGTTGCGGACCATGGACCGGCCGACGAAGGCAACCTTGCGGCCGTGCCGGTGCGCGGCATCCATGACCTGCTGGATCCGGTGCACATGGCTGGCGAAACTGGAGACGATGATCCGCCGCGGAGCCGTCCGGAAGACCGTGTCTATGGCTGGCGCAAGATCCTCTTCCGAGGTGGTGAAACCGGGCACCTCGGCGTTGGTGGAGTCCGTCAGGAACAGGTCCACGCCCTCCGCTCCGAGCCGGGCAAAGCCGGCCAGGTCTGTGATGCGCTGGTCCAGCGGGAACTGGTCCATCTTGAAGTCGCCCGTGTGCAGCGCCGTGCCCGCTCCGGTCTTGACAGCGACCGCGAGGCCGTCCGGGATCGAGTGGTTCACCGCAAAGAACTCCAGGTCAAAGGGCCCGAATTTCTTGCTCTGCCCCTCCTGGACCTGAACGGTGCGCGGGCTGATGCCGTGTTCCTTCAGCTTCGCCTTAATAAATGCGAGCGTCAGCTTTGAACCGAGGACAGGGATATCGCGTCGTTCCCGCAGCAGGTACGGCACACCGCCGATGTGGTCCTCATGGCCGTGCGTGAGAACGATGGCGACAACGTCCTGGAGGCGGTCCCGGATGGAGCTGAAGTCCGGCAGGATGACGTCGATGCCCGGCTGGTGCTCTTCCGGGAAAAGCACGCCGCAGTCCACAATCAGGAGCTTGCCGGCGAACTCGAAGACCGTCATGTTGCGTCCGACTTCCCCGAGCCCACCCAAGTTCATTACTCTCATGGCACCGGCTGGCAGTGCGGGCGGGGCTGAAGGGATCTGGTGGGACAGGTTCATCGTGGTTCACTTTCGTCGAAATTAGCCGGCCGTATCGGCTCTTGGAAGACTGCGGGCACTGACCCCTGCGGGGCGAGAGCCTGCTGGCACCGCAGATTCTGCGCTGCCTGAAAAATCTGTGGAGGAAACGGATGAGGGGTGTCGGAGGCGCCGCACAACTGCGGTCTTCCGGCCGTGTAAGGGCTCACCATCGCTTAATCCGAATGCTCGGTACTACTCACGATAATGGAAATAATGGCATTCCGTACTTCCGGCATGCCGCTGGCGTCAATCCCGGTTCCCGACAAAGCCGCAAACCGGGCGTGTAGGGTGGTCACACGCGTACTGAAAGAGGCATGGAATGGCTGCAGATTATCCCACTATTCTCGCCACCTCCGGTGGGTATAAAACGGGAATCCGGACGCCGCTGGAATTCAACAGCCTGGTCCATCACGCCGTCGACCTTTCCGGTGTGACCGGCCGGGCGCCGCGGGTTACGCATGTTGGGACCGCCAGCGGAGACCAGCGCTGGTTTAATAATGACGTCAGCGAAGCGGCCCGGGTCGCAGGATTCGACCTGAGCCATCTGAACCTCTTTCCCATGCCCAACATGGCGGACATGGAGGCGCACCTGCTGTCCCAGGACGTGGTCTGGGTAAACGGAGGATCCGTCGCCAATCTCCTGGCGCTCTGGCGCGTCCATGGGCTCGGCCCGATCTTCCGCCGGGCCTGGGAAGCGGGAATAGTTCTCGCGGGCGTATCCGCCGGATCCATCTGCTGGTTCCAGGGCGGAACTACGGATTCCTTCGGCCCCGAACTCCGCGCGGTCACGAACGGGCTGGGCCTGCTGCCCTACGGCAACGGCGTGCACTATGACTCCGAAGTTGCGCGCCGACCGTTGGTGCACAAGCTCGTGGCGGCCGGAACCCTGGGCGTCACGCACTGCACGGACGACGGCGTCGGGCTGGTGTACCGGGGCACCGAACTGGCGGATGTCGTGACAGAATTACCGGGCAAATCAGCCTACATTGTTACCTCCAAAGCCGGTGAAGGCCCGGACGCCGTGGCCACTGAACGCCGGTTGGACGCGCGGCTCCTGCGCTGAGGATCGGAAGGGTTTCATTCCCGGTCTTCCCATCGGGCCGTGCCTAGGCCAGCCGCCCGCGGCAGGCCTCACGACGGTTCGATGGGTTCGTCCACGATGCCGATGAAGCGACTGCCGACACCGTCGAATTCGCTCCGGCGAAAGCCCGCCTCGGGCTTCGAAAGCTCGCCGGTTTGGTGGTCCGCGCAGATGACATAGCTGAACTCCGGCCACCATTTCTTCGGGCGGGCAGCTTCCGTATAGTCACAGATATAGCACCGCAGCTGGACCCAAACGGGCCTCTTCCCCGTCCGGTTGGCCCGCGACTGGACGAGCCAGGCCGGGGGATCGTCCCGGAGGCCGGCGAACTCCGCCTCGGTCATCCGGGACGGTATGCCGTGGCGATAGGCCATTTCGAGCGGTATATCAAGGGCAAGGGCGGCGTCTCGTCTGGTAATCATTGATTCAAGAATAGGCGATCCGTGCATCGGTGCCCATTCCCGCCGTCTCGCCAACCGCGGCCTCAGGGGCCTTGGAATACACCGGCACAGGCGGCTTGGCGAGCGCAGAATCAGGGGATTTGGAGTACGCGCGCTCAGGCGTCAGCAGAAGCGTCGGCATCCTGGAGCACGCTTAGCACGTTGCCCGCCGGGTCCTTGAACCACGCGATGAGTGGGCCGCCCTTGTGGAAGATTCCCCGTTCATCCGTCTCGTTGGGCATGCCCTCATAGTGCTCGAAGTGCACACCCCGCTGGTTCAGTTGACCGACGGCGCCTTCGATGTCGGCAACCGGGAAATTGAGGATCGTGAAGGAGCCCGGGGTGTGGGCCCTGGAAGGGTAGACCAACACCGTTGTTCCACCCCCAAGGTGCAGCCTCAACATGCCGTTTTCCTCTGACACCTGCAGGCCGAGCGTGTCGCCGTAGAACTTCTTAGCGGCCGATACGTTGTCCACGGAGAAACCGCTGAATGCCTGGGTGTCGCCGAACATAGTTCCTGCTTTCATCTGCGGAAGGTCTCATCTGGACATGAGCAAGCAGCGCGGCAACCCGTCGCGAGCCCGCTAGGGATAGTGCTTCTCATCAATGCAACGGCGTCCGCCTAGTGCTTCTTGATATGCGCAACTGCGTCCGGCGCGGCGTCCGTCCCGGTCTTGGTCCGTTTCTCCGCACGTTTTTCCTTGATGCTCTTGACCGGCTTCTTCGTGGCATGGTGGTGAGGCGACTTGTCAGGCATGATGTGCTCCCTAACTCTGGGGCCGGTTGGCCCGCTGTAGTGTGTGATGACCCCTGTGTGATGACCCCGTTGTAATGAACCCGTTTTTGTAAGATACGCCACTTTGCGGCGGTTGTAACTAGTCTTCGGTTACAACTGGTCTTCGGTTGGAACTGCCTTTCGTTTGGACCTGCTCCTCGGCTGAGAATCAATCCGCGCCCTCCACTACGTCGAGAGCTCGGCGAGCACGCGGGGCATCGCGTCCAACAGCTCCCGGGCCAGGAAGCTGATCGGGCCGATGGTGGCGGCAAGACGGTCGCCGGCGGTGGCATGTAGATAGGTCGCCCAGCACGCGGCTTGGGCGGGCGTCGCCTTGCGCGCCAGGAACCCGGCGACGGCACCGGCCAGGACATCCCCGCTCCCGGACGTACCGAGGCCCGGATTACCCGCGCCGACGTCCCAGAGGCGGCCGTCCGGATCGGCGATCAGACGCTGCCCGGTAACGACGGACCCGTACTTTGCAGCGATCCTGGATACAGCTGAAGCCATCTCCACCGCACCCACTCCCAATAGCCGGGCCGCTTCCACCCGGTTTGGCGTCAGCACGAGCCGGCCCACCCACCGGCGGTACAGGGGCTCCAAGTCGATCAGCACACCCAATGCGTAGGCATCGAGGACGAGTGACGTTTCGTCCTTCAGCAGGGGCGCGATGCCGCGCAACAGGGCTGTTGTTCGGTCAGCATCGTCAAGACCGGGGCCGATGACAACGACGTCGGCCTGGGCGAGATCCTCTTCCAAAACCGCGGCCACGCTGCTGCTGCTGCTGCTGCTGCTGGTGCCGCTTTTGCCCGCGGCGCCGCCGCCTTCGCGCTCGGCGCCGCCGCCTTCGCGCTCGGCGTCGTCGTCGTCCCCGAAGTGCTCCGGCAGCCCCACCACGCCGCACTCCGGCACCGCGATGGCGGCTGCGACCGCAGCCGATTCGGCAACCGCCAAGGTGAGCCGTCCTGCTCCTGTACGAAGTGCCGCGAGGCCGGTCAGCACGGCGGCGCCAGGTGTCCGGTGGGCCCCGCCGATGACCAGCACCGTGCCGCGGTCATCCTTCCCGGCAGCTTCTTGGGACAGCTGCCAGCCGCGCAGCAGCGACGGTGTGAGATGCTCAGCGCGGCTGGACATTGGTGTCCCCGGCGTGGACGGTGACAGGTGCTCCTGCGGCTTCCAAATGCGCCACTTCGTTAAACGACGCGATCTCCCACGCCCCGCTGCCGGTCGGGCGGACCAACCGTGTGACAGAGCCGTTGAGAATGGCGGTGCCCGCCGCCAGAGCCAGCAACGCTTCCTCCGTGAAGCCCTCGCAGACGTACCGCATCAGCAGGACGATGGCGTCATGGCAGACCAGCGCGGCGCACCCGCCGTCTTCCAAGCGATCCAGGTCGCCGAGCAGAGAGCGCAGACGGAGCGCGACATCGGCCCACGACTCGCCGCCAGGGGGCCGGTAATAGAACTTGCCGAGCCATTCCCGGCGCAGTGCTTCTTCCGGATACCGGGCACTGACGCCCGCGGCAGTGAGCAGATCCAGAATTCCCAGCTCGCGGTCCCGCAGACGCTCGTCGATTCGCAGTCCGGGTCCGGACGCCAGGCCGGCGCCCTCTGCAGTCTGCCGTGCCCGCAGATACGGCGAACACCAGACGGAGTCCGGTCGCCGGAATCCGCCCGTTCCTGCCGACGGGCTGCCACTGTCCGGACTGGACGTCCCCGCCGTCCCCGGGTCTGCCCGCGAGGACCGTGTGGCTCCAGGATCTGTTGCTCCGGGACCCATGGCTCCGGGACCGGTGGCTCCGGACAGCCACCGGCCCAGTGCCTGAGCCTGCTGGAGCCCGGTCTCGCTGAGTGGGACGTCCGCGTCACGGAGGCCGATATCAATGACCTCGGCTCCGGCGGCCTGTGCAGCCGTCGCGGCAACGTTGCCAGCGCTCTCCCCGTGCCTGATCAGCATGAGTTCAACGGCTCCCATTTTTCCGCGCTCCTTCCGGTCCGGCAGCGAGAGCTGCCGGTGCGGCGCCTGGCCGCTCCTGCACGTAATGCTAAGCGCACTTCCCATGTTTCGACCAGTGGCGCAACGCATCCGGCGGCTGCGGAGCAGCGTCGGCCCGCACATCCCGTCCCCAGGCCAGCCGTCTGTCTGCTCCCGGCGTCGCGGTCCCGTCTGTCGGGCGAGAAGCCGCCGTGCCTGCTGCCGCCGTCGGGGTCCCGCACACTGCCGCGGTTCGGCTCCTGGCTCACTGCCGCCGTCGACCACCTCCTGCCGGTGAGTAAAGGTGATCAACCGCACAAGCGTGGCGGAACCGGCGTCAACACGGGGATTTGGAGGCCAATATAGACCGCTCTTCCGGCGGTAAGGGCGGCCGCGTTGTCGTCAAACACGAATAGCTGCTGAGTAAGGCTTGAATTCCCGACTTAAGGGGCTAGTATGGGGCGCTGAATTACCTGCCGAAAAAACGAGCACATCAGGAGTCTGAGAAACCGAATGGCAACGGATTACGACGCACCACGCAATAAAGATGATGACAATGGAACCGAGTCCCTGCAGGCTCTTCAGGTTCAGCGCGGAGGCGCACAGACCGCCCACATAGACGTTGAGGATTCGGATACGGCCGAAGGAATCGATCTGCCGGGTGCCGATCTCTCAGGCGAGGAACTCGTGGTGCAGGTCATCCCTGCCCAAGATGACGAATTCACCTGCTCCTCCTGCTTCCTGGTCCGGCACCGCAGCCAGGTGGCCAGGGAAAAGAACGGCAAACTGTACTGCCGGGACTGCGAAGGCTAAGAGAAAACCTCCCACCCGGGTTGTCTGCGGACAGTCCGGGTGCCCGCCCGGACACCGGTGTGCGATCCTTGGAGCATATCTCCGGGTGGACACGGGCAAGCGGGACAGGGAGTGGCTGCAATGGCATGTGAAGAACGCGTCCGGGAACTACTGGACATCTTTGAGGCTCCGGGCGCATGTGCCGCGGAGCTTCTCTGTGACCGGCACCCGGCGGAGGCGGTCGCCTTCACCATTGTGCAGGCGGACCTGAGCCACAAGGATCTCACCTACGGAGAACTGCGGGAGAAGTCGACGGCGTTCGCGGCGGCACTGCACGGACTGGGTGTGCGGCCGGGGGATGCGGTGGCGACCTTGATGGGCAAGTCCGAGGACCTGATCATTGCGCTGTTGGGGATCTGGCGGCGCGGGGCCGTGGATGTGCCGCTGTTTACCGCCTTCGCCGCCGATGCGATCGCTTTCCGGCTCAATGCCACCGGATCCAAGCTGGTGATCTGCGATGCGGATCAGCGCCGGAAACTGGTTCCCGCGGGTGAGGTTCCCTCGGATGCTACCCCGCTGGTTGTCGTGGCGCATGGCGAAGCTTTGGGGTATGACCTGTCGTTTAACGGGCTCCTGTCGGGCAACACGGCCGCCGAAGATACCGACAGCCCTGAGGCCGTGGCGGTGGGTGGCAACGGTACGCTGGTTCAACTCTTCACATCCGGAACCACCGGTGAGCCGAAGGGCGTCCCCATTCCGCTGCGAAGCGTCGCTTCGTTCATTGCGTACCAGGAATTTGCCCTGGATGTTCAACCGGACGACGTCTTCTGGAATGCAGCGGATCCGGGCTGGGCGTACGGGCTGTATTTCGCTATTCTCGCCCCGCTGGCCACCGGCACCCGCAGTATCCTGCTGCAGGGCGGGTTCTCCGCGGAGCGTACCTGGCAGATCTTCGACAGGTTCAAGGTCACCAATTTTGCTGCTGCTCCCACGGTGTACCGGTCGTTGCGGGCAGGCTCCGCAGCGGGCGCAGGCCACCGGCTGAGGCGGGCGTCCTCGGCCGGCGAGCCACTGACCCCTGACGTCATCACTTGGAGCAAGGAAGCGCTGGGGCTGGCGGTGCGTGACCAGTACGGCCAAACCGAACACGGCAT
Organism: Paenarthrobacter sp. PH39-S1; assembly: GCF_030063245.1. Taxonomy (GTDB): domain Bacteria; phylum Actinomycetota; class Actinomycetes; order Actinomycetales; family Micrococcaceae; genus Arthrobacter_M. Next base: position 15,297 of record NZ_JASISR010000042.1, read on the forward strand.
GGTGGTGGGGAATGCGTGGCGCGAGGAGCTCCAAGCACCGCTTCGTGAGGGATCCATGGGTACAAGTCTTCCCGGCTGGTCCGCCGACATTTTGGATCCCCTGGAGGATATTGCGGCGCCGGCCGGCACCGCCGGACGGGTTGCCATCGAGGTAGCGAAGAGCCCGCTCATGTGGTTCACGGGCTATGCCGGCGCAGCGGAAAAAACGGCGGACCGGTACACCGCCGACGGCCGTTGGTACCTGACCGGGGACGCAGGCCGCAAGGATGAGGACGGATTCATCTACTTCTCTGCCCGTGACGATGATGTGATCATCATGGCGGGCTACCGCATTGGACCCTTTGACGTGGAAAGCGTGCTGGCCCAGCACCCTGACGTCGTGGAGTGCGCTGCGGTCGGAGCTCCGGACGAGATCCGCGGCGAGGTGCTGGAGGCGTACGTTGTCCTACGTGAAGGAGTGGGCGGGAGCGGCGAGCTGGCCGAAGAGCTGCAGCGGTTGGTGAAAATGAAACTCGCCGCCCATGCGTATCCACGCCGCATTCATTTCGTCGATCACCTTCCCAAGACGCCGAGTGGAAAAGTGCAGCGCTTCATCCTGCGCCGGGAACGTGCAGCGGGGGCAGCTGCGGGAACAGCAGCCGGAGATATAGCCAAATGAGCCGACGCCGGGCCGCTTTCCCGCCTCAGCTTTTAACCGGAGTGCACCTTTGCCTTGCGTTCTTGTTGGAGGTCGCCATGGTCGCGGCTTTTTGTGTGTGGGGCTTTAAATTCGCTGCACCGTGGAACTATGTTCTCGGGATTGGCGTACCTGCCGCCGTAGTCGTCCTGTGGAGTCTATTTCTGGCGCCCCGGGCGACGCACAGGATTCCGTTGCCCGTGATCCCGCCGGTGTCGCTGCTGATCTTCCTGCTGGCTGCGGTGGCGCTGTCGGTTGCAGAGCTGGTGGCACCGGCGATCGTGTTGGCGGTGATCGGTGCGGGCAATGCGGGACTTGGTTTGTACCTGCAGAGCGTGCTCAAGGTCCGGTCGTAGGGGCGCCGCCCGTCCCGTCGTCGTCGGGCACGGTCTGCGTCCGTAGAGCATTACGGAACCGCCAGCGTGCAGCCCGGGTGCGTTCCTTCCGGCGAAACCCATAAGGATCCGCTCACCTCGTCGGTCAGGTCGAAGTCCCTGGCCGCCGCGCCGGTGCCAATGCGAACCACGAGCGCCCCTCCGAAGGGTCGGCGCCCCTCAATGCGGACCAACGAGTCCAACTCGATCCGCTCCTGGTCAAGGTACCGCAGCAGCGCCGGATCGTGGTCGCTGATTCTGGTGATGCGGCCCTGGTGCCCGGGGTCAAGCTGGTTCATCCGGTGCGCGGGCGGCATGACCACGCTGCCGTCCGCGGCCGGAATCGGATCCCCGTGCGGGTCGCGGGAGGGGTGTCCCAATTTGGCGGCCATCCGCTCGATAAACGTGTCCGACACCGCGTGCTCCAACAGTTCGGCCTCGTCGTGGACTTCATCCCACGTGTAGCCAAGCTCCTGTACCAGGTAGGTCTCCAGCAGCCGGTGCCGCCGGACCATGGACAACGCCAGCAACAGCCCGTCAGCGGTGAGCCGGATGGCACTGTACGGCTGATGGTCCACCAGCCCCTGATCCTTGAGCTTTCGGACCATTTCCGAGACGGACGAGTTGGCCACGCCCAGCCGTGCCGCAAGCTGGGAGGACGAGATGGGTTTGTCCTGCCACTCCGTGAAGGCGTAAATCACCTTCACGTAATCCTCGACACTGGACGAGGTTGGGGTCGGCTTCACAGCTACCACAGTACCGTCACGGGCCGGGCATGTTATCCCCGGCCGGTGAAGGTCAGGTAGAGCAGGACAGCGTTGAGCGCGATGACCAGGGCAACGCAGACGACGGCGGCAATGCGGAGAGCGGGCCCGTCCCGGTACATGCCCATCACCGTCGCGTTTCCCGTCAGCCGGAGCAGCGGTATGAGCGCGAAGGGTATCCCGAAGCTGAGCGCCACTTGGCTGATCACCAGCGCCTGCGTGGGGTCTACTCCGAAGCTCAGCAGTGCGAGGGCCGGGATCAGGCTGACGACGCGGCGGGTCAGCAGCGGAATCCTGACCTTCAGGAGGCCGCCCATGATGGTGGCCCCGGCGTAGCAGCCGACGGACGTTGAGGCCAGGCCTGACGCCAGCAGGCCGACCGCGAAGACTACGCCGATGACCGGGCCGAGGCTGCCGACTATCGCGGCGTGCGCGCCCTCGATGCTGTCCGTGGCGACGACGCCGTCGAACCCGTGCAAGGTGGAGGCGGCCAGCAACAGCATGCCGATGTTGACCAAACCGGCCAGCGCAAGTGCACCGACGACGTCCCAACGGGTGGCCTTGACGACGGACGCGAGCACGGCCGGTGAACGGCGGGCATGGACATGACGGTCGCGCGCCAGGGCGGAGTGCAGGTAGATCGCATGCGGCATGACGGTGGCCCCCAGCATTCCGGCAGCCAACAGCACCGTATCCGTACCCTGGAAGCGGGGGAGCAAGCCGGAGAAAACTCCGGCAGGTTCCGGCGGCCTGACCAGCAGACCGGCCAGGAATCCGATGGTGATCAGCAGCAGCAGGAACATGATCAGGTATTCAAACGTTCGTTGGCTGCGCCGGTTCTGCACCGCCAGCATGGCCATCGAAACGATGCCCACGATCAGGCCGGCCAGCGGCAGGGGCAGACCGAAGAGCAGGTTCAGGGCGATGGCGCCGCCGACCACCTCGGCCAGGTCCGTGGCAACGGCCACCAGCTCCGCCTGGACCCAAAAGGCACGCCGGTTTCCGGTCCGCAGCCGGGCGCCCAGCAGCTCCGGCAGGGAGTTCCCGGTGACGACGCCCAGCTTTGCGGACTGGTACTGGATCAACATGGCCATGAGATTCGCAATGACCAGCACCCAGACCAGCAGGTAGCCGTATTTCGCTCCAGAGGTGAGGTTGGCCGCAACGTTTCCGGGGTCCACGTAGGCGATGGCCGCGACGAACGCGGGACCGAGCAAGGTGAAGAGCCCCCGGGCCTTCGTCGCGGGTTTTCGGAGTCCCACGCTCAACATACCCACACCCTTCGCAGTACCTAAACCCTCCATGTAGGCTTGCCGAAACTCTACGTGCGCAGGCCCGTCCTGTCGAGAGGCAACAGCGAAGTAAAACCTCCGCTTCGTCCTGCCCTTCCCTGTGCCGCGCTGGGATGCCGACCCATGCCCTGCCGGGGGAGGGCAGCGGCGCGCCAGGTCTGGGTCAGATACGGCAGCGGGAGGATATCGTCGACGTCGTGGCCGAGGTGCTCAAAAAGGTACCACCGCAGGTTGGCCAGCACCTTCGCACGGGTGGCCTCATTTGCCCGCAGATAGTAGCTGCGTGATTTCACCAGTTCCATCATGTCCCCAGGGGTCAGCGGTTGGAACCAGTGGTTCAGCTGCAGCTGGGGTGTGCTGAATTCCGGCCCGAGCAGGGGACGGAAATCCGGCTTGTGGACGTCCCCGGCGTGCATTATGCGGGAGAGCCGGTGAACCCAGGGCACGCTGACGTCCAGTTGATTCCAGACAAGGCCCAAGACACCGCCGGGCCGCAGCACGCGGGCGATCTCGGCGCTGGCCGACAGCGGATCAATCCAGTGCCAGGCTTGGGCCACGGTCACCAAATCCATGCTGGAGTCCGGCAGTTCGATCCGCTCGGCGGCACCCAAAATGGTCCGCACCCCGGGGAGGCGGTGTTCGAGCTGACGAAGCATGTCACGGGACGGATCAAGGGCGACGACGGTCAGCCCGCGCTCTGCCAGCCGAACGGTGAACTTCCCGGTGCCGGCGCCGATATCGAGGGCATTGAGACCCGGGGTATTGGGACCCAGTGCACTCAGCTCCGTGCCCTTCGGATCCGAGGCACGCAGATCCGAGGCACGCAGGTCCGAGGCACGCAGGTCCGAAGCACGCAGGTCCATGGCGTTCGGGTCCGTGGCATGGAGCACCCCGGCGGGGTCGGTGCCGGACAGCAGCCAGGTCAGTGACTCCTCCGGATAGCCGGGACGGACACGCTCATAGTGTTCGCCGCCGTCCTGAAAACTGTCCGCCAGTTCCCTGCGGCGCTCACTGTCCAGACTTGGGCCGCCGTTCGGTGCCGCCATGACGCTCCTTGGAAATATCGCCGGAATCCCGCGGGAAAACCCTATCCCACCGGCGGCGGATGCTTCGAATCCGTTCAGCTGGTGCTGCAGGGGGCGGCGCCGGCCGTCCCGGGGGTGTTCGGCGCCCACTCCGGGAACGGCCGGCCGTCGTCGGCGGGTATCCAGCGGCCGGAGTCCACCACATAGTCCCAACCGAGCCCGGACTCCAGCAGGGCCGCGACGCCGTCGATCAGGCGCTGTGCATCCTCATGCCGGGAGCCGACGCCGAAACTTGCGCGCAGGGAGCCGGACGGGAGCCTGAGCCGGCGCAGCAGCGGGTGCGCGCAGAACTTACCGTCGCGGACGCCAACGCCGTGTTCGGCGGAAAGATACGCGGCCACCAGGCCGGCGTCGTACCCTGCGACGGAGAAATTCACCACGCCGATGGCGCCGCTGCCGGGGAAGGTGTCCGAGTCGGTGAAGAGCCGGTGCACGGTTATTCCCGGCAGCTGCTCCAGGCCCTCGATCAGGTGGCTGCGCAGGGCCTGCTCGTGGTCCTGCCAGCGCCGTTGGTCCAGCCGCGCGATGATCCCGGCTGCCTTGGCCAGCGTCGCGGCGCCCAGGACGTTCGGGGAGCCGCCCTCATGGCGGGCCGGCCCGGTGGCCCAGCTGACGGAATCGAGGCGCGCCTCGCTGACCGCCCCCCCGCCGGCGAGGTGCGGGGTTCCGTCGTCGAGCCAGTCCGGGCGCCCGACGACAACGCCGCTTCCGAAGGGGGCATAGAGTTTGTGCCCGGAGAACACCAGATAATCGATGTCGTCCGCGGCAATGTTGATCCGGCGGTGCGGCGCCAGCTGGGCGGCGTCCACAACGATCCTGGCCCCGTGGCGGTGGGCCAGTGCCGCGAGCTCCGCGATCGGCAGGACCTCGCCGGTGACGTTGGAGGCGCCGGTCACCGCCAGCAGGGCCGCGTTCCCGGCCCGGAACTCCGTTTCCAGGTTCGTCAGTGTCTCCGCGAGGGAGTTCGCCGCCACCACGCTGCGGTGCGGGAGGCGCTGCCAGGGGAGCAGGTTGGCGTGATGCTCGATGTCAAGGTACACGACGTTGGCACCGGTGCCCGCGACGATGTCCCGCACGCAGCCGGCCAGCAGGTTCAGCGAATCTGTGGTGTTGCGGGTGAATATGACCGCGTCATCGGGACGGCCGCCGACGAAACTGCGCACCGTGTCCCGGGCGTTTTCATAGACGGAGGTGCTGACCTGGGAAGCGAAGCCGGCGCCGCGGTGCACGCTCGCATAGTAGGGCAGGATATCGCTCAGGTAGTCGGCCACTTCGGTCAACGCCGGGGCGGACGCCGCGTAATCCAAGTTGGCGTAGCGGATGGTTCCGCCCTGGATCAAGGGAGCTCGCAGTTCGTGGCCGGCGACCTCCAGCAGCGGGCCCGGTCCTGAATTTCCGGCGCTCCTGCCGCTGCCTGCGCCGCCCCCAGGGAGGCAGCCTTGCCCGGACGCTTCGGCCACTGGACCAGAGGCGCGAGCGGAGGGAACGTTGTGTTCGGCGGTTGAAATGCTCATGATGACCTCACCAAGGAAGGACCCGGCCGTGCCGGTGTCCGCGCTTGCCAGGACCGCTCCGGCCCGGCCAGGTCGTCACCCGGGGCACCCCGCCGCGAAGGGAGGGTTGCCGGCCAGCAAACCGGGGTTTAGCACTGGCACTCGTGACCTATGCCCACAAGACTACGAAATCCGCACCCGTGCCGCCAGTATTAACGGCCAGTGTTACGGCTGAGGGCCAGTGTTACGTCCCGGACTTGGAAATTTGACTACCTTTTGAGAATTCGCCGCAGTTTTCGCTGCGTGTCCGAATCACACGCCGCGGCAGTCGCTGAAACATGGACAAACTTTCACGGGGCGGCGCGGCTGCGGCCCATAGTGCCCGCAGCCGGGCTAGAGCAGGTCGTCGTGGTCCGGGTTGAGGGTGCGGAGGACCTCCGAATGCAGAATGCCATTGGTGGCCAGCGCGTTGCCGCCGAAGGGCCCGTCCGCGCCTTCCAGAGACGTGAAGCGGCCGCCGGCCTCGACGACGATCGGCACCAGCGCTGCCATGTCATACAGATTCAGCTCCGGCTCACAGGCGATGTCAACAGCGCCCTCCGCGACCAGGCAGTAGGACCAGAAGTCCCCGTAAGCGCGGGTGCGCCAGACCTTGTCGGTGAGGGAAATGAACTCGTCCCGATTGCCGCGCTCCTTCCATCCGGTCAGCGAGGAATAGGACAGTGAGGCGTCGGAGAGTTCGGAAACGTTGGACACGCGCAGCCTGGTGGCCGCCGCCAGCGACTTGCCCGTGTAGGCCCCAGTGCCCTCCGCCGCCCACCAGCGCTTGCCCAACGCCGGAGCACTGACCAGCCCGACGACGGGCCTGCCGTCCTCGACCAATGCAATCAGTGTGGCCCAGACCGGAACGCCGCGGACAAAGTTCTTGGTTCCGTCAATTGGATCGATGATCCAACGCCGTGAGCCGTGCCCGCTGCTGCCAAACTCCTCGCCGAGGACCGCATCGCGCGGCCGGACCCGGGAGAGCTGGCTGCGGATGGAATCCTCCGCGGACTTGTCCGCATCCGTCACCGGCGTCAGATCAGGCTTGGTCTCCACCTGCAGATCGAGGGCCTTAAAGCGGGCCATGGTTTGTGAATCCACCGAATCCGCCAGCACGTGGGCAAGGCGGAGGTCATCGTTGTAGCTCTGCGGGGCATGGGTCATGGGTTCACGCTATCGTTCTTTCGTCGCTGAACAGGGGAGGCGGGGCAACCAAGGGCTAGAGAATGGTGCCCAGTTCCTTGGCCTGCGCCCTGCCTTCGGTGCGGTCGCCGGTGCTCAGCAGTCGTCGCAGCGAGGCCAACCTGGCCGTCCCGGCGTCACCGGCGTGCCCCTGGCTGACCCAGGGATCCAGTCCGCAGTTGACGGCGGCATTGTCATGCTTGCAGCCGCGCTCGCAGGCGTCCGTGCCGGGCTGGAGATCGGGAAACGCCTGCAGAATGCGGTCCGGGTCCACGTGTGCCAGGCCGAACGAACGGATGCCGGGAGTGTCCACAATCCAGCTGCCGGGCGAGCCGTCCGACAGCCGCAGTGCCAGCGCCGACGATGAGGTGTGCCGGCCGCGGCCGGTCACAGAGTTGACACCGCCTGTGGCCCGCTGTGAACCGGTCAGGGCGTTGACCATGGTGGACTTTCCGACGCCCGAATGGCCCACCATGACGGAGACCTTTCCGTCCAGATGTTCCTTGAGCTGCCCGACGGCGGTACCGGCCAGCCGTGCCGACTGCCCGTCGTCGCTGCGCGCATCGATGCCGGATGCGGCATCGGAGGCGGTCCGGCTCACCACTACGGTCATGTCCAGGTACTCGTAGTTGGCCAGCAGCTCGGCGGGATCTTTGACATCCGCCTTGGTGACCAGCAGCAGCGGTGCGATGCCGGCGTCGTATGCGGCCACCAAAGCGCGGTCGATGAATCCGGTGCGGGGCTCCGGATTGGCCGCCGCCACCACGATCACCAGCTGATCGGCGTTGGCCACCACTATGCGTTCGATCGGGTCCGTGTCGTCGGCGCTGCGGCGCAGGACGGTTCGGCGGTCCTGCACCCGCACCAGCCGTGCCAGCGTGTCCGGCGCTCCGGTGGTATCGCCGACCAGGGCAACAAAGTCCCCGGCCACCACCGGGCTGCGGCGAAGTTCCCGGGCCCGGGCGGCGATCAGGACGCGTTCGGTGTCCGTGTCTTCGTCCACGATTGCCGTGTAGCGGCCGCGGTCCACGGTGATGATCCGGCCGATCACGGCTTCGTCGTATGCGGGCCGGTCCTTGGTGCGGGGCCGGCTGCCCTTTTTATTGGGCCGGATCCGGACATCGGATTCATCCCAGTCACGCATGCTGCGGGTCATCGCCCAGGGCTGGAGCTGGAGGCGCTGGAGCTGGACGGGCTGTCGGGGGTGCCGAAACCGGCTGGAGGGCTGGAGCTGGAGGCGCTGGAGCTGGACGGGCTGTCGGGGGTGCCGAAACCGGCTGGAGTCCCGGAGCCGCTCGGCCGCACAACGCCCGGAAGCCCCAGCATGCCGGCCCAAAGTCCGGCGAACTCGGGCATGGTTTTTGCCGTTGTGCCGATGTCCTCCACCTCGACGCCGGGCACCGCCAGCCCGATGATGGCCCCGGCCGTCGCCAACCGGTGATCCGCATAACTGTGGAAAAGGCCGCCGTGCAGAGGTGCCGGGGTAATGGCCAGCCCGTCCGCCGTTTCGATGGCGGAGCCGCCCAGCCCGTTGATCTCCGCGACCAGCGCAGCCAGACGGTCGGTTTCGTGGCCGCGCAGGTGCGCGATGCCGCTGAGCGTCGATGGACCGGTGGCCAGGGCGCAGAGAGCGGCCACCGTGGGGGCAAGCTCGCTCGTGTCCGCCAGGTCAACACCGTTGATGCTCTCCCCGCCGGTCACGGTCAAAACACCGTCCCGCAGCGAGACGGCGGCGCCGAACTTCGGCAGAATTTCACGCCATTGATCGCCCACCTGAGTGGTCCGGGACGGCCAGCCGGCAATCCGGACGGTGCCCCGGGTGGCCAGGGCAGCGGCCAGGAATGGCCCCGCATTGGACAGGTCCTGCTCGACGACGACGTCGAAGGCCTGGATTGGACCAGGGGAGACGATCCAATGGTTGGGCACGGAGTCATCGACCACGACGCCCGCACCGCGCAGCACGTCCACGGTCATCCCGATGTGGTCCAGGCTTGGCACCGGATTCCCCGAATGTTCCAAATGCAGCCCCGCTTCGAAACGCGGAGCCGCGAGCAGCAGGGCTGAAACGAACTGTGAGGAGCCGCTGGCATCGACGATCAGGTGACCGCCCAGGACCCGGCCGGTGGCCTTGATGGTGAACGGCAGCGCCCGCGGTACGCCGTCGCCGTCGGCAATCTCCACGCCGAGCCCACGAAGGGCATCAATGACCGGACCCATCGGTCGCTGGCGGGCCGCCGGGTCGCCGTCGAACGCTATGCTGCCGCCGGTCAGCGCGGCCAGCGGCGGAACAAAACGCATGACGGTGCCGGCCAGCCCGCAGTCCACCGCCGTTCCCACCGGCAGCAGCGCACCGGAGGGGATCGGCGTGATGCGCAGATCCGGGCCGAACTGCCCTTCCCCGTCCACCTCCTCGATGACCGCCCCCAACTGCCGCAGCGCAACGATCATCAGGGCCGAATCGCGCGAGTGCAGCGGCGCGCGCAGCCGCGAGGGCCCGTCCGCCAGCGCGGCCAGCACCAGATACCTGTTGGTCAGCGATTTGGACGCCGGAACCGCCAACGTCGCATCGACCGGGCCGCTGGCCATCGGAGCAGGCCATGGCGATGCGGCGCCGGCGGGAAGGGCGCCGTTGGTGGGGGCGAAAGTCATGGGGAGCTAGGCGCCTGTCACATCGTTGGCAATGCGGCGGACGGCTTTGTCAGCGTGCTTGAGCTGCTTGCGCGTGGACTTCTTCCCGGCCTCGGCGAGGTGTCCGGCACGCCATGCCAGACCGGGCTTTCCGGCGGTATCGACCGTGGCCAGCAGGACGCCACCGGAGAGCGAGACGTTCTTCAGCAGCTGGTTGCGCCTGCGCGACCGGGCCTCGGACGTGCTCGAATCCGCCGTGCGGTATTCGACGACGGCGTTCAGCGTGGAGGTCAGTGTCAGCAGGAGGGCGCACAGACGGGGGAACTTGCCCGCTGCCAGCATGACACCGGCGCCCAGCTGGGTGCCGCTGATGACGCGGGCGAGGGTCTTCTCATCCGTCTGGACAGGCAGAGCCTGCACCACTTGTCTCAGCACCGGTGAGAGCTGAGTGGCTGTCTGGTCTGCGTGGCGCAGCCGGTCCAGTCCGGCCAGGATGAAAGACGAAGCGAGCATCGGGCGGGCGAGTACACGGACAATGGACAAAGCGGCCTCCTTGATATGGCGGAACTGAATGTCAGGTTGCCGTGGGCCTTCGGATGGCAGATTGCCGTCAAAAGGCCAGCTGGCGGTGTTGCGTTCTCCTAGTCTGGCACTTTTACGCACGCTATGCGGAATGTTCCGGCTGTCCGCTGTCCGCTGTCCGCTGTCCGCTGTCCGCTGTCCGCGGCCACTGTCCGGCTGCCCGCGGTTGCGGGGTGGACTGTTGTGAACGACGACGCCCTACTGACAATGTCGGTGACGGCTGGCAGGATGGTGCCATGGTTGCAGGCCAGGGCGCTTTGCCTCCCGTTGCCAGGCCCGTAGTGCTGGTGGTGATGGGCGTATCCGGCTGTGGAAAATCGACCGTAGCGGCGCTGTTGGCCGGGCGGCTGGGGTGGCCCTTTGAGGAGGGCGACTCGTTGCACCCGCAAGCGAATGTAGACAAGATGGCGGCCGGGCATCCGCTCACGGACGAGGACCGCTGGCCCTGGCTGGCGAAGGTTGCCGATTGGGTTGAGGAAACCCTGGACGCGGGCCAGGACGGGGTGATCACCTGTTCAGCGCTGAAGCGCTCCTATCGGGACGTGATCAACCGGCGCGGTACCGGCGTGGTCTTTGTGTTCCTCAGCGGATCAAAGGAAGTTATTGCGGCGCGGCTCGCGGTGCGGCGCGGGCATTTTATGCCGACCAGCCTATTGGACAGCCAGTTCGCCGCACTAGAGGAGCCCGCCGCGGACGAACCTCAAATCCGGATTAATGTGGGTCCGGCCCCAGGCATCATCGCCCGGGAAATTATTGAGGAGCTCGGCCTGAGTGGCCGGGCGGAGTAGGGGAACTATGAACATCACCAGTGCACTCGGAACCCTCCATACCCTCGGCAACGCGGCTGCTGCGGTTGCCGCCGACGCCACCACCGACAAAATGAAGGAGCCGTGGAGCGCTCACGACACCCAGGTGCTGATCGTTGCCGCAATCGGCATCGCCATTGTGGTGCTGCTGATTGTCTGGGCGAAGCTGCATGCGTTTCTGGCCCTGACCATCGGGGCGCTCTTTGTTGGCATCGGCTCCGGGATCTCCATTGACAAGGTCACGACTTCCTACGAAAACGGTGTGGGTGGGGTGTTGGGCTACGTCGGAGTCCTGATCGCTCTGGGCGCGATGCTGGGGAAACTGCTCGCGGATTCCGGTGGGGCGGACAAGGTGGTGGACACACTGCTGCACGGTAGGCCTGCCACGCTGCCATGGAAAATGGCACTGATCGCTGGGATTATTGGTATCCCGATGTTCTTCGAAATTGGTCTGGTCCTGCTGATTCCGGTGGTGATGCTGGCGGTGCACCGTTCCAAGGGACCGGCCATGCGCTTGGGGATCCCGGCGCTGGCCGGGCTTTCCGTGCTGCACGGCTTCATTCCGCCGCATCCTGGCCCGCTGGCGGCCATCGGGCTGCTGCACGCCAACGTGGGGATCACGCTGGCGCTGGGGCTGCTGGTGGCTGTCCCGACGGTGATCATCGCTGGCCCGCTTTTCGGCAAGCTGGCGGCCAAAATGGTGCCGATCGGCGCGGCGGGTGCTGGGCTGGCGGTCACCGGTGCATTGGTCGGGACATCGGGTGGTGCCATGGGGGCTTCGTCGGGGGGATCGACCCGTCGCCGGGCCGGGAACGGTGCTGCCGAGAATGGCCCTGCGACCTCTGTGGGGAGCGGTACTGCCGGCGACGGACCTGCGGCCAGGGCACAGGACCCGGAGGCGACGAGTAGCCCAACGTTCGCCTGGACGCTGATTACTTTGCTTTCACCGCTGGTGCTCATGCTTATCAAGGCGGCGGCAGATATCTGGGTGGACAAGGGAGCCGCGGTCCGCCCGCTGCTTGACTTTATCGGCGACCCGGTGTTCGCGCTGCTGGTGGCGGTACTGCTGGCCATGGTGACATTCGGATCGGCGGTGGGCTTCTCGCCGTCGACCCTGACCAGAAAGATCGGCGAGAGCCTGCTGCCCATTGTCGGTGTGCTGCTCATTGTCGGCGCCGGCGGCGGCTTCAAGCAGGTACTGGTCGACGGCGGCACGGGAACGGCGATAGCGAAGATCGCGATAGCCGCCAGCCTATCCGCGCTGTTGTTGGGCTGGATGGTGGCCGTTCTGATCCGGCTCGCCACCGGTTCGGCCACGGTGGCCACGGTGACAGCAGCAGGCATTATCGCCCCGCTGGCCACTGGGCTCTCCGCGGCCCAGCTCGCGTTGGTGGTGTTGGCGATCGGCGCCGGTTCGCTGTTCTTCTCGCACGTCAATGACGCCGGTTTCTGGCTGGTCAAGGAGTACTTCGGGCTCACGGTGGGGCAGACGATCAAGACCTGGTCGGTGATGGAGACCATTATTTCGGTGGTCGGATTGCTGCTGACGCTGCTGCTCTCGACGATTCTGTAGCTTCCGGCCCGGGTTCCCTACCGGAGTCTGCGCTTCAATGCCCCTGGCGTCCTGGGTTCGGGTGCGTTTTTCGGATCCGTCAGCTAACTCACCAGCGCCATCGCGACAGACCACGGCAGCACCGAGTTGGTGCCGGCCTTAAAATCGAGCGCCGGCTTGAGCTTGGGGTCTCCCGCCAGCTCGAATATCAACCGCAGCACGTTTCCGATGATGATGGTCGCAAACAGCTTCTTATTGGTGATCCAGCCGGCCCAAGCCCACCTACTCCTGCCGTATAGGCCGGGTCGGTGCCCGCAGGGGAAATGATCGCATCCGCCGCACGCAGCAGGTAGGCCAGCCATGTCAGTGCCGCCAACCATGTCAGTGCCACCAACCATGAGAAGGCCGCGAGGGGTCCGAAGTCATTTCCGAAAGAAGAGATTGGCCCGGCTGCCAAATTTACCCAGAACCTGTCCGCGGACACCGAGGCTGAACGCCACCTGGAGCATCGCGTAAATGACGGAGGTGATCAGGACCGATCCATGATGGCCAAGGGGATGTTCCGCTTCGGGTTGGACGTTTCCCGTGCCTGTTCAATGCCACTGCCGGAAACCGAGGGACGAGAAGGTGATGCCCGCCGTCGAAATCACCACGAAAACCGCCCGAATAACCCTTGGGGGTGAAGCCGTGGGAGGTGAAATTCTCCGGGCTTCCATGGAGTTGGTGCCGAGGGCGGTGACCAGGAAGGTACCGCACCACGCCGCCGGAAATCAAGCACTTTTCGCTCCCCTAATGCTCCCCTAATGCAGTGCACCGGAATACCGCGGGGAGGCAGCGGGTTGAACCATGAAGAGACCGCAACGGAAGGACGATATGAGTACTTCGCTTCTGGCGCGCCGGCCCGCCGTCGGCGGCTGGCCGGTGACAGTAGACTTGGCCGTAATGAATAGCACCGAGCACGCCCCCACGCTGGCCACCGGAAACGGTGCGGAGACAGGCACCGAACCGGAGTTGACCCCGGCGCAGCTTGCCGAAGGTTCCGTCGACGTTTCCACCGAGTCGGCGGACGACCGCCGCGTCCGTTTTGAGCGGGACGCCATGCAGTACGTTGATCAGTTGTATTCGGCCGCCATGCGAATGGCGAGGAACCCCTCCGACGCGGAAGATCTGGTGCAGGAGGCCTACACGAAGGCGTTCTCAGCCTTCCACCAGTATCGGCCGGGCACCAACCTCAAGGCGTGGCTGTACCGGATCCTTACCAACACGTATATCAACCTTTACCGAAAACGCCAGCGTGAACCGCTGCAGTCAAACTCAGACCAGGTGGAGGATTGGCAGCTGGCCCGGGCCGAGTCGCATACCTCCCGTGGCCTGCGCTCCGCCGAGGCGGAGGCTCTGGATCATTTGCCGGACAGTGATGTAAAGCGGGCACTGCAGGCCATTCCGGAGGAATTCCGGCTGGCAGTTTACTTCGCGGACGTCGAGGGTTTTGCCTACAAAGAGATTTCGGAAATCATGAACACCCCCATCGGCACCGTGATGTCCCGGCTGCACCGTGGGCGCAAGATGCTGCGGGACATGCTGGCCGATTACGCCAAGGAACGCGGGTTCCATGGGAACGGCGCGGGCAGTGCCCCGGCCGTCCTCGACAGCAAGGTCGCCGTGGCGTTGGACGTGCCAACTGGTACTGCAAGCAATGATCAGGAGAAGAACAAATGAGCGACTGCCAGAGTTTAGGCGATTGCGACGACTCGCGGATCGCGCGGATCTACGAATACCTGGACGGCGCGCTGTCCTGTGACGATCTCGCGGAGATCAAGACGCATCTGGACAGCTGCCCGGACTGCGCCGAGGAACACGATCTTGAGTGCGTCATCCGATCCGTGGTTAAGCGGTCCTGCAAGGAAGCTGCGCCGGAGAACCTGAAGGCCGCTATCCTGGACCGAATTCATCAGAGCCGGACCGCCGAGGTCTAGCGGGAGTTTCCCGGTTATTTTGTTTTTGAGGGCCCCGGCGAAAAAGAAACCGCGTAAGTTGCGGCGTGTCGGGGCCTTCATGTCACCCAGATATGTATGACCTAAAGTATGGTATTGGCATGGCACTGTACAAGAAAACGGTCAACGGCAAGGTGTACTGGTACCTGCGTG
>NZ_JASISR010000043.1:0-24305 GCF_030063245.1 Paenarthrobacter sp. PH39-S1
CATACCATATATCTTACTTTAGGTCATACATATTTCGGTAAAACGCAGGCCCCGACACGCCGCAACTTACACGGTTTTTATTTTGTCGGAGCCTTCAAAAACGAAATAGCCCGGAAACTCCCGCTAGCAGCGGGCCAGTGTCCCGACCGGCATTTAGAACCCGAGGCCCTGCCGGGCGAGAGCGATGCCGGGGCCGGCCCAGCGCCGACCATATTCCACGTCGTCGGACAGCGACCGGGTCAGCGCCTTGTCGATGTACAGCGTCCCGCACAGATGGTCGGTCTCGTGTTGCGCGATGCGTGCCGGCCACCCGCTAAAGTCCTCGCTCTGACGAGCCCCGGTAACGTCGTCGTACTGCAGCCGCACCCGCAGCGGACGTTCGACGACGGCCTGCCAGCCGCGCATGGAGAGGCAGCCTTCAAAAAACGACGCCGATTCCGTACCCAGCGCCTCGTAGCGCGGGTTGATCAGCGCGCGGAATTCCAGTGCCGACCGCTGCCGCTGCGCTGCGACAGCCTCCGGCATCTCATACAGATCCTCCACGACCGCCAGCTGCAGTGGGAGGCCAATCTGCGGGGCGGCCAGGCCGACCCCCGGTGCATCGTACATGGTGCGGCGCATCAGCTCGATCAGCGCCACGAGCTCGGCCGAGCTGAGCTGCCCATCGAAGGGCAGCGCCGGACTCCGAAGCACCGGATGGCCCGCCTGAACGATCGTTGGAAGCTCCCCGGATTCCAAAAATCCTGCCACTAATTCCTGGATTCCGGCGCTGGTGAGGTTCATACGGCAATTCTATGGTGACGTCGCAGAGCCTCCGTGCGCGCCCGGGGAGCAGCGGCAGACCTGGCGGCGCCGGCAGACCAGCTGCCGGAGCCAGCCAGCCAGACGCCACCGGCCCGCGGCGGGGGACCGGCAGGGGAGTAGCATTTGGCCATGACGGCGGCCCGGTTTTACGTGTACTTCGTCCGCGGCGCGGCCAGTCTGGATGATGCCGCCGTCGCCCTGCCGGATCACGACTTGTATGCTGCTCACAAAGATGCCGGTCTGGAGGTAAGAAGCGGAAAGCTGATCTTCACGGTCACGCTCGATGAAACCGATGGCATGGGGACAGCTGCCACCGAGGCTGGCAAAGACGGCGAATTTGAGAATGATATGTCCCTCTGCACCGCCCGTTTCGACGTGGAAATCAACGATCTCGAGACTGCCCTGGACGAGATACACGCGATCACGGAGCTGCAGGCTGCGCTGCAGGACTGCTCCGGCGGTTTCATCTTTCTGCCCTGGAACGACGGAATCATTGAGCCGTGGGTAGCCGACGACGACTTGTAGTCCGTGCGCCCGGACAGCCTTGATCGGGTCCGTGCCCCACGATAGCGTTGGATTCTCGAGCGAACAGCAAGGCGACCTGCGGCACCGGCGGACCGGAACGTGTACCGGAAGCAACGAAAGCGAGGAATACTCATGGGCAACGAACTGGCAGGGAAGAAGATCGCATTTTTGGTGGCGCCCAGCGGGGTGGAGCAGGTCGAGCTCACCCGGCCGTGGCAGGCCGTCCAGGACGCAGGCGGAACCCCGGAGCTGGTCTCGACCGAACCTGGCGAGGCACAGGCCTTCCACCACGATGTTGAACCGGGGGACACGTTTCCTGTGGACAAAGTGGCGGGGGAGGTCTCCTCCGAGGACTATGCCGGGCTGGTCCTCCCGGGCGGCACCACCAATCCCGACAAGCTGCGGACCGTTCCGGAGGCCGTGGACTTCGTCAAGAGCTTCGTGACCGCCCGGAGGCCGATTGCCGCGATCTGTCACGGGCCGTGGTCGTTGGTGGAGGCGGCCGTGTTGCCGGGCAAAACTCTGACCAGCTGGCCAAGCCTGCAGACCGATATCCGCAACGCCGGCGGCACCTGGGTTGACGAGGAGTCCTTCACCTGCACCGAAAAGGGCTGGACCTTGGTCACCAGCCGCAAACCGGATGACCTCGACGCCTTCTCTACCGCCATGGTCAAGGCATTCAGCTGATCCGTCCCCGGATCAGTGATCTGGATCTGTGGGCGCCGATTCCCACAAACCCTGTCCTGCCCGGCACCAGACGAGGCACGGCGCCTTCTCCGCGGAGAGTCTTCACTGTATTTCGCTTTGCATGCCCTCCGGACCGGCGGTTCACTGAACCAGTCTCGTTTCAGACGGGCAATGAATTCACCACCTGGTACATGGCGCAGTCCTGCCATGTACCCGCAATCTTGAGGTATGTCGGGGCCAGGCCGTATAGGGCGAAACCATTGCGTTCCAGCACACGCTGCGACGCGGCATTGTGCAGCAGGGTTTCCGCCTGCACGCGGTGCAGCCGCAGCTCCTCGAAGGCCACCCGCAGGATGGTCCGGACGGCATTTGTGGCATAGCCGCGACCGTTCTCCGCGGCGCTGACCCAGTAGCCCATGCTGCACGACAGAAACGGACCTCGGACAATGCCGTTGAGCGTGATGCGCCCGACCGGGCGGTCGGATTCATCAATGATGACGTGCGGAAGTGCGGAGCCGTTCTCATGTCGCTCCAGCGCGGCGCGGATTTCATCACATTGGCCGTCTACCGTGAAGTAGCTGGCGTCCCGCAGGGGCTCCCACGGAGCAAGGAAGGCTTGATTCAGGCGGAGCAACTCCGCCATCGCCGGAGCGTCGTCGAGGGTTATCAGACGAGTGACATTCACTCGACCATGATTCCATAACAGACCTGCGCAGGAATCCTCGTGGCGCTGGCTTATGGTTGGCTGCATGCAACCACCGGCTGACTAGGATATGTGCTCCCGCGGAATCTGAGTTTGCACAGTTCTTTCGGCTTCGTCCCAGGCCGTCTCAACGGCGCGGACGTCATCCAGTTCCTCGGCCGCCCCGCGGAGGCGCCCAAAATTCGAGAGCATCAACCACCAATTCGAATCCGCGCCTGATCAGGAACGTGGGCCCGCGAACATGATGCGCGTTGTCCACGATGGTCGCCAAGTGCTTTCGTGCCTCATAGATCGGAATGGCGTTCAGGTGTACGAAACTAGACTTTGGAATAAATCGCATGGATCGTACAAGCCATACAAATCCGCTGAGGTGACTTGTTCAATGATGTCGAGTACGCCTGGCTTCCGGCGCAAATATGGCCTCACATGTGACCGGCAGACCCGCCTCGGCGCAGCACCCGCGCGACCTCGCGTGGCTGCGCCGCGTCCCGCGCGATGGCGCTGCTGCGTCTGGCCAACCTCAGCTCACCGAAGTCTGTTTCACGGTCCGGTGCTCGTCGCTGGGCACCTCCAGCAGTCGCTTCACCGAGCTGGTCGGCATGTCGCCCAGCACCTACCGGAGCCACGCGTCGCGCGCGACGGCGTGGACGCCGTCGTGCGCGACGGAACAGGTGACTAAACTGATCGGGAATCGAGAAGCGCGGGCCAACGGGCCGCTGCTAGCATGACCAGCATGGACATCACCACTCACTCGACGTTCATTCCGCAGCACGCCCCGGACGCCTCCCAAGCCTTCTATCCCGACCGCCCGGAGGTGGTCCCGGTGCTCCTCCTTCTCTCGCAGGCTGGGCCGGGTTAGGACGAACGGCCAACGCGAAATCGCCATCCGGGGCGATCGGGCTGTCGATTTCCGGACTTCCCGGTCGCCTATAAGCCAGACAATCCCGACCAGACCCACGACTTCAGGAGTGACCATAACCGACTCATCCACTCAGGGCATCAAGACCGTGCTGCATCCCGTGTCCGACCTGGCAGCTGCCAAGAAGGAGCCCGCACACGACGTCGGTGGCGGCCGCCTGGTGGCCACCGTCACCGACCCCGACGGCAACGTCCTTGGGCTGCTTCAGGATCGGTGAGCACCTCCCCGCTCTTGCGCTCAGCGTCGTCGGCACCGTCCGGCAGGAGGCCGACGGACCGCCTGACCGCGAACCGATGCGCGACGGCCGCTGGTTGGTCTGACGCCTCGGCCGGGCGCGCTGCGTGGCCGGGGCCCAGAGGCTCCACGGGCCGAAGCCAAGGAGAACCAGACGTTCCGCTCGAAGCTGGTTGGATAGAATCAGGCGACGCCGACGGAGACCGCGAAGCCGGCCGCGCCTAACAGAAAAGAGACACGATGAGCATGGCCACGAGGACGGACACGCAGCCGCCTGCGTCGCACGTTGCCGACAACCACGATCTGATCCGGGTGCAGGGCGCACGCGTAAACAACCTCAAGGACATCAGCGTCGAGATCCCGAAGCGCAGGCTGACGGTGTTCACCGGCGTCTCCGGCTCGGGCAAGAGCTCGCTGGTCTTCGGCACGATCGCCGCGGAGTCGCAGCGGATGATCAATGAGACCTACAGCGCGTTCGTGCAGGGCTTCATGCCGACACTCGCGCGGCCCGAGGTCGACGTACTGGAGGGCCTGACGACGGCTATTCTGGTCGACCAGGAGCGAATGGGTGCCAACCCCCGCTCCACGGTCGGCACCGTCACGGACGCGAACGCCATGCTGCGGATCGTCTTCAGCCGGCTGGCACAGCCGCACATCGGCTCGCCCCAGGCGTACTCCTTCAACGTCCCCTCGGTCAGCGGAGCGGGCGCCGTCTCGTTCCAGCGCGGCGGGAAAACCGTGAAGGAGCGGCGCAGCTTCAACGTCACCGGCGGCATGTGCCCGCGCTGCGAGGGCCGCGGCTCGGTCACCGATTTTATCCTCACGGCGCTATACGACGACAGCAAGTCGCTGGCCGAGGGTGCGCTCATGATCCCCGGCTACAGCATGGACGGCTGGTACGGCCGCATCTTCAGCGGCTCCGGCTACTTTGACATGGACAAAAAGATCGGCAAGTTCACGAAGAAAGAGCTGAACGACCTGCTCTACCGCGAGCCCACCAAGATCAAGGTCGAGGGCATCAACCTGACGTACGAGGGGCTGCTCCCGAAAATGCAGAAGTCGTTCCTGGCCAAGGACGTCGACGCGATGCAGCCGCACATCCGCGCCTTCGTGGACCGGGCCGTCACGTTCACCTCCTGTCCCGAGTGCGGCGGGACGAGGCTGGCCGAGCCCGCCCGAAACTCGAAGATCAACGGGCTCAACATCGCAGACGCCTGCGCTATGCAGATCAGCGACCTCGCCGGCTGGGTGCGCCAATTGGATGAACCCTCGGTTGCACCGTTGCTTTCGGCGTTAGGGGACTCCCTCGACTCGTTCGTGGAGATCGGCCTCGGTTACCTTAGCCTCGACCGCCCGTCGGGCACGCTCTCCGGCGGCGAATCGCAGCGGACCAAGATGATCCGCCACCTCGGCTCTTCACTCACCGACGTCACATACGTTTTTGACGAGCCGACCATCGGGCTCCACCCGCACGACATTGCACGGATGAACGACCTGCTGCTGCAATTGCGCGACAAGGGCAACACGGTGCTTGTCGTGGAGCACAAACCGGAGATGATCGCGATTGCCGATCACGTCGTCGACCTCGGCCCGAAAGCAGGGACCGACGGCGGCGAGGTGATGTTCGAGGGGACCGTCGAAGGGTTGCGGACTTCCGACACGATCACCGGCCGGCACCTCGACGACCGGGCTGCCGTCAAGGACGACGTCAGGGCCTCGTCGGAGTCCCTGGAGGTCCGCGGGGCCGACATGCACAACCTGCGGGACGTCGACGTCGACATTCCGCTCGGGGTCCTTACCGTCATCACCGGGGTGGCGGGCTCGGGCAAGAGCTCGCTGATCCGCGGCTCGGTCTCCGGACGGGACGGCGTGGTAACGGTCGATCAGGGTGCGATCCGCGGTTCGCGGCGGAGCAACCCGGCGACGTATACCGGGCTCCTGGACCCGATCCGTAAGGCGTTCGCGAAGGAGAACGGCGTGAAGCCGGCGCTGTTCAGCGCCAACTCCGAGGGCGCCTGTCCGAACTGCAACGGTGCCGGTGTCATCTACACGGACCTGGCAATGATGGCCGGCGTCGCCGCCACCTGCGAGGTCTGCGACGGGAAGCGGTTTCAGGCGTCGGTGCTGGAGTACCGGCTCGGCGGCAAGGACATCAGTGAGGTGCTCGCGATGCCGGTGGCCGAGGCCGAGGAGTTCTTCCGCGATGGCGGGGCGTTGCTTCCGGCCGCCCACAAGATCCTCCAACGGCTCGCCGACGTAGGGCTCGGCTACCTGACCCTCGGCCAGCCGCTCACCACGCTGTCCGGCGGCGAGCGGCAGCGGATCAAGCTGGCCACGCACCTGGGGGAGAAGGGTGGGGTCTACGTGCTTGACGAGCCGACCGCCGGCCTCCACCTTGCCGACGTTGAGAACCTTCTCGGCCTGATCGACCGGCTCGTTGACTCCGGCAAGTCGGTCATCGTCGTCGAGCACCACCAGGCGGTCATGGCGCATGCAGACTGGATCATTGACATCGGCCCCGGCGCCGGGCACGACGGCGGCCGGATCGTTTTCGAGGGCACCCCGGCCGGGCTTGTGGCAGCCCAGTCAACCCTGACGGGTAAGCATCTGGCGGCCTACGTGGGCAGCTGAAAGTCCCGCGGGACCGGACACGACGGAGTTGCGTGGAGATCCTCACTGAGAGACCGACCCTAAGGCCAGATGAGACTCAACACGGAAAACCCGCAGGAACGGGAGTTCATGAGTCGGGAGTAGATTAGGTAGACCGCTTCGCCCCGGTCGGGCGTGCGCCGCTGTAGGGTGTGTGACGGATGCAGTCAGAAGGAGGCCAACCATGATCCTCCCGAAGGTCCGAGACCCGCGCTTGGTGACGATCCGCCGCGGTGGGACCCTCACCGATTCGGACCACCAGTTCCTCGCTCTTTGGGCGGCCTCGTGCGCGGAGCACGTCCTTCACCTCTTCGAGTCGGCTCGGCCTGAGGATCCGCGACCACGTCAGGCGATCGAGCATGCGCGCGCCTGGGTGCGTGGCGAGGTCAAGATGACCGAGGCTCGCACGGCGGGCGGCCATGCAATGGGCGCGGCCAGAGACCTGCGTGGGGCAGCACGGTATGCCGCGTACGCTGCTGGCCAGGCCGCGGTCGTCGCGCACGTCGCCGCACACGACCTCGGTGCGGCTGCCTATGCGATCGAGGCCGCACGTGCTGCCGCGCAGGACGGCGAGGCAGAGTCCGCAGGGCAACTCGAGTGCCGGTGGCAGCGCGACGAGCTCCCGGAGGCGATTCGCGAGCTCGTACTTGACGACCAGCAATTGCGGAACGACATCTGCTGGTCGGTGTTTGACTGCTGAGCGCATCCGATGCAACTCCCGTGGGTTAACGCCGATAGGCACGGAAATCGATGGGGCGGGAGTAGCGATCGCGACCTCCCTCGGCCAGCGCCGGGTCGGCCACGCAGCGACACGACCGACTCACGGTGAGCACCATCGGCGTGCTCTTTACGCGATCCCGGCTGAGTGACCGCGGAGGAATCGGTGCGGCCCGCGGTTCAGCTCGACCGGTGAGCCGGTCAGGTGCGCGAGCTCGCCGTACAGCGCCGCGAGCTGTACCCAGTCGCAGGGCGTTTCTGCATGCAATGAGGCGACGGCGGCCTGTAGCACGTAGGGCCCTTGGCCGCCCAGAGCGAGCGCGCTGTCGAGCTCAGCGCGTCCGGCGGCGATCTGCGCGGTGTTCCATCGGGATCGGTCTTGATCGGCGAGCAACACCAGCTCGCCGCGGCCTTGCGGAGTCTCGCCACGCCGCGCAGGGCTGCTCCCCAAAACGACTTGGCGGAGCGAGATCCCTATGATGGCCCACACCTGCTGCCGACCTGCCCAAGGCGAGATTCTTCCCGACACGGGAGTTCTCGCATCAGACGGAACCCCCGTGGTTTAACTGGCAGAGCGACGTGTTGATGAGCAACGAGTATCGCCTGCCGGCGGTCTTTGAAGCTCAGGAAAACGTGACTTTGGCTGTCCCCGATGTGCCGTCAGTTCGTGTTGCCAAGAAAGTCCAGACTCCGGCACTCGGAACGGTCCATCCAACACCCCATTCGTCTCCAGGTCGCTTCCAGCTACTGCCCGAATGGGCTTCGGGGCCCCAGTCTGGTTGGAGATTTTGGCCCTGAGGGCCTGTCGCTCGAATCGTCAAATCTCCAGATCCCGACATTCGCCACAGTGTCTTCACGCTCTTCCCGACCTTGCGGTGATAGAACAGCGACCACAGGGTCCCGCTGTTTGTTTGCCCACGCACTTCTCGGTTGTGGGCAAAGTTCTCTGACTGTGACGAGGGGGCGGTCTTGGAAGTCCGCGGATTCGTCTGGCCGCGATCAGTTTCAGAGGAACAGCCAACTGCTGCTGACAGCATGGCCACTAAGCAAACGATCCCTCCGACCGTCTTGCCGCGTCGACATTGATTCCCCCGGTTTCCGAGAGAAAGAAACTCTTGCAAGTATGGAGCTGAATACGTCTCAAAGCGATGATCGCGGCCGGCGCGATGCGGGTAAGTTCGTGCAGCGTGCCCATCCTTGCGGCCAGGGTCGAGAACACTGGCTTGAGCCGCTGCCGGAGGTGAGCGGGATCGACGTGCTGCCCGGGCTTCATTCCGCGGAACACCCAGGGCGAGTTCGGATGGGCCGCCGTCTGCGTGTGCAGGGGAGCGACGGCAAGCGCTCTGACAGGCTTGTCGAGTGGAGCTTCCAGATGGTTCGAGAAGCCGGCTAGATCGATCGTGACCTGCTCCTCGGCGACGGTGATCTTCTCCCAGGTCAAGGTAGCGACGGTCTCGATGCTCTGACCGAAACGAGAATGAGGATGGCGGCGAGCCGGTCTCGTGGGCTGAAGTCATCGTGGTGGACAACACGGTCGATCGCCTCACCTTGTTCTGCGGCGGGCAGTCGGGGGCTCGTGCCTCGCCGGTGAGGTTCCGCCGTGATTCCTTCAGTGGTGATTTTGGCTTTGGCGGTCCAGTTGATGAAGCGGCTCACGAACTCGCGGGTAGTCGGCCCTTCAGCCTGCCAGGCATCCATATGCGGCTGATTCAGCTCCGCGAGTGTGGCGCCATGTGTGGTGAGCCAGTTGCAGAAGTCAATTCCGACGGTCACGGTTTGCTTGGACCGCAGGAATGTCCCGTTTGGCACTGACTCCATTATTCGCATCCGGCGCAGCATGCCCCAACCAAAACCGGGCAATAACGTCACGGTACTCGGGAACAACGACTCGAGCTTGCGCTGTGAGCGCCCAACGCTCATATCGGGCCAATCGCTCGTCGCGGCGGGGGAGTGCGCCGTGCTCGACCAGGAGTCCACGCACGAAATCCAAGGTTCTGCTCGGCGGCAGTTCATCGAGGAGGCGATGGGAGATGACTAGCGGTTGGGCGAGGTCGGCGAGGAAGGCGTCCACGTGGGGCTGCCGGATCCATGTCAGGCCACTGTTCGGACGTTTCATTGTCTTCAATGCTCGGCCTCGGCGCCACAACTCTTGCAGTCGACGTTCAGCTTGATGTTCGAGCAGGTCCGACAAGCCGGCCGGTTGTCGATGATGCCCGGCAGGACCCCTTCATGGCCGCAGGCACAGATGCCGGTGATGCGTTTCGCACCCCTGGTACCAATATCCACAGATCCCACGGCTCTGGCGTTGCAAGTTGGCCCGCTCACGCCGCTCAGTAGGCCAGAGAGCATTGGAGCGATCGGCCGTCGCGAACCCGCCCCGACCGTTCGGCGAACACCAGAACTGCAATAGGTCGACGACCCATTCGAACGCCGGACTGGTCAGAACCGTGCGACGTCGCGGACCCGAACCCTTCGTGCCCTTTGCCCACCGCATCGTCACCGCACCAAAGTTGCCGTAAGCCGCACGTGAGGATTGGGGCCGAAGTCGGTCGTATCAAGCACCGTCAATTCGCGCCGGCGCAGCCCATAGGCGTAGCCCACCTTGAAGGCGATTGAGTCGCGAAGAGCAGGAAGCCAACGTTTCGAACAACGACGATGCTGCTCATCGACGAAGTCATCGACCACGTCGAACAAGTGCTGCAACTCGGCCTCGGTGAACGCCCGCCGTGATGGCGAAACCGCGTCATCGGTGGTGTGGCGAGGGGTATTCCACTCAAAGCAAATTTGCGAAGGTACGTCGCCGAAGGTGCGTTCGCAAAACGGCACCCACCCATAACGCGAGTCGCCGATATAGGAACAGAACACCGAGATGGCATTGCTGTAACCGCGCAACGTCGACAAGCTGATCGGCTCTCAAGGCGATCGTCGCCGTCGTCAGCCCACGCGCCAACATTTGCGCACGCCACCACTTAGCATCGCGTCAAACACCTGTTGATCGGCCTTCAGCAACGAAACGTCGCCCACCAGCAAGACCTGAAGAACGAACCCAGGAACACGATCCATGACACCATCCAGCAGAGGAATCAACCATCTAATGAATGAAACGTATGGTGACCAGCGCTAGCCTGGCAATAGTCATGGTGAAGCAAATCGCTAGGCTCCTGCAGATCTCCCTCCTGACCTGCAGTGATGGTCGAATCGGCCTGTGCAACGTGTTCTTGCATCTGTTTCTACTCGTTGGCCTTTAGCGCCGATAATCCATATTATGTCAAGTAGTAATCCAACTATTCGTAGAATATGCGACAGGTTACAAAACGGGTAACGCCCCCGCGGCCGTCAAATTATCCCGCTGACCTGCATTTTCGTGGAATCAGCATTGTTGACAGCGCCAAGTTTCTACACCCGGCAAGCGGCCGCGCGACGTCCTCGGAATCGCTTCTGATCAGGACTTTTCATCCCGGTTGTTGCATGTTTTGCGACAATAGTGCAATTATTGCGACAACGATTCGGGAGGTTGCAGATGGTTGAGAAGACGGGAAATCTCGCCTTCCTTCCGGTCGGTGATGGTGCGGTGGACCCCGATGTGTTCCTCAACGAGGTTCTCAATGGGTGGGCCCGATTGCAGCGGTCCAAACGACTTCGGTGACGGCACAATCCGCTCGAGACGAAGCATCGTGATGAGGCTCGTGGACTTCTCCGGGCACTTCCCATGGCAGTGGACTCTCGGCGATGCCGATGAGTTCTTCGCCCATGCACGCGGGGTCAAGAACCTCTCACACTCCACGGTGCGGACGTACCAGGGCGCGATCAAGCTGTTTTGTGATTTCGCGTGCAACCCGCAGTACGACTGGAATGAGAACTGCGCCCGCCTGTTCGGGAGCGTCTTTGCTCAGGTCATCACCGAGCTCAACAGGATCCCGCACTCGCAGCCGCTCGAGGCGAGAGCCGCGAAGCGTCCGTTCACCCGCCAGGAGCTTCAGCAGCTGTTCGATCTGGCCGACCTCGAAGTCGACCGGGTGCTGAACTCTGGCCGGAAGGGAGCCCTGGCAGCGTTGCGCGATGCGGTGGCCTTCAAGGCGTTCTACAGCTGGGGTCTTCGCGCCAACGAGCTCCGACATCTGCAGGTCGTGGACCTCTCGCGCAACCATCGCGCGCCGTACTTCGGTGACTACGGCATCGTCAGGGTGCGCTGGGGTAAGCCGCACCGCGGCTCGGCAAAGAAGCAACGCTCCGTGCTGACCGTGTGGGATTGGTCGGCCGAGATGATGAAGGACTGGGTTGGCAACGGTCTTGTCCACTACGGGCGGCCGGTCAGCGATGTGTTTCCCACCACGGCAGGATCCCTGGTCACCGAGACGCACCTCCTTCAGCGACTGCATCAGCTTCTGGACGAGCTCGGCTTCCCGCCGGGTTGGACCTGCACTCGTTCCGCCGCTCCTACGCCACCCACCTCATTGAGGCCGAAGGCTACGACGTGACGTTCGTGCAGATGCAACTGGGCCACGAGCACGCCTCGACCACGTCGATCTACACACTCACCTCCCCCGACTATCAGAGTCGTGCCCTCGAGGCCGCGCACAACAGAACCTTGCTTGCCGCTCAAGCACTTCCACGAGAGAAGAAGGCACCATGAAACGCGAAATCACCTACACCTGGAGAGCACGCGAGCTCATGGCTCGAAACGGCATCACCAGCGCCCAGGCTCTTACTGACCTGCTGCTCGAGCGAGGAATCACTCTCTCCCGGTCTCAGGTTTGGCGGCTGGTCGCCCAGGACCCCGAACGGATCTCGTTCGCCGTCCTCGGCGCTCTCTGCGATATCCTCGGGGTCGAGCCCAGCGATTTTGGCGGCTGGTCGCCCAGGACCCCGAACGGATCTCGTTCGCCGTCCTCGGCGCTCTCTGCGATATCCTCGGGGTCGAGCCCAGCGAGCTGATCGTCTTCACAGCTAGCGACGCGCGGACCAATCGCCAGAAGGCAATCGGCAACGCCGCTCCCCTGCCCGACTTGCGCGACTACCGTCCGGTCAGAGCACGGATCATCACGGATGACACCGACCACTAATCCCGGCGGTCGCCCGGCCAGCGACGGCATCGGGGCGTCCCGCTCCCCCACCCTGGAGGCCCTTGTCCCACCACGTCGACGCGGCCGGCCCCGATCCGCGGGTGGGCGACACTGTGATCGATGCGCACAGGACGTCGCGAAGATCAGAGTGCGGTGGCCGGACGGAGCGATCTGCGGGGCGTGCTTCAGTTCCGCCGTGCACGAATATGGCCGATGCACCGGTTGCGGGGACGAACGAATGCTGCCCGGTCGCTCTCCTGACGGGGAACACATCTGCCCCGACTGTGCGGGCATCACCACATTGCTGGTGTGCGACCGTTGCGGTGCGGAGGCCGAACGATTCCGGAACGGGGCGTGCGCCCGCTGCGTCGTCCGTGAAGACCTCGAGTCGATGCTGAAACCAAACGCCCCGCCAGACCTGCGCCTTAAACGGCTGGTCGGGATCCTTGCCGATGCTGGCCGCCCCGAGAGTATCTACACTTGGATGAACAAGACGGCGCCGAAGGAACTCCTCACCCAGATCGGACAGCGCACTGTGCCGCTGACTCACGAGGGCTTCGACAACTAGCACGCATGCCCAAGGATGAGCAAGAACCACCGAACGCCAAGAAGGGCAAACGGTGGTTCCGACCGAACCAGTCCGG
Source organism: Paenarthrobacter sp. PH39-S1 (assembly GCF_030063245.1). GTDB lineage: Bacteria > Actinomycetota > Actinomycetes > Actinomycetales > Micrococcaceae > Arthrobacter_M. Next base: position 12,946 of record NZ_JASISR010000043.1, read on the forward strand.
CCCGGGCTGGCACCCCAGTTCCTGGCAGGGCTGGCTGATCCTCGCAGTTGTCGTCGGCGCGATCGTTGTCGTTGTCGTGCTATTCAGAACCGGTGTGCTGTGATGCGGGTGGGGTCGTGAGCGGCTTCCTCGCCTGGGTCGCGGGTTCTGGTGTCGTGCAGGGTGTGATCATCGGCCTTACATTCGCGTACCTGACCACGGTCCTGGTCTTGAACGCCGTGGCCAAGGCTGAGACGCAGACCGGCAACGGTTGGAGCGCGGTCCGCAAGGCCGGTCATCCCGGCAGCGGACTCCTGGTGCGTGCCGCATTACAGAAGGCACTGCCGGTCGTCAACGTGTTCGAAGAGGCCGCCTACTGGACAGCGACCAGCGATGGGTCGCGCGCGCGTCTCAATGGTGCGCGTGCCTATCGTCTGCACTTCCCGGAAGGTCAGCTTCCACCGAATGACGCCTTCTGGTCACTCACCGCGACGGACTCCGTCGGCTATATGGTGAGCAGCGCGACGGGCCGGTCGAGCGTGGATAGCCACTCCGGTCTTGTGACGAACGCCGACGGCTCGGTCGACATTCTGCTGCAGCCGAATCAACCATCCGATGCGGCACAGAACTGGCTGGCGACGCCGCCCGGCCGGTTCAAGCTCATGCTCCGCGCCTATCTGCCCGGGCCCGCCGTCGTGGACGGCGAGTATGAGGTCCCGCCCGTCGTCGTTGTGCAGTCATGAACCGCCTGATCCTGAAACACGGCATCCCGGTCACGATCGTCATCCTGGCGATCTTCGCGTGGGTCATCTACTCACGGGTGGCTGGCGGGGGCGTGGACGCGATCATCCTGCTGGCCGGAACGGCGGTGGCCGCGTGGGTGCTCGGAGCCTTCGTCTTCATCTACTTCTGGCCGCGGATCACCGTCGGAGGCTTCCAGCGAATATTTGTGAAACGCGGGTTGGGCGGCGGCCCAATCCCCGTGAACACGCTCTACGCCGTGCCAGAGAGCCCATCCCAATCCGCGGCGACCGGCAGCGTCATCGCGACCGGCACCGATGACCTCCTCTACCTCGGTGGCTGGCTGGACGTGAAAGACGGACCGCGGGTGCTGCACGTGCCCGAGATGGACGGCCGCTACTACAGCCTGCAGTTCACAGACCCGACCAGCGGTGCCAACTTCGCCTACGTCGGCAAACGCACCACCGGCACCGCCGCCGGCACCTTCCTCCTCTGCGAACCCAAATGGGACGGGGATACGCCAGACGGTATGCCCCGGATCGACGTACCGCATCACGCCGCCCTGCTCATCGGCCGGGTGTTCGTCGCCAACGAAGACGATCGTCGCGCGGTATACGCACTGGCGAAGCAGATCCAGCTAACACCACTAAAAGTCGAGCCTGAACATTAGGAGTGGGCCGATCAACGTGACGAGCATCACTGCCCTCTTGAGCGGCTCGGAAACGCGAAGCCATCCGGCCGACCGGCAGGGGGCCAGGACGCGGACGCGAGTGTGCTCCCGCGGCCGGACTTGGATTCGAGGGCCTTTTTAGCTTTCACGGGTACCCGGTAGAGGGACGGCCAGCGGACGACATTTCACCCTGTCTCTCGAGACGGATTTGATGCTGTTTTTCGAGTTCGAGGGTGCCCGCAGGGGAACGATCAGCGGGCCGTATTTCGCCCTGCTCCTAGAAGCGGATTTGAGATCGATTTTTGAATTTGGGGGGCGCCCACAGCGGAGCGAGCGACGGATGCCGCGCGGGTCCCGTCGCAGGCGTCCTCGACGGCACCTCCCTGTTGCCTCATGTCAATACCTCCGGGAAGGTGATTCGTTGCCTCATTTGGAAACCTCCGGGAAGGGTTAGGCGTTCCAGGCCCTGTTCACGGCTGGTTTTACGGGGGCTGGCTTCTTGGCCAGAGAGAGCGTTTCCAGATCTGCGGTGAGGGCGAGGATGTGCCGGGAGAGGGCTCCTGGCTTAATTCGTTTGAAGGCCGCGTTCATCTGGATGATGGGGCGTTTACGCATCTTCAGGTGCCGGATCGCGCGTTGGTGCGGGGTAGCTGGGTGGTCGTGCTGCTTGCTCACTTTAGCTCCGTGGCGCTGTTTGGAGATCAGCTTCTGTTGCGCCAGAAGGTAGTTGGTGAAGACCCGGTCCAGCTCCCAGATCTCATTGAGTTTGGCCAACTCGGCGGGGGTGTCGTACCGGGGGTAGCCGACCAGTTCACGGACCCGGGCCCAGTTCTTCTGTTCGACGTGCGCGCCGTCGTTTTTGTTTCCCGGACGGGAGCGGGTGAACGTGATTTTGTGCTCCGTGCAGTACTTCAGCAGGTGCTCGTTAATGAACTCACTACCGTTGTCCGAACTAAGCCGAGTTCGGCTTAGTTCGGATTATGCCGAGGAAAACGCTAAGCCGAGGGACCGTGCTGTGGGCCACGTTCTGCGGGGAATTGGGATTCTTTCCTCGGCTTAGTGTTTCTGGGGGTTACCGGAGTGTGTAGAGGATTTGAAGTTTCTCTTCGCTGAGCCACTGGATGTCAGTGTGGCTGATTCCGGGGGTTGCGGCGTTCATTGCTTCTTTCATCATCTCCAGGGTGGCGAAGGCGTAGAAGGCCGAGGTGGTGCTCATGCTTTCATGTCCGAGCAGTTGCATGATGATGGGCAGCGGAATCCCTTGTTTGTAGAGGTCCATGGCCTTGGTCTTGCGGATCATGTGGCAGTGCAGCTTGACGGGGATCGAGGGACAGGATTCACGGGCGATCTCCCCGGCTTTCTTGAGGATCGCCGAGATGCTGTCTTCGGAGAGCCTGGTGGGTTCTCCGTAGTGGAGACTGTTGAACAGCGGACGCGTTGTCGGCAGGCCTGCCCGGTGAGGATGGAATTCGTTGAGATAGACCTGCATGTGATCGACGGTTTTGTCCCCCAAGGGACGAGGCGGCTCTTGTTTCCTTTCCCGGTCAACGTCAAGTGCGCCGGCGGTGCCAGCTTGAGGTCGCCCAGGGTCAATCCGGTGAGCTCGCTGATACGTGCCGCGCTCTCGTAGAGGAGTATCAGGAGCATGCGGTTGCGTCGGGACTTCATGCTGGAGCCGTCGAAAGCGGCAAGGATTGCGGTGGTTTCGTTCTGTTCAAGGTATTCGATGGGCTTCTTCGCCAAGGCCGGGGCTTTGAGTGTTTTGGCCGCTTCGTGCAGTGCGACCAGCCGGAGGTCTTCGCGGGATGCGTATTGCAGGAACGCTTTAATCGCGGTCAGGCGCAGGTTCAAGGTTTTGGGCTGATAGTTTTTAGTCACCCGCATCCAGATCAGCCAGTCCTTGAGGAACCTTCGTTCGAAGTGATCGAAGCCGATGTCCTTGTGCGCGATATGCCGCTCGCCAACCAGGTAGTCCACAAAGCTTTCTAAGGAGATCCGGTATGCCTCGATGGTCTTTGGGGACAGGCCCCTGGCTTTGGGCATGTATTCGTGCAGGTAGTTTCGTGCGTATCCCCAGAAGTTCGGGGTGTCGGTCCTGGCGTCTCGTTTCATTCGAATCCCACCTCGGGCAGCATTCCCTGGCCTTCACGGGTCAGTTCAGCGTAGTCATTCATGAAGTCCGGGGATGTATGGATGTAGTAGTAGGTGCTGTCTAAGGAGGCGTGGCCCATATAGCGGGCCAGGTAGGGCACCCTGGCGTTGACGTCGGAGCCTTCGGCCATCCACCGTTCAATCTTGGCGTAGGCAAAATGATGCCGGAAGTCGTAGGGCCTCGGTTGCTTCCCTTCGAGAGGCCGCTGCAACCGGGCCTGGTCCCAGATCCCGTTGAACATGCCTGCAACCATTGATGCCGTCACCGGGTCGCCAGTGGAGGACACGAAGAATGCGCTCCGTTTGCTGCCCAAGGCCCGCTGCAACGCCTGATCGGCCTCGGTCAGGATGCTGACGATCTGATCGGTGATCGGAAGCCGCCGGCTGCGGTTTCCCTTGGACCAGCGCACGTCGATGACGCTTTCCTTGAGGTTCACGTCGTTTATCGCCAGCCGGTGTACCTCGCAGGTACGTAGGCCACAGGAATGCATGAGCGCGAAGAACGCGAGTCCCTGCCATTTCCAGGGCGTGAGCGTTTGCAAGCGTGCTGCGGCAGCGAAAAACCTACTGGCTTCCTCTTGCGTCAGCAGGTACGGCTGCGGGCGGACGAAACGGGCTTTCCATTGATCCGATAGCACGTATGCGTTGTCGTTGCCGTTGATGCGAAGCCATCGGCCGAAATCCCTGATGTATGACATCCACGACCGGCAGGAATTCGGCTGACTTGACTGCTTGATGAGGACCCACCCTTCAACGGTGGACCGGTCAAAATCCTTCATCCCGCGGTCTGTGCAGTAGCGGTCGAAGCTCTTCAGATACCACAGTCGGGAATCGCAATGAAAGCCCATGCTTTCCTTGAACGCGAGGAAACGCTCGAGATCTGGCGCGAACACACTGGTAAGACTATGCACGTTCATCGTCCCGCTCCTGGCAGCGCCGGGAGCCGGAGGACGCATGCGCGCAGGTGCTCGGTGTCCGTGCTCAGATAGACGTTGGTGGAATCCGGGCTCGAATGGCCCAAGACCGCCGATATCGTCGGCAGTGGTGTTCCTGCACGCAGGAGTTGGGACGCAGCATTGTGGCGCAGCAATCTGGTTCCAACCTGCGGGCGATCCACCCCGACCGCCTTGAAGACCCGCCTGGTCCAATCGGCCGTAGTCACGACGACGCTGCATACTGAACTTCCCCGTCCGCGGGCTCGTCGTCAACGCCGCGAACTCAGCACCCAAAACAAGCGTATATACGCCACCTTGCTTCCGGGCGAACAGCTCCAACCACCTAATCCACTTCCGATATTCACCAATCGTCAGCCCCGCATACTCACCCACCTCCAACGCAGCAACAAACCCGCTCACCAATCTCCCTGACCGTCGTTTCCATGGCGTTCCCCTTTCGCTGGGCCTATGGATACGACGAAAGTAACCCCGACGACGGTCCCAACACTAAGCCGAGGAAAGAATCCCAATTCCCCGCAGAACATGGCCCACAGCACGGTCCCTCGGCTTAGCGTTTTCCTCGGCATAATCCGAATCGATGCCAATGATGGGAAACGGGAAGACGGCGCTGACGTGTTCAAGGGCCTTGAAGACCCATTTAGCGGCCTTGTTCTGCACGGACCGGTTTACCGTCCATCCGGTGGAAATGTCAGTAACTGTCAGGGTGAAACAGAACTCTCCGGACGAATTTCCGCCCTCGTGGCCAACCAGATCGATTTCGACGAACCCCGGCACCGCGTCGTCCCATTCAGCCCAGGTGCGGATCGGAATCTGGGACTTCAGCAACGTTCCCGGCTTCGTGTGTGAGCGGCCCCGGGGCAGCAGTTTGGCCCGTTCGCCGCCGAGCTTGCGGTCGATCGTCGCCGCGCTCATCCGTGCCAGCAGAACGGCCTGCCCGTCGGTGAGGTCGAGCTCCCCGTCCCGGCGCAGCAACGGCACCAGAACCGGGAGCATGGGGGCCAGCAACTTGCCCGCAGGGGCGCGCAGCGCCGCCCAGCATTTCACCAACGGGGGCAGCAGATCCGGGCCATAGGTCGGAGCCCTTCCCGCACGGGACTTGACGACTTTCAGCGTCAGTGCCCCTCGCAAAGCCGCGCGGGCGTAGTCGCGGTGCCACCCGGTCAGTTCGACCAGCTCATCGAGAATCCGGGACTTACCGGTCCGATCAGCCTTCTGGTAAGCCAATGCCTTCTTCTGCGTCACAGCCTGCCGCTGCGTCATGGTCAGCTCCATAGGAAACGGCGTAGCCCGAACCGGTCGCCAGGACTGAAACGCCACGCCGTCAGGCGGAGACTTTCAAATGAGGCAACGCGACCTCTTGCCACTGATGAAACAAGCGTTTAGTATACTGAACATGAGTTCAGCCTCCGATGAGCGGGATCTAACCGCCCGCTCGAACATCCGCAACGCCGCGCTGCGGATGTTCGCAGAACGCGGGCACGACGCGGTGACGGTGCGTGAGATCGCTACCGCCGCTGGCGTATCGCCGGCTCTCGTATTGCACCATTTCGGAAGCAAGGACGGCCTGCAAGCCGCGGTTGACGCGCACGCGGCCGAGTCATTCGACGCGGTCTTTGCCGAGTTCAGCGGTGAGGACCTCGCCCAGATGCTCGCCAGCGGCGACTCCACGACCTCGGTCGCGGAGTCATTTGCCAGAGCCTTCCCCCACGGCTCCCCGCTGCCGGCATACCTGCGCCGCTTGCTGCTGACCAATGACCCGGTGGGGGCAGCGATCTTCGGCCGGTGGTACGCCTTCACCCGGCGGATGTTGGAGGCCATGGTCGAGCTGGGAGCCGTCGCGCCCAGCGGGGACCCAGCCGTCCAGGCTGCGTTCCTGCTGGTCAACGACCTCGCCGTGATCCTGCTGCGCAACCAGATCGCCTCCGCGATCGGCGATGACCCGCTGACGCCCGCCGGCCTCGACCGTTGGACCAGAACCGCCACCGCCGTCTACACCAGGGGGTTGTTCGCTGCCCCTCCGAAGGAGTCACTATGACCGATACCGCCCCTGTCATCCGTACGGAAGCACTCACAAAGGTCTTCGGCAAGGTGCGGGCCCTCGACGGCCTGGACCTCACCGTGCAGCCAGGCGAGGTGCACGGCTTCCTCGGGCCTAACGGCGCCGGCAAGAGCACCACGATCCGGGTCCTGCTCGGACTCATGAAGGCCACCTCGGGCCGGGCCGAGTTGTTCGGCATTGACCCGTGGCATGACGCGCCGCGGTTGCATCGCCGGCTCGCCTACGTCGCCGGTGACGTCGCTCTCTGGCCGGGGCTGACCGGGGGCCAGTGCCTCGACATCCTGGGCTCCACCCATGGATCCGTCGACGACCGGCGTCGTGCCGACCTCATCCAGCAGTTCCAGCTCGACCCCACCAAGCGGGTCCGGGACTACTCGAAGGGCAACCGCCAGAAGGTGGCCCTCATCGCAGCCCTGGCCGCCGACGCCGAACTGTTGGTACTCGACGAACCGACCTCAGGTCTCGACCCGCTCATGGAGCAGGCATTCCAGCAGTGCATTCGCGACCGGCGTGAGCACGGCGTCACCGTACTGCTGTCCAGCCACATCATGGGCGAGGTCGAGGCCCTGGCCGACCGGGTGAGCATCATCCGGCGCGGCCGAACCGTCACCAGCGGCACCCTGGCGGACCTGCGCCGGCACACCCGAACAACCGTCCACGCCGTCACAACTTCCGACCCTGGAACACTGACCGAGATCGAAGGGCTCGCTGACCTTCAGTGCGAGCGGCTCGGCAAGCTCACGGACTCCCGGTTCACCATCGATCCCGACCACCTCGACGCGGCAATCGGGCGGCTCCACAAGGCGGGCATCCACACCCTCACGGTCACGCCCCCAGTCTCGACGCCCTGTTCCTTCAGAACTATGGCGAGACCCTGGACCCCGACGAGAACGCCAGCGAAGAGAGCCTCGTGGAGGCATCGTGATGAGAGCCGATCAACCAGCCGACGACGGTCGCTCGCGCGGCCTCGGAACAATGCTGCGCATCGTCGCCCGCATCCAGCGGTGCAGCGCCCTGATCTGGGCGCTAGCGCTGGGCGCGAGCATGCTCGGCACCGCAGCCAGCGTCGCCTCCCTCTACGACACCCCGGCCAAGATCCACACCTACGCTGCGGCCGTCACCACGGGCAATGCCCTAGCCGCAATCAACGGCAAGGTGGAAGGCATCGACTCCCTCGGTGGCGTGATCCAGGACGAATTCGGCTTCCTGATCGCCTTCCTGATGCCGCTGCTCGCCATCAGCCTGGTAGCAAGAGCGACGCGCGGCGAGGAGGAGTCCGGCCGGCTCGAGCTGCTGCTCGGTGGCCGCATCGCCCGCCAGCAACCCACGGTCGCAGCGCTCCTGGTGGCCAACGCCGCGATCCTCAGCACGGCAGCGCTATTTGCCGTCGGGCTGGCGGTCTTCGGCGTCCCGCTACTGGGCGCCGTTCTGTACGCCCTGTCGCTGGCCGCTCTGGGCTTCGTCTTCACCGGTCTCGCGGCCCTGCTGGCCCAGCTCACACCGCACCCCCGGGGGGTCTACACCTGGAGTCTGATCATCCTCGCGGGGTCGTTCGCCCTCCGCGGCATCGGTGACGTGACCAACACCTGGGTGACCGGGCTGTCCCCTCTCGGCTGGGCGGAAAAGGCAGCACCGTTCGGTGACCAACGGTGGTGGGCCTTAATTATCCCTCTCGCCGTCGGCCTCATCCTGTGCGCGGCGGCGGCACTGCTGGCCAGCCGCCGCGACCTGGGCAGCGCCCTGGTCCGGCGCGGTGCCGGCCCCCAACGGGCCACCGCGCGGCTGCGCAACCCGATCGGGTTCGCGCTCTGGATTCACCGGCCCGCCATCCTCGGCTGGCTGGCCGGCGGCGTGCTGCTCGCCGGGCTGATGGGAGCCCTGTCCCACCAGTTCCTCGACGCGATGGCGGGCAACCCCGCTGTCGCCAAGGCCATCGGCATCGGCATCGGCGGAGGCCGGCCCGTGGACGGCCTCATCGCTGCCACCCAGCTGTACCTGGCCGTCATCGCCGCCGGCTATTTCGTCCAAGCGATTAGCACGCTGCGAACCGAGGAGAGCAACGGCCGACTGGAAACCCGGCTCTCCGGGACACTTTCTCGCCCCCGCTGGCTGGCTGCACACTGCGTGGTGCTGCTGGGGGGACTCATGACGATAGTGCTCGGCTCCTCGCTCGTACTCGGTTTGTCGACCGCGCTGTCGGCAGGCAACACCGCCGAATTCGGCCCAACCCTGACATCGGGACTGGCCTACCTGCCAGCCGAGCTGGTGCTCGGCGGGATAGCCCTGCTGGTCTACGGAATGCGTCCTCGGCTGTTCGCGATCACTTGGGCGGGCTATGCCGCAATGACGTTCATCGCGTTCCTCGGTCCTGGCCTGAAATTCAGCCAGTGGGTGCTCGATCTCTCGCCAACCACCCACGTGGGCAACCCGCCGATGGGCGCGGTCCATGCAGGAGCCCTCATCGTGATGTCCGCGGCCGCCGCGGTCCTCATCGCGGCCGGGTTCGTGGCCTTCCGACGGCGAGGCGTGCCCCAAAGCTGACGACTCCAGCACCCGGCGTCCCGGCGATCACTAGGCGGAATTTCAGGTTCTCGCGAAAACGAGTTTGAGGCTGGATTTCGAGCTTGATCAAGTGCCCGTAAGCCGGATGGCTTGCGGACACTCCCCCTCCGTCACTGGCCTTTGTCAGTTTCAGAAGTCGTCCGCAATGGATCCCGCGGAACTACGGGGCTTGTGCAGACCACTCCTGACACGGAAGCGATCGAAGTCGTCTGCACAAACCGTCGTATTGTTCGAAGTCGCGTGCACCAACCGTCATTCTGTCTGAAGTCGCGTGCACTAAACGCCACCGATGCCGGAACTCCTAGGCGTTCTGGCGGTTCTCGGCGGTCAGCGTTTCCGGTGGTCGGGGCGGCAGGTAACGGTAGAGGCTGGAGCGAGTGATACCGGTGGCTTTGACGATCTCGGAGATGGACTGGTCCTCCTGGTCACGAAGGTGTGCGGCGTAGGCGAGTTTCGCTGGATCGACGACGCTGGGCCGGCCGATCCTTTTGCCCTTAGCAGCAGCGACGGCACGCGCGTGGGCCGCGCGTTCGATCGCGTAGGTTCGTTCCATTTGGCCGAAGAGCGCAAGCATCACCACTGCCAGCTGCGACATTGGATCCTCCGGATTGGCGGAATCAACCCGGATCGGGTCGGCCAGGTTCCGGACTCCGACGCCGCGGCCTGCCAGGTCATGGATGAGGTTCAGGGTGTCCCGAACGGTGCGGCCCAACCGGTCCAGTGTGTGCACCACGATCACGTCGCCCTCGCGGGCTTGGTCGAGGGCTTCGTGCAGTCCGGGCCGGTTTGTTGTGGATCCGGATTTCTTGTCCACGTAGATGTGCCGGGCGGGGATGCCCTCGCCGCGCAGTGCTTCGATCTGCCGGTCGGTGTCCTGTTTCGCGGTCGAGACGCGGGCATACCCAATTTCCATGGAGCCACTGTACCGATATTTATCCTGCACGCTCCGCACGGGACGTCCAAAAGAAGATAGTTGTGGAACGAATTTTCGTGGCGTGTCGCAAATTTTTGAATGACCTCCCCAGGGCGTTCCACTTCCTAGGAACTGGGACACTGCCTCGGGAACTATTCACCGCGGCAGATTAGAGCTCGAGTAAGTTGTGCAGACGACTTCGGACATTCTGTGCAATCGACTCCTGAAAACGACAGCCTTGAAACCGAGCCGGGCCGGTAAATGCCCGTTTAGGTGTTTCGACATTAAGACCGGTGAGCGGGCGTCAAACGCACGAGGTGAACGTCTCGGTCAAGAGCACCGACCAGATCCAGCCGTCACCCCGGGCCACCTTGGCCGTGGCCAGCCTTAGTGCGAAATCGGATAACGGTCTTCACCAGTACTCTGCGTTTGCATTGGATGAATCATCGGTGATGGTCGGCGTTGCTCCCCTGTGGCGCTACCGAAAGGGTCCTTGACCTGCACGAATACCCCTGCAGGTTCAGGCTTCGGGACTTGGTCCTGAGCTCGCCAAAGCCTCAAGGACAGCGAAAGGCTGGGGCGCGACACGCCGCTGACCTGTATAGACGATCGCGAGGATTCATCAGATGCATCAGTGAATCACTGGATGAAGCACGATTTGCGGAGGTTTCGATGCAGCTGGACGGCTCTGGACGGGTGCACCTGGTGCAATCGTTTGCCTGTCCTTCGCCCCGACGAGCGTGGGCCAGTTCACTCGGCCAAGCAGGAGATCACCGAGACCATCAAGTTCCTCGTATGGCTCCACGAGACCTACCACCGGACTGCGGCCACGTGCACCCAACCCGACATCGACGAGTGGCTCGCCACCGGGCCGACGACCAGAACGGCAATCCGCACCTTCTTCGTCGTCGCCAAAAGGACCCTGCTCAACACCAGCGTGGCCGTGCAGCACAGAGCAGCGCGCACGAGCCCGTCGCTGACGCAGGACCAGCGGATGGCGTGGACCCGAGAGCTACTCAACGGCGGAAGTGAATCACTCCCCTACCGCGTTGCCGGCATCCTTCTACTGCTCTACGCCCAACCGCTCGTCAAAGCCGTCACCCTCGAGATGAGCTTCGTCGACGGCAAACCCGCCGGCATGAGGATCACACTCGGCCAACGGCCGACCAGGTCGATGAGAAGGACCGTGTACTCAGACTTGGGAAGCACCTTTTCGTAGACCCGTAAGACCTCATCGTCGATGCCCGCCAAACCAGAGTCGAGTCGCTGGTTCGCCAGTCCAAGGTCGGCGGTCTCGGCTCCGCGATTGCGAGACGTGGGGGGGGGGGG
>NZ_JASISR010000043.1:24315-29657 GCF_030063245.1 Paenarthrobacter sp. PH39-S1
GCCCCCCCCCCCCCCCCCCCCCCGCGGGGTCAGCCACCAGTTCTTTCCTACCTGCCTGCGGGCCCATTGCGGGTGTGAAAACACTCCCGGCTACGCGCTGACGGGACGATAGACCTGTGCCATGGCGCCTGCCCGAAACTGGGTGGTACTGGTGAGTTCGAGGTCCATTGGCTGTTGCAGGTCGAAGAAGAGTGGAAAACCGGAGCCGAGCGCGACCGGATGAATCACGAGTCGGTATTCGTCGACCAGGCCGAGTTCTACCAGGCTGCGGGCGAAGTCCGCTCCTCCCTGGGCGAGGATGTAGTTGCCGGGTTCCTGCTTCAGGCGCAGCATCTCGTCCGCGAGGTCTCCATTTGCGATCCTGGCCGACGCCCAACTGGCTGCGCCGTGAGACGGCTCCTGCGCTGGCACTCCGCCCTGCCCTGCATGGAGGTCGAACGACTTTTGCCGCGTGAAGACTACCTTCGGGATGTCGTTCATCGGTGCTGCCATCGGGTCCGTCGCGGTGGGCCAGTAGCTCGCCACTTCGTTGTAAAAGTGGCTGCCCATGGCGTGCAGGCCCGCCTGCTGAAGAGTCTCCAAGACCCAGGCTGCACCGTCTTCGCTCCGCGAGCGAAGCGTCCAATCCATCTCGCCGTTCGGTCCGCCGACGAAACCATCCAGTGACATCGACATTTTCAGTATGAGCTTTCGCATGTGAGGCATGTCCTTTGGTAGTTGTGGGGCCGTTCTTGGACTAGGCGGCCAGGTGGAACGTGTTCGCGAAACGGTCGAGGAAGTCGCCGCGCCCGCGCAGCACCTCGACCACGCCGGTCGCGATCGCACGATCCGGGGTGAGCTCGCCGGAGATGAGCCGGCGGATGGCCGGCCCAGCGGCGAAGGCGAGGTCGACCGGCCCGTCGCCGCGTGCCACGTGGAGCGTGGAGCCGTCCACCCGGATGAGCAGCTCGGCGGGGCCGAAGCGCGCTGCGTAGGCGGTCGCCGGGAGGCTCGCCGCGACCTGCGGCCGGAAGGCTGTGCGGAGCGCTATCGTCATCGAGTCGGGGGTGATTATCTGCTCCTGGCGCGGATCGCCCATCGCCTTGAAGCCCCAGGCGCCGAGCGCGAGCACGACCGGCTCGAGCTCGCGGCCGTAGGGCGTCAGTTCGTAGACGATGACGCGCGAGTGCGGCACCCGGCGGAGGACGCCGGCCGCCTGCAGATCCTTGAGCCGCGTCGCCAGGATGTTGCTCGGGACTCGCGGCAGGCCAGCGGCGAGCTCTCCGTAGCGGCGCGGCCCGACGAGTAGGTCGCGGACGATGAGCATTGCCCAGCGTTCGCCCACGAGCTCCAGGGCTCGCGTGACGCCGCAATACTGTCCGTACTCGCGAGCAGCCATCGAGCTCAGGCCTGCTGGTTCGCGTAGGCCTCGGGGCCCTGCTCGGCCGCAACCGGGTCCATCCAGCCGAACTCGACGATGTTGCCGTCGGGGTCGGTGAGCGTGCGCTGGTACATGAAACCGTAGTCCGACGCGGGGTGCGGCTCGGCGCCGCCCGCTGCGACACCGGCGGCAATTGTCTTGTCGACGGCCTCCCGATCGTCGAGGAAGATCGCGGTCGCCACCGACGGGCTCACAGCCGGGTCGCCGATCGGGAGGTCGGTGAAGGTCTGGAAGAACTCGCGGACAAGCATCATGAAGTAGCTGTGGTCCTCCTCGACGATGACGCAGGCCGCGTTGTGATCGGTGAACTTCGGGTTGATGGTAAAGCCGATCGCCGTGTAGAACGCCTTCGCGCGCTCCAGGTCGGTCACCGGCAGGTTGACGAACATCGCGGTCATTGTGGTCTCCCTCGTTGGTTCTGTATGCGAACGAGACAACACTTGCAAAAAACAAGTGCCACGTCAAGAGCATTGATCTCGGCAACGCCCGCCCACGAGTGAACCAGTCGAATTCGTTGGCACACGGAGCCCAACCCGGTAGACTTCCCAGCGAACGTGACACGATTCGAGGAGGTGAGCCCGATGCACACACCGTCCACTCTGGGCGCTCCTTCGAGTTCACGGTCGCGCGACTGACGTAGCCGTCGCGGGGAGCGCTGCACGCACTCTCAGAAAGCTACGACTATGCATCATTCACTTCAGTTCAACTCGGAGACGACCGCTGACGGCGGCTCGGAACATCCCTCCGGTACAGCGTTGGTCCTTGGTGGTGGCGGATCGGCAGGCAATGCGTGGCTGATCGGCGTCATCGCCGGCCTGTTCGAGGCCGGGTTGGATGTGACCGAGGCCGATCTGATCATCGGGACGTCGGCCGGATCGACGGCTGTTGCCCAAATAACTAGCGCGACCCAACCGACCGAACTGCTTGCCAATATTCTCGCAGAGGTGCCACCGCTACGGACTGCTCCGGTCGGATCCAACCGTGGACGCGTTCCGAATAGGCCGTCGGTGAACCATATGGAGAAAACGAGCGCAATCATCGGTGCGGCTGAGGATGCGGCCGACATGCGCCGCAGGATGGGTGCGGCGGCGCTCGAGACGGACGGGGCGGCGGACAGTTCTGTGCAAACGCAGTGGCGCGCTACCGTCGCCGTTCGGCTGCCCAGTCAGCGCTGGCCGCAACGGCGGATGCTCATCACAGCGGTCGATGCCCATACCGGTGAACCGGTCGTGTTCGACCGCGACAGCGGGGTCGACCTGGTGGACGCCGTGGCCGCCAGCTGTGCCAGTGGCTTCGCCTACAGTATCGGCGACAGCCGATACATCGACGGCGGCTACCGAAGAAACGAGAATGCCGATCTGGCAGAGCCCTCGCCGAGCAGCTCACCGAATTCTGGCGCTGACGCCTACGGACCCAGTCGACTCGGTAGGCGTCAGCGCCAGAATTCGGCTCACCTTTCGTGCAACTGCGGCGTAGCGGGGGAAACGCCTTCTGCCAGGCAAAATGCCTGATGGACGGCGGAAGTGGCCTCGCGGGGAAGTGGTATCCGTTTCATCATTGGTTTCGTAAAGCGAAGCCAATGAATAGTCTTCTCGTAATCACCCGTTTTCCGTCTAAACCAGACGCTGAAGTGTCTCGTAACTCTTGTGCCTCGAAACCCATGGGTTATGAGCCATTTGGGTTATGAGACATTTCTGCCGATTCTCTCGCTGGGCTTTGCCCAATTTTCTGACACCATGCTCGGGTGGTCCAATGGCTAGTGCAACGTTGATGAGTTCGTTCAGTTTGGCAGAGGGGCCAGGGCATGTCTCCTAAATCGGGGGCCTACTGGCTGGAATGCTTCAAGATCGCAGGCACCTGGCAGGACCACGTCCTTTACCAGCACATCCTCTACTGAGCCTCAGCGTCTGGCATGAGCCTTGCCCACGGTCCACTTGCGCGGCTACCTTGAGGCTATGGAATCCGAGGTCCGGGATTTTAGGCTCCGGACAGGCATCACGGTGCCGTGTCTCGTCCAGGGCGACGCCGACGCGCGGCCAGTGCTGCTGCTGCATCCATGGGGCGAATCCCGCGGCTGCTTCGACCGCCTGGTACCGCTGCTAACTGGCTTCAGGGTCTACGCCCCCGACCTCCGCGGGCAGGGCGACGCGGACAAACCGGAGTCGGGCTACTCCCTTGCGGAACAGGCCGAGGACGCCGCCGCGATTCTTGACGCCCTCAACGTTCGGAAGGCCTTCGTCCTCGGCTCCTCCAGCGGCGGCTACGTCGCCCAGCAGTTGACCGTCGCTTACCCCGAGCGGGTCGCGGCACTCGTGCTGGTGGGCTCTCCCCTGAGCCTCCACGGACGGGCCCCGTTCGCCGATGAAGTGGACCGCCTGACGGACCCCATCGACGAGGACTGGGTCCGGGATTCGTTGTCCTGGTATCCACTGCTGCATGCGGTTCCCTCCTGGTTTATCGAGGACCGGATACGTGACGGCGTTAGAATGCCCGCCCACGCCTGGAAGGGCATCCTGCATGGCCTAGGCACCGCCCCGCCGCCAACTGAGTCGGGAACCATCCACGCACCCACACTGATCTTGTGGGGCGACCATGACAGCTTGTTGCCACGGAGCGACCAGGAAACCCTGGCAGCCCGGATAGCCGGCACGGTCCTGAAGGTTTACCCCGATGCGGCGCATCTGGTCTTGTGGGAATGCCCGGATCGGGTCGCGTCCGATGTGACGGCGTTCTTTGATTCCCTCGAGTGATCTATTAGATGCGCGCCGCGGACTCGGAGCCTTCGACGCCTCGTGAAAGCCTCGAGCAGAAAGTGCCGTGGATACCTTCCGAAGGAGGAGGTACCCACGGCCCTGTACATTACTGAAAGCGGAAGCGACTAGACCAATATGAAGGGGCCCAAGTCTCAGGCCGGAACCCCCGATTCAAACTGATTCGTGGGTTGCCGTGCGGACCGTAGTTTGCGGCGGTAGAGCCACATTTGAAGGTGTCCAGCCGAATTCGGCAGCAACGGCTCGATCCGGGCCCACTGATCACCACTCACTTAGGACCGCTGTTCGCGACACCCCTCAAGCATTCCAGCCGACACGCACAGACGTGACCGTCATGTCCATGTCCGTCTCCTCTCGAGAAGCAAACCTGACTCGTTAGTGCCCCCCGCACCAAGACCCCCAGGAAATCAACGATCCACAGCCCCGAAGAGCCGAATGACCCAAGGTGGCACGAGTCGGGAGATCAAGAGGTGGCACGAGTCGGGAGATCAAGGGCGCCCCAGACCCGACCGTGTGGATGGGCTCCTACTTGCGCTGAGTGCGCCCACGACGCGTCACATATCCGTAGTGATACGAGGCGTCTCACCGAACAAGCGATCGCCGCGAATGCAATAGTCCAGCTTTCGCGGAATCGCACAAGTTCGACGACGAACGACGATTCTCCTAACTATGTCTCACAACTCTCTGGTTGAATCGGTGTACTCACCGTTAGTTACGAGACACATTGGAGCAGCCCATGAAATGACTGATCGGCTACGCACGCGTTTCGACGCGGCAGCAGTCCACCGACCGGCAGCAGGCAGACCTTGGGGACATCGGCGTACGACGCGATGACCTCAACTTGGATCACGGTGCATCCGGAGAGCGAGCCTCACGACCCGAGACTTATCGAGCGCTCAACAGCCTGGCGAAGACACGTCCGGCCTAATTGATCAGCCAGGTGAAGCAGTTCCCTAGAAAGAGCTCCCCCGGAAAACAGTCATTATGAAGCAGAACAGGAATGATGCCCACCGAACAGGGCACATCGAAAAATGTCAAGCTGTATGGAGTCACTTGGCGCTTAGCGTGGCTGTTCTTGTTTCGGGGAGGTTGATGCCGACATGGTCGGCCGGGGCTGGTGTGCTGGGTCGGCGGCGGAACCTTCCAGGATT
>NZ_JASISR010000044.1 GCF_030063245.1 Paenarthrobacter sp. PH39-S1
ATCGAAGCGACCTCGGACCCCTTATAGGGTGTGGACACGATGAGCCCCTGGAGCTCAAGGACCAGCATGGTCTCCCGCACCACGGCGCGGCTGACCCCGTACTCGTCGGCGAGATCCTGCTCGGTGACGCGGGAGTGCGACGGAAGATCTCCCGCCAGAATCTTGCGCCGAAGCTCCGTCGCAAGACGGTCTTTCAGGGAGATCTTCTCCAGCTTGCTCATATCCAACCTTCTTCATGGGGTGCCGACTGTCGGGTGTCGATTGTCGACAAGCTAACAATAGTGACTTTTCTAACATTTGGGTAGGGGCTGTTCCATCCATCCACACAAACTTGCAGATTCTGGGCGTTAGAGGCACCGGGTTTCGTTGAGGACGGAGCGCAGGAAGAACATCGACACTGTGTAGGCCCACGCCGACCACGGGATGCGGCCATAGTGCAGAAAACTAAAAAGAGCATGTTGCCCAACCGGATCGGGGTGGTCAGGAAGAACGCCACCGGTCCCCCGATGGTAGAGGCGATGACAGCCACGAGGGTGCCGAGCGCAGCCCAGGTGAGCTGGTACCACTGCAGCGCCATGAAAAGCCCGTGGCGTTCGTATCGTAGAAACCGGACTGGTTGCAGAACGCAGGTTTCTTCACTCAGGGTTGCCATGTCCGTTTCGTGGCATATTTTTCGGTGGTCGCTTGGCCGTCGCGGCAATGGTGCCCGCAGACATCACCGGCTCCGGAACGATCCGCGTGGCCAATGACCCCACGTACCCTCCTTTTGCGGTCATGAGGAGGCCCTCGATACGAGAACTGACGCAAAACGCCGCCACAAAATTCGGGCCCGCGCCTGTCCACGAGCCATTCCAAACATCCGACCAATATAATTGGGGTATGGCCGTTACCGACGAAGCAATCACCAAAATCAAGGACATGATTATCTCCGGCGAACTGCGCGCCGGAGACCGGCTGCCCCCCGAAATGGAGCTGAGCGAAAAGCTTGGCCTGTCCCGCAGCTCGTTGCGTGAAGCAGTAAAGGCGCTGGAGATCATCCGGGTGCTGGACGTGCGCCGCGGGGACGGCACCTACGTCACCAGCCTGGAGCCCAAGCTGCTCACCGAAGCCATGACGTTCATCGTGGACCTGCACCAGGACAAATCCATCCTAGACATCTTTGAAGTGCGGCGCATTCTAGAACCGGCCGCCGCAGCCATGGCCGCGGGCCGGATCACAGCCGAACAAATCACCGCCCTGCGCGCCACCATGGAGGGCATCAGCGAGGATAACGGCTTGGAGTCACTCGTGGAGCACGACCTGGTGTTCCACAGCCTCATTGCCACTGCGGCCAACAACTCTTACCTGACCAGTGTGTTGGAGGCCCTCTCCAGCGGCACGGTGCGCGCGCGCATCTGGCGCGGACTGACACAGGAAAAGGCCGTCGACCGGACGCTTTCCGAGCACGCCGCCATCATCGAGGCCCTGGAACGCGGTGACGGGGAACTGGCCAAGGCCCTCCTCACCGTCCACATCAGCGGCGTTGAGCACTGGTTGCGCCAGGTATTGTAAACCGAAGCGAAGTTAACAATGGCGGCTGCGCCGGTCGGGTCCCTCGGCATCCTCAGGACCGGCGTCGTGGCCGGCCCTGCGGATGCCCGTCCGGTGATGGTGGGCGCCGCACACGTCAGCATGACAAACCCGGGCAACACGAACACACGAACACTGCCTAAACATATGGGGCGTATGTCGCTTCAGCCGTCCGGTGCCAGATGGCGGAGGCCTCGCCCGGGCTCAGCGACTCAATGAGTTGCCCCAACACTCCTACGGTGTTCGCATAGGGCAGGCCCAGCAGGCTGACCGGCCAGTCCCCGCCATACATGAGCCTGCTTGGCCCGAAGGCTTCCAGCGCCACGGTCCACGGCCGCTCCAGCGCGGCCGTGGACAAGTCGGTGCCGGGGCAGTGCAGGCCGGACAGCTTTGCCACAGTATTCGGCAGCGCGGCCGCGGCACGCAGCTGCTGCTCCCACAGCGCAAACTCTTCTTCGGTCCCGGCCCGCGGCGGCTTGCCCAAGTGGTCCACCACCACCGTCAGCCCCGGCAGATCGGCGGCCAACGCGGCAACCTGACCAAGATGCCGGGGGAACGCATCCGGCACCTCAAAGGGGATCCCGGCCGCAGCCAGCAGACTCAAGGATTCACGCACCCCAGGCAGGGTCAGCACGTCGGGCCGAGGGTCGTCATGGACGAGGGTGCGCACACCGCAAAACTTGGGGTGCACCAGCCACTTTTCCAGCAGGGCTGCGGCGGCAGCGGCATCCTCCAGCGGTAGCCAGCCGACCACCCCGGCAATCCAGTCATGACGGGCGGCATTTAGCAGCATGGCCTCCGTGTCCGCGGCGGTGTCGTCCGCCTGCACCAAAATGGCGCGCCGGACACCTGCCGCAGCCAGCGTTTCACGCGCCTCCTGCACCGGATATGTTCGGTATAGCTGACCGTGCTGCGGCCCCAGCCAGGGGTACCGTCCCTCCCCCAGCGTCCACAGGTGGAGGTGCGCGTCCAAGCGTTCGACGCCGTCGCCGTGCCCCCGTCTCCCGCCCGCCATTGCGGCGGCCGGCGCGGCGGCGCCCAGCCTGCCCGGACTGGGCAAGACTGCCTCAGCCATGAGCCAGGTCCTCCGTGAGGAGTCCGCGGCTGACCATTTCCGTCCATAGTTCCGCCGGCAGGTCTGCTTCCATGCGTTGCGCTGTTTGCCTGATTTGTGCCGCCGTGGTGGCACCGACCATAACATTGCGCACGGCCGGGTGGTTCGCAGCGAACTGGAGGGCCGCCGCCGGCAGTTCAACACCAAAGTCGGCGCAGCAGGCCGCCAACGCCCTGGCCCGGGCCAGGACTGGCTCTGGCGCCAGGGCGTAGTTGTACATGGCGTTCTCGGGCACGGTGGGCCGGGCCAGCAGGCCGGAGTTGTAGACGCCGACGTTGACAACCCCCACGCCGCGTTCAATGCACAGCGGCAGCAGGTCCGCCGCTGCGGGCTGTTCCAGGAGGGTGTACCGGCCCGCCAGCATGACCAGGTCAAGGTCGGCCCCGCGGATGCAGGCCGCGAGGGTTTCCGCGGAATTGGCACCGACCCCGATGGCGGCGATGAGACCCTCGTCGCGCAGTTTCTCCAATGCCGGCAGTGCCTGGCTGATCCCGGCGGAGAGGTCGTAGACGTCGGGGTCGTGCAGGTAGGCGATGTCGATGCGGTCCAGGCCCAGCCGGTCCAGGGAGTCCTCGATGCTGCGTCGGATGCCCGATTCTGACGGGTCCCAGCGGCGCACGGTGTCCGCGGGCACGTCAAAGCCCTCACCGTCGCGCGCCCCGGCAGGGTTGGCCACGGGTTCCAGGATGCGGCCGACCTTGGTGGAAATGAAAAACTCGCCGCGCGGCTTCGACGCCAAAAAGGCGCCTAGTCGGCGCTCCGACAAGCCCAGCCCATAGTGGGGGGCGGTGTCAAAGTACCTGATGCCCGCGTCCCAGCCGGCAACCACGGTGGCGGCAGCAACGGCGTCGTCCATGGCGCGGTAAAGGTTCCCGATGCCGGCAGCACCGAATCCCAGCCTGCCCAGTTCGGGCACGCTCATGGCAGTTCCCACACCTTTGTCAGTCCCATGTCGTCCCCGGAGTAGTCGTCTTCAACCTCCAAAAGCTCCGCCATGACTGCCTGCCATGCGATGTTGACCGGGTTTGTGGCCAGTTCTTTGCGCATGGTCTGGTAGTCGGCCACCTCAACGACGTGAAAGAGGTCCCTTCCGCTGCGCCAGATGTTCCAGCCGGTGACGCCGGCAGCGCGCAGGGCCGCATCCAGCTCGGGGCTGATGGCCGCATGGATGGCGTGGTATTCGGCCTCCTTGTCAGGCTTGAGCCGTGTGTGCAGGGCGATTTTCTGGGTCATGCGGGTTCGCTTTCATTGGTGGGTAAATGTTCAGGGGCAGGCCACACCGGCAGTATACGGCGATCGTTGTTGCAGCGCGGCCTGGGTTTGGGCGTCTTCACGCCAGAAGCCGCCGTGCGGGAAGCTGAACTCGGCAATGGACGCCGCATGCATTTCACTGCCGGCCCCCGGCGCGGACGGCGGCCAGTAGCAGCCGTCATGGACATTGATCGGGGTGATGAAGTGTTCGTGCAAGTGGTCCACAAATTCAATCATCCTGTCTTCCTTGTGGCCTGACACCGCCACATGGTCAAACATCGACAAGTGCTGGACGGCCTCGCATAGTCCCACCCCGCCGGCATGAGGGCAGACGCGGACGCCGAACTTGGCGGCTAGGAGCAGGTTGGCAATATTTTCGTTGACGCCGCCCACGCGGGCAGCATCAATCTGCATGACCTGCAGTGATTGCGCCTGCAGCATCTGCTTGAAGACAACACGGTTTTGGACGTGCTCGCCGGTGGCGACGGGGATGGGTGCGATTCCGCGGGCAATGGCGGCGTGACCCAGGATGTCGTCGGGGCTGGTGGGCTCTTCAACCCAGGCGATGTCGAACGGGGCGAGGTGGCTGATCCATTCAATGGCCTGGGGCACGTCCCAGCGCTGGTTTGCGTCCACGGCAATCTTGAAGTCGGGCCCGACGACGGCCCTCGCCGTCCGCAGCCGCCGCACGTCGTCCGCCAGGTCTGCTCCGACCTTGAGCTTGATTTGCTTGAATCCGTCGGCCACCGCTTCGCGGAGCAGACGGGTCAGTTTCTCATCGGAGTAGCCCAGCCAGCCCGGGGTTGTGGTGTATCCGGGGTAGCCTTCGGCCAGCAGTGCGGCCGTGCGCTCCGCCCGTCCCGGCTCGGCTGCGCACAGGATCGCCAGGGCCTCGTCCCGGGTCAGGGCGTCGCTGAGGTAGCGGAAGTCCACAAGCTCGACGATTTCCTCCGGGCTCATCTGTGCCAGCAGCTGCCACAGCGGCAGGCCGGCGCGCTTGGCCTTCAGGTCCCAGAGTGCGTTGGTGACGGCGCCAATGGCCATGTGCATGACGCCCTTTTCCGGGCCGAGCCAGCGCAGCTGCGAGTCATTGATGAACTCCATGTAGGTGGCGCCCATGTTGGCCAGCAACTCCTCAACATTGCGGCCCAGCAGGTACGGGGCCAGCGCAGAGATGGCGGCCGTTTCCACATCGTTGCCGCGGCCGATGGTAAAGACAAAGCCGTGGCCCTCCCGGCCGTCCGTACTGTCAGTGACAAGGCGCAGGTACGCCGCGGAGTAGTCCGGGTCGGGGTTCATGGCGTCGGAGCCGTCCAACTCCCGCGACGTGGGAAACCGGACGTCGCTGGTTTCCACGGCGATGACTGTGCTCAATGGGCTGCTCCTAAGAAAGTGTGTCCTGGAAACGCAAAAACTAAACCAAGTTAAACATCCGATGTTTTACGTGTCAATGTGGATGCGGATGCGGAAAATGTGCACACCCATGAGTAAAATGGCTACAAAGCTCAGATGTTAGGTGCCGCTTGCGGCTCTTGCACAGACCCAGGCAGCCGCTGCGGCGGTCAAAGTAGAGGAACGATTCCCATGAAGATTGCGCGTCTTGGCGAGCCGGGGCTGGAAATCCCCGTTGTTATCGCCGCCGGAGCCGACGGCGTGGAGCGCACCCATGATGCCCGTCCCGTCACGCCTGACATCGATGGCGAGTTCCTGTCCGGTGGCGGCATCGCAAGGCTATGCAAGGCCGTCAAGCGCGGCGAACTCCCGCTGCTGGAGGGTGCCGCCGCCCTGCGGGTCGGTTCCCCGGTGGCCCGGCCCAACAACGTGATTTGCATCGGCATGAACTACGCGGCGCATGCCGCGGAGTCCGGGGCCCAGACGCCGACCATTCCGGTGGTGTTCCTGAAGCCGAACAACACCGTCACCGGTCCCTTTGATGCCGCCCCCATCCCGCCGCTGTCCGCCAAGTATGACTGGGAGGTCGAGCTCGGCGTGGTCATTGGAAGCAAGGCCAGCTACCTGGCCAGCGTTGAAGAAGCCGCAGACGCCGTGGCCGGCTACCTGGTGGCCAACGACCTCTCGGAGCGGGCATACCAGATTCCGGGCGCCGCCGGCCAATGGACCAAGGGCAAATCACTCCCCAAGTCCACGCCCCTGGGCCCGTGGCTGGTGCCCGCTGCCGAGGCGGACGCCAACAACCTCCAGCTCAGGAGCTGGGTCAACGGCGAACCGCGCCAGGACTCCAACACCGCGGACCTGATCTTCGACATCCCCACCGTCATCCACCACCTGAGCCAATACATGGTCCTCGAACCCGGCGACGTGGTCCTCACCGGCACCCCCGAAGGTGTCGCCCTCTCCGGCCGTTTCCCGTATCTGCAGGACGGCGACGTGGTGGAAATGGAAATCGCCGGACTAGGCCGCCAGCGCCAAGAATTCTTCCGCGCCGCCCCACGCGCCGCCGGAAGCGATGTTGCCCAAACCGCCAAAACTGCCCGGGAGGCTTAAATGAGCCAGGAAATGTCAAACCTCACCGCCATTGTCACCGGTGGCGCCTCCGGCATCGGCGCCGCGATCGCTGCGAAACTGCAGAGCATGGGCGCGTCCGTGGCCGTCCTGGACCTGGCCCCCGGCAATCTTCCGGAGGGCCAGCTCGGCTTTTCTTGCGACGTCTCCGACGACGCCTCCGTCACAGCGGCCGTCGACGGCGCCGTGGCAGCATTCGGCGGCGTGGACATCGTAATCAACAACGCCGGCATCGGCGCCCAAGGCACCGTGGAGTCCAACGACGACGCTGAGTGGCACCGGGTGTGGGACATCAACGTGGTGGGCATGGTCCGCGTGGCCCGCGCAGCCCTGCCGCACCTGCGCAAGTCCCCGGCGGCAGCCATCGTGAACACCTGCTCGATCGCGGCCACTGCCGGACTTCCCCAGCGTGCACTGTACTCCGCCACGAAGGGCGCAGTGCTCTCCCTGACCCAGGCCATGGCCGCAGACCACCTCCGTGAGGGGGTTCGCGTCAACTGCGTGAATCCGGGCACCGCGGACACCCCGTGGATTGGGCGGCTCATGGACGCCGCCCAGGACCCCGTGGCGGAGCGTTCGGCCCTGAACGCCCGCCAACCGCACGGGCGCCTGGTCAGCGCTGATGAGGTGGCCGGCGCCGTCGCCTACCTGGCCAGCCCGCTCTCCGGTTCCACTACCGGTACGTCCATCGCGGTCGATGGCGGCATGCAGGCCCTCCGTCTGCGCCCCGCTGGACAGTAGGCCCACACGCGCCACCGGTGACCCGGGGCCTGCCGGGATCCAGTCAGGGCCGGTAGGCTCCGAGGCCCTCGCGGGCGGCCCCGGCCGCCGGCTGGGTCAGTCATCGTGCCTCGAGGGCCCGGCGGGCTCGGCCGACCAACTCAACGCTCGTGGAGTCCAGTTCCTGCGCCCCGCCGCCGGGCCCGGACGGATGCGCGTCCACGAAGGGAACCCGGGCCGAAAGATGGACGGCGTCCACGCCGGCCCGCACCAGGGCGCCAATGTCCTGGATGCGGACGCCGCCGCCGGCCATTATTTCGACGCCGGCGGGCCGTTGCCGCACCATGGCCTCCAGCACGGCCAGCCCGTCAATGCTCCGGACGGCACCGCCCGAGGTCAGGACCCGGCCGACTCCGCTTCCGGCAAGTCGCGCGAGCTGCCCCAGCGGGTCAGCACAGGCGTCAAGCGCGCGGTGGAACGTCACGGGCAGGCCGTCCGCAGCCTCAATCCATTGCTCAAGCGCCGCCAGGTCAATCGTCCGTTTGGCAGTCAGTGCCCCCACCACCACGCCGTGCGCGCCGGCAGCCTTCAGGTGCCGGATTTCGCGGCACATGGTGTCCACCTCATCGGCGTCGTACACGTATCCGCCGCCGCGGGAGCGCACCAGGGCCTGCACGAATCCGGCCGCCCCGCCTGTTGCGGCCAGCACGGCCTCCACGATTCCGTCCGAGGGCGTCAGCCCGCCCATCCGCAGTGCCGTACACAGTTCCACCCGGGACGCGCCCCCGGCAGCGGCGGCGCGTGCCCCGGCGGCGTCCTGGACCGCAATTTCCAGCCCGGCCCAGCCATCCAGGGGCGGCCGGGCCGCTTCAGCAGGCGCGGTCACCGGCGGTGCACGGTGGCGGTCAGCGCCGGTGCGCCGCCGTCCTCCGAGAACGGGAATACGCCGTCGGCCAGGTGCGAGTGGCCCAGGCGCAACAGGTCCTGGTCAACGCCTCCTGGCGTCAGCGCCAGCTTCCAGCCGGCGGCCGCATCAAAGAGTTCCGGCTCCAGGTAGCCAATTTTCACCACGACCACGTCAAATTCGGCCGGGTCCAGTCCTAAACAGGTGAAGTCGCTGATGTGGTGGAATGGCTTGCGCCGCTCGGTCAGGATCGCAAATACATTGCCCACCTTGACGACGGCCTGCATGCCGGCCACGGGGTCACCGTCGGTGATGGAGTAGACGGTGCCGTGCAGCCGGACCGGGCCGTGCGCGTTGTGGTCTATACGGGCCCCGGCCTCCATGTCCACGGCGCCCCCGACCCCTGCGGCGACGGCCTGTTCCACGGCCTCGGCGTCAAAGATGGAGGCGTGTACCAGCCGCACATCGGCGGCGGCAAGGGGTTCGCTGGCCAGCAGCTGCGCCAGCGTCCACGTTACGTCCCCCGCACCGCCGGCAGTCGGGTTGTCGCCGGTGTCGGAGAGGAAGTACGGGCGCGGGGCGTCCGGGGCGATCGCCACCGCGATCCCCTCCTCCAGCGTGGCCGTTTCGGCGACAAAGGCAAAGTCGCGTCGCGCGTCCCAGTACATGCGCCCCAGCCGCTCGGCTTCTCTTCGGATCACCATTACGTCGTCGCCGGTCACGACGACGTAGGCCTGGCACCGGGGCTCGTCCGCCCAGGCATAGCCAACCCAAATGGCCGCGTCGAGGACGCCGTCGAGCTCGGTGACTGCCGGAATTTCCTCGTAAATGCCCTTGGCAGGTTTAATCCGGGTGCTCGTCTTTTCACCGGGCAGCAGCACGGGAACCGGCAACCAGGCCTTCGACGGGCGGCGTTTGTGGACATCCGCCCCCGTCGCGGCGCGCAGCCTGCCCAACAGGTTGAAAACGGCCCGCTCCTTCGTGTTCATGGCGTCCTCGTGCGGGGCCATGCGGTAGCAGGTGATCAGGTCCACGTTTTCCAGTAACTCGAAGGAGACGTTGCCGTGCAGGTCCATCGAGGCGGAGACCAGGGCGGCGTCGCCGAGGGCCTGGCGCACGTGGCGGGCAAGGTCGCCTTCGGCGTCCTGCATGCCTACCACGCTCATGGCGCCATGGATGTCGAAGAACAAGGCGTCCAGGGGTCCGGCGTTGCGGATCTGATCAATGATCTCGTCGCGGAACGCGACGTACAGCTCCGGGTCCACGGCGCCTCCCGGCAGGGACCGGGCGTGCATGAGCGGCACCCACTCAGCTGCGGAGCGCAGTTCGCGTCCTTCATCCAGGAACGGGTAGTAGGCCAGGAGGTCCACGCCGCGGCGCACCGTGAACGCCTCCGTGCCGCTGATGTGCGGGGAGAACGTGCTGGATTCAATGGAGATTCCGGCGATGCCGATGCGCGGCCGGGCCAGCCCGCCCTCGACCACCGGTGCCAGCGGCGGGCACCACACCTCGGACGGGTCGGGGGGTGGGGTGGTGGTTTGTTCAGTCATCGTGTTCCTCGAATGAATCCAGTGGTGCGTTCAAATGTTTCAATCATGTCCAGCGCCTGGCCTGCCCTGTTGGGCCATAGGTTTGTCGTCTCCGTCGGGTCATCGGCCAGGTCAAAGAACTGTCCGGGCCCGTTCCCGGTGTCGTCGGGCTTGCCGACCGGTTCGGAAAAGCCGCCCGACCCGGTTCCAAAGATGGCCTTCCCGGAACCGCTGCGCAACACCAAGGTGCCGTCATATGCCTGGTGGCCCAGCACCCGGGCAACGCCGGCGTCGGCCGATTCGCGGCGCAGCAGGGGCGCAAAGGACGTCCCGTCGCCGACCCTCCAAACAGCTTCGGCGCCGCCGCGGACTCCGGCAGGCTCTGCAGTGTGTTCGGCCAGCGTGGCCCGGATGTCCATCAGGCTGACCAGTTCATCGCACACCTTGTTCGCGGCAATGCCGGGGCCTGCCACAATGAGCGGCACGCGGTGGCCGGCCTCCCAGGCGTCCGCTTTTTGGCCCCGCCAGTGCCCGTTGGGGCGGTGGACCACCACGTCGCCATCGTCCGGGAACATGGTGGGCGCCCCGTTGTCCGAGGTGAACACGAAGACAGTGTTCTCAAGGGCCTCGCCCAGGGCGCCGACCAGCTCCCCGACCATCCAGTCGACCAGCGCAACCCCGTCGCCACGGGGCCCGGCCTCGGTAGTCCCACGGACAAATTCCGGGGGCACGCAGGGCCGGTGCGGGGCGGCCGTGGCCACGTAGGCGAAGAACGGTTCCCCGCCGCCGCGCTGGGCGCGGATCCAATCCGCGGCCCGCGCAACCACGGTGGTGTCGACGGCGTCGTCCTGCCAGCCCGGACTTTGCAGGCCGGGGCGCTGGGAGGTGACCAGTCGCGTCTTTTCCTCCAGCGGCACCCCGACTGCCCTGTCCTGGTCGAGGAAGCAGTACGGTGGCATGTCCAGGGACCCGGCAATGCCAAAGTACGTTTCAAAGCCAAGCGCGGTGGGGCCGCCCCGGAACGGGACGTTGTAGTCAATGTCCCGACCGTGACCTTGCATTTCGGCGGCGAAGCCGGGGCTGAAGGCATCCCGGGTGGAGCCGTCCAGGTCGGTCCAGCCCAGGCCCAGGTGCCACTTTCCAAACGCCCCGGTGCGGTAGCCTGCGTCGTGGAAGTCCCGCGGCAGTGTGGGCGCATCGACCGCTATGATGGCCGGGTCAAGGCCGCCCAGCACCCCGCTCTTCAGCGGGCTCCGCCACGGGTAGGACCCCGTGAGAAGGCTGTACCGGCTCGGCGTGCAGACGGCGGACGACGCATGTGAATCGGTGAAGCGGACGCCTCGTGCAGCCAGGGCGTCAAGGTTCGGCGTGTGGATTCGCGTGGCCCCGTAACACGACAGGTCACCCCAGCCTAGGTCGTCCGCCAGGACAATTACAACGTTGGGTTTCATCATTGTGTTCTCCAATCGAAAAGTCTGGTGGTTTGCATTGCTAGCTGGCGCTGGCGCCGACGCCGATGCCGTCCATCCCGCGTTTGCCGACGTGGTCCGAGGCGTAGGCGGCAGCCCCAATGAACCCTGCATCGGGCCCCAGCTGGGCGGGGACAACCTGAGGTGTGGCGTGGCGCCCGTGCTCGGCCAGCAGTTGAGCCAGTCGTTCCCGGGTGGGTTCGGCCAAGGCGGCACCGGCCGAGCTGACTCCCCCTCCGAGCACAATGAGGTCCGGATCCAACAGCATGGAGACCTGGCTCAGGCCAAACCCGAGCCAGTGGGCGATAACGGCAAAGTCTTCGCTGGTCCGGGCCTCAGTGGCCAAGGCGCTGCCGCTGGCATACCTGTCCAGGCAGCCGCGGCTGCCGCAGCCGCACGGGCGACCGCCCGGCTCGACCACCATGTGGCCGATTTCCCCGGCCCAGCCGTGCGCTCCGACCACCAATTTGCCGTTCACCAACAGGCCGCCGCCGATCCCGGTTCCCACCGTCACCATGGCTGCGTCCTGCACGGTCTGAGCCGCACCGAACTTGTGCTCGGCCCACAACGCGGCGTTTGCGTCGTTGATGACCAGGCACGCAACGTCGAGCCTGGCCTCGATCAGGTCCGCCAACTTCGTGTTGTCAAGATCCAGGTTGGCCGCGTAGGACACGGTCCTGTGGTCGATCGAGACGTAGCCTGGGACCGCAATTCCCACGAGTGTCCCGGCGACGTTGGGCGAAAGCTGAAGGACCAGTGCGGCCACGGCGTCGGCAATGGCCACTTCACCGTGGGGCGTGGGGCGCTGCGAACGCGCCAGCACCGCCCCCTGCCCATTAACTATCCCTGCAGCAATTTTGGTGCCGCCGATGTCCACCCCAATCCATGATTCACTCATGCCGGTGTTTCTCCGGAAGCCGGGTGCGGAATGCGCAGCACCGCGACGGGCTCGGCGGCCAGGGCTGCCGGCACTCGGACGCCGCCGGTGCCGTTCTCCGCCGCACCCAGCCATACGCCACCGGAGGTGTCCAGCGGCGCCGAGGGAAGCTCGGCTCCGGGGGTGAGGACCGACAGGTAGCTGGCGCCGGCCCCGACCGTCACTGCATAGTGCGCCTGTTGTTCCGGCGCCATGGTCCCCTGCCAGGGCCGGGTGCCGTAAATGGCTTCGCCATTGATGCTCAACCATTGGCCCAGGCCAAGCAGGCGTTGGCGGTAGCGTTCGGGGACGGTTCCGTCAGCGGCCAGGCCAATGTTGAGCAGGAAGTTGCCGTTGCGTGAGACAACGGAGACCAGGTGGTGGACCAGCTCCGGCACGCTGAGGACATCGGCGTCAGTTTCCTGTTGGTTGAAGCCAAATGAGCGGCCCAGTCCGCGGCAGCTTTCCCAGTGCTGGCCGCTCAGGCCGCCAATGTCGCTGTACTCGCGGGTTAGGTAGCCGTGGGAGGGGACGCCCCAGCGGTCGTTGACTATTCCGTCCGGCACGGCCGCCCGGTATTCATCGAACAGGGCCGCCAGGCCGAACTCGGCGTTGGACTTGCCGGCATCCGGCCATTCAATGTCGTTCCACAGGATGTCGGGCGCGAACCGCTCCACCAGCTCGTGCACCTGCCCGTACGAATAACGGGCAAAATGTTCGTCCTTGCGGCGCAGCCTGAAGATGTCGGGATCAGAGTTGATGGCCGGGAAGTCGCTGACGTGCCAGTCCAGGGCGCCGGAAAAGTAGCAGCCAAATCTCAGCCCGGCGCCCCGCGACGCCGTGGCGAATTCCTCGACCAGGTCACGCTTGGGGCCGCGCACGGCACTGTTGAAGGGTGTCGTGTCCGTGTTCCACAGGCAAAACCCGTCGTGGTGCTTGGTGGTGGGCACCACGTATTTGGCTCCGGCGCGGCGGAAGAGGTCAATGCAGCCAGCGGCGTCGAACGACTCTGCTTTCCACACATCGGCCAAGTCTTCGTAGCTGCTGCCGGCACCAAAGGTGGACCGCTGGTATTTCTGGGCACTGCTGCCGTCCAGTCGGACGGTGTTGCCGTACCACTCGGCGTACTGGTGGTCGCGGTAGGCATCCTCCACCGGCATCGACGCATGGCCCGTCTCGGCCCAGGCCGGCACGGAGTACAGGCCCCAGTGCACAAAGATGCCAAATTTTGCGTCCTCAAGCCATTGCGGAAATTCCCACTCCGGGTAGTTTGGCGCGTTAGCGCCAAAGTCGGGACCAACACGATCTTCAAAATTAATCATTACTGCCTTCGTGTAGGAGGAGGGCGGTTAGCGACCGGCGAGGCCGACGGTGGCAATGCCCTTGACCAAGTGCTTTTGGAGAGCGATAACCATGATGAGCGTGGGCAGAATGGCAATCACGGAGGCCGCCATCACCAGGTTCCAGGAGCTTCCGTGTTCGCCGAAGAATGTCTGCAGGCCCAGGGAGACGTTGCCCAGTTGGTTGACATCGTTGACCACGATCAACGGCCACAGGAAACTGTTCCAGAAGGTGATGAACGTCCACACGCCCAGGACGGCCAGCGACGGCTTGGCCAGGGGCAGGATGATCCGGGTAAACGTCCCCCACTGGCTGCAGCCGTCCATGCGGGAGGCCTCCACCAGCTCGTAGGGGATGTTGATGAAGAACTGTCGCAGCAGGAACGCCCCGAAGGCGCCGAAGGCCCATGGCAAAATCAGCGCCTGCCATGAGTTGATCCAGCCAAACTTTTGCATCAGCAGGAACATGGGGATGACCAGGACCTCCTGGGGAATCATCATGGTGGCCAGGTACAGGAGCATGTACTTGTCCCTCCCCCGCCACTTGAGGATGCCGAAACTATAGGCCGCCAGCGATGACACCGCCACAACAATGATGGTTCCGGAAATGGAGATAATCAGGCCGTTGACGATGAACCGCAAAAACGGCGTGTAGTTGAAGACTTCCACGAAGTTCTGCCACCGTATTTCCGAGCCGATCAAGGACGGCGGCTGGGAGAAGATCTCCCCGTTGGGCTTCAATGCTGAGAAGAACGTGAAAATGATGGGAAAAAGGAAGGCGAGGACCACCACGCCAAGCACCACTTCACCGGCCACTTTCAGCGGCCGGAACTGCGGTTTATTCCTGCGGACCGCTGCTTGGACGGCCTGGGCGGACTGTCGGCGGGATGGGGACTGGAGCTGACTACTGGTCATAATGTACCCATTTCTTTTGTCCCAGCCACTGGATCATCGTGACGACGAGGATCAGGACAAAGAGGATGATGGCGGGTGCGGCGGCGGCGCCGAGCTCGCCGCCCTGGAAAGCGGTTTGGTAGACGTTCATCACGACGGTGACGGTGGATGTTCCGGGCCCTCCGGCGGTCATAACGAATGGTTCGGAGAACATTTGGAAGGCCGAAATCATGGTGACCGTGGAGGCAAAGAAGATGGCGGGTGTCAGGAGCGGCAGTTTGATGCGCAGAAGTTGTGTCAGGCCGTGGGCGCCGTCGAGCTTGGACGCGTCAAGGATGTCCTGGGGCAGTTGGTCGATGGCGGCGGAGAAGATGAGCATGTTGTAGCCAAAGCCTTGCCAAATGATTACGACGACGACGGCCAGCAGGGCCGTGCTGCTGTCACCCAGGAGGTTGGGCAGGTGGATCCCGAACAGGCTCTGCATGGTCGAGTCCACCAGGCCATTGGGCTGGTAGATCAGTTTCCAGATCACGGCGGTTGCAACCGTGGGAGTGACGACCGGAAGGAAAAACAGGACCCGGTACAGGCGGCTAAACCGGCTGGTGGAAACCCAAAAGGCGGTGGACAGGGTCAGGACGAGGTTGATGGGCACTACCAGAAGCGTAAAGACGAGTGTGTTCACCAGGGCGGCCGGGAATTGGCTGCCGGGGGCGAACAAATTACGGTAGTTCCCCAGCCCTGCGAAAGAGATGTCGCCAAAGGTCGGCCAGTTGAAGAAGCTGGTGGCGACCGCCAGGATGGTCGGGAAGAGGATGAACACTGTCATCCCCACGGCGCTGGGGGTGAGGAACCCCAGCGCCGCGCGAGAATCGGACTTCTTCTTCCGCTTAATCGGGGCAGCCGGATCGGGGATCCTTCGCTGCACGGTTTTGTTGCTTATTGCCGTCAAGGTGGTGCCTTTCTGCTGCGGCCCGGTGCGGAAGGAGATGGACTTACTTGGCTCCGCTTTGCTGAACGTTGTTCAGCGCATCGGCGGGCGAGCTCTTTCCCGTGTAGGCCTGCTGGAACTGCTGGGCCATCAGCTTGGTGACCGCATCCCAGTTGTTGGTGCTGATGAACGGAACTGCCATCGCCGAGGAGTCTTTGGTCACCTGGGCCACCTGTTCGGAGTACCCAGGGTTCTTGGGGTCGATGTCCTTTTTCAGGGCGTCGATGAACGCCGGGAGGGCGGCGGTGCGGGCAGGGATGTTGCCCGACGCGGCGGACGCCATTTGTGACTGCGCGTCTGTCAGGACGCCGATGGCCTTGGCCGCCTCGGTCTTGTTCTTGCAGGTGGAGGAGATGCCGAACCCGGAGTTGGCGGAGAAGGTGCCGCCGCCGTTGGGTCCCTGCGGCAGGGCAACGACGCCTACGTTGAAGCCGGCGGCGTCGGTGACATTGCTCTTCAGGTTCCAGGAGCCGTCAACGGCCATGGCTACGTTGCCTGCAACGAACTGTTGCTCGCCCCAGGGGACGTCGGAGGAGCTGGCAGGGACGCTACTGATCTTTTTGTCGGTGGCCAGACTGGAGTACCAAGCGAAGGAATCCTCAAAAGTCTTGTCCGTCATCTGCAGTTTTCCCTCGGAGGAAACCGGCTTGGCTCCGTTGTAGGCCAGGAGCTGGGCGGACATGTGGAGGTCGGAAAAACTTTGGCCGAAGGCGGGCTTGTTCGTTGCCTTGGTGATCTTTTGCGCGGCGGCGACGAAGTCGTCGGTGGTCCAGTCGTCTTTTGGCTCGGCGACGCCGGCCGCCTTGAAGGCATCCTTGTTGTAGTACATGACCATGGTGGAGAGGCCATAGGGCAGGGCGTACTGCTTGTCGCCGCTTTGCAGGGCCTTCAACGCCCCTGCGTCCCATTCACTTGCGGTGAACCCGGCCGCCTTGGCCAGCTCGCCGTCGAGCGGGGTCATGGCCTTGGCAAAAGCCGGCAGGCGGAGACTCTGCATGCTCACAATGCACGGCGCCGTGCCCGATGCCAGCTGGGACTGGAGCTTGGTGAAGTAGTCGGAGAAGGGGGCCGTGGTCAGGTTGACCTTGATGTTCGGGTACTTCGCCGTCACCTGGGACGCGAGGTCCTCCCACGTCTTGTTGCCTTCATCGCCCTGTGACCAGAATGACCAGTCGAGCGTGACATTACCGGCAGCCTCCCCGCCACCGGCCGATCCCGACGAGGAGGGGCTGCACGCGCTGGCCCCGAGTGCAAGGGCGCTTCCAACGGCTATGGCGGCGAGCTTCGTTGCTAGTTTCATGACAATCCTTCAGTGGCTTTAGGCGTTCAGCGGTCACGGGTGCATAATTAATTCGGCGTCGAATTATTGGTGTGGTGTTAGCGTAATCACAGTTGGACCCACAGTCAAGGAGGAGGGGTAATTATGTCCACAGCAGGCATCCGCCCACACATGAGCCCCACCCGTGACGCTGTGAGCCGCGCGGAAATCGTTGGCCTGCTGGGGCAGCTGGGGAAGCTAAGCCGCAGCGAAATCGCCAAGAAGCTCAATTTGGGGCCGGCGACCGTCACCGCACAGGTGCGCCGGCTCATGAGTGATGGCTACGTGCGTGAGCTGCCTGCCGATGCTCGTGCCGGTGCCGGCCGTCCCCGGGTGCCAGTCGAATTGGTGGCTGAATCTGCCGTAATCATCGGCATGAGCGTGACGCCCACCAGCGTCACGATTGTGTCCATGCTCATTGACGGAACCATCACCGACGCACGGACCACGTCATTCGATCCGTCATCCAATCCCTTGGGCCAGTTCAAGGCCATGGTCATTGAACAGCAAAGTTTCATGGAGCATCCGGAGCGCGTGGTGGCGATTGGGATTTCCGTCTCGGGCGCCGTGGACCAGGCACTTTCCACGGTACGGATTTCCGCCACCTTGAACTGGCGCGACTTCAATCTTGGCACCCAGCTGGAACGGTCCCTCAACATGCCCGTTTTCGTCTCCAACGACCTTTTTGCGCTCTCCACCCGCGAAGTGAGTTTTGGGCTCGGCCGCAACAAGGACGACTTCCTGCTGCTGGGCCTGGGCTTCGGCGTCGGCCTGGGAATCGTCAACCACCGCAAGGTCTTTTACGGCTCCACCGGTTCCTCCACAGAGTTTGGGCACATGTCGATCGACCCGGACGGACCCCTGTGCTTGTGCGGAAACTACGGCTGCCTGCAGGTCTACGCAGGACTGAACGAAGTTATAAGGACGGCACCGGCGACCGGCGAGCCCAAATCACTGTCCGGCGTGCTGACGGCGTCGCAAGCCGGCGACCCGACCGTCCTGGCCTTCCTGGCCGAAACTGGCCACCGCGTGGGCCGCGCCGTGGGCGGCGTCGTCAACCTGCTTGGTATCGGCACGATCATCGTGAGCGGTCAAACCATGTCGCTCTGGGAATACCTGGACGACGGATTCCGCCGCGGCCTGGATGAAACGGTGCTGAAGTTCCTGCATCCGCTGGACATCACTGTCAAGTCATGGACCGAGTCCGAGGATGCAGTTGGGGCCGCCGGATTGGCCCTGCACAACGCCATCAGCCTCAACGTTCCGCTCATCCATCCGGGCTAAGCTGTCGATGTGCCCGACTAGGGTTGGGTTGTCAACTCAGGTGTATACCCGCCGGGCGCCCGCCACTCCCCCGAGTCGAAAACTTCCAGAGGTTGAAAAATCCATTCATTCCAACATCAGGCAAGCCGGGGAATAAGCGATACCCCACCGACGGTCGCACCCCACCGCTGCTCCCTCGCGAAGTAAGCGCTGGCTTTTTTCAAGGACGCCGTCTCGGCCCGGAGCTCCTGATTTCCCGCTCAAGCTCCTTGAGTCGGACGCGTTCCGAGACCGTCAAATCGGTCTCAGTCCTGCCGTTGGCTTCTCGATACTTGACCAACCAGTTCCGCAGGGTCTCGGGGCAAACGCCATAAGCGACGGCTACATCCTTGATGGGCTTGGACGCGGAGATCACCTCACGACACAACTCATCCTTGAATTCCTGAGTGTACCGCCGACTCGATACAGACATGCTGATCTCTCTTTCAGTAGCACCTCATCTTAGGAGGGCCGAAATCTCCAGGGCAGGTCAGAAATGCCTGGCGTGATTATTAGCGCTCTTTTTGTTCGGAAACCGGCCACTAACTCGGCAGGGTTCCTTGGCTGAAACGGACTAAGATGGTCGATCACACACACGGGCGCCGAACTGGATGCGGTTACTTGCGGTGGGGCGTAGTTGGCAGAGAAGACGATCCTCATCAGCACGTAGCCCAGGATCATGTTCGCCACGCTGTGCGTGCCCATCCGCCAGAACACCGGGAACGCCAGAACCATTTGACCAATCATGCCGCCGATGATGGTCGTCTTGCGGCCCACCTTGTCGGAGAGCCACCCGAAGAACGGGATGGCCACCAGGCCTACGAAGCAGGACACGACGACGGCGAGCAGCACGTCGTTGGTGGTGTAGCCGAGACTGTTCTTTCCAAAGGAGGGAGCGACTGCGACCAGGATGTTGAAGACGCCGGTGGACAGGGTGGCGATTGCGCCGAGCAGCACCTGGTTCCGGTTCTTGCGCATGAGTTCCGCAAAGGGCAGCGCGGCTTTTACTCCCGTTTCCTTTACGGCCCGGAGCGCCGGGGTCTCCTCAATGGAGAGCCGCACCCACAGCCCTACACCGATCAGGATGGCGCTGGCCAGGAACGGGATGCGCCAGCCCCAACTGACAAGGGCCGCTTCGGGCATGGTCAGCGTCACGATCATGAACACGAAGTTCGCGATCAGGGTGGGGCCATGGGAGTCGAGGCGGCCGCTTACCAGGCCGGACATTCAAAGGTCTCCATGATCCAACAGCACCACATTGATGAGTATCAGGAGGCCCTGGACACCAGCGCCGTCGTGGATGCCTTCAGCCCGAAGGATGAGCCTCCGCCGATCGCCTAGAAGGATGAAAACTGATGAATTCGGAGGCCCATTGTGGAGAGTTTGTGGAGACATGAGTTGGAATGGGCCCTTATCGGGGCCAGTCCACCTACCGAAGACCCAACGATTGCGGACCTTACGGCGGAGCCTCCTGCCGGATTCGAACCGGCGACCCCCTGTTTACAAGACAGGTGCTCTGGCCAACTGAGCTAAGGAGGCGTGCTGACCAACTGCCAGCCGGCCGGCCCGAAAGCCAGCTAAATAAGACTAGCCCAGGGGCGCGCGCAACGCTAAATTCCCAACGCACTCCAAGACCCAAGAACCGCTGCTCGGGCAGGGAAAGAGCTCCCTGCCCGGAGCGGCCCGCACTGTCCGGTCTAGCCGGCCCGGACCCGAGGCTACTTCTTCGCGTCGATGATCGGCTGCGCGAACGCGTCGAACGCAACGGTCGTATCGGTGTACTGCTTGCCGTCCACAAAAACCGTCGGTGTGCCGTTGACGCCGTGGGCATGCGCGGTCGCCGTGCTGTACTGGACGAACGGGCGGTAGGTCTTGTTGTCCACGCAGCTGCCGATATCCGCGGCTCCGACGTCCCTGGCTATCTTCTTGAGCTGATCGTTGCTCAGCCCGGCGCTGTTTTCCGCCGGCTGCTGGGCGAAGAGCTGGGTGAAGTAGTCGGCGAATTTATCCGGTGACGTATCGACCAGGCAGGCAGCCGCCGCGGCAGAGCGGGAGGAGTAGTTGGTCGTGGAGAACTGGTCCAAAATCCCGGCGGCCCGGTACTCGATGGTCGCCTTCCCGCTGTCCTGCCATTGCTTGAGCTGGGGTCCGAATTTGGTCTCAAACTGGTTGCAGGCCGGGCAGATGTAGTCGATGTAGGCCACAATTTGAACGGGCTTGCCGTCGGCGCTGGGCGCGATGCCGATGGAGGCCAGATCGGTGGCAGCGGCGCTGGCCGCAGCAGACGTTGGCGCCGCCGGCAGGGTTGCCTTATTAACCTCGCCCGGGGAAGCGTTCTTCACCACGCCGTTCTGGTCCTGCACCACGCCGCCGTAAGTATTGGCGTTGGCCGGAACCGGACCGCTGTCCGCGATGGCCTCCGGCTTTTTGGTCCCCTGAACGATCAGCAAAGCGACAATAACAACAACGACGACGGCGGCAAGCAGCACGCCGCCGCGGATCAGCCAGCCGTTGCGTTTCTCCTTCTTCGCGTGGGCTTCGCGGATCCGGCGGGCCTGTTCACGCGCTTGTGCAGTTCGTTCGGTCTTGCTCAGCCGTGGCTCGTTCTGGGGGGTCATAGTTCCTCGTGTCAATGGGCGCGGCAGCTTGCCACGCGGCGGCAACTTCCCCATTTTAGGGGAAGAACCCGGGAGCTTCTCTCACGCTCCGGATAACGTGCCAGCGGGACGGATGATTCCGGTGCCTATAAGCTGGCAGCTAAGCACCAAACGAACGCGGGAGACACTGTTGTCAGATCCTCAGACACGTCCGAGTCAGATCATTCACGAGCGCAAGCCGATGGGCGACGCCCCCATGGGAGACTACGACTTCATCGTCGTGTCCAACCGGCTGCCGGTGGACAGGGTCCCGGCGTCCGAAGACGAAGGCGGCTGGCGGCGCTCCCCCGGCGGACTGGTCACCGCTCTTGCCCCGGTGATGAACAAGGCCGACGGCGCCTGGGTGGGTTGGCACGGTGCGCCGGATGAGGAGGTGGAAGCCTTCGACAACGACGGCATGCGCCTGATCCCGGTGACGCTCAGCAATGATGAGGTTGAGCTTTATTACGAGGGCTTCTCAAATTCGACGCTCTGGCCGCTCTATCACGACGTCATTGCGCCGCCGGAGTTCCACCGGACCTGGTGGGACGTCTACCGCAGGATCAATCACCGGTTTGCCGATGCGGCAGCCCGCTCCGCGGCGAAAGGCGCCACCGTCTGGGTGCAGGACTACCAGCTGCAGCTGGTGCCGCGGTACCTGCGGCAGAGTAGGCCGGATCTGCGGATCGGGTTCTTCAACCATATCCCGTTCCCCCCGCCGGAGATCTTCGCTCAGCTGCCCTGGCGCCGGGCCATTATCGACGGTCTGCTCGGGGCGGATCTGATCGGTTTCCAGCGGCCCAATGACACGGCCAATTTCCTGCGCTCGGCCAGGCGTTTCCTGGGGGCGAGCGTGAAACAGCAGCAGGTGCATGTCCGAAATCCCGACGGCGGAATCAGCCACATCGCGCGGGCCGAGGCGTTCCCCATCTCCATCGACGTGGACCAGATCCAGAAGCTGGCCCAGCGCCCGGACGTGGTCGAGCGGTCCCGGCAGATCCGCAGCGATCTAGGCAATCCCAAGACCATCCTGCTCGGGGTGGACCGGCTCGACTACACCAAGGGCATCTCGCACCGGCTAAAGGCCTACGGCGAACTGCTCAACGAGGGCAACGTCAAGGTCGAGGACGCGTCGATGATCCAGGTCGCCAGCCCCAGCCGTGAGCGGGTGGAGAGCTACCGGCTGCTGCGCGAAGAGGTCGAGGGCACAGTGGGCCGGATCAACGGCCAGTTCGACACCATCCAGAACACCGCGGTGAGGTATCTGCACCACAGTTATCCGGTGGAGGAGATGGTGGCCCTGTACCTCGCAGCCGACGTCATGCTGGTCACCGCCCTGCGCGACGGCATGAATCTGGTGGCCAAGGAATACGTTGCGGCCAGGATCAACAACACCGGTGCGCTGGTGCTCAGCGAATTCACCGGGGCCGCGGACCAGCTGCGGCAGGCGCTGCTGGTCAACCCGCATGACATTGATGGACTGAAAGAGACCATCATGGCCGCCATAAACCTCAGCCCGGCCGCCTCCAGCCGGCGGATGCGGGCCATGCGCCGGCAGGTCCTGGACCATGACGTGGAGCGCTGGTCGCAGGACTTCCTGATCGCGCTGGACGAAAAAGCGGTCCGCGATGACCGCTGACCGGCCCCCGGGAAAACCCGCCGGACTGACCGGCGTGCCCACCGGCCTGACCAGTCTGCCCACAGAGCTGACGGCCGCCGTCGACGGTCTGTGCCGTACCCCCCGACTGCTGGTGGCGATGGATTTTGACGGCACCATGTCCCCGCTGGTCCCGCTCGCCGGCGACGCACGGCCGCTCCCGGCCACCGCGTCGGCGTTCGCCGCCATCGCGAAACTGCCAAGTACGACGACGGCGCTCATCTCCGGGCGCGCCCTTGCCAGTCTGCGGGTGGTTGCCGCTCCGCCCCGGGAGAGCCTGCTGATTGGCAGCCACGGCGCGGAGGTCTGGCTGGGGCCGGACGCGGAGCCGCTGACGTTGAGTCGCGCCGGCGCTGAGCTGCTCGCGCGGACGAGCACAATTCTGCAGGACATCGCCGGCCGGCATGCGGGGACGCTGCTCGAAATGAAGCCGGCCGGTGTGGTGCTGCACACCCGCCTGGCCGAGCAACCGGTGGCCGCGTCCGCGGTCGCGCAGGCACACCAAGCTTTGGATGCGCTGCCCGGGGTCTACGTCAGTGAGGGCAAGCGGGTGCTCGAAGTTTCGGTGCTGAAGGCGGACAAGGGCGACGGTCTGCGGGTTCTGCGCGGCGCCGCGCACCCCACGGCCGTGCTCTTCGCGGGTGATGATGTTACCGACGAGCACGGCTTCCGGGCGCTGGAGCTCGACGACGTCGGCGTCAAGGTCGGTGCCGGGGAGACCGCCGCGCGGTTCCGGATCGGCTCACCGGAGGCGGTTACACCTCTGCTGGAGCTGGTACTTTCGCGGCGAACCACGTATCTGAACAAATCCGCACAGTGAAAGTCACGCAGTAAAGCAGCGCCATACAAAACCGTGCAGGGGCTATGGAGGGCTATCAATTCCGCGCAGTGAAAATCCCACATCGTTATGTGTGCCATAATGTTGCTGTGACGCACCGCACAACTTTGCGGTTTCCTTCGGGAAGCGGCGCCGCATAACTGAATAAAACAAACCATTCACTACGGATCGTTCGGCACGTACCTGCCGATGAAGGGATTGAAGACTGTGGCTACAGTTACTTTCGACAACGCTACGCGTTTGTACCCGGGCACCGAGAAGCCCGCTGTTGACAGGCTCAACATTGAAATTGCCGATGGCGAATTCCTCGTCCTCGTAGGACCCTCCGGTTGCGGTAAGTCGACCTCGCTGCGCATGCTGGCAGGCCTCGAGGACGTTAACTCCGGCCGGATTCTGATCGGCGACCGCGACGTCACCGATGTTCCCCCGAAGGACCGCGACATCGCGATGGTTTTCCAGAATTACGCGCTCTACCCGCACATGTCGGTGGCCGACAACATGGGCTTTGCCCTGAAGATTGCCGGTATCCCCAAGGAGGAACGCGCCAAGCGGGTGCAGGAAGCCGCCCGACTGCTGGATCTCGAGGCATATCTGGACCGGAAGCCCAAGGCTCTTTCCGGCGGTCAGCGCCAGCGTGTCGCCATGGGCCGCGCCATCGTGCGTAATCCGCAGGTCTTCCTGATGGACGAACCGCTCTCCAACCTCGATGCCAAGCTCCGCGTGCAGACCCGCACCCAGATCGCCTCGCTGACCCGCCGGCTTGGCGTTACCACCGTGTACGTCACGCACGACCAGGTTGAAGCCATGACAATGGGCGATCGCGTGGCTGTGCTCAAGGACGGGCTGCTGATGCAGGTCGACACTCCGCGCAACCTTTACGACAAGCCCCTGAACGTTTTTGTGGCCGGTTTCATCGGCTCTCCCGCCATGAACCTGCTGGAACTGCCCGTAGTCGACGGCGGCGTGAAGTTCGGCGGGATTGTTTACCCGGTGCCGCGGGACGTGCTGGAGGCTGCCGCGGGCAACACCGTCACCTTGGGCGTGCGCCCGGAGGATCTGGAAACGGCACCCGAAGGCGAAGGACTGCCGGTGGAGGTCGATGTCGTCGAGGAACTCGGCGCCGACGCGTATATCTACGGACACACCACCTTGGACGGCAAGGATCATGACATGGTGGCCCGAGTGGACGGCCGCCGCCCACCGCTGAAGGGGGACACCATCCACGTCCGCCCGCAGCAGGGTCACGTACACCTGTTTGACAGCTCGTCCGGTCTGCGGCTCGGAGACTAGCTGACCGTATTCCCTGGTCCCGGCTTCCCGTGGACCGGCTGAACTTGTGGTCCCGGATTCCCGGTGGTCGACCAAGGCGCCCCGCGCCGTGTGGCGACCAGGGAACCCGGGACCACAATGTTTAACCGAGGTTAAGGAAGAATTGACGCATGACGGAATCAGCCGGTGCCAAGTGGACGGACGAGCCCACAGATTTCGAGCAGAGGGGGAAGCTGCCGCGTGCAGTGGCCCCGCCGGCGGCCGTGATGGGCTCGCTGAACATCACCGCCGCCACCGCGGATCCGGAACTGCTGGATCTTCCCTGGCACATTGCCCTCGAAGACTGGCCCGAAGAAAGCCTGGCGGCGCTTCCGCGGGGGATTTCCCGGCACGTGGTCCGTTTTGCCCACCTCAGTGGGTCCATCATTGCCATCAAGGAAACCAGCGAGCACGTGGCCCGGCACGAGTACCACATGCTCCGCAAACTGCAGCGCCTGGACGTTCCCTGCGTCCAGCCCGTCGCCGTCATCAGCGGCCGGACCACAGCGCACGGTGCACCCCTGGATCCCGTGCTGGTCACCCGCCACCTGAAGTTCTCCCTGCCCTACCGCGCGCTCTTCTCCCAGATGCTGCGCCGGGACACCCTCACCCGCTTGATAGATGCTCAGGCGCTGCTGCTGGTCCGGCTGCACCTGATCGGCTTTTACTGGGGGGACGTCTCGCTGTCCAACACACTTTTCCGCCGCGATGCCGGAGCCTTTGCAGCCTATTTGGTGGACGCCGAGACCGGCGAACTGTACCCGGATCTCTCCACCGGCCAGCGCGAGTACGATCTGGAGATTGCCCGGGTGAACATCGCCGGCGAACTCATGGATCTCCTGGAGGGCGGGCTGATTGAGGAGAAGGTGGATCCCGTCGCCACCAGTGAACTCATCATGGACAGTTACCGCCGGCTGTGGGGCGAGCTGACGGAAAAGGAGTCATTCGAACTGGGTGAGCGCTGGCGCGTGGGCGCGCGCATCCGCCGTCTCAATGAATTGGGCTTCGACGTCGGCGAGTACGCCATCAAGACCACTCCGGACGGAGCCACCATCCAGCTGCAGCCCAAGGTGGTTGACGCCGGGCACCACCAGCGCCGGATGCTGCGGTTGACCGGGATTGATGCCCAGGAGAACCAGGCACGGCGGCTGCTCAACGACATGGATACCTACCGGGCCGACAATTACCCGGGGCAGGACGAGGAAATCAGCGCGCACTCCTGGGTGAGCCACGTTTTCGAACCCATTGTCCGCTCCATTCCGCGGGAGCTTGGCGGGAAGCTTGAACCCGCCGAAGTGGTCCATGAGGTGCTGGAGCACCGCTGGTACATGTCCGAGCAGGAAGACCGCAACGTCCCGCTCGCGGAGGCCGTGCAGTCGTACCTCGATACTGTACTGCGGCACCGCCGCGACGAGGCCGCCATCATGCTGACGGCCGATACCGCCACCATGAAAATCCTTGAAGGCGGCTCGCTCGGTGAAGGATCAGGCTAGTTTCTGCCTGCACCGAACCGTCCGTTCGGGCACGCCGGTGCCGGGAGTGTTCAGTTCAGGGTCGCCTCTGCAGAGTAGCCAGTGCAGGGTCGTCAGTGCGGAGTCGTCAGTGCCGCCCGGCGTTGGCGCGGTTGAGCATATAGATGGCCAGAGTGCCGCCAGCCACGACGACGGCCGCTGCCAGGATCAGCAGAATCGTCCACAGGTTCGGACCACTTGATCCCGCGCGCACCGTATTTAAGTCCGCAGTGGACGTCGCCGTGTCCGGCAGGACAGACGCCGTCGGGCTTGACGACTGCGATGCCGATGTCGTCGCCGTATAAGTTGGCCACGCGCTATCGCTAATCGGCGTTGGGACCGTTACTGGCTCTACACTTGGTTCAGCAGTGGCAGCTTCCGAAGTGGGTGGAGCCGCTGGGGCAACGGGCGCGATCGTGGGGGCAACAGGCCCTGCGGGCGCTTCGGGCGCACCTTGTTTTTCGTTCCCTTGTGCCTTGGCCGCCGACTGCTCTGCGGCCAGCTTGTCGGCAGCCGCCATTTCCGCTGCCAGCCTTTCCGCTTCCGCTCGCGCGTTCTCCAGGCCGCCCGCGGCAGACGTCTCCCCCGCCCCAGCGGAGGGCGGGACCTCCCCAAACTGGCCGCAAACAAGCTTCAAGGCATGCAGCGGACAAGACGGCCCAGACGTTTCACCATGGGCGCCGCTGGCCACGAGCAGCACGACGCTCAGCATCAGGAAGAGGACGGCAATGAGGGCCACGCTCTTGGCCGCCATGGCGCCCAGTAAAATCCGCAAATTCGTCTCTCCGAAATCGGTGAGGGCTCCGTCCAGAGCCAGAAAGGGTCCACAGGCATCATTCCCCTGCTTGGGGCTGATTGCAAGTTCCGGTCAGGCGGGAATTGCCTTGCCCGGATTGAAAATCCCCAGCGGGTCAAAGACGTTGCGTATTTTCCGCTGCA
This sequence comes from Paenarthrobacter sp. PH39-S1, assembly GCF_030063245.1. Taxonomy (GTDB): domain Bacteria; phylum Actinomycetota; class Actinomycetes; order Actinomycetales; family Micrococcaceae; genus Arthrobacter_M. The sequence goes on from NZ_JASISR010000044.1 coordinate 26,727, forward strand.
GCTGAAGCACCTCGGCATGCTGCTCCAGCGGCAGCCAGCGCAGTTTGTACTGCCCCACCCCGTGCTCGCCGGTGATGGTCCCACCCATGGCAAGTGCGACGTCGATTGATTCGTTCAGAGCGGCGGCAAGGGCGCCGGTGCTCTGCGGATCTGTCCCCGGCACCCAGAAGGTGGGATGCAGGTTCCCGTCGCCTGCATGAGCCACCACACGCAAACCCACCTCGTGGTGGGCCGCCATCCGTTCCAGCTCGACGATGTAGTGCGCCAGCCGGGACCGCAGCACGGCGACATCTTCTCCAACAACTGCTTTCCACATCCCCCTCCATGCCTCGGCTGCTTCAGCGCAGGTCCATCAGCCGTATGGCTTTCTCCGGCCCGGCGGTGATCAGCTGGGCTGCCAGGCCGTCCGTCTGGATCAGCAGCAACACATTCCCCCGGCTGACCAGATCCGAGCCCAGTCTGGTGTCCAGCTCAAGCAACGACGCACCGTCCAGGAGCTCCATAATGGACGGCTGGATCCGCGCCCGTCCTACCGCCAGGACACCGGCTGCGGCCGTTTGGAAATCCTGGAAAAACACCGCAAGAGTGCGGACCTCCAGCGGCAGGTACCTCACTCTGACCCGGATCCGCGAGTAAGAACTTTTTGACAGGGGTGTGTTAAACCGAACAAGTGCCCCTTGAGCTGGGAAAATAGTAGTTGCGAAGCCAAAATTTTCCAGACAGAGAAGGACACCTGTTCA
>NZ_JASISR010000045.1 GCF_030063245.1 Paenarthrobacter sp. PH39-S1
AAATGACACCTGAGCTGGGCCGCCTGAAAAGGTGGATCTGACCGTCGAGGAACTCTTGAGTTCTAGCGGTCTTTGCAACTCCCAGTCTTCGGGAGTTGCAACGACCGCGGCTCATTCAAGTGATGAATCCTCCCGGCCCAGGACGTGCGCGCCGTAGCTGACGGGCTGACCTTTCACGTTTCTGGACACCGGCAGTTCCGTCCCGGGACCGGTTCCTCATGGTTTTCGACCATTTGGGAAAGCCAAAGCCCGCGAGCCTGGTGTCGATCCGAGCACGTGCGACGGTGGGGTTGCAAGGCCCGTATGACGGGCCACGGGATGGGAGCAACGGCTCAACAAATGGAAGGAAGACGTCCCACTGCACTGTCGGGCCGACCCGTCGATCGAAAGCCAGCAGGGCCTCACCACCATCTTTGGCAACCCCGGGTCCAATGAACTCCCGTTCCTGATGGACTTCCCGGAGGACTTCCGCTACATCCTCGGCTTGCACGAGGGTGCGGTCATTTCCATGGCCGACGGCTTCGCCCAGGCCACCTGCGGCGCTGCCTTCGTGAACCTGCACGCGGCCGCCGGCACCGGCAACGCCATGGGCGGGCTGACCAACGCCGTCGCCTCCCACACCCCGCTCGTCATCACCGCCGGCCAGCAAATCCGCTCCACCGTGGGCCTGGAGGCCATGCTCGCCAACGTCGACGCCGCCCAGCTGCCCAAGCCGCTGGTCAAGTGGAGCGCCGAACCACTCTGCGCCGAAGATGTCCCGCGGACCATCAGCCAGGCCATCCATACCGCCCAGCTGCCCGCCCGCGGCCCTGTCTACGTCTCTGTTCCCTATGACGACTGGGACAAGGAAGCCGCCCCGAACGGCCGCCACCTGGCCACCCGCCGCACGGTCGAGGGCCGGTCCCTGTCCGCCGGCCAGCTCGCTGAGCTGGTGGAACTGCTCGACGGCGCCACGAACCCCGTTCTGGTCCTGGGCCCGGACGTCGACGCCACCGGTGCAAATAACGACGCCGTGACGCTGGCCGAGAAGCTCGCGGCACCGGTGTGGATCGCCCCGTCGGCCTCACGCTGCCCGTTCCACACTCGCCACCGCAGTTTCCGGGGTGTCCTGCCCGCAGGCATTAAAAATGTCTCCGACCTGCTGGCCGGACACGACCTCATCCTGGTCATCGGTGCTCCTGTCTTCCGGTACCACCAGTACCTGCCGGGCGAGTACCTGCCGGAGGGTGCCCGCCTGATCCACATCACCAACGACGCCGGTGAGGCGGCCCGCGCGCCCATGCGTGACGCCGTCGTCGCCTCCGTCGGCGAGGCGACCCGGCAGCTGGCCGAGGCCGTCGGCACCGCGGACCGTCCCGCACTGCCCGAACTCCCGCCGATCCGGCCGGCGTCCACCGGCAGCGACGCCGCGCTGCACCCTGAGCAGGTCTTCGAGATGCTGCGCAACACGGCACCGAAGGACGTCATCTACGTCAAGGAATCGACGTCCACCACCAGCTCCTTCTGGAACATGATGGACATCGGGCTGCAACAGGGCAGCTACTACTTCCCGGCAGCCGGCGGACTCGGCTTCGGCCTACCCGCCGCCGTCGGGGTCCAGCTCGCCCAGCCCCGGCGCCAGGTCATCGGCTTCATCGGCGACGGCTCGGCGAACTACGGCATCACCGCCGTGTGGACGGCCGCGCAGTATAAGATCCCCGTGGTTTTCCTGATCCTGAAGAACGGCACCTATGGCGCGCTGCGATGGTTCGCCCACGTGCTCGACGCTGGCGAGACGCCCGGCCTGGACGTACCGGACCTGGACTTCGTCCAGATTGCCAACGGCTACGGCGTTCCCGCCGAATCCGTCAGCACCGCCGACGGCCTGCAGAGCGCCCTGACCAAGGCCGTCGAGAGCGGCGGCCCGACCCTCATTGAGATCGCCACGGAGCTGACCGAAACCTAACGGGCGGCATTTTTCTATGACGACGATGGAGGACTGGGAGCCGGGCCTGTGGCCATAGGCATCGTTGGCTCCATCGCCCTGGTGGGTGTGTTCATCGGCGGCCTCATGTTTGCCCAGCTGGCCGAGAAGATCAGGCGCCGAAAGGTCATCATCGCGTGCGTCACCGTCGTGTCGTGTCTCAGGACATTGCGGGCACTTGGTGTCTTGGGACATCGTGAACACTTGATGTCCCAGGACTTCGCGGCCACTTCGGAGTTAGGCTCCGCGGGTTTGGGTGTTGGCCAGGAATCCGCGTGGCTTGCCGTTGCCGATGTAGACGGTTCCCTTGGGCGGGATCGGTTTGTAAGGCTTACCGGTGATGGGCTGCACCCCCGAGAGCCTTCAGGTATTCCACGAGTGCACCGTGTCTGCCAAGGCGGCTCGGGTTCAGGGCCATCCCGTTATCGGAGAGGAACTTCTGCGGTACTCCGTGGCGTTCGATAGCGGTCCGCACGACCCTGATGGCCGCTTCGCTGGTCTCCCCGGGAGCGACCAGGGAGGCCAGCGCAAGGCGTGCATGATCATCAACAAGCTGGAAGATCACGACTTTAGAATTGTCCGCCAGCAGCCATTGCGTGGCGTCAATCTGCCAGCACCCGTTCGGCTCGGGATAGGTAAACCGTTTGTAGACGCTGTGCGGCCTCTTACGCGGTTCCGGGACCATGACGGCGGCCTGGGCAAAGACCCGCCATACGGTCGTACGTGAGGGTGTCTTCACACCCTGCCATTCAAGTTTGGCGATGACGCTCAACGGGCCATAATCGAATCCGGCTTTGAAGAAAAACGCACGGGCCTGCAGCAGTAGATCTTCCATGGTCTGGTCCGTGCGGGAAGGACTATCCACCGGTCTGGTGGACTTCAGCTCCATCGCCTCCATGGTGCTGCCAGACCGGGCAGCGGCACGGACCTTGTAGAACCAGGTGCGGGAAACTTTGTGCTTCCGGCAGAACACCGCTACCGCCCCACGAGGGGCATCATCAGGCCAAGTGGCGACAAGGTGACGGATGCGGATATCGGGATTCGTTGAACTCATCAACAGAGCAAACCAGTACAAGCATTCACGATGTCCTGAGATAGAACTGTTCTTTAAGTCATGGGACTTCACTCGTGCGTCACTGTCGCCAGCCTCGCGGCGTTCGCCTGCTCGTTTGCCACTGACCTGTCCTATGGGTGCCCTCCGGCTCGTCCCCGGCGTCGCCCTTGGCGCGCTGGTACCGAACTTCACGGCCCTGACCAGCGAGCTCGCTCGGAAGGCCTCGAAGGCTACAAAGGCTACAAAGGCTACAAAGGCCACTATGGTCACCCTCGTCTCCTCGCTGTACTGCGTCGGTGGTGTCGGCGCGGCCCTGCTGGCCATGTACATCGAGGAGCGTGCCGCCGTTCTGTGCCGTGCCCGTGCCCTCTTTGAGCAGCATTCCGAGGAGATCCAGACCTGGATCATGCGCGAGGCCGGCTCCATCCTGCCCAAGGCGCAGTTGGAAACCCACGTGGCCGCCTAGGAAGCAGGACATCATTATCGCCAACGACCGCCCTGAACTCTCAACCACTGGGGCGTAAGCCACGAACCCGAGCAGACCCACCTCGACTCCCCTCACCAACAGCCGCTGGCCCCGATGCCGTGTCTCGCGCTGGGAAGATCACCCGTGGGGGCAGCGAGAGGCCCTTGCGCGACTAGGAATTAGTTTGGAATACCAGATTGGAGAACTTTCGCCATAGGGGTAGCGAATCGCACTTTGCCGTGCCACGATGTATACCAAACTGGTGGAAAGGATTGGATGAAGTTCTTCAGATTCTCCTGCACCTTAGCTGTACGCGTCCTCCAACGTCCGGCGACATCACCTCGAAACCCGCTGAATTGATTCAACTGTTTTGATCTCCACGACGAGCCCCACTCTCCCTCAAGCCAAACGAAAGTCACCCTCGTCAGTGAGGACAGACAAGGTCCCGATCGGACAATTCGATCGCCGCACAGACATTCAGAAGAAAGGAACGGCAAATGAAAACTCCTCTGCCGACGAGAGCTGGCTTCATCGCGCTCTTCGCCATCGCTGCACTCGCGCTTACCTCGTGTGGGATCGCGGTCCCCAATACGGATAAGACGACCCAATCAGGTGCAAGCCACCAGACCATCGCCGTAGGTACTCGGGTCGTGGCCGAGACGCTCGACCCTGCGCAGGGCTCGAATGCAAACAATGACTTTTACATAGCCGCCATGTACGACCGCATTGTGGGCTACGACAGCTCGGGAAAACTGGTTCCCAGCCTCGCGACGAAGTGGAAGTATTCGGATGACGCCAAGACCTTGTCGTTGACGCTACGTGGGGATGCCAAGTTTCATTCCGGAAACCAACTGACTGCTGACGATGTCGTTTACACGCTCAAACGGTTGCAGACCCTTGGGTCCGGCAGCGCAGGGTATGTGACTGATCTTGCGTCGATCAAGTCCACCAGCCCGACCGAGGTGACCCTCAGCCTGAAGAACCCTGATCTCTCGTTCATCGGCGCGCTCAGTCTCGTCTATGTCGTCGATTCGCAGCTGGTCCAGAAGAACGCAGGGGCGGACAATGGTCAGCAGTGGCTCAGCAACAACGACGCAGGGTCGGGGCCTTACTCGCTCAACTCCTACACCGCAAACCAACAATTGCGACTGGACAGTTTCGACGCATACTGGGGTGGCTCTCAGGGGCGGCCCTCTGCACTCGTACTCCGGATGATCACCGAGCCCAGCGCTATTCGTGATGAGCTGAAGGCCGGGAACATCGATGTCGCGTATGGTATGCCTTCCGTCGATGTCAACTCATTCAACGCTGATGCCTACAACGTCGTCAGTCTTCCCACCACGCGTGTGACCTTCGGCATGATGAACATGCAGGGTAGGGTCACCAGCGATGTAAGGGTGCGTGAGGCGATCCAATTGGCGTACGACTATGAAGGCCATGTGAAGACCGCCCTGGGCGGCGCGGGCCAGCCCGCGGATGCTATCCTTCCCGCATCCATGGATTGCCGTGTCACAGATAAACCGACGCAGGACATCCCTAAGGCCAAGCAGCTGGTCAAGGATGCGGGCGCCGAGGGCGCAACGCTCTCGATCGCCTACCAGCCGGTAATCCCGGAACAGAAGGTCGCTGGAACGATCCTTGAAGCAAGTCTGCGTGCGATCGGATTCAAGGTGGACGTCAGGCCTGTCACGTTCTCGCAATATTTGGGAATGATCTCGAAGCCAGACACGACACCGGATGTGGCGATTCTGTGGGACTTCGCCCCTTACCCGTCACCTGGGCCCATGCTTAACCACACCTGGAACTCGGCGAATATCGGCACATCGAATTTTGCCAGGTACAGCAACCCCCAGGTTGATAAATTATTGAGCAACGGCTTTGCGGCGACTGATCCGGATGCCGCCTGCACCGCTTTCAAGGATGCCCAGACCCAGATCCTCAAGGACCGCCCCGCAATCCCCATGGCGTACCCGGCAATCGTGCTGGTGCAGGACAAAAAACTCCAGAAGATCGGTTACGACCCCGTGAGTCCCACATTCGATATCACCCTGTTGAAACTAGCCGGCTGACACAGATGGCGGGCTATTGATACGCCCGTCCCGAATTGGAGGTGTAATGGTCTACTTCATATTCCGCAGATTGGGACTCGCTGCCCTGTCACTGTGGGGGGTGGCAACCATCGTCTTTGTGATGTCCAGGCTTATACCCGGGGACATTGCTGGGGTTGCAGCCGGGCGGTTTGCATCCGCTGAACAAATCGAACATGTCCGGGAGACGCTGGGGCTGAACAAACCTCTCGTCGTGCAGTACTGGGATTTCCTTGTTCACGCGGTTCACGGAGACCTCGGCACTTCCGCCTACACCCATCAGAGCGTCGTCAGCGGAATCGGTGCTGTGCTCCCGGCCACCATTCAACTCGTGGTATGCGGCATGATCATCACGATCCTCCTCGCCGTGCCACTCGGCGTGCTCTCCGCGGTGAACGAAGGTAGAGGAGGAGACACCGCTATTCGTCTGATTCTCGTGCTCGAAGGGGGTGTCCCTGTGTTCTGGCTTGCAATCATGCTGCGCTGGATCTTTGGTTCCATCCTCGGCTGGTTCCCGATCTCAAGTACGAACAGTCTTAACGGTGCCCCGCCCCACGTCACCGGATTCAGTGTGCTCGACTCGTTGCTTTTCGGCGATTTCAGCAATGTCCTAGACTCGGTCGGCCACCTGTTGCTTCCGGCTATTGCCCTGAGCGCACCCTTCATAGCCACTTTGGCGAGGAATGTCCGATCGAACATGATGAGCGCGCTTAAGTCGGACTACATCACCTTCGCCGTGTCCAAGGGCGTCCCGCCGGGCCGCATCGTGATCCATCACGGTCTGCGTTCAGCATTGGGCTCCACACTGACCATCGCAGGGATGCAGTTTGGCTGGATGGTCAGCTCCGCCGTTCTTGTCGAAGCCGTGTTTTCCTTACCCGGAGTAGGCAGCTATATGTACCACGCGATCGTCAACCACGACACTTTCGCCGTGCTCGGTGCCGTGCTCATCATCGGCTTCGTATTCATCGTGACAGCGCTGATTGTCGATCTCGTTCAGATGTCCATCGATCCCCGAGTCCGTAACGTCCAGGTAGGTGTGGCATGAAAACCGAAGACAAACTTCCACCCGGCCTGCCCTCGACCCATCCTGACCGCCGCGGCGAAGTGTCGTTCGCATACAGATTCTCGACCGCTACGTCACCGCTTGCAGTCGGACGCGGTTTGGGCGGCCTCGCCCGGCGCTTGTTCGGGGCGAAAACGTTCCTGATCAACAGGATCGCCTTTGGTCTTGTTGCCGTGCTGTTGCTGCTTGCCCTCCTGGGGCCGGTTCTCGCGCCCTATGACCCTAATGCCCCCAACACAAATGCCGCTCTCCAAGCACCAGGTGCCGTGCACTGGCTCGGCACTGATGACGTCGGCAGGGACGTACTTTCCCGCATCCTCACCGGCGCCACCCAAACACTCATCTCCGCTGTGCTCATCGTGGTTTTCGCCACACTCATCGGAGTCATCGTAGCCAGTGCGGCTGCCTTGGCCCCGCGCTGGGCAGATGAAGTAGTCATGCGGGTGTGCGACATGTTCATGTCGATCCCCTCTCTCGTCCTGGCGCTGGGGCTGGCGGCCGCACTGGGACCGTCGCTGACCTCAATAATCATCGCCATGGTCGCAGCCCTATGGCCTGCTACCGCTCGCCTGACACGAGGTATCTTGCGCGAAACCATGACGAGCGCGTACATCGAGTCAGCTCAGATCGTGGGGATGTCGCGGCTGCGCCTAATGGTCAGGCACGCGATACCGAACTCACTTGACGCGATCTACGTCCACGCGAGCATGGAGATCTCAGGAACGATAGTCATGATGTCGGGACTGGCATTCCTCGGCGTGGGGGCTCCACCCCCCAGCGCGGATTGGGGATCCATGATCGCCCAGGGCCAGGACTTCATCACGACAGCCTGGTGGGTTTCCCTGTTCCCGGGTCTGGCAATCACCCTTTCGGCGGTCGCTTTCGGCCTCGCCGGCGATGCAGTGAGAAGCCTTGCCGACCCCTCGTCAAGGAGGTCCTGATGGACGCCAGGAGCCCCATTCTGAACGTCAGTGCACTCTCTGTCTCGGTCCCTGAGAAACTACGCATCGGCGGGGGGCAGGGAGACTTACGGCTCGTCGACGGGGTGTCGTTCCAGATTCGCTCCGGCGAACGGCTCGCGCTTGTCGGAGAATCAGGATCCGGTAAATCGATGACTGCCCGGGCCCTGATGCAACTCGACCGCGACGTCGTACTTAAAGGGTCGGTGTGCTGGGATGGCACGGAACTGTTGGGTGCTGCTCCGCGAAGACTGCGCGAAATACGCGGCGCCGAGATCTCGATGCTCTTCCAAGACCCGATGACAGCGCTCAACCCCGTACTCACAATCGGGGAGCAGGTGGCCGAACCATTGCTGGTGCGGGGCGTCTCGAAGAAGAATGCTTATCGCAAGGCTGCGCAAATCCTCGACCGGTTGCATGTACCCAAAGCGAAAGAGCGTTTACGCGCCTATCCGGGCCAATTCTCCGGGGGGATGCGCCAGCGCGTGGTCATGGCCGCTGCGCTCGTGGCCGAACCCAAATTGCTGATCGCCGACGAGCCCACGACAGCGCTGGACGTGCGGGTGCAAGAGCAGGTGCTCGATCTGATCGAAGAGCAATCACGGGAACTGAATCTGGCCGTGCTCTTCATCACGCACGACCTCGCTACCGTCGCCGGACTCGCACAGAGTGTCGTAGTCATGCACCACGGCAAATTCGTGGAGCAGCAGAACGTCGACGATCTTTTCTCGAAACCACAACATCCATACACCCGCGGACTCCTCGCGTCGGTGCCACGTCTTGATGCTGATCCTAATCGACGTCTTTTGACCGTGGAGGACTACATGGCGAACCACGGAGGTGAAAGTCTTGGCTGAATCATTGATCCAGGTGCGCGAACTCTCCAAGAGATTCGGGGTGCGAGGGAGGGCCTATCAGGCCCTTGACTCGGTATCGTTCGATCTTCGACAGGGCGAAGTGCTCGGTTTAGTCGGCGAATCCGGTTCCGGCAAGACCACGATTATCCGGTGCCTCGTTGGCTTGGAGAAGCAAAGTTCAGGCTCGATCTCTTACCTGGGCAAGAACCTTGGCCAGGTTTCTGCCTCGGAGCGGCGACGATACCGCAGAGACGTGCAGATGATCTTCCAGGACCCCTATTCGAGCCTCGACCCGCGCATGACCGTGCGCCAGATCCTTGAGGAACCGATGCTCGTGGCCGGAGGCTTTTCGGCAAGAGAACGCCACGACCGCATTCTCGACTTACTACACATGGTGGGGCTGGAGGAAGATCACCTCCACCGCTACCCCCGGCATTTCTCCGGGGGCCAGCGGCAGCGCATCTCCATTGTCCGCGCCCTTGTCGTCGGACCGCGTGTGCTGTTGTGCGACGAGCCGGTATCGGCACTGGACGTCTCGGTTCAGGCCCAGGTGCTCAACCTGATTAAGGACATGCAGAAGGAACTGGACCTGACGGTGCTGTTTGTTGCCCACGACTTGGCCGTGGTCAAGTACCTTTGCACCCGGGTGATTGTCCTCAATAGCGGTCGCATCGTGGAGGAAGGCCCTGTCGCACGGGTTTACGGCGCGCCTCAAGACGCGTACACGCGCCAGCTGCTCGAGGCAGTGCCCATTCCCGATCCCGCAGTTGAGCGGGAACGTCGGGCGCGGCGGCTCGAAGGGACGGTGCGCAGGTGAATCGCGTGGGAGCCGACGTCAAGTTCACCGAGGGTGCCTCTGTGCTCGCACCTACGCCAGTGGCAACGCTCGAAGTTTTACAGGAACTGGGTTTCGATGGAATCCTCGTGCGCACCATGGACGAGGCGTTCCCCGATCTTGACCCATTAAGGATCAGCGAGTTCGGGCATGCCGCAGACGCAGCCGGAATGTTCGTGCAGATGGGTCTCGGCAAGATCAACCCCTACATGACCGCAGAATTACCCCGGGTCCGTGTACTCGGCGGCGGAAGCTATCTTGCGGGGATGGAACGCTTGATCCGGATCTGCGGCGCGCACGGATGGCAGGAGGCCTGGACGGCAACCGGTGGGTACAAGAAGTACCCCGGGCTCTTCGCGTTCGAGCGGTTCCGCACCGACGTTGACTGGAAGGACCAGTTGCAAGCCACCGCACGGCTGGTGGCCCTGCTCGCGCCGACATTGCGGGCGAACGGTGTGCGGCTCAACATTGAGACACACGAAGAAATCACGACTTTCGAGATCCTTCGGCTGGTCGAGGAAGCCGGGAGTGACGTGCTGGGGGTGTGTCTCGACCCTGCCAACCTCCTTGTCCGAGGTGAACTGGTCGCTCCTGCCGTCGGTCGGGTCGCGTCGGCCACCCACATGACCCACCTGCGGGATGCCATCGTGATGCCGGTCGAGGATGGGCTTGGGCGATTTCTTGCCCCACTCGGAGACGGCATCATCAACTGGCGAGAACTTTTGGAGGAATTGCTTGCTGACAGACCCGACATGCATCTCACGATCGAAGGGATCGGAGGCAGCAGGGCTGAAATGGCGCTGTTCCCCGACGATTCCGTATGGAGGGCAGGCCATCCCGACCTGGTGGATGCTGAACTTGAAGAAATCGTTCGGCTCGCACAGCGCCAGTCGCAGCAAGCCGCCTCGGGGAAGGCTCCCACACTTGCGGAATTGAGAAGACCGGAAGACAGGCGCGAGGGCCTCATCTCATTTCTCCAAACATCGCTGCACAACCTGCGAGAGATACTCGCAGAACGCCGTCCGACTCACCCCTAGAGAGGAGACACCACATGCAACAATCACCCGAACTACCCACTCTTGCCGAGGCCGTCACGTGCGAGGTAGTGCACCCCGGCGAGTCGGGATATGAGACCCTGCGCCGGGTCTGGAACGCCGACATAGATCAGCATCCCATCGCCATCGTACGATGCGCGGGTGCCGCCGACGCAGCCGCAGCCTTAACATGGTGCGTCGACAACGGCGTACCGGTCACGGTGCGCGGCGGCGGCCACAACCTCGCCGGGACCGCCGTCGCCGATGGAAGCGTACTCATCGACACCGGGCTGATGCGCAAGGTAACCATCAATACGCAGACCCACACCCTCACAGTCGGCGGGGGATGCCGCTGGGGTGATGTCGACCGCGCGGCCGAGCCCTACAACGTGGCCCTCCCCGCCGGGGTCGTCTCCCACACAGGCGTCGCCGGACTGACCTTGGGCGGCGGCGTCGGCTACCTTTCCCGTATGTTCGGCTCGACCGTCGACTTTCTTCGCGAAGTGGAGATGGTCACCGCCGATGGTGTGGTCCGCCGGATCAGTGCAGAGAACGAACCGGACCTTTTCTGGGCACTCAAAGGGGCGGGTCACAACTTCGGCATCGCGACCGAGTTCGTCTTCGACTACGTCGACCTGCCCGGCCTCGCCACGGTGCGCCTCGCCCTTTATCCGTCGGAGGACCGCAAGGACATCCTGCGCCTGTTCCGGGACCGCGGGCCGTCGATGCCGGACAACGTCGGAACCTATGTGCGCCTCTACCGCAGTCCTGACTACTGGTCCCAGCTTCCCCGGGAGCACCGAGGCAAGCCGATCATTTCCGTCGCAACCGTCACCTACGGCAACCCGGCGGAAGAGCCAGCCCTGAGCGCTTCGCTTTTCGAGGTGGGAAGCCCCATCTACGAGAGTGTCAGGACGATCCCGCACGTGACCCTTCAGCACGCGACGGACGACGAATTCCGCTACGGCATCTCCCACTACTGGCGGCACATGGCATTCCGGGAGCTGCCCGATGAAATTTTCGACACCATTCTCAGGTTTGTCGATGCCTACCCCGGCCGTTCGCTAAATTCGAGCTCCTTCATCACCCATCAGACAATGTGCCCGTTCGAGCTCATTGCGGGCAAACTAACGCCGCGCGATCACAGCAACGACTCGACCACCGGAATCCACTCACATTGGGCCGGGAATATCGGCGCAGATTGGGAGTACGCCGACGAACGCCCAGAGCTCGTGGCCTGGGTGAAGAGCTTCGCCTCCGCCATCAGCGAGTGGGAGAACGGCACCTACATCAACTTCACCTCCGAGCGCAGCGACGCAGGCGGGTCACGAAAGATCTATGGATCGAAGTACGACAGGCTTGTCGAAGTCAAGACCAAGTACGACCCCACGAACGTTTTTGCGCACGGGCTGGTTGACCTGGAACTTGATGCCGCAGGCGATTCATGGGCCGGGGAATAGGAGAGCCACATGCTGAAGGTCGGAGTCGACAGCACCAAGTTTCCGGGCGCATCCAACAAGTCCGCCGGGTGGCTACTCGAGCGAGCGAGCGAGATAGGACTCGATGGCGTGTTCTACCGTTCCATTCTAGAGCTCAGCAGCACCCTCGACGCCCTCGAGATCCAGGATGCAATGCAGACGGCCGACGATCTGGGGCTCAGGGTGGAGGCCGGGGTGGCGAAAGTTAACCCATTCGCCACCCCAGAGATGCCGGCCGTGCGGGCTTTGGGCGAGGGCGACTACCTTCTCGGGCTGCGGAAAATGGTTCTCGCCGCAACCTCAGCCGGCATCCATGAGCTGTGGACAGCGGCCGCGAACTACCAGTTCCGCCTACCGGGGATCTACGCCTACGACCGCTTCCGAACCGATGTCGAGTGGAGCGAGCAGCTCGAAGCGACAGCGAAGCTGCTCAAGAAGATAGCGCCGATCCTGCGTGATGCGCACGCCCATCTGAACCTGGAGACCCACGAAGAGATCACGAGCTTCGAAGCCGTGCGGCTTGTCGAGGAGGTTGGTTCCGACGTGATGGGAATCACCTTCGATGCTGCGAACGTTCTCGTGCGGTGCGAGGATCCCGTCGCCGCGGTGAACCGCGCGGCGCCCTACATCCGCTCGAGCCACATCAGAGACGTCGCTCTCGTCTTCACCCCCGACGGCATCAGCCGCTTCCTGCGTCCGGTTGGTGATGGCATCCTCGATTGGGAGCAGATGCTGCGCCCTCTGCTGGCGCACGACCTCATGCTCTCCATCGAGGGAATCATCGACAGCCGTGCCGAAATGGCCTTGCAGATCTTCGACGAGCGCTGGCAGCATGGGCACCCCGACCTCACCCTAGCGGAGGCCTTCGAGGTCATTCGCCTGACCCGCGCCTACGAAACCTCAGTGGCATCAGGAGTGGGGCTAACGCACCAGCAGTTGCGTGAGCCGGTAGCCGTCGGGGAACCTCTCGAGTTCATCGAGCGGAGTGCGCAAAATCTGCGCAGCATCATCGCGGAAATGTCAGCAGCGCAAGCAGACGAATAGAGTAAAGGAAGAGAAATGACGGAGATGCGAATCGACCAGGCCACGGACTACCCAATGCTGAGCCTGCACGAGCGTGACCGCCGCTGGGCTTCTGTGCGTGAACTGATGAATCGGGAAGGACTCGACGGCATCGTTGTCTTCGGAAACGGACGCGACGCTGCCGATTCATACCTCACTAATGAGACTAAGAAGGCCGTTGTGCTCTTCACGCCCTCCGAGGAGCCCGTAATGTTCATCGGTGACGTTCCGCTGGAACGTTTCGACGAGCCAGGCCAACGTTGGGAGCGGTGGGTCCGGGATTGGGTGCACGGCAACTCCGTTGCCAATCTCTCAGCCACCATCAAAGAGAGGGGCCTTGAGAGGTCCCGCCTCGGTATCGTCGGCCTGACCAGCCGTTTCGTTGGAGAGTGGGCGGGCATGATTTCCTACACCACCTGGGCCAACGTTCTGGCTGAGCTCCCCGATGTGAAATGGGTCGACGTAGCTGACGACTATGAGTCGCTTGCGCTCGTGAAGAGCGAGGAGGAGCAGGTCCTATTGCGCAAAGCGGCGGCCCTCGGCGAGGCGGCATGTCACGCCTTCATTGAGAAGGCACGCGGCGGAGGCAATGAACACGAAATTGCGGCGGCTGCCTTCAACGCCATCATCGCCGGTGGCGGTTGGGTTCGGGCTCCCTTCATGCTGGAACGAGCTGGAAAGAGCCGGTTCGCATGGTCCGTTCCCGAGTGGTTCACCATGGGCGGGCCTCCGCACACTTTGCAGCAGGGAGACACAATCGGCGCCGAGATCTTCGCCTTCTACGGCGGCATCGAATCGCAGCAGCAGATTGACGTGTCGATTGGAGCGCCGGACACGCTGCTGAGAAAGTTGGAGGAGGTCTGCCTCGAGTCGTACCACGCCGGTCTCGCCGCTTTGAAACCGGGGGTTCGCTTCTCCGAGCTCGCCGCCGTCATGGAGGAGCCGTTACACCGCTCCGGGACGTGGAATACCGGCCCGATGGTGCAGACAGTCTCCCCGCTTTTCAACAGTGCCACCCGCATCCATCCCGAAGTCGACCCAGCACTGGCGCATCTGGAGAAGCTTCCCTCCGGCGTCGCGATCGACGGTGACTTCGTCATCGGGGAGGGACACGCCTTCGCCTTCGAGCCGAACGCGTTGCGAGACGGCAAACGCGTCTGCATCGGTGGCACCGTTTTGCTTACGAATGCAGGGGCGGAAGAGCTAAATATGGTCTCAAACCGACTAAACGTTGTCGAACCAAGATGATACTCTCCCACCCAAGCGGCGCCCGAGACGCTGCCAAATGCCATTCTGGTGGCTCTGGAACAGTACCCGGGACCCGCGTTCGGTTAGCACAATCGCTCAGCCATTCACCGTCCCACCCGCCATGGTGCGGGGAGCGGGATGATGGCGCAACTTTGCTTCGGTCCCGGCAGAGATTCCTTTACCAGTTGCCGGGCGCCCAACCGACCTCTCAAAACCGCGGCAACGCTAGAGGCCTGAGCCTCGAAATTCGGAGCAAAGAGTGTCCCGCTAGCCAGCCAAAGAATCGCATAAAACATTCGCTGAGAAGGAGATCCTCCATGGTTCTGGTTCTGTCAAGTAAAGATGTTGAATCGCTCACCAACATGGGTGACACGATCACAGCAATCGAGCGCGCCCAAGCAGATGCAGCTACCGGAACTGCGCATAATCCGATTCCCAGCTCAGTACATCTGTCCTCTTCAAACGCAAAGTTCCTGGCCATGCCAGCACTGGCAGACCGTCAACAGCTTGCGGCCGTCAAATTCCTTGCCGATATCCCCGGTAATCGACTAACCGGTCTCCCTGTACAACGGTCAACGATCCTTCTCGCGTCCCAGGAAACCGGTGAGATACTTGCAATACTGGACGGGAGGGTCCCAACGCGGTGCCGCACTGCCGCAGCCAGTGCGGTCGCGACGAAGTATCTGGCCCGGCCGGAAAGCTCCTGCCTGGGCCTCATCGGGGCGGGTCCACTGGCGGTAGCTCACGTGGAAGCGATGATCAGTGTCCTACCCATAGAACACATCATTGTTTGGTCCAGGACAGCGGCAAGTGCCGAGCGCTTCCTCGCACAGACGGCATATCATGGTCTCGATGTGCGGATCTCCGAGGACATTTCCCACGTCATCGCTGCTGCCGACGTAGTTTGCACCCTGACTCCCTCGAAGGCTCCCCTGGTCCAAGGCAAATGGTTCCAGCCGGGCCAACATATAAATGCCGTCGGCGCTCCCCCCCGCCCTGACCACCGCGAAATCGATACCGAAGGCATCACCCGCGCCACCGTTTTCGTCGATGATTTTGGTACCGCTCTGCAAAAATCCGGGGAGATCGTCATTCCGATCGCCGACGGATCCATCTACCCGCAGAGCGTGCAGCGCGAAATTGGTGACGTAATTGGCGGACTGATTCCCGGCAGACAATCAGCGCGGGAGATTACCCTCTTTGATTCCGTTGGACTTGGGCTACAGGACCTCGCCATCGGGAGCCTACTCTACGATGCGGCCAGGGCCGCCGGCGTCGGAGTAGAGGTCAACCTCAGTCTGTAAACAAACATGCTCAGTCGTCACACCGCAATTGAACCGAAGGAGTCACATTGGCAAGGGCCAACATATTAGCGGTGGACCGGACCGCCGAGTCGTCGGAGGAGTCTCTGTCCGAGCAGGTCTACCTGGAGATAAGCCAGCGCATTATCGACGGTACATACCCGCCCGGGT
Organism: Paenarthrobacter sp. PH39-S1; assembly: GCF_030063245.1. GTDB lineage: Bacteria > Actinomycetota > Actinomycetes > Actinomycetales > Micrococcaceae > Arthrobacter_M. The sequence continues at coordinate 15,582 of NZ_JASISR010000045.1, forward strand.
CACGTCTGCGTGAACGAGAAATTGCAGAGGAGTTGAATGTTTCACGGGTACCGGTCCGCGAAGCTTTACCCCGGCTGGAGTCAAATGGTTTCATCGTCACCTACCCCCGCCGTGGCGCCATCATCAAACAAATGACGCTAAGAGATGTGGAGGAGCTATTCGACCTGCGCCTATGCCTCGAAGTCTTCGCAGCTCGCCGTGCAGCAGAGGTTGCTGCAAACGGAGCGCCATCGCCGTTACTGCAGCAGGTCATGAACCAGGCAATGTCTATCGTTGATGGTCCAAACGAAACGGAAATATCTAACACTAATGCGGAGTTCCATACCCGGATAGTGGAGATGACAGGTAACGAGCTACTCAGAATGCATATGAAGTCCTTGGCCGGCCGGCTACGTTGGCTGTTCGCACACACACCCGACCAGGATCCCCGCACCCAATGCGCCGAACACCTTGCCCTTTGCAAAGCAATATACGACGGGAGGCCCGATTTAGCAGCCGCTCTGGCTTTTTCGCACATTGAAATGGGGCGCAAACCATCCTTGGAGGCGCTTAAAGGGGTCTTGCCTCCGAAGTAGCGCAGGGGCTCAACACACGCGCATCGACAGCCGAGATATGCACAGGCTGTTGCGGCCAGTTGTGGATTCAGGCGCCCGTCGCAGTGTAGCTTTGAGCGTGAATATCCAAGCACGGAAGGGCATCAACATGGGGCTGTTCAGCATGTTCAAACCCAAACAAAAAATGGTGGCCACTATTCAGCTGCCGCACGCGGAGCCGGGCCTCAAGGTCACCGGCAGTCACTACTTCGAGGAGAACATCGCCAAAGTCCCCTCCGGCAGCCCCGAATACCAGATCGTCGCCACGCCCGAAGAACGATGGGGAAAAGTCCAGGTCTTCTGGCAGGGTCTGCGGATCGGGCAGCTGCGATTGGACGCACAGCAGGAACGGCACATGCTCAAGGCACTTTCCATGCTCGGACCGGCCGGAACAGTCTTCGGTGCAGCTGGGGTGACCACCGAGGAGAACGCCGTCGAGCTCAGCGACAGGACGTCAGCCCTGCAGGCCCGCACGCGCGTCCAGCTCATGATGCCGCAGCCTGGGCGTCTCGAACGATGGGCCAAGGCCGGCCCGGCCGAGAAGGGAGGGATACTCCTTTCCGAACCGGTAACGGTTCAGGTGCGACTCAAAGGCCAGGGCCCCGTCCAGGACGTCCTTCATGCGCTGGTCGCCGGCAAGGATGAATACCGGGGAAAAGCATCCATCGATGTCGGGACTGAGGAGTCAGGCAAATACAAGGGCCGTCCCCGCCTGGACTTCCTGGTCAACAAGCAAAGCGTCGGGTCCGTCGGGGGACGCTACCAGGAGGAGGAAGCTGCACTCTTCACAGCGGTCCTGGATGGCGGCATGAAAACTGCGGACCTGCACATCCGACAGAGCAACTTCGGTGACAATGCCCTGTACGCAACGGTCGAGTTTCCGGCCGGCTAACCGCCCTCGGGCATGGCACCCCATGCTGCCGCGCACATGAGGCCTGTGCCCAATCAGGGGCACCTAAACGAATTGAGGACCACCATGACCACGCTGAAGGAAAAACTGCACATTTTCGCCTGAAGCCTTGCACCCCGGAATCGAATAGTTGCACTCATGTTGCACTGGCATGAAAACGAGCATAAGAAAACCCCTTCTGAGCTACGTTTCCGCAGGTCAGAAGGGGGTATCGGTGAGCCTCCTGCCGGATTCGAACCGCGAAAAAAAAGCCGCTGCTGCTACGACGAACGTCATTGCCAGCATGAGCCAGGCGTGCGGAAGCTCGCGCAGGTGTCGCATCGCCTGCTCCTGCAAAGACCACCGCCGGTATGCCTCAACGACCAGGAGAGCGCCGATACCCGCCAAACCACGCAGAGCACAATACGCACGGGAACCGGCGCAATGTGCGGTGCCAGCTGGTCTATCGCGATGGAACCGGCAAGTATCGCCAAAGCAGTGCGTATCCACGCCAAAAAAGGTGCGCTCATTTGCCAACGAGAAGCGGTAATCCGGCCTCGTTCCAGTCCTGCGCCACGACGGCTCCTTCATTAGCAACTTCCTTCCACTGGCTGGTGGGCTTTAAGTCCTTATGCGGCTGAAACGGTTCTGAATCCACAGTTACCAGTGGACGATTCCGGTGTGTTCGAGCTCCTGGCCGCCACACGGTACCTATTGCAGTAAGAGTCGTGACACAGGTAAGAGCCGCCGCGCATGACCCTTCCGGCACCGATCGTCGGGCCTTGCGGGTTCAATTTCGGGGAATTCCGGTAATACTTGGGAAGAAACCAGTCCGCACACCACTCCCAAACGTTGCCACTGGCCTCGTAAAGACCGAAACCGTTGGGCGGAAAGGTCTTCACCGGGGCCGTCGCCAGATAACCGTCCTCCTCCGTATTCGATGTCGGAAACACGCCCTGCCAGATATTGCATAAGTGCGTCCCGTCCTTTTTGAGCAAGTCATTACCCCACGGGTATCTGTTCCGGGCCAGACCGCCCCGTGCAGCGTATTCCCATTCCGCCTCTGTAGGCAGCCTGCGACCCGACCACCGGCAGTATGCCAGGGCATCATGGTGCGAGACCTGGACCACTGGATGATCAGGAATATCGGACCAGTGCGAGCCCCGGCCCGCCGGATGGGCCCAATCCGCGGAGCGGACGTTCAGCCACCAAGGGGTCCCGCTCGCCGCGCCCAGAACATCTTCCGGTGGAGCTCGGAGAACCAGGTGGAAGACAGCGGAAGACCCATAGCGTTCGGATTCGGTCCGGTACCCGGTAGCTTCGACGAACGCAGAAAACTGCCGATTTGTCACTGCCGTCGTATCTATCCTGAACGGATCAAGCACAACGTCGTGCACCGGCGCCTCGCCATCCCCCGGATACCCTTCATCGAAACTGTCACCCATCAGGAAGACCGCGCGCGGTATCCCCACCTCGTCGTGTACGACTCCTTCCCGAGGACCGGTTGGAAGCAGGGAAGGCAGCTGGCGCAGGCAAACGCCGCGACGGCGAACAACAGCTCATCCCCTGCGTCCCCCCATCCTTATCGACGGCCACCAACAATCCTCTCCGCGAAGTGATCTACGCTGGAATCCATCGCTTCTCCTCAATTCTTCCCATGGTTGCTTTCCGTTCGCGAGGCCAAGGCAATGCAGGGTGCATCGTTGTCTACTGTCGCTGGATCGGGCATTGGCTGATCCGGATCTTTTTGTATGCTTCCCTTTGGCGCAAAAGGAGAGACATTGTCAATTATCATCCCAAGAGAATCTCTCCCCCGCTTGGTTCGGACGCCTGAACCTCCCCTCTGAAAATCAGGCATGGCCAGCAAACCATCGCCTTGGGCCACGACATCCTTCATCGGCGGCCCCAGCGGCCCCGGTGAGCACGCGCACCGGCCCCGGGGCAGGTTTCTATTACACGATGGATGCGTTGGGCCGATCATCCTACTCACCGACTCCACCGCGGCCGCGGCCGAAACATACGACTACGACTCCTGAGGCCCTGCCACCACCAGCCCGTGGACCTATGCCGGTGGTACATCACCAGGATCGCCGCCAAGGCCGGAACGCGCTGGGCCGGCTAGTCACCAGGCGACCACGATCAAGCAACCCTGACCGGAACCGGCCCGAGCTGTTAGTACCGCATCCTGTCCCATTGTTCTTGACGTGCCAAGCGGACGCCGTTAGCTGATGAAGCGTTCTACGGCGGTCACCGGACGTACGCGCTCGGCCGCGGGAATGTCGCCGGCAAAGGCGAGCCATTGGGCAAACTTGTCCCCCCGTGCCACAAGCTGGTGGTACATCGCCCGGCGCATGGTGGCAACCCGGTCACGATAGGCGGGAACGTTGATGACATTGTTGAGCTCATTGGGATCGGTGATCATGTCGTAAAACTCGTCAATGCCCTCCGGGTTGGCAATGTACTTCACCTCCTTGTTGCGGATCATGCGTTGGGCGTACGGGAAGTGGTGGCCGTGAAACTCGCACAGCATGTCCTCCCGCCAGCCCGCCACGTCCTCGCCTGCGGCCAGGGGCAGCAGTGAGCTGCCGTGGACCCCGGATGCGTCCGCGCCGGCGATGTCATGAAAGGTGGCCGTGTAATCGAGCAGGCTGACGAAGCGGTCCTCGCGGCGCTCCTGCTCGCCGGGCAGTGCAAGGATGGCCGGAATCCGGTAGATGTCCTCATACATGGCCGGGCCCTTGTCGTTGAGCCGGTGTGCGCCGGTGAACTCGCCGTGGTCCGCGGTGAACATGACGGCCGTACTGTCCGTCAGGCCCAGCTCGTCCAGGACGGCCAGAATGCGCCCGACCTCGTGGTCGATCATGGACACGTAACCCCAGTACACGGCCGTGAGCTTCTTCCACTCATCGACACTGAAACAGTCCGTGGACCAGTACTCGGCATACGCCTGCTGGACCATGGGCTTGCCGTTGAACGTCTCGGCAAAGGAGCCGGGCAGTTCCACTGTGGCCGGATCCACCATGTCATACCACTTTTGCGGGATCAGGTAGGGCAGGTGCGGGCCGAAGATGTGGCAGGAGAGAAAGAACGGCGTGCCGTCAACCTCCAGGGCGCCCGCGGCAAACTCCCGCAGCTTGGCGATTGTCTGGTCGGCCAGGAACGCCTCAAAGGTCGCTCCCGTGGGCTGGTCCGTGACCCCGGCAATCAGGTGGCCCTGGCTGCCGTCCGCCCGCGTGGTGTAGATGGGACTGGAAATGTGGAAATCCGGGAAATCATTCGCCTTCAGCCACCCCTCGTAGCCGGGGTCGTCAAAGACGTTCAGCGCCCCGGGCAGGTGGATCCCCTCAAAGCCGTAGTGTTCCGGGCCGCGGTCTTTGCCCACATGCCACTTGCCGACATGCCCGAGCCGGTAGCCCTGCTCGATGAGGGCTGCGGAAAACGTGGGAAGGCCGTCCGGGAGTTCCTCGCGGTGTCCGGAATTCCATTCATAGTTGGCCAACAGCCCGTGTTCAAAGGGTTGCAGGCCCGTGAGCAGGCTGGCGCGCGCGGGCGTGCAGATGGCCGTGGGCGTGTAAGCCCTGTCAAAGGTGGTCCCGCGAGCGGCCAGCCGGTCAAGGTTGGGTGTGTGGTTGGAGGTGTTGCCGTAGCAGCCCAAGGTGTCGATGCGCTGCTGGTCCGTCATGAGGAACAGCATGTTTAGCGGCTTTTTACCGGCTGCTGTGGAAGGTGATGGGGGTGTCATTGCGGATTAGACCTTTTTTGCGTCAACGTACAGTGCAGCGTTGTAGAACGTCTTGGGGTCTACAACATTGGTGATCTTGCCGCCGGTTTTGAATTGCTCCTCCAGGGCCTTGAGCCAGGTGTCGATGGTGCCCTTGGTGGAGAGGTCCTCCAGTTCCTTGGACGTGAACAGCTTGGCCACATCGGCTTGGGCCTTCATGTCCTCTTCCTTGACCTTCAGGAAGGAGGCGGTTGCGGCAATCGTCTTATCCTGGTTGTTGTAGCGGTAGTCGTTGGCCGCCTTGATGACGGAGATGAAGTTGGTGGCCAGGTCCTTGTCCTTGGCTGCCCGGCCGGGGCCGGCCACGAAGGTTGAGGGGAATGTGAAGGTGTCGATGAAGTTTTCGTTGCTGAAGAGTTCCACCAGGTTGGGCTTGGCCTTTTTGATGTTGTCGATGAGCGGGTACCAGAGCGCGGCGCCGTCGATCTGTCCGGCGGCAAAAGCCGACACGGCTGTGGAGGGGTCCATGGAGACGATGTTGAAGTCGCTGCGCTGCAGGCCCTCCTTTTCCAGCGCCAGTCCCAGGAGCTGGTCGCCGGAGGTGCCGGTGGGAACCCCGATTTTCTTGCCCTTCAAGTCAGCCAGGGTTTTGATGCCGGGCTGGGCAATGATGCGGTCGGCGTTGGAGATGGAATTGACGGACCAGATCTCGGCCTTGCCGGAAGCCGGCAGCCACAGGGCGCCGGATCCGATGTAGGCAACGTCAATGTTGTTCGTGCCCAGGGCCTGGATGGCGAGCGGGCCGTTGGTGAAGGGAATGTACTGCGGCTTCAGGCCTGCCTTGGCCCAGTAGCCTTCCTGATCGGCAACGGCCATCAGGCCGGCACCGTTGTAGTCGGCGATGTAGCCGACCTTGATATCGGCAACCTGTTTGCCGCCGGCGCTGCCGTTCTTGGCCCCGCAGGCGGCCAGCAGCGAGATGGCTGCGGCGCCCATGGACAGCTGGATGACATTGCGGCGGGAAATAGGTGCGGACATGGTTTCTCCTGAAGGGGTGGGATGCGTGCCCGGCGTTGGGCACTGGTCAAAAAGTTCGTGGAGCGGTGGTGCTATTCGTCGGCGCCCTTAGCATCCGGCTGGTGGTAGACCGCTTCCCAGACCCGTGCGCGGAGCCTGGCGAACTCATCCGAGAGGCGCATGGACTCGGTGCGGGGGTAGGGAAGGTCGATCATGATTTCCTGATAGATGCGTCCCGGGCGGGCGGCCATGGCGATCACGCGGGAGGCCAGGAAAACCGATTCGTCGACGTCGTGCGTGACGAACATGACGGTGCGCCGTTCTTTGGTCCAGGTTTCCAGCAGCTGCTCCTGCATGTGCACCCGGGTGAGGGCGTCGAGGGCGCCGAAGGGCTCGTCCATGAGCAGGATTTCCGGGTTGACGGCGTAGGCGCGGGCAATGGCGCAGCGTTGCTTCATGCCACCGGAAAGCTCCTTGGGCAGGGCCTCGGCAAAACGGGTCAGGCCAACGAGGTCCAGGTAGTGGTCCGCGATGGCGCGGCGCTCCCCGGCTGGCATTTTTTTCAGCTTCAGACCGAACTCTACGTTCTTGCGGACGGTCAACCACGGGAAGAGGGCATATTGCTGGAAGATGACGCCGGTACGGGGGCTCGGGCCGTCCACCTCGAGCTCATCCACCACCACGCGCCCGCTGGTGGGATCCAGCAGACCGGCGGCTGCATTGAGCATGGTGGATTTTCCGCAGCCGGAAGGGCCCACCACGGTGACGAACTCGCCGTCGGCAATGCTCAGATTCACCCCGTCCAGGGCTGTGAACTTGCTCCCGCTCAGCGTGAACTCCTGGTGCAGGTTTTCAAAACGGATCATGGCATTTTTGGTCTCGGTGGTCATGGGGATTCCTTAGCGGCGTTCTTGCCAGCGGGTGAGGCGGGCCTCAATCATCAGCAGCAGTCGGTCCATGATCAGGCCGAGGATGCCGATCGCGATGAGGCTGACAAAGATGGTGGGAAGGTCATAGTAAAGCTGGGCCTGTTGCATGCGGAATCCCAGTCCGTTGGGAGCGGCGATGAGTTCGGCCGCCACCACGGTGGCCCAGGCGGCACCCAGCCCAATCCGCATGCCGACCAGGATGAACGGCGAGGACGCCGGCACCACCACGCGGATGAACACCGTGAAGCTTTTGGCGCCCAGGACGCGGGCGGCATTGATGAGCGTGTTCTCCACGCCCACCACACCCTGAAAGGTGGAAATCACGCACGAGAGGAACGCCGCCAGGAAAATGACGAACACCTTGGGCACCTCGCCAATTCCCATGGTCACGATGGCCAACGGAATGATCGCCAGGGGAGGGATCGTGCGGAAGAACTGGACATAGGGTTCGATGATGCCCCGGGCAACGGTGTACCAGCCCATGAGAAACCCCACCGGGATGGCCAGCAGGGTACCCAAGGCAAAACCCGTCAGGACGCGTGCAAGCGACGCGCCGCTATCCTCGGCCAGGGTGCCATTGGCCATAAGCTCCCCGCCACGTTCGATCACTTCAACGGGGCCAGGGAGGCCCTGGATGCCGATGGCCGAAACGAGCCACCAGCCGATGATGCCCGCGGCGACGGAGGCAAGGTTAATGGAAAGCATGACCTTGCGGCTGAACTTGCGGTTTCCACCGTTGCGCGGCTTCCTCGGCGGGGAATTCTCCGGGGCCTCCGTGGAGACCCCACCACCCCCGGGGACAAGGGATGTGTCGGCGGCTGTTGGGGGGTTCTTAGGTGCCATAGGACTAACTTATGACCCAGCTCACTTCGATGTCAAGAGTACTTATGTAAATAGATTTGTCATTAAGTGTTTGCACTGGTAACTTGCGGCACCAGGTACCCTGCTGGCTTTGCCTTGCTCCGAGATGCGGCGCGTACTCTGGAGGGCTGGGGCTGTGTTTCCGCTACAGGTGCCGGCGTTAAATTCCGGCGAAGGCCCAGTGTCGGAGAGCCATAATAGCCGCGCCATCGCTGCCTGACGTCGGCGAGAACGGGGCCCGGGTGATGATCGTTGCCCGCGGACCAATCTCCAGCTGCTGTTCCGCCAAGGATTTCCGTACGGGCTCCAGTAGCGGTTCGCCGAATTGGGCAAGTTCCCCTGCAACCACCACGCGGTTCGGGTCAACTAGAACGCACGCACTGGTCAGAGCGCGACTCAGCAGCTCCGCCGCCCAGTCCACCACCGCCCGGGCCGTGCGGTTTCCCGCCTCCGCGGCCGCCGCCATCGATTCAATGGACTCAAAAGCCTGCCCGCGCTTCTCGGCCTCAGCCAGCACATTGGCCACATTGAGGAACCGTTCAAGGCACCCCCGATGTCCGCACCAACACCTCGGGCCGGAAAAGTCGACGCTGATGTGCCCCAGTTCCCCGGCAATGCCGTTGCCGCCGCGCAGTAACGCACCATCCACCACCACCGCACAACTGATGCCTGCGGACAAAACGACGTAGAGCAGGTCGCCGTTGGGGTTGCCGTTTTCAGTGGCGGCTGCCATGGCAGCCAGACGAATGTTGTTGTCCCACAGCAGCGGTGTGGCTACGGCGTCGCGAAGAGGTGCCAGCGAGACGCCCTGCGGATCGTGCTGCAGATCGCCGCCGGCATCGGCCAGCGACCGTGGATCGGCGTGCCTGCTCGCTATGCCGACGCCCATACCCACAAGGGACTCCGGACGGACTTCCCCCGCGCCCACCAAGGTGCGGAGCATCCCCGCGGCATGCTCCACTTTGGCAGCCAAATCCATCGGGGCACTGAGTTCAATATGTTCACGTGCCACAGGAGACCCATCAAAACCCACCACGGAGACACTGATCCTGCTACGGGCCAACTCAACCCCGACGGCCACGCCCGCAACAGGATTCAACCTCAGGACCTTAACAGGCCTGCCGTTGCGGCCGGGGCCGTAGCTCGACTGGTCGGCTTCAGTCAGGATGCCATATTGCCGCAAGTTCCCCACAATCACCGACAGAGTCGTGCGGGAGAGCTTGGTGTCAGCCTCCAGCTCCCTGCGGGTCCGGCTGCCGTTCTTCACGAGCGATTCAAGTACACGAAGTTCATGTCCACGTCGTACCCCCTGCAATGCCCCATCACCGCGTGTCAGCACCGGCACTCCTCCCCATGGCCCCACATTATCGCCGCACGTTCCGCGCGCATACTTTCCATACTGCGCCTGCCGGTCATTTATGTAAAGTCTGTTAGCTTTACTCAGATGCCCCGGCTTGATGCGGAACGCGTCTACCTCGACCAGGGATCAGCGGGACCAAGGCCAGCCGTCCCGACCTGGGCAAGATGCAGGACCGCCGCAGCCGGAGCGACGAAGCCGTGGTGTGGAAGCTGGACCGCCTGGGCCGCAACACGCGCCGCATGCTGGAACCGCTCCAGCGTCAGCCGTGCGAACGAACTGAAGGCCCAGCGCCTGAAACCTGCCGACATCGTAAAGAATATCGGGGCCAGCCCGTGCCACCGTCTACCGATACCTCAGCATGGACGCCAGCTGACACCAGCGCCGCCAGCATCGTCCCGGTGACCTGGCGGTCCGAGGCCTCGATCCGCGACGGCCATTCTTTCGAGAAGGGCCGCAGCAATGGACAAAACACCGAAGGGTAAAGATGTCCGTGCGTGCGGGTAGGCCTGATGTGCACAACTGGTCAGCATCGGCCTGATGCTGCCGCGGTTCCGTGAGTTCCTCCAACATCTACAGCGCAATCTACGCTCAGGCTGGCTGATGGTGCTGCTGACCCCGCTGTGGCGCAGCAGCAGCGATGATCGAGAATACGTGCTCCGCAAGAAGGAGACGGCGAGTACGTCGTCGCCGTTCTTCGTGCAGGAGCGGCATGAATTGGGTCGGTGGCTCGGATCCGTATTCAGGTCCTTTGCTTGATCTTCCCTGAGGGCTCGATCGCTTCCGGTGCGGCGAGAGGACTCGCCGGGATTTGCCCAGTGCAGCTGACAGCCGGGCCCTAGCACCTGATGGTAGGGCTCCGCTTTCAGCGGGATAGCTCTGGTGTTATCG
>NZ_JASISR010000046.1 GCF_030063245.1 Paenarthrobacter sp. PH39-S1
CGTCCTCCCACGGAAACTATGCCGATATGGGAACAGTCGATTCTTGTCCGGACCCCAGTGGCAGGGCCTCTTCTGGTGCCCGCGTTCCCAGCACCTCGGCATAGTTACCGGCTCGGCATAGATCAATTGCCAAAAGCTGGTTCTTGGCCAGGGATGCAAGCTCCTTATCCAGCCGGTCTTCGTCCTTGGCCCGGCGCAGCATCATCACCAGGGACGAGGTGGTGAAGAACCTGGCTTGGATACCTTGCCGGCAGGCGGCCGCCACCAGAGCCGATGCCATGTGGGTTTTGCCGGTGCCCACGTCCCCGTAGAGAACCAGGTCTTGGGAGTGGTTGATGAAGTCCAGCGATTCCAAGGCCTCCCGGCCGTAGTCGGTGGGGAACCGGACACTGCTGTAGTCAAATCCCGTCAGGCTCTTCATGGCCGGCAGCCGCGCGGATTTCAACAGGCGCTGGCGGCGTGATTCCAGCCGGGATTCGTGTTCGGCCAGCAGGACCCCGTGGAGGTATTCGCGCTGCTTCGGGGTGCCCTTCTCGGCCCATTCACCCAGCACGCTGCCGGTCAGCGAGGCATGCTTGCCGGCTTCGAGGATGTCCTGAACGGTGATCGGATTCATGCGACTTCTCCCGTGGCGGTGTTCAAGGTGGTGAAGGTGTCATAGACACTCAAATCCACGTTGGCGGCCGCTGGTTCGGTGCCATCGGCCAGGCGGCGGGCGAGCATGCCCAGCATCGCCATGTCGGGGGCGTCCCCGCGCTGGAGCAAGGTCTCTGCGGCGGCCACCGCGGCCTCGAAGCCCGCGGAGCCTGCCGCGGCGTCAACCGCGTTGAAAAACCGGCGCCGTTCGGTGGCCGTTGCCTGATCCAGCCAGTCACGCACCATGTCCGGGACCAGGGGCCGCAGCTAGGAATGGGACCACGCCCCGGGCTTGGTGACCAGCAACGGCACCAGGGAGGCGGGGTCGAAGATCGTCTGTGTTTGATGCCCAAAGGCGCGTGGGAAGGACCTCACAGGTTCGGAATGCTCGTCAAGGATCTCGATGACGTCGTGGCGCAATCCGACGGTCAGGCTGCGCCCGTGGAAGGACGGGCCAGCGGCGTAGGTATTGCCGTCAATGAGCAGGTTCCCGGTCTTGTCGGCCTTCCTGGATTCGTAGCGCACCGGATCGAATCCGATCCCCGGCAGTTCCAGGGACGCCGCCACGTCCTGGGCGAACAGTTCACCCAAGGCCAGGCCCTTGCGATAGTGCGTGGTGCCGGCCAGCGCGTCGCACCGCGCCATCAAAACCTCGTTCAGGCCAGCCAACGTGGCCGCCTCGGGTTCAGGGACCATCAGGTTGCGGCGCAGGAACCCGACAGCGTTCTCCACGTTCCCTTTTTCATGCCCCGAATACGGGTTGCAATACCGTTTCTTGACGGCGCAGCTTGGGAAGCCGCACGTCCGGCGATCGCCGCCGGCTACGGACACCACCTCGATGCCCGCGAACAGATCAACGCTCTCGCGTCCGAGCTCGACGACGCCTACCACGCCGTCGAAAGCCGTATCAACGACAACCCGGCGGTGCGCATCGACTTCGTTGACGGCCGTGCGAAGCCGGTCCTCACCCCTCTTGACCGTCTGGAGGAACCTGACTCCCTCATCGCTCTTCGCGAGGCTGTCAATGCGCTGATCCCTCACGTTGACCTTCCCGAGCAGATCCTGGAAGTCGCTGACTGGACCGGCTGCCTGGGCGAGTTCACCCACATCTCCGAAGGTTCCACCCGTGCCAAGGACCTGGACCTGAGTATCTGTGCCGTGCTGCTCGCTGAAGCCTGCAACATCGGTTTGGAACCTGTGGTCCAACCCGGTAATCCGGCCCTGACCCGTGCCCGTCTTTCCTGGGCCGACCAGAACTACATTCGCAGTGAAACGATCACCGCTGCCAACGCCCGCCTTGTCGAGGTGCAAAGTAAAATTCCGATCACGGCCGCATGGGGCGGGGGCGACGTCGCCTCCGCTGACGGCATCCGCTTCGTTGTTCCCGTCCGCACGCTCAATGCCGGCCCCAACCCGCGATACTTCGGCGCCGGCCGCGGAATAACCTACCTGAACTTCCTCTCCGATCAATTCGCCGGCTTCCATGGCATCGTCGTCCCAGGCACCCTCCGCGACAGCCTGTATATCCTCGATGGCCTCCTGGAACAACAAACCAGCCTCCAACCCACCGAGCTCATGACCGACACGGCAGGCTACTCCGACCAAGTCTTCGGCCTCTTCCGCCTCAACGGATACCAATTCAGCCCCCGTCTGGCCGACATAGGAGCCACCCGTTTTTGGCGGATCAACCGCGAAGCCGACTACGGATCTCTCAACGAACTCGCCAGGCACCGCATCAACACCGATCTCATCGCCACCCACTGGGACGACCTGCTACACATCGCCGGCAGTCAACACCGGCACTGTCAAAGCCTCTGAACTCCTCCGTGTCCTCCAAGGCGGCGGGCGCCCCACACCACTTGGCCGCGCCCTGGCCGAATACGGACGCATAACAAAAACTATTTATCTGCTCGCCTACCTCAACGACAAGAGTTACCGACGCCGGATCCTCACCCAACTCAACCGCACCGAAGGCCGCCACGCGCTAGCCCGCAACGTTTTCCACGGACACCGAGGACAGCTCCGCCAACGCTACCGAGAAGGCCAGGAAGACCAGCTCGGAGCCCTCGGCCTCGTCGTCAATGCCATCGTTTTGTGGAACACCCAATACATCAACGCCGCCATCGAACAACTCCGATCCGAAGGCTTCCCGATCAACGACGAGGACTTGAAACGACTCTCACCACTAGGACATGACCACATCAACCTCCTGGGCCGCTACCACTTCAGTACCAACGACTTACCCAAAGAAGGCCTGCGTCCCCTCCGAGACCCAACCACCTCGGACTAGCCAAACCGCTAACCACACAAAACCGGCTCTTGTGACATATCCGTGGGCGTGACCTGCGCGCCTTAACGACCACACGCCGCTTTCTACCTAGGATTTTTGACTGTCAAAGGTACAAAAATCGAGGTTGGAAAACGGCGTGCAGAAATCAAGCATATGGTGCACCCTGCTGGGTGTCGAAAAAACGATTGTCCGGGGTCTGGATTTCGAGGAGGACACCGGTGTTTTCATCGCCTTGGTGAGCCCCATGAAGTCCATGCGCAACCGGTGCGGGATCTGTTCCAGGCGGTGCCGCCGATACGACCGCGGCGGTGGTCCCAGGAGATGGCGGACCCTGGATCTGGGAACCATCGAAACCTACCTGGTCGCCGAATCACCGCGGGTGCGCTGCCCCGAGCACGGCGTCACCGTCGCCGCCGTCCCGTGGGCCCGGCACCAGGCTGGCCACACCAGGATCTTTGACCAGCAGATCGCCTGGCTGGCCACCCAGACTTCCAAGAGCGCTGTCACCCAGTTGATGCGCATCGCCTGGCGCACCGTGGGCTCGATCATCGATCGGGTTTGGAAGGACACCGCCGCGACCTTCGACCCGTTCGCGAACCTGACACGCATTGGCATTGACGAGATCTCCTACAAGCGCGGACACAAGTACCTCACCGTGGTCGTGGACCATGATTCGGGCCGGCTCATCTGGGCCTCGCCGGGACGGGACAAGGCCACCCTGGGCAAGTTCTTCGACGCTCTGGGGGACGAACGATGCACCGAGATCACGCATGTATCCGCGGATGCGGCCGAGTGGATCGCCACCGTCGTGGCCGCGCGCTGCCCCCAAGCGGTCCGCGTGGCCGACCCCATCCACATCGTCATGTGGGCCACCGACGCCCTGGATGCAGAGCGGCGCACCGCCTGGAACCGGGCACGGAAAGCGGCCCGGGAGAACGAACCGGCCCGTGGCCGCGGACGACCACCCAAGGTCGCGCCGGAGAGGCCCGACAGTGAGCGGGCCACCAAGCTGAAGAACAGCCGCTACGCACTCTGGAAGAACCCCGAGGACCTCACCGAAAAGCAGCAGGCGAAGCTGTCCTGGATCGTGCAGACCGACCCCGTCCTGGGCCGGGCCTACTACTTGAAGGAAGGGCTGCGCACGGTCTTCAAGCTCCCTTATGCCGAAGCCGTGGTGGCCCTGGACCGATGGGTGTCCTGGGCCAGGAGATCCAGGATCCCCTCCTTCGTGAAACTCCAAAAGGCCATCGTCAAGCACCGCGACAGCATCCTGGCATCCATCAAACACGGGCTGTCGAACGGACGGATTGAATCCATGAATACGAAGATCAGGCTGATCACCCGGGTGGCGTTCGGGTTCAAGTCCCCCGAGGCCCTGATCAGCCTGGCCATGCTCAGCCTGGGTGGCCGTAAACCGGTGCTCCCGGGACGGAAATGACCCACGGATGTGTCAGGAGAGCCACAAAACCGTTCCATTACTACTCAGACCCCTGACAGGAGGTCTTCATGGGTTTGTCCCAGATGTTTGTCGGCGCTGTGTTGTCCGCTCTGGTGGCTGTGGCCGACGGGGTGCCTGTCCTGCGGGAACGGCGGCCGGGCGTTCTGGCATCGATGGCCGGGACTGCCCTGGCGATGCCGGTGTGCTGGAATTCGATTCTCAACGTTACGGGGGCCATGGGGCTTTTCTCCCATGATCTGCCGTTCGTGCTTTTCCCGGTCAGTTGGCAGGACACGGGATCAGGGGTGTTCACCCTAGCCGGTGCCGCCCTTCTCCTCATGCTCGGGGCCGGCCGGAATGACCGGCCACGCCGGGTTGCCGCAGTGGCCGGTCTAACCGCACTGGCTGCCTTGGTCGTTGACGTCTACTTCTATTGAGGCGGCGGCAGGGCCGATGCCGGTAGAGGGTGAATCAAAGACGGGGCGCTGTCGGGGTCCTGCCGCGTCTCCCCGGCCGCTGATGCGGTACCGGGGAGACCCGGGCGGTGTTAGGGCCGCTGTGGTTGGTCCCCCGCTGGCCTGTTCCGGGGCCGAGGACCAATGCGTGGGAAACTGGCGCTAAGGTATTCCGTGATGTCCGACAACGATCGTTCGCAATACACCGGTTGAGATCCCTCCCATCCCAAGGAATACAGGGGGCCCACCGTGTAACGGTTGCGACGTACGCACCATCGCAGCGGGTACCTCCCTTCGCGGTACACCGAATCCGCGAAGGGCTCCTTAGCTACGAACCGGCCCGGTCGCCATCACCATGGCCCACGGCTGATTTCTGGTGACATATTCGCACTAACGTCGAATATTTCACTTTTTCACAAGCCTCCCGATAACGGGGACGGGATCCGACCGTCTCAGCTGCCCTCACGGGCAGGTGACGTGACCATAGTGTAAATAATTCTGTCTGGACAGAATTATTTCTTTAGACGGTCACGGATCGCTTCGTCCAGAAAATCAGTAATCGTGATTCCGGAGGCCTCAACGTAGGCATCCAGTTCATCGCGAAGTTCGATCTCGATCTTGGATGAGAACGGCTCCATCCTTCTCTTGCTCCTAGGGCGCCCTGGCCCAGGTCCTCTCGGGGCGGCATACTCCGGCTGTGCCGTGGCCACTCGCGGTTCCCTGGCGAACTGCACCTCGGGCTTCAAAGCAGGCACTTCCATTGTGGCGGTGAGGGAATCAATGACGTCCACCACCGGCGCCTTACGAAGGGATGACTTTCTATCTACTGCCACTTACTCGTCCTCATCCAAAAAACGCGCGTGGGCGACAAACTTCTCTGTCATGATGGCTGCTCCCCTACTGTTGATCTTTGTCAGCGGAGCCCTGCTACTGATGGAGTCCTGCATCGCTGTTCTTAGCGGCAGGTGTGGATCCATCACGTCGCGTCCGTACTCAGCTTCGAGCTCACCGATCTGAAACGCGTGTTCACCGGTCAGCGGTGAGCTTGTTTTGTTGATGATGATGCCCAGGAACTTTAGATCGGGATTCAGGTGAGGCAGCGACTGCACCTTCTTGACCGTTTCTAGGAACTCCGTCACTCCCTTGACCGAGAACGCGGCTGGCTCGGTCACCACCAGAACACGGTCAGCCCAGATAAGCCCGTTCAGGGTCAGCCTTCCGAGGGCCGGCGGTAAGTCAATGAGGACATGATCGTACTTCTCCAGCTCATCCGCCCCCCATGCCGCCGCCTTTAGGCGCATCTCCGGGGTCATGATGCTTTCGGACTCCAGACGGGCCAGCGACTCGGAACTCGGTATGAGGTCGATGCCGGCCCAGGAGGTCGTGGTGATGGCTTGACCAAGCGTGCCGGCCTCTCCGCCGTAGAGGACATCAAAAATGTCGAACTCTCCAGCTCCCTCCAGCGCATCTGTGACGTTTGCCTGCGGATCGAGGTCAATGACGAGAACCTTTTTTCCGATGAGCCGGAGTCCTGTTGCGAGGCCCAGGGTTACGGACGTCTTACCCACCCCGCCCTTTCGGTTGCCTATGGCAGTCACTTTCATGTTGCTCCCTATCGTTGAAATAAAGATTGGCAGATTGATGGACATCCGTCAATCCTTCAATCCTCCAATCTGTCAATCGGTCATGACAGAATTATTTATTTAGGCTAATTCTGCTTCCTCCTATTGCTGGTCAGCGCGTTCTACCGAACAGGGGCCCCAACTTGGTGATTTCGCCCGGAGAACGCCGCTCAGCTGGCAGAAGCGGCCACGTGGACTTCCTGGTGGTTTTCCAGCCTCTTGTGGTGGCTGGACCTGACGCCGTCGCCGGAGGTCACTTTAACGGCGACGTCATCAGAGTTCCGTCCTGGGCTCGGTAGCACGTCAGGCGGCGTCACGAGACGTCCTTCAATCTGTCATGACAGAATTATTTATTTAGACTAATTCTGCTTCCTCCTATTGCTGGCCAGCGCGTTCTGCCGAACAGGGCCCCGATTTGGTGATTTCGCCCGGAGAACGCCCCGCTCAGCCGGCAGAAGCGGCCACGTTGGACTTCCTGGTTTTCCAGCCTCTTGTGGTGGCTGGATTTGACGCCGTAGCCGGAGTTCACTGCTTTAAACTGGAAGGAACGGTGATGACGTCGCCGTTCCTTCCAGGGCTCGGTAGCGCGTCAGGCGGCGTCACGAGACAACCTCGAAGGCGCCAAGGTTCCTTGGTTATAGGAATTCCGCTATTCGAGCATTAGTCCTCACCACCGGTATCAGGCCACCCGCCATAGGGTCTCGCCCATGTCCAGTTCGCTGTCTGAGGGAGGGATCCAGTTCAGGTCCGAGTCGGGGTCGTCAACTTCGCGTTCGGCCGATTCCGGTATCAGGTGTCGGTCAAGCCAAGCGTGCCAGGCTGCGCGTTGTTTGCGGTGCCGGCTGATCTGCTCTGCAGCGTCGTCAAGTGCCCCAAGGCGGCGTGCCAGGTCGGCCAGGCCGGTTCCGGCCGTAATGGTCCAGAGTCCATGGCGGCGTTCGATCATGGTGTAGCTGCTCATGGTGGCCAGTGCGGTTTCAACGGCGGTACGACTGAGCCCTGTGGATCGGACGATAGCTGCGGTGGTGGGGGAGAGACGTCCGCGTTCGATCGCTTCGTACACGAGGGCGGCGACGTCGCCCAGGGCGCGAAAGACGGGGCGGATGCCATGGATTTTTCCCCTGCGCCAGGACAGGTCCTGGGCAAGTTGTTCAAAGTGCGGGGGAAGCTGGATCAGATAGGTATCGGCGTTGCGGCCGCGGGCCTCGAGGACTTTGGACAGGATTCCCTCTGAGGCTGCGGCCAGGGAGGGCAGCAGCCGTGCGATCGTGACGTGGTGCTTGCCCAAGGCAGCCGCGAAGGTTCGGCACCCTACATCCAAGAGGTTGGTTTCCATGGTCCGCATGTAGCCCAGCACCGCACGGAGCAGGAGCCGCAGGCTCACCCCTTCCCGGCCCCGTTCTTTCAGCCGGTGGTCCAGGACCGCATAGAGGACATTTTCCAGATCGTTCACCAACTGGTGCACGCCAGCAGTGCTGGTGGATCCGAGTGCCCCCCCTGTGGGTAATGGGGGGCTTGTGTTGTTAATAAGGGCACTCTTCCGGTTCTGCTTCGGGTTGGCCGGTTTTTGGATCCAGGCGCAGGCCTTGGCCCATTCGGATGCGAGCAGGCGTTCCTGCCTGCCGGTGCTGGCGTAGAGGGCGGCCAGGCCGGGGAACTGCCCGCCGAGTTCGCGCCGGACCTGCTCCAGGGTCCAGCCGCAGGCACAGAAATGGTTCAGGACCGCCATGCGGGCCTCTGAGGCGCTGGCATACTTGGCCGTGTCGTACAGACCGGTACGAGCCACCACCCGCAAGGGTGATTGGCTTCCACCAAAAGGAACCGGCCCAACACCGTGCGCCGTCGCGATGGTGGCCATCTTGGCGGTGCGGACTTTCAGTTGGCGGGTGCGCTGGAGTTCGGGCGCCAGAGCCTGCCGGAGCGCGGTGACCGCGTGGGCGGAGTTTCGGCGGCGCAGGATGTCGTAGGCAGTAGCCAGGGGAGTGGTGAGGACCTGATGGCCGCCGGACTTGTGTGCGGAACCTGGCACCCGGATGCAACCGTCGGTGAAGTTCTGGTGTGGACTGGGATCGAGGCTCGGGGCTAGGAGGGTCATAGCTTCCACAAGTTCCCGGGCCTCCGGGCCACCGACGCGTTCCGCAAGCGGGACGTAGAGGTGGCGTCCGCCGCTGGGGGATACGTCCGCGACGTAGCGGATACCGCAGCTCTCGAAGAGGTTCCCGAGGCGTCGGGCGTCGTCATCGACAACGCCCTGCAGCGCTTTGGACGTGTCCAGGTCAAGGCACAGCGTAGCCACGGATCCGTCAATCCCGTGGACCGGCACGGCCGCCGGCCGTGCCGGTAACGATGCAGTGATCCGGGCCGGGTTTTGCGGCCGGGGGTACTGGAAGCGACCGCCAATCCACCGTCCAAGGCGGTAAGTCGGAGTACCGGCGATGAACGGGGCGAGAGCCCACGCCATATCCGGCGAGACTCGACGCGCCGTCTGCGGTGCGTCAGTTATTGACGGCGCGGCCGCTACAGGTACCATAGACAACAGCTAGTCCCTTCGGGGTATAGCAAATGGAGCCCCCCCTCACGGGGAGCTTGATAAGTTCAGATCGTCGTCCGCCAAGATTTCGGATCTGAACGCCATACTTTTTGAAGGCCCGCGAAAGCGGGCCTTCAGTCTTTAACTGGCCTTAGCGATAGGCAGGGCCTCCTGGCCAGAGATGTTTTCGATGTCGATGGTCTTTAGGAAGTCGATCACCAAACGCGCAACAACGTCGCTCTTGGAATCGCCGGTGATATCCGAGAACGCTTGCAGCTTCGCGGCGTCCGCAGCCTGGACACGCACAGTGATGTTCCTGCGGTCTCCCTTGAAGGGCTGTGGCATGTTGTCCTCATTCCTTGGTTGTCCATGGACAAGCCCCATGTAACCGGAATCAGGTTCCCTTAAGTGGGATATCGGCGGCGTGTCGCACGGGGAGCCGGAGAACGGTTTGGCCGGACCGGCTCGTCGCGCGTCCCGGTCACCGTGATCGGTGGCGCGGCGGTGAACGATCGAAAAGATCATGACTCAAATATGGCACAAATTCCCAAAAGTTTAGATATGGAGCTTGTTTAGGCGCGGTTCAGCGCTTCCATGCTCGTCGAACGATGGCTTCGACTTCCGCAGCATCGTCAGACGAGCCGCTGTGGACGTTAAAGGCGCCGCGGAACAGGTCCCTGGTTGCCAGGAGGGATCGGAAGTACTGTCCGCGGCGGTCGATCCTTCGAGCCTGCACACCAAGGAGCTGGCCGCCTCCCGGCGTTTCATCCCTGTGGCTATGCAGATTTTTACCGCTTCTAGAATGACCCTGTAGGCAGCTTCGTGTTCTTTGTTGACCTCGGTGAGGACGCGTTTGACGGCTACTTGGGCCTCTTGTGGGGTGGGATTCATGAGTCAGCCTTTCTAGTCGATGGACAGAGCGGAACCAAGCTCGGTCTGCGGGGCGCGTTTCCTCCGGGCGTAGGCGAACACCGCCACCGGCGTATTGATCCGCTTGAATGTCAAGCTGCCCAAGAGAATGAGCATAAGGCTTACCGGGACGGCTGAGAGAGGATTCACCCGAGGAGTTCCGTCATTTTTCCGCATATTCACGGGCTTCCTTACGCTGCTTCACACGTTTCTGCAGGAGATGGATCCGGGCAGAAATGGCCTCGACTAAGACATCGTCGGAAACTTCAAGCAGCTCATCCTCGCGGGCCCGGATCTGCCACCCACCTTCAAGCGGTGTGATTAATTCAGTCACCACCAGGCCGGTTGCGAACGAGCCTCCACCGGCTGCTGATGCTGCGATCGCCAAAGGTGGGTTCAACTTATTTTCGGTGAGCTGTGTGGCGATATAGGTAAGCGCCATACCCGTTTCCTGGGACATCCTCTGGCGGATGTCCCCCGGATCAATGGCGTCGATCCAAGTTCGTACAGAACCTTCATGCGGGAAGGCTATGAGGTCAATACCCTTTCTAAGTTCACGGGGATAATGCTTTCGAGAGGTGCGAAACTGCAGCTCGGCCATGAGATCCGCGTGATGGACCTGACTCAAAATCTCTGCGGAAGAGGGTTCTATGGGCCGGGACTTGATGATTCGGTACGGATTGAAAACGCTGAGCGCATCGATGACGTTCGTTCCGGTCGTCCTTGCGATGGCGATCACCGTGGACTCGGCAATATTGCCTCGCCTGAGCTGATTGTTCAGGGTGCCCCGATTTATACCGGTCAGCGCGCTCAGCGCAGTCGGTGAGGGGCTGAGGGATCCCCCTTCCAACCACTCTCGAAATTCGGCGGCTGAGACAGGCACGGACACTCCTTAGACAAAGGGCATAGACAAGCGTTGATGATCAATACCTGCTAAGATTGAACCAATACTTAAACATATCTAAATACATCAAGGATTGTATTAATACCTCGTAGCTTCTGGGATCGAGTTTATCCCGGGCCTACCTACGAGACATTCCCGCCAGCAACTCAGCACAGAAGGACAGGGGGAATCCGTGAAGCCATCCAAGATGCTCAGCACTGGAGCTGCTGTCGTGACACCGGCGATACTGCTCGGCCTGGTCTTCTCCATGCTCCTGCTGTTGGCCCCCGCCAAACCTGCTGTGGCTGACTGCGGCCCCGCCGTTTCCGTCGTCATCGACGGCAACACCCAGGTTGAGGGCTATACCCAAGAGCAGTTGAAGAACGCGGCCGCGGTCATGGGTGCCGGCAGGGCACTGGACTTGTCCGTAAAGGGGCAGATGATCAGCGTGATGGTTGCCCTGGGGGAGTCGGGATTGCGTGTTTTGGACTACGGCGACGGTGCCGGTCCTGATTCGCGGGGGTTGTTCCAGCAGCGTGACAATGGCGCGTGGGGCTCCTACGCAGACCGCATGGACCCCTCCATCAGCGCTACCAACTTCATCAAGGCCCTGCAGGGTGTCGCTGGTTGGGAGTTGTTGGAACCGACACTGGCTGCCAGCAAGGTTCAGCGCAACGCCGACCCGTACCACTACCAGAAGTACTGGCCCGAGGTCGTCAAAATTGTTCAGGCACTTTCGAACTCTAAGTTCTCCGTGGGAGGCAGCGGCTGTACCATTCCGGGACAGTCCGGTGCCGGGGATGACTACCCGTGGAAGAACTCTCCGACCTGGGTGCAGGTTGGCGCGGGCGCTGCCAGCACTTCCCCGTTGGGCATGTACTACCGGGAGTGCGTGGACTTCGCTTTGTGGCGGGTGAACCAGCAGATGGGTTCGACCAGCGCACCGTTCAAGTTCCTCAACGCCATCTTCCGCCCGGATGGGCAGGGCCTTGGCTCGGCTCTGACGTGGAAGGCCGGTTGGGACGCCAAGGGCTGGCCTACCGGCAACACACCCAGGGTTGGCGCGGTTGTTTGGTACGCGCCGGGAACTGGGGGAGCGGACCCGAACTTCGGCCATGTCGCGGTGGTCAAGGAAGTCAAGGACAACGGGACCTACGTCGAAGAGGGCTACAACGGCAACCCGGCCCCGGATGACCACAACTACTACACCCGGACCGTCAGCAGCAATGTCCCCTCATCATTCCTGTACCGGCCCATCCAAGAGGAGAAGAAGTGAAAAAGCCCTTGACCCTGGTCGCCGCCGCCGCCGTGGCCGTGCTCTGCGTTTCGTGTGCACCGGCAGCAACCACGGCCCCGCCGCCGGCGGAATCAGCCAGCACCGCCCCCACAGCATCCACGCCTGTCTCGTTGAGCGCCAACAGCGGACCACAGGCACCTGGCGGAACCGCCCCGGCCACCCTCGGCATCCCCTGGGATCAGACCAGCAGGGACAGGGCCGCGGATATCTCAGGGAAAGCAATGGCGGACTTCGCCCGCCCGGCAGTGGAGGAAAAGCAGTGGGCCAATGACCTTGCCCGGTGGCTGACCCCGCAGGCCATCGCCGACTACTCGGCCGTGGACCCGGCCAACATACCGGCCCACCGCGTCACCGGCCCGGCCACCCTCAGCGTTGACGAGGCCAACAGTTTCGGCGTCACGGCAGCGGTCCCCACCAATGCCGGGACCTACACGCTGCAGCTGCTCCGCACGGGCAAGGACGCCCCATGGAAGGTCCACCGGCTCACACCACCGGCCTCCTAAGCACCGCCCTCTTGCATCTCACACAGGTAAGGAAGAAGTTCATGGGTACTACACCAACCGAGGTCCTGGCCTTTCCCACAGCGATAGGGTGCCGGGTCGCCGTCCCACGAAGCCCCATATTAACATAGTTGTGGCACAGCCAATGGGCTGTCCCCTCGGTTCGATTCCGCCATGGCCAACTCTCCAGTCACTGGTTGTCGGCCCGACAGGGACACTTCCTTACAGTAAGACCATCGCTTGGGCCATAAAAAAAAATTCAGCAACTTCATCTCGAACGGTTGACCTGTACGACTGTTCATGTCAGGATTTTCACAGCGTCGTGACACACATCACAAGGAAGTTGTTTATCATGAATAGTCAGGTCATCGAGTGTTTGGAAGTCCTCGTTACCGAGCCTGGTCAACGTTATGAGTTGCTCGACGAAGCAGAGGCCAGACTCCGGCAGGTATCAATGAGCCAACGGTGTGCCGGGATTATGGTCACCCGCCATGATCCGTCCCGATACATGTTCGAGCTCAGCGCAACGGTTCCCTTTGGGGAGACCTGGGAGCAGACACTCTCGTGACCGTCGGTGGACGGCTGCGCTGCCGGGCCGCACCGGTCGAAAATTAGAAGGAAACAATGTCTATTACTTACGTTGATTCTAGTGTGAGGTCCGGGCATAATCCTCTCCGGGACAGCCGCGACCGCCTTTTCGAGACCGAAGGTCTGGACAAGTTCGTGGCCAGCTGGAAGGACCTGCTCAAGCACGTCCAGGATGGGCTGGACGCTGCCGGGGGGGCGAAAGGATGAGGACCATGACATCGCTGGCATTTGCGGCCACCGGAGCCGCCCAGGCTGCCGGCGCGCGGCACCTCATGACGCTGGTGGCCGATCAGGTTGCCTCACGGATTTTCGAGAAGGACCCCTCGTTGTGGGGCGCCGAAGCAGAGTCCGAGTCGGCCATTCGTTTGGGTTGGGTTGAAGCTCCGGAGATTTCCGCACCCCTGGTGGAGCAGATTCTTGCCCTGCGCCAGGAGTTGCTGGGCGAGGGCGTCAACCACATTGTGCTGTGCGGCATGGGTGGTTCCTCATTGGCCCCTGAGGTTATTGCCGCCACAGCCGGTGTGGAGCTGAGTGTCTTGGACAGCACCGACCCCGATCAGGTTCGGGCTGCCGTCAGTGACCGTCTGGTCACCACCGCCATCGTGGTTTCCTCCAAGTCGGGTTCGACGCTGGAAGCCGATTCCCAGCGTCGCATTTTCGAGCAGGAGTTCACGGCGGCCGGGATTGACGCGAAGTCACGGATAATCATTGTCACCGACCCGGGCTCGCCCCTGGATCAGTCGGCACGGGAAGCCGGCTACCGCCAGGTCTTCAATGCCGACCCCAACGTCGGTGGGCGCTACTCCGGGCTCACGGCGTTTGGCCTGGTCCCCTCCGGCCTGGCCGGCGTCGACATTGCTGCACTGTTGGATTCCGCCGAACGGGCAGCCGAAATGCTCCGCGATGACGACGTCGACAATGTTGGCTTGCGCTTGGGTGCTGCCCTGGGTGGAACCGTGCCGCTGCGGAACAAGATTGTCATCGTTGACGAAGGTTCGTCTCTGGTGAGGTTTGCCGACTGGGTCGAGCAGCTCATCGCCGAATCGACCGGCAAACTCGGAACCGGCGTGCTTCCGGTCGTGGCGGATCCGCACTCCCCGGAGGTCACCGGCGGCGCGGCCGACGTTCTTACCGTGCGGCTCGTGGCCGGGGACGCCGACGTCGAGCTGCGGGAGAACGAAGTCTCCATCTCCGGCGATTTGGGCGCCCAGATGATGGTGTGGGAGTTTGCCACTGCCGTTGCCGGCCGCCTGTTGGGCATCAACCCCTTCGACCAGCCTGACGTTGAGGCGGCAAAATCAGCGGCCCGGGGACTGCTTGACGCAACACCGGCACCCACGCCGGCCCTGTTCACCGACGGCGCCGTGGAGGTTCGCACGGCCAACGAGGACGCGCACTGGCTCGATGGGGCGAAAACCCTGGCACAGGCGCTCACTGCCGTAACGGGAACCCTGCCCGAGGACGGCTACCTGAGCGTCCAGGTCTATCTGGACAGATTGGCCAATGCACCGTTGGAGCAGATCCGCAATGACCTTGCCGGTCTCACCCGCCGCCCAGTAACCTTTGGCTGGGGACCGCGCTTCCTGCACTCAACCGGACAGTTCCACAAGGGAGGTCCGGCGATCGGGGTGTTCGTACAGGTGACGGGCGGCGAAGCGGCGAATTTGGCGATTCCAGAGCGGCCGTTCACCTTTGGGGAGCTCATCGCTGCCCAGGCCGCCGGTGACGCTGCCGTGCTCGCTGAGCACAGACGCCCTGTGTTGCGCCTCCATTTCAACAATGTCGCTGCCGGCGTTGCACAACTTAAGAACGTGGTTGCCGACCTTGCCGGCCCCCCATTAAACGCATAAGGCTACCTCTCAACCGATGTCAACCAACGCCACAACACCTAATGATAATCCGCTCCGAGACAGTCGCGACCGCCGGCGGTCCCGTCGTCCCTGGTGCTCTTTGGGGTGACCGGGGACTTGTCACGCAAAGAGCTCATGCTGCCGTGTACGACCTGGCCAACCGCGGACTGCTGCCGCCAAGTTTGGCCCTAGTGGGTTTTGCCCGACGCTCCCGGGCGCATGGGGATTTTGCTGCCGAAGTGAAAGCCTCGGTACAGGAGCACTGCCGCACACCCTTCGATGAAGCGGTATAGAACCAGCTGCGCGAGGGAATTCGTTTTGTGCAGGGCGAATTCGATGATGACAAAGCCTTCAAGCGGCTCAAGTAGACTTTGGCCGAACTTGATGAACACAGGGAACCCGCGGCAACCCCGCCTTCTACCTCTCCATCCCGCCCAAGGCGTTCGAACTCGTCTGCCGCCAGCTCTCTGACCATGATCTGGCCCAGAACGACGGTGAGAACTGGCGCCGGTAGTCATTGAAAAACCGTTTGGGCACAATCTTGCCTCGGCACGGGCACTCAATGACATCGTCGAATCCGTGTTCCCGCAGGATGCGGTCTTTAGGATTGACCACTACCTGGGCAAGGAAACGGTCCAGAACATTTTGGCCCTGCGCTTTGCCAACCAGCTCTTCGAGCCGCTGTGGAACTCAAACTACGTTAACCACGTGCAGATCACCATGGCCGAAGACATCGGCACAGGTGGCCGCGCAGGCTATTACGACGGTGTGGGAGCGGCCCGCGACGTCATCCAAAATCATTTGCTGCAGCTGCTGGCACTGACGGCCATGGAAGAGCCCATCTCCTTCAACGCCGAGCACCTGCGGGCAGAAAAGGAGAAGGTGCTGGCGGCCGTCAAACTTCCCGCCGACCTCTCCAAACATTCAGCACGCGGCCAGTTCACCGGCGGCTGGCAGGGCGTGGAGCAGGTTCAGGGCTACCTGGACGAGGACGGCATTCCGGCCGACTCCACTACGGAAACCTATGCAGCCATCCGCCTTGACATCAACACCCGCCGTTGGGCCGGGGTGCCGTTCTACTTGCGCACAGCAGGGCGGCCGCCGGGTTTGACCGGCACCATCGGCGCGATCAACGCCCACTGCTCATCCGTCAAATCCGTCAAATCCGAAGGATAGGGGCGGACAGAAGAACCCTTCATACTCCAATACTGGCCACATCCGCAGCCGTCACCAGGAGAGACCGAACACTTTCACAACACGTTCTAAGACATATCCATCCCAGCAGGACCACGAGCCCCTACCGTGCTACGACACGAACCCTGCTTTCACCACGAACCTTGAAGAGCGGGCAATGGGCCACCACTGCCTGGTGACGAGGGTGAGAAGAGCCCGGTGACAGGAGACTGTCACCGGGCTCTGTGGGAGCCGGAGGGTGACATCCCCTCCGGCCACCCGACCCTGTCTGCAAGGATGCAGCAAGAGATCCGGTTGGTGGCGGAGGAGTTTAGAGGCCGGCTTTGATCAGAAGTGCATCAACCATCATGAAGAACAAGGCGCGGTGATCGGTCGCCTTCGGGTCGGTCATGTATTGAATGGCCGCTCCATCGTAGATCATGAGAAAAGACCTTACGAGTGCAGGGATGCCAAGGAGACACTGATCACCTTTGTTTTGGGCCGCGGAGGAGAATATATTTCCCAACTCCACCTCGTAGGCGGGATAAATTTTTGTGGCCAGCGGGCTTGCGGCCGCATTACGTGTTGCCCACAGAATGAGTTCGATCTCAGCGAGTAGGTTTGCGGGCTCTTCTTCCAGTGAGCGCCAGTAGTCATCGGCTACTTGTTCCACAGCTTTACGAAGTCCCAAATGGACCGGGACGTCGCGGGAGAAGCGGTTCAAGTTCTTCAACCAACTCTCGGCGGCGGCGTCCATGAGTTCGTCTTTGTTGCTGAAGCAATAATGTGCGGTGGCCAAGGGGGCATTGGCTTCCTTGGCAATTGCCCGCATGGTCGCAGACTGAACGCCCTTACGCCTCATTAGTTCCACGGTCGCTGAAATTAGCTGTTCTTTTCGGTCGTCTGCAGATACCCGCATAGCTCACTCTCCAGTCTTCCGGTTTCGGCACGCCTGGGACACTTCCCTAAGACTAGGGCATTCCGGGCAGCGCGATCGAGGCGGCTACCGAGGTCCACAGGCGCATCGCCGTCTGGCTAGGCCAGGCGGCGGCCTGTCATGGCCCAGACACCCCCGGTTCCGTCCGGGAGTGGAACAGTAGTCCCTCGCCCCGCTCGCCGCAGAGATCTTACGGTGCGGAGGTGATCGCGTGGTGGATCAAGGACGGCCCTGCACCAGCACCCTCTATGTTTCCCTGGCGGCCACGGTGTCTGTCGGTGAGACCGGCTTCGGTGTCTTTGTCCTGTGAGGGGCCGTGCAGGTACCGTTCCAGGGAGTCATCCAGGGCGTTGAGCCAGAGCGTGTGGTGCTTGGTCGACGTGGTGCCGGTGACCACGGAGCGGTGCACGGCGTCGCGGTAGCCGAGGATGTCCGTGTGCTTGTTGTGCATCCAGTCCTTGAACAACTGGGAAACGGCGTCCAGGTCAAAGGACGGGTAGTCCGTGGCGTCAATGAGCTCGCGCAGGTAGTCCGACTGGAAATCAGCCTCTGCATCATGGTCCGTCAGCCCGGCCTGGCGCTCGAGCCAGAGCTGGATGTCTGCCTCGCGCTCAGCAAGAGAGGGCAGGTCAATCGCTCCGGTCATGACGTCGCGGGCAAACCAGGCCTGGGCGTCAAACATGTTGAAGGTGTAGTACTGGTCCTGCGCTCCAAGGTAGAACAGGTTGGTGTTCTGCTGCCACACCACGCCTTTGTAGAGGTTGGCAGGGTACAGCACGTTCGGCGACTTCAGCGACAGCTCGCTGGGCAGGAACGGGTACTTGTGCTGGTATCCGGTGCACAGCACGACGACGTCAAAGTCATCTTGGGTGCCGTCCCTAAAGTGCGCGGTGCCGCCGTCAAAGTGCGTGACGAGCGGGCGCTCCACCGTGTTCCAGGGCCAGTCATAGCCCATCGGGGCCGTGCGGTAGCTAAGGGTGATGGACGCGGCGCCCATCTTGTGGGCCTGCATGCCGATGTCCTCAGCGGAATAGCTGCTGCCGATCATGAGCAGGCGCTTGCCGTAAAAGCGCTCGGCGCCGCGGAAATCGTGGGCATGCAGGACCTCGCCCGGGAAGGTTTTGATGCCCGTGAACTCGGGGACTGAAGGGACGGAGAAGTGGCCGGTGGCGACCACGAGCTTGTCAAACACGTGGGTCTCAGTGAGGTTGGTTTTGAGGTCCTCCACTGTCAGGGTGAATTCCTGCGTGTCCTCGTTGTAGCTGGTGTGGCGTGCCACGGTGTTGAACTGGACGTACTTGCGCACATCGGACTTTTCCACGCGGCCCTTGATGTAGTCGAAAAGGACCTCCCGGGGCGGGAAGGAGGAGATGGCGCGGCCGAAGTGCTCGTCAAAGGAGTAGTCCGAGAACTCCAGGCATTCCTTGGGCCCGTTGGACCACAGGTGCCGGTACATGCTGGTGTGGACCGGCTCGCCGTGGGCATCCAGGCCGATTCGCCAGCTGTTGTTCCACTGCCCGCCCCAGTCGTCCTGCTTTTCAAAGCACATGATCTCGGGAATGGGGGCACCTTTTTGGCGTGCTGATTCAAACGCCCGCAGTTGTGCCAATCCGCTGGGGCCCGCACCAATGATTCCAACTCGCAATGCCATGCTGCTCTCCTCATTCATTGGATTTTTTAGTTCACTTTTGTGTGATGCTGCTTTTGTGTGATGCTGTGAATCGCCCTCTGTGTCAGGTCAGCAGCCAGGTGGATGCGGCTTTGCGGTAGCGGCTGATGCCTTTGTATTCGGCCATGTCTTCCGGGAGTTCGGCCAGTACGTGGCCCAGACGCGAATCCCCTGGCGTGTGCCGACACGGCGGGAAAAGTGGTTAGTAATGGCATCGGCGGTGGCGCACCCTTGACAGGTCATTTGGCGACAAATTGCCCGAACGTGTGTTGGCGGCGCGGCAATGCGCGCATACGGGGTCCGACTTCGTCACACAGGAGGATCACCTCCTCATCCAGTCGCCCACATACCGTGGCTGTGGCCGGCTAGCTGTCCGCCGAGGGGGCGACGAGTACGAGACAGACCCCCCGGCGCGCTAATGTCGGAGCACAGATCCCAGGTCCGGGAGGGTTTCCGGGTTTGCGGATGCGAAACGGAAGTCATGCCGCGGGCTAGCCGTCGTTGTAGGCCGCCGTGCAGAAGTCTGCTTTTCCGAACGGCACCCAGATGAACCTCTGGAACCCGAATCGCTGTACATGCCTGCTCCCGGAGCCACGGATTCGGAACGCATGGAGAAGTCTTAGGGTGCGAAGGAGCGGTCGCCGGCGAAGAACCCCAGCGCATAGTCAGGGGTCTCAAACTTCACTGTGGTTCCCTTGGGGAAAAACAGCACATCGCGCTCCTTCGCATGCGTCACGTCCCCCGTCGTCTGGTCGGTGAGGATGAACTCACCTTGCACGACGACCTTCATTTCGTCGTAGGTGTACGTGTATACCAGGGGTTCGGAGGCCTTCAGCTCGAAGAATCCGGCGCACATGACCGACCCCTCGGGGTTGGAGAGGGAGTCACCGATGGCGGCGTCGATTCCAGACTGGTTCATCGACGGCAGTCCGAGATAACCGCCTTCTACCTTGTGAATGGATCCGGCCTTGCTGAGTGTTCCTACGAGGGCTTCCATGGTTGCTCCTGTGAATAGTTTTGTGAAAGTACTGTTCATCTTTGTCAGAACTGTTCATCCTTGGTGCATATGAGACTGGCGCTGAAGATCGGTCAGAACCCCGGAGGGGGCTCGGGGAGGGATCCTCTGCAACCTGACATCCTGTCCGTCCTGGAGGGCCAGCCAAGCTCTGCCCCAAACCCTGCCGGTGTGACGCCAGTCACGTATGATGGTCCACCTACTCTTGCATGAACGAGTGTGCAGGTCAACCGTTCACGAAGGACATTTCTTTAAGGTCCCTTGCTTGGGCCAGCCACAGAAAAAGTTCCATCTTCTTTATCCTGAACCATTGACTGAAACAGGTGTCTCTGTCAGAGTCTTGACAGTGCTGTGATCCACATCACGACGGCGTAAAGTCATCTAGATTCACCAAAGCATGCCGTAAAGCAGATTTCCCACTAAAGAAACGGTTAAATCCATGGCTACAGGCACCCCTCAGCCCCCGACAGTGACGACGGGGGAAGCAATCGATTTTTGGCCGGCGGAGCCCATGAAGGCCTTGGAGGGCGATTGGGGGCGATTGCGCTGCAGGTTCATCAATTCCCATCCTGGTGTGGGCGCCTGGTCCGATTTCATTCTCTCGGAGTGGGAGCTGGAGGCCTGTGCCTGGGAGGACTTTCACCCGCACAGCGAGACTAATTTCGTGCTGGAAGGCGAACTCCATATCGAGAGCCAAGGCAAGACTGTCATCCTGAAGCCGGGCGATTCGGCGCGCGTCAATCCCGGCGGGGCGGGCCGGTACTGGGCGCCCGTCTACGCGCGGATGGTCACCATTTACGGCCCCAACCCGGAAGGTCTGGAGTCGCACTCCTTCCGATACTCCGAAATCTGAGCCCTGATATATCCCCCGACAGGACGCCTGCATGCACTCCCCCCCAAACCGGGCTCAGGAGCGGTTGATGCTTGCATCCATGGTGAGACTTGCACGATGAGCCCTCGCTGTTCCCAGACATTAACGGCGGCCTTAACCTCCTCAGACTGGGCCGTCCGGGTCGAAATCATCCCCTGTGGCACACCGGGATGTGAGACAGAAAGAACCGAAGGTGTCTTAACGCCGCTTCTGTGCAGCTCGGAGACTGCCTCCGCCGACGCAGCACACTGCTGCGACGGAACCGAACAATAAACCGACCCAGCGGATCTGCAGGCGGTGCCGGCTGCCATGCAGCAGTTCCTTCCCGATTCCGCTGTCCTTGTGATCGACTCACACGGCTGGAACAAGGACGATTTCCCGCTTGCCATCTGGATGGCTACCGGCCAGGTTATGAGGTACTCCAACCAGCTTCAGGAACCGCACGGCCCGGGTGTACTTGGAGAACTCCGATCTCGCCTCCGGATGGACCGGGTGGATCGACGGGGCGGCCGGGTCTGTCCTTCCTGGGAGCGAAACTTCCAACGCAGTTCTCGGCACCGCCGAGGTCCAGCACTACCCCTAACGCATTGAAAGTAGGCACAACGTGAGCACAGTCCAAGAGCAGTACCAAGAAGAACTCAACTCCAGGCTGGCTGAGTGGAAGTCCGGCACGCTGGAACCCCCCTTCAGGTTCGCCGACATGCGAACGCTGTTTGTCATCACCGTTGCTTTTCCCGTTGTCGCTTTGATCGTGGGGTGGTTCCTGTGAGCGAGACCACTAACGAAATCTCAGAATCGGGAACCGAAGGATCGCTTCCCCTGCTGAGCCGCGAGCGGAACTGGAGCCCCAGAACCCTGTTCTTCAGTTGTTCTCAGACTGCCGTGGCCACCTGGTGCTTCATCATCGGCGGATATGTGGCCTTGTATCTGCCGGCGGTGCAAGGGTCCATCGTAATGGTTGCGGCCATGATGGCGGGAATGTTCCTGGTATATCTGGCCACGGTGCCGATGGCAACGCGGTACGGGTTGGAGGCTGTACGCTCAACGCGGCCTGTCTTCGGGACCCGTGGTTCACTCTTCGCCGTCGCCCTCACCTTTCTCTTTACGATGGGGTGGGGGACGACGCTGATGATTTTCAGCGGCAAGTCCGCTGCCTTGCTGTTGGTCACTCTTGGCGTCGTCAGCGAGGCTAACAGGCCAATCGCTGAGACAGTGAGCAGCCTCATCTGCCTTTTGGTGGTTTGGGTGCTGATCAGCCGCGGACCCAGTATTCTTCGACGAATCGGCGTCATAGTTGCATGCTCGGTCCTTGTGCTTGGCGTCATGGTCATCGTCGTGATTGTCGCCAAGGTCGGCGTGGGTGCTCTCGTTGAGGCCAAGCCGAGCGCCGCCAGCGGTAACAAGCTTTTGGATTACACGACGGCAATCGAGCTCATGCTCGCTACGGCCCTGTCCTGGTGGCCGTTTATCGGTGGCATGACGCGGTTCTCAAAGAGCACCAAGAAGTCCGTACGACCGATAACGCTGGGACTTGGAGTTGCCCTTTCGGTAATCTGCCTGATTGGTCTTTACACCGGTCTGGCCTTCCCGGATTCCGGTGGAAATCCAGTACCTGGGCTGCTGAAAATCGGCGGCGTGTGGCTGGCCTTGCCGGCCTTCGTGTTCATCATCCTTGCCAACATCGGCACAACAATGGTCGGCACGTACACGGCAGCGCTTTCCCTCAAGCAACAGCCTGCCATCGACGCCCGCCTTAGCTGGAGAGGGGCGACAACGGTGGCCGCACTGACAGCAGCCGTGTTAATCGTGTTCCTGGCGGACCCCTTCTATAACAATTTCGGAGCGTTCCTCACCCTCTCAGGCGTCATCTTCGGCCCGCTGTGTGGACTCCAAATCGTCGATTACTTCATAATCAGAAAGCAACGCCTTGACTTGGATGGTCTATACAAGGACGGTCCAGGGACCGCGTACTGGTATTGGAAGGGCATAAATATATCGGGCTTTGCCAGCATGGCCGTTGGCGTCGTGGTCTACTTCCTTCTCCTTGACCCGATCACGTTTGCCTCCTCTCCCATATTTGCCTTCACCACCGCTTCGCTGCCGGCAACGCTGTCCACGGGCATCGTCTATGTGCTCCTGGCACGGCTCCAGCCCAAGGCATATGGGCCCAAGGACCCGGCAAAGTCAGGTTTCACGAGGTCCTCGTCGAAGATGACACAGGACACCCAGTGAAGGCTGTTCTCGATTCCCCCATGGCCTTGCCCCCACCCGGCGAGGGTGGGCGTTGGCGCGCCGTCTGGAACGGCGGAGGTGATCAGGTAGAGGACCTCGACGCTCTTGCTCCCGCCCCTGGTGAGGCTCCGGCCCCACCTGGGCGAGGCAGGCGGCGCCGGGAAAGCCGATCCAGGTGCGAGGCGGCGGCAACCTTGAGGGTGCTGGTGGCCCGCCGGCCGTGACCGGTGGTGAGATGCCAATGGTGCGGTACGTCTTTCCAGGACAGGTCCTGGAGTTTGCGCGGCAGACTCGGGTGTTGGCCTTGAAGGTGAACACGCACGTCCCCGCCAGCTTCCGTGATGGTCGTGACGGTATCAACCTACGAATGCATCGCATCGGGGTCTGAGTAGTAATGGGCCGAAAACGTGCGCTAAGGACTGCCCGGGGCGGTTGAGGTAGCCGTAGATCGTCGAGCGGGGAACACTGAGCAGGTCCGCGATCTGTTGAACGGTGTGATTCCCGGCGTCGTAGAGCTGTTGGGCGTGGTGGGCTGGTCGGGGGTGAGTTTGGGGCGTCTTCCTCCGGTTCGTCCGCGGGCGCGGGCGGCCGCGAGGCCGTCGCGGGTGTTGGCGATGATGAGTTCTCGTTGGAACTCGGCGAGGACGGAGAGCATCCCGAACATTGCCCGCCCTTCCGCGGTCGTGGTGTCGATGCCTTGCTCGAGGACACGCAGGCCAACACCACGTTCTCGCAGATCTGGCGCCGAGGGTGACGATTCGTAGCAAAACGCGACGATTTCCGAACGGGAACGACGAGCAGTTGCGTCGAAGAGCAGCTCATTCGAAGCGCTCTCCGCCTGGTCGAAGGCGGCGAGCCCGCTGCGCAGGTTGCCCGCGATCTCGGAATCAGACGAATTGGGGGTTTCCATTTAGATGCCGTAGATGAGCGTAAAATTCTTGCATGTCGCGGTTGGCAGGCCATGACTACCCTCGTTCCTACGCACAGTTGCGTGCGTGGTTTGACGAGGACTGGAAGTGCTTGGACTATTTGGACTGGCTTCGGTGACCCGATGGGTTTGTTTGCCCGCATTGCAACAGCCCGCATGGTTGGCGGGCCGCGGATCGGCGATGGCGATGCGCTGGCTGTGACCGGCGTGTCTCGGTAACGTCGGGCACCATCTTCGACAAGACGCGGACCCCGCTGACGGTGTGGTTCGCCGCGGCCTGGAGGATGTTCGCGGACAAGGTCGGCGTTTCGGCGACCCAGATGCAGGGCGAAATGGAGCTGGGCTCGGTCCAGACTGCATGGGCGGTGCTGCACCGGTACCGGACGGTGATGGTGCGTCCCGGGCGTGACCGGCTGCGGGGCGTGGTGGAGGTCGACGAATCATTCCTTGGAGGCCCAGAGCCCGGGATCCCTGGCCGTGGCGCTCTGGGAAAGGTGCTGTTCGCGGCAGCTGTCGAGGTCGAAGAGCACGGCTTCGGGCGGGTCCGGCTTGGCGTCATACCCGATGTCAGCGCGGAAAGCCTGGCTGCTTTCCTCGATACGAATGTCGAGCCGGGAAGCTGCGTGCTCACCGACGGCTGGAGTGCCTACCCGGCGGCCACGAAGGGCCGATACACGCACAAGGGCACCTCTGTCACCTCGTCGGGGAGGGCGGCGCACGAGGTCTTGCCGGGAGTCCACCTGGTCTTCTCTCGTCAAGCGGTGGATCATGGGCACCCTGCAAGGATCGGTCAGCCCGGAACACGTGCAGGCATACTTCGACGAGATGGTCACCGCCGCCCGCTGGGCCTTCGCCGAAGACGCCGTACGCCTGGCAGCCGCGCTACGCCCGGCCCTGCAAACCCACGGCATCCCCGCCAATTGCTATGTGAACAACGGCAGCGCTTTCGTTGACTCGTCACTGATACGGACCTGCGCGAGGCTCGGCATGAAGCTCACCCATTCGAAGCCCTACCGGCCCCAAGGAAGAGGCAAGATCGAGCGCTTTTTGGGTCAGTCAGATCCCAGTTTCTCTCCGAAATCAGCGTGCTCGAAGCCCCGGCCCAGACGACCGTTCCCGGGCACCGCGCAGCCACCGGAAACGCGCCGAGGATGAGGCCGGCAGTGCGGTAGCGTCGCTGGACGAGCTCAATGCGTTGTTCACGTCCTGGGTGCAGATGACCTATCACCGCACCGTGCACTCGGGTACCGGGCAGACCCCGCTGTCCCGGTGGGACGCGGGCTGGGAAAACCGGCGCCCGGACCGGCGGTCCCCGGAGGTTTCCGCTGGGCTGTCACCCGCAGAGTCACCAAAACCGCGATCGTCTCGCTGCAGGGCAACACCTACCAGGTCGAGCCCATGCTGGCCGGGGCCCATGTCGAGCTCGTCTATGACCCCTTCGATCTGACCGCGCCGATCACCCTAACCGGCCCCGGCTCAGTCCCGGCCCCGGATGCGGTCCTGCTCGAAATCCGCCGCCACGTCCACCCCAAAACCGCCGCCGCGACCCGCGACGCCGATCCCGGAGCGAAAAACGCCGCCTCGGGCATCGACTACCTGCGCCTGATCGAAACCCGCCATAAACCGC
>NZ_JASISR010000047.1 GCF_030063245.1 Paenarthrobacter sp. PH39-S1
CAGGCTGGGTTTTCTGCCGTTTCAGATAACCCGTGCGGATCAAATCGCGGATCACTAGTTGGGTCTGCTCCGTGGTGGCCGCCAGCGGATTACCCGGCAGCCAGGTCGGTCACCATCTCCGCACCTTGCCGGTATCGTTTCACCAGCGCACAGACCTGCCCCCGGAACAGTCCGAGCTGCCCGGCAGCGTCATCAACGACACTGTGTCCGATCGTGTCAATGGCCGCCAGCGGTGGGATCACCGCAGACGGGTCTGCCCGGGGTTTGGTTGACATCTGACTTGTGAGTTTTTGGCTCGCAGGTGGAAGGATGTTGAACATGCCTAAAGCTTTTCCTGAAGAGCTCCGCCGTGACGTGGTCGCCGTGGCCCGCAAGGGTGACTCCACCATTGTCCAGATCGCGAAGGACTTTGGTATTTCCCCCGCCGCCTTGCACCGGTGGTTGAAGATCGCCGACGTCCAGGACGGGGTAGTCCCCGGTATCACCAAGGAAGAATCGACCGAGCTGCGTGAGGCGAAGAAACGCATCGCCTCTTGGAACAGGAGGCGGAGGTGATGCGCCGGGCCGTGGCTTACCTCTCCCGGGACGTCAACCCAAAATGATGTACCCGCTGGTCCTTGAACTCGCTGCCCCGGAAGCCCCTGTCAGGGTGCCGGTCGCGGTGACCTGCCGGGTATTGGGATTCTCCCGCCAAGCCTTCTATCAGTGGTGCGCGAACCCGGTCAGTGACCGGGACTGGGAGGAAGCGCACCTGGTCAACGCGGCCTTGGACATCCACGCCGAGGACCCCACGTTCGGGTACCGGCTGATCCATGACGAACTTGTCCACGAACAAGGGTTGGTGGCTTCCGAGACCAGGGTCGGGCGTTTGTGCAGTGAGAACAGGATCCTCTCCGTCATCCACCGCCGGCGCGGCACGGGAAAGAAAGCAGGGCCGCCCGTTCATGATGATCACGTCCGACGCGACTTCACCGCCACGGCGCCGAACCTTTTGTGGCTGACGGACATCACCGAGCACCACACCGGCGAGGGCAAGCTGTACCTGTGCGCGGTCAAGGACGTCTACTCCAACAGGATTGTGGGCTACTCCATCGATTCACGGATGAAAGCTGGCCGTTAACGCGCTGAAAGCTGCGATCAGTCAACGAGACCCGCAAGGAACACTGATACATTCGGCCCGGGGCTCGCAATTCCGGTCCAAGAAATACACCTGCCTGATCAGCTCCGCCGGCCTGCGAGGGTCCATGGGCAGGGTCGGGGCGTGTGCAGATAACGCCGCTATGGAGAGTTTCTTCTCGCTGCTGCAAAAGAACGTGTTGAATCAAAAACGCTGGGAATCCCGGGAAGAACTACGCCTGGCCATCGTGGTCTGGATCGAAAAAACCTACCACCGCCCCGACGCCGCCAACGACGACTCGGCAAGCTGACACCGATCGAGTTTGAGACAATAAACAAGATCACTCAACCGGTCCCCAAAATATCAAACCAAACTGTCAACTAAAACTTGGGCAGACCCAAAAGATCAACTTCGTGCACCCGTTCCGGGAAGGCAACGGGCGAACACAACGAGTGTTCTGGAACCGGTTTGCGCTTGAGGCTGGTGACATAGTCCGGCAGCGGCGCCTTGTAAGCGAGCCGCTGGACTTTGAGCTTCCACCGACCCTCAGACGGTGTTGCGTTCCAGGCTGCAGGTGGCGAAATCGACGGCACGGGACGGGCGAAAGTTGCTGGCATGGGGCTCTCCTGGTGGGGCACCGGTTGATAGTCATCACGTGTGAGGCGATCTGGGCGCCGATCACCGGACAGTCAGTCAGCCTGCCGCGCCCAGTATTCCTGCAGGGCCTTGATAGCCTCGGGCATGGACATTCCGGCCACGGTGTCCTCCCGCAGCCCGACGGTTTTTGTCAGCTGCCAGACAATTTTGACGGGCAAAGAATCGGCAGTCGTCGTCGGCTGGCCACGCAAGGGGATTGCGCCCTGTCTGACGCAGGCCCAGAACACCTCGTCGGTCACTTCCAGCTGGTCCCGGAGAATAAGGCGCCACATGGCCACGGCATAGCCTGTGCGGTCAACCGGGCGGGAGATACGAGTTCGCAGGGCTCTTCCGTCGGGGAGTGGCAGCTTGTAGGTGACGTGGTGCGTCACCGGCTTCCCACGGGAATTCAACACGAGGTCCCAGCCCTCTGTCGTGCAAAATTTCTTGTGGTCATCCCTTGTACCAGGTGTGTCCCGGCTCATTCGGCAGTGCCGGTCAGCCAGCGGGTGAGCTGCTCGTCATCGGAGAGGGTGACCAGTTGGACCAGGGCCCAGTTCTTTGAATGGTTCGAGGCGGTCGAAAAGTGTTCAGCCCAGGTTTCCGCATAGTCGCGCAGCCCATCAATGAAGTCCACAATGACTTCATCGAGGGTGTTCGCTTCGGCGGCGAAGGACTGGCCCGGCATGTACATCAGCCAGACACCATCCTCGCTGGCCAACTGGACGTTGTTTTCAACGGTGGACTCGAAGAAGTCGCGCAAGAGCCGGGCATTGACGATTGCGGCAGGGTCATGATGTTCACGGCGCCTGATGGTCGAAATCCCGCCCCTCTCGCTCGTGTCCAAGATCGACCGTAGCGAAACCCTGGCGTCACTGAAGGAATAAGAGATCGTTGACATGAAAAGTATTCTACTCGTACAGGTGGTACCTTACGTACGTTTGACCGAGTTTCTTTCCGCTAACAGGGCGCCTGAGCGCGACGCACTTCCAGATCCAGCAACGCCGAGTAGGCATCCCCCTGTGCGGTCTTCCGTGACCTGTGCGCCGCTCACCGACTCACCGCTGCCCGACGCTCTTCGACCAGTTCCAGGGCGCGGTACTGGCCCGCAGACGCCGCAGGTACCAGCCCAAGTCGTCGATCGTGTCCGCTTCCAGAGCGGGGACACCCCGTGACCACGGCTGGAGCGGAACGGCGCTCATTCCGGCACCGTCTCGCACTCTCGCCACCCGACACGGAGACATCAGCGCGAGCCCGCTCCGGGGCGTTGCCTAGATCCCCCATCGCTGCCAAGGAAGTCAGAGCCTTGAGGCTCGAAGAGGTCAGCAGCCTTCGCAAGGGTGTGTGCGTGACAGCTGCCGACCGGGCGTCCCAAGGGGTTGCGTGAGTAGGACGTTCTCGACGTCGTTGACATCCTGGTGGATGGGCGTCCGCATAGGTGAAGCCCCGGCCATTCGCTGGATCGATGTGGACTTAGACTCGGAAAACGAACCGTCGCGGTGAATGGCAAGGTCACTACTGTTCGTGGCAAGAACCTGCTTCAGCTCCAAGACCACCCGAAGAGTTCTAACTCTAGGCATAGGTACCTTTTTGCCGAAATTAGCGACCGAGATGCTTCGCCGGTGGCGACAGGTCGCCACCGTTCTCCCGAGCGACCTAGATTTGGTCTTCCCTTCTCGCACCCTGACTACTCGTGAGCGGCTGGTGGACAAGCACGGAGGTTCCGAAGATTTGTCCTGGGCTGTCCGCTCCAGCGCCACGGCGGAAGATCTTCCTGATGCCTCCTTCGCCGGGCAGCAGGAAACCTTCCTGAATGTCCGGGGCATCGAGAACATCCTGCTGGCCATCAAGGATGTGTTCGCGTCCCTCTACAATGACCGAGCCATCGCCTATCGGGTGCACCACAAATTCGAGCACGCCGAGGTGGCACTCTCGGCGGGGATCCAGCGGATGGTGCGTTCCGACGTCGGGGCTTCCGGCGTCATGTTCACCATGGACACAGAATCCGGGTTCCAGGACGCTGTCTTCGTCACCTCCTCCTACGGTCTCGGCGAGGCCGTCGTCCAGGGCGCGGTCAACCCGGATGAGTTCTACGTGTATAAGCCCGCTCTGCAGGCCGGCCGCCCCGCCATCCTCAAGCGCGGACTGGGCGAGAAGGCGCTCCAGATGACCTACACGGCCAGCCGTGAAATCGGCCGCACAATTGACTTTGTGCCGGTGGAGGCTTCGTTGCGGAACCGCTTCAGCATCACAGATGACGACGTCGAGCAGCTCGCCCGCCATGCCCTCGCCATCGAGACCCACTACGGGCGCGCCATGGATATCGAATGGGGCAAGGACGGGATCGACGGCGGGCTCTACATTCTGCAGGCGCGCCCCGAGACCGTGCAGTCCCGCAGGCCTGTCGGCAGGCTCAGCCGCTTCCGCATGAACGAGACCGGCCGGGTGCTGTCCGAAGGCCGCGCCATCGGCCAGCGTATCGGCTCCGGCCGCGTCCGCATCCTCACCGCCATCGACCAGATGGCCGGCTTCGAAACCGGCGACGTCCTCGTCGCTGACATGACCGACCCGGACTGGGAACCGATCATGAAGCGTGCGTCCGCCATCGTAACCAACCGGGGCGGACGCACCTGCCACGCGGCGATCATCGCTCGGGAACTGGGGATTCCCGCCGTCGTCGGCACCGGGGACGTCACCGATATCCTGTCCGACGGCACCGAGGTGACCGTCTCCTGCGCCGAAGGTGAGACGGGCCTTATCTACGAAGGACTTCTGGACTTCAGTGTCGAGGAAACCGAGATCGCCCAGCTGCCCGAGGCTCCGGTCAAGGTCATGATGAATGTCGGCACACCGGAGCAGGCGTTCACTTTCGCGCAGCTGCCCAACCACGGTGTGGGCCTGGCACGGCTGGAGTTCATCATCAACCGCCAGATCGGCATCCACCCCAAGGCGCTGCTGAATCTGGATGACCAGCCGGCGGGCGTGGCCGCGGAAATCCGGGAGCGGATTGCCGCCTACGATAACCCGCGCGATTACTACATCAAGCGCCTGGCCGAGGGGGTGGCGACCATCGCCGCGGCGTTCGCACCGGAGCCGGTGATTGTGCGCATGTCCGACTTCAAGTCCAACGAGTACGCCAACCTGCTCGGCGGACCCGCCTACGAGCCGCGTGAAGAGAACCCGATGATCGGCTTTCGCGGTGCTTCCCGTTACCTGGAGCCGTCCTTCCGGGACTGCTTCGACCTCGAGTGCGAGGCCCTGTCCTTCGTCCGCAATGAGATGGGGCTGACCAACGTCAAGCTGATGATCCCCTTCGTGCGCACCCTCGAAGAGGGCCGCGGCGTTATCGATCTGCTCGCGGAGAACGGACTGCGCCGCGGTGAGAACGGGCTTGAGGTCATCATGATGTGTGAACTGCCGGCCAACGCTCTGCTGGCCGACGAATTCCTGGACCACTTCGACGGGTTCTCCATCGGCTCCAATGACATGACCCAGCTGACCCTCGGCCTGGACCGGGATTCCGCCATCGTAACCGGCAGCTTCGACGAACGCAACCCCGCCGTCAAGAAGTTGCTGAGCATGGCCATCAAGGCATGCAAGGCCCGCGGCAAATACGTGGGGATCTGCGGCCAGGGACCCAGCGACCATCCGGATTTCGCCGAGTGGCTGGTCGGCGAAGGCATCGATACCGTCTCGCTGAACCCCGATACCGTGGTGGACACCTGGCTGCGCCTCGCCGGTGCAGCAGCAGGCACCAAAGTGCCTCAATGATGTTGTCAACAGTTTTTCAACGGCTCCCGTCCTCCTGCCAATCCGGTTCATGATCGGCAGGAGGACTGGCCGGCGGAGCTGTTAGTACGTCCAGCTGGGGCAGGGCTCCGATCACAGTCTGGCATCCGCTGCCTCGTCGGGCAGGTTTCCCGGGGTCAGAAACGACCGATATCTTTAGTCCCCTATTTTCCTTCCACAACGTAGCCCACGAGGGTTTGGGGCTCTGGATCAGCCATCAACTGGATCATCAGCGCGAGTTTCGCCGTTGTTCGCCGTCGCTGCTCGTCTTTAAGTTGTATTACTTCCCTGATTCCATACATCGGGAAACCATCCAGCGGGTGCCTTCTGCGGTTCCAAGTGGTCCGGGTCCCTGTGTTTTTGCATGTCGCATTTGTAGAACGGGCCGCGTGGGTCCAGGAGCACGCTCATGTGGTGGTCCGCGTGATCTTTCCACGAGACGCTGATTCCCGTGGCTCCGTCCAGTCGGAGGTGTTCCCACGCCCGCCACAGTGCTTCCACGCGGGAGACTGCTTCGGGGTGGAAGTACCACCCGCTGCACCACTTCGCGGCGCGGCCGTCGACGTCGCGGACGTAGGTCGGCAGCAACTGCTCGTGCAGGAATTCCTCGGTCGAGCCGTAAACCAGTTCAGGTGGCTTCTGCTCTTCCGCCGGCTTACCGGCAGGTGCCTCTGTCTCGCTGGTGCTGGAAGCTGGGCTGAATCGTCCGATGTTGTTGCTCATCTCAGAACCTTCTACGTCGTGACCCAGGGATTAACCGCCTGCTGAGTGCTTTGGGAATCAGATGAGCCATGCCTGAGGGCAACTCCAGCCACCTGCTCGCCCGCAAGTTCCAAGGCGTTTTCGCCGGCCACCCCCTGCATGTATCCAGTCCCCAGGGTCGGTTTACCGCCGGGGCGTCCCGGCTGGACAGACAAGTTCTTGAATACGCGAGGGCGTACGGCAAGCAACTGTTTCTGCATTTCGGCAACGAATTGGTGCTCCGCGTCCATCTGGGATTATACGGGGCCTGGGACTTCGGCGGCGACGAAGCCTTCATCCGGGCGTCCAGCGCCCTCGCGCAGCGGGCCGGCGAGGAAGGAGTCCTCCTCGCCGGTGGTACTTCCGATGTTGCCGCCGACGGGGCCGACGTGGAGTATGCGAAACCGCAGGAGCCCAGGGGTGCGGTGCGGGTCCGGCTGGTTTCCGCGCATGGCTGGGCAGATCTACACGGGGCGACGGCTTGTGAAGTGCTGACGCCCGCGGAGGCCGCCGCTATCGTGGCCGCTTTGGGCCCCGATCCGCTGTACAGTCGGCCGGGCGACGGTGTCGAATTCGTCCGGCGGGTCCAAGGCAGCCGCAGTCCAATAGCGCTGTTGCTGATGAACCAACAGATCCTGGCCGGCGTCGGAAATGTCTACCGGGCCGAATTGCTCTTCCGACAGCGGATGAATCCGTGGCTGCCCGGCACAGGCCTGTCCGCACAGCAACTCAATGCACTGTGGCAGGACGTCGTCTCTGTCATGCCCGACGGAGTCCGCGCTGGCAGGATAATCACCACGCTTCCACAGGACCGTCCGTCGCATGCCGTACCTGTGCCCGTGGAGGAGGCGCACTATGTTTACCAGCGCAACGGCCTGCCGTGTCGGATCTGCGGGACGGATATCGCGTCGACGGGGCTGGGGAACCGGAAACTATACTGGTGTCCCTGTTGCCAGC
Organism: Paenarthrobacter sp. PH39-S1; assembly: GCF_030063245.1. Classification (GTDB taxonomy): domain Bacteria; phylum Actinomycetota; class Actinomycetes; order Actinomycetales; family Micrococcaceae; genus Arthrobacter_M. The sequence continues at coordinate 7,241 of NZ_JASISR010000047.1, forward strand.
GCTTACGCTGCCGCCAGGAAACACGCCCGGATGGCGCTTGACCAACTGAACTACGCCCCTTCTCTGATGCCCAACCTCGGCATCGGTGTTGAGATGCTTCTCCTCACCCCCTGATCGTTCAGTCATTGATCAGTTGGAGCTGGCAGTCGTCGATTAGAGTTGACCTGCCGGACAGCGCCCCGGCGGTTACCGAGTACGGTTCGAATCGGTGCCATCGAGATGTGAAGCAGTCCCACACGGGCCGTCTGGGCTGAATCACCAGAGTCTGATCATCACCTGCATCTGATCGCCGTCCGTTCACGCAGCCATCACGAACGGGCAATTACCGTCAGAAGGTGCATGTGCTTAGCGCCAAACGGGGTGTCCGCCGGCCCCTCGGTCTCGGTCACCTCAAGAATCTCAATCCCATTTAGGAGGACTTCAATGTCCTCCCTACTGTGAAAATTCATGTCTGACCGGCCCAGCCAGGAGTCGTGCAACCCGAAGAAGTCCCCTACGAACCAGCCGGATGGACGAGTGGACGCGCGGATCACAGTCCACAGACGTGAGAACGCAGCCTCCGCACAAAACGGTAACGATCGCCCTGCGTACAGCAGGTCATTGCGGGGAAGCGCCTGGATCTCCTCGAATGCGATACGGGTAGTTGAGATGCGCGCAGCATCTAACTGCGTCAAACCGCCAGTAACTCTCGCCTGAATGCCTGGGGCACTGTCGAAAGAATGCACACGCCAGCCGTTAACGGCGAGAAATCGGGATTCGGTGCCGTCACCGCTACCTAGGTCTACAGCGACCCCGGGGGGTATCTGCCCGCGCATCCCCAATATTTGAGGAACCAGCGGCCGCACAGCGCGGCCCGGCGATGCGTCTATAAACTTTGTCCATTCCACCTCTCGAATCTAGCCCTCCGCGGGCTCCATCATTGCCGTGGTCAAACGGTCTGTCTGGGTTGCGTGTCATGTAGAGGACGGATGCACAATCAGCACACGACTACCGGCCCGCGGAAGGTACCGCTCGTGTGCGCTTTAAGGAGCTTGTCCGGAACCGGCGTGGGAGTGCAGTCGCTCAAAGTCGACTGCACGGATGTCAGAGGTGGACTGCCCGGTCACCTTTGGTTGTACCCGTAGGAGCCCTCGTTCCGGTGTTCCGTCCTGCCCTGCCCTGGTCTGTGGGAACACATTCGCGTTCGGGGCGCATTTTGAGTAATTGCGACCCATCGCACAAGCTGCTTAGTCGGCTCCCCGGTTCGCGCGCACCCAGCGTAAGGCGCCCAGCAGAGCGACCGCTCCGCCAATGCCTCCGACAACCATGCCAATGAACAGCCAGAGAAACAAGGGATCGAGACCGCCAATGGCCCCGGGTGATCCGACCATGGTGCCCCCGAGGAATCCGGCGAGCGGAGCAAGAAACAATAAGATGGCCCCCGGAATTATCAGTTTGATCCCGGGCCTGTTTTCTTTTACCCGGAGGGGGGAGCCCTGCCCTGCGTCCGCGTCCGCTGGAGCGGGTGCTGCGGCTGCGGGTGCGTCATTGTCAGACACTGTCATGCCTTTCCGTGTGCGGTTCCGAATGCGAATTCAGCGACGGTGCCTGCTCCTGCATTGCCGGTAGCGGCGGCGCAGACGGCCCCGCAGACGGCTGCGGTCGTTTCGAACCATTATGGTTTGGCGTCGGCGGCTCGGGCTGCTGAAGTTTGTCCATCCAGCGCGGAACCTTGTCAAGAAAGGGCCCGATGATGTCCATGGGCAGCGGGAAGACGACGGTCGAGTTCTGGTCCGCCCCCAACTCCAGTAGGGTCTGCAGATAGCGCAGCTGGAGCGAGGCCGGATTGCCGCTGAGTATGTCTGCGGCCTGGCGCAGCTCGTCCGCAGCCTGCAGCTCGCCGCGGGCGTTGATGATCTTGGCCCGTCGTTCGCGCTCTGCTTCGGCTTCGCGTGCCATCGCGCGCTGCATCGCTTCGGGGATCTCGACGTCCTTAATCTCCACGACCCTGACGTGAACACCCCACGGTTCGGTTTGCGCGTCAATGGTGCGTGCCAAGTCCTCATTGAGGTCCGTCCGGTGTGCGAGCAGCGTGTCCAGGTCGGCGCGGCCCACGACCGAGCGCAGCGTGGTCTGGGCCATCTGGGACGTGGCCACGGCATGATTTTCCACGCCCATGACAGAGCGGATGGGGTCGGTGACCTGAAAGAGAACAACGGCGTTGACGCGGGCCGGGACATTGTCCTTCGTAATGACTTCCTGCGGCGGGATGGTCAAGGTAACTATCCGTAGGTCAACCCGCACCATCTTCTCCAACCCGGGAAAGATCAAATGCACTCCGGGATCCAGCACCGGACGCAGCCGTCCGAGCCGGAACGCGACGCCGCGTTCATATTCGCGCAGCACCTTCACCGAGGCGGCCAGAACGACAAGGACAACGACCACAACGACGAGAATCAGGACCTGCCACCATGTCATTTGTTCTTCCTCCTGCTCCATCCGGAAAGCGGCTCCTGGTCGCCTGCATTTTCCTCGAATGACCCCCATCGGGTCGCAAACCGGTCATGCTCTGGATTCTCCGCCTGTTCGCGTCCGCGCGCACCGGGGTGCGCCGCGGAGGGGCCGGGCCGCAGGTCACTTTGATAAGTGGCCCGGCGGCGTGCCGCGCTAGACGTCCCGGCCGCCTGCCGCGCAATCGTGTCGTCGAGTGCCTCGATTCTGACATGATCAGGAAACCCGGCGGGCGAGCGGTGCAGATGGGACCATAGTGGCCAGCTGCCCGCGGCGATGGCCAAGGTGACCGCCGTCAGCACAGTCAGCTCTGCGGCCGTGTGGTTGGTGATCATCGTGACCAGCGGCCATAGCAGGCCCAAGACCACCACGGCGCAGGCGATACCCCGATGGAATCGTTCCGCTTCCGAGCTGGGCCAGGGATCGACGTTGCGGCTGATCTGTCGGCCGTTCCCGGAGGTGGTGCACGACTCCTTGACCGGACATGCATTGCAGACAGTGGGACTGGCCCGGTACCGCATCACACGGTTGTCCGGATCGAACGAGTCCGGCCACAGCCACTGATCCTCTGGACAGACCCAGGCATCGTGGCCCGCGTGGTAGCGGAAGCCGCCCGATCGCCACTCCACCGTGCGCTGGGCCGTCCGCCTGGCCAACTTATCCAGGAGATGCGCGATGAGCAGTAGTGCGATTCCGTAGCCCGCCGCGAACCAGACCGACGGATCGATCCCGCTCATCACGGAACGCCATCAGATGAAACCGGAGAACTGCCAGGGTCGTCCGTGCGGCGGTCGGATCCATACCGCGGCGGCGGGCTCGCTGAAGCACCGGTTACTTCGGGTTCAGGCTGTCCGACGATGAAAAGCGCCTCCTCGGGAACCTCATAGGTGGTGGATTTGATCCGGTACCGGATGCCCAGCCAGGTGATCCACAGGAAGGGAAGGATGCCGGCGATGATGAAGATCAGGTCCCCTGGCATCCGCAGCCATTCCAGGACGGCATTACCGGGCTGCGTAATGAAGTTCAGGGTGCGCGCCTCGTAGTACCCGTCGTTGATGGAGTGCCAGAGTTGAATGACTCCCAAGGGCACCAGCGTGGCGAAGGTCATCCAGGCCAGCCCGATGTTCAGGCCCCAGAAGGAAATTCTGGCAAGTTTGTCGGGCCATCGTTTGGCCGGGATCAGATACCGAAGGGCAAACAGCGACAATCCAACGCCCAGCATCCCGTAAACGCCCATCATGGAAGCATGGGCATGGTTGGCGGTGAGGGCAGTGCCAATCTCGTAATAGGACACGATGGGAAGATTGACCAGGAAGCCGAAAACACCGGCCCCGAGGAAATTCCAGAACCCCACGGATACCAGAAACATGACCGCCCACCGATGCGGGAAGGGTGCCGAGCTCCGAGACTCCTGGCGGGAACCGAGCTGCAAAAAGCTCCACGCCTCGATGGTCAGGAATGTCAGCGGAATCACTTCGAGGGCAGAGAAGAAGGCTCCCAACGCCATGTTCTCCACCGGGGTACCTGAGAAGTACAGATGGTGCATGGTGCCGATCACCCCGCCCACGGAGTACAGGATGACGTCCAGGAGGATGAGCTGCATGGCGATCTTCCGGTGGATCACGCCGAGCATGACAAAGATGTACGCGACCATCACGGTGGTGAACAGTTCCAGGAAGTCCTCGACCCACAGGTGCACCACCCAAAAACGCCAGTAGTCGGCAACCGGGAGCGTCGTCTCCGTACCGGCCAGCAGACCTACCGCGTAGAAGCCTGGAATGGCCAGACCTGAGTAAAAGAAAAGCCAGGGCAGATTGAACCGGTGTTCCTTTTGCAGTCGGGACCGGATACCGCGGTAGATGATGATGATCCACAGGAACAGCCCCACGACAAGCACACCCTGCCAGACCTTGGGCAGGTCCAGGTATTCCCACTGCATGTCCCACAGCGGAGACCCTGCAACGGCCTTGACGCCGAAAATACTCATCGCCTCGCCGACGAAGGACCCGACAATCACCAGTGCGAGTGCGCCGAGCAGGCCGTAAATGAGCCAGCTCTGACGCTTAGGTTCGCGCCCGGAGATGAATGGGGCCAGAAAGATTCCGGCAGCCAGGAACGACGCCGCCGTCCACAATATCGACAACTGCACGTGCCAGGTCCGTGCCAGGTTAAACGGCAGCAGCTTGGCCATGTCGAAGCCGAAAAAACTGGATAGGTCAGCGCGGTAATGTTCAATTGCCCCGCCCAACAAGGCCTGCCCGAGAAACAGGACAGCGACTATAAAGAAGAACCATGCGGTAGCCCGCTGGCCGGGTGTCACGGCCACCTCTCCTGGTTGTCGGAAGGAAAGCGCCGGGGATTCACCACTGTGCCAGCCGACGTTCCGGCTCCATCGCCCGTACATGGCAAAAAGCAGGCCGATCCCGACAAGCAGTGCAATCAGGGAAAGGCCGCTCCACACCAGAACGTCCGCCGTCGGGCCGTTGTTCACCAACGGTTCCCCCGGCCAGTTGTTCGTGTAGGAATAATTGTGCCCCGGCCGCTCGGCCGCAGCGGCCCATGCGGTCCAGGCGAAGAAGGAGGTCAACTGGCGGATGTCCTCAGGGCCGGTGATAGCGTTCGGAATCAGTCCATACTGCGTGGTCGGTGAACCAAAGTAGTCTGCGTAGTACCCCTGGATGGCTTCATAGGCCTTGACCTGTTCGGCGGTGAACTCCAGAGTTTTCGTTGAACTGTCATAACGGTTGGTCCGCATCATCTTCACGAGTGCTCCATGCGGATCCTGGATACCAGAGCCGGTCAGATCATCCAGCACCATGGTGGCGGACCGGCGTAAATAGTCAGCCGTGTAGTCCGGTCCCAGATACCCGCCGTGCCCCACAATGGAGCCATATTCCTGCAGGCCCCGCCGGAGGAAAATCTGCTGCCCTGCCGTAATGTCGGCTCCGGTGAAAACCACAGTCCCCTTGGAATCTACGACCCGTTCGGGCTGTGGCATCGAATCGGTGTACGTGCGCACCGCTAGAAACCCCATGACGAGGAAACCAAAGATCATCACCATCGCCACGGCCTGGATCCACCCCTTGGAGACCAGGAGCTCCGTGCGTTGACGGCCGTTTTTCCGTGAAATCTGGACCATGTCACTCCCCCTCCGGCTCCCCGCTCCAGAAAAGTCATGCGTGTGCCGGCACTCAATCAACCATTTCGCCGGTCATGTGACTCTTCGTCAAAATGCCCGGCGGTATCGTTACCATGCATTTCGGGAAAACTGTTTTTAGATGTGTGGTGCAAGTGAGTGACACGCTACGCCCGCGCAGGAGCGCTAGGAAGGGCGCAAGAGAAATATTTCTGTTACTCACAGTCCTTCCTGCAGTCACCCCGGACCCTCCCCTGCGTGCGATTATCCTCAAATGTCGAACAAAACTTCTTTTCCCAGAGGGGGAATGACCCGGATTTGCGGGGCCTTTACGCAGGCATTCTGTCGATACACGACGCGGTCCGAACGTGCGGTCGGACCGCGGTGTCTACAGTTCCGAAGGCATCTGCAAACACAACCCGGGAATGCGTTCTTGGTCCGTCTCCTTCACGGGCGGATGTTCCCGTCACGGGCGGATGTTGCCTGCGGAATCTCTACGGTCATGGATCTGCGGTATTCGGTGGACCAGTTAGCAGCAGGGTAGGCATACTCTGCCTACCCGCCACCAAAGAGCATTCCAGGGGGCTCCACGGCCTTCGGATACCCGATGCACCGGTCCGCACTTATCTGATGCACTCGTTCTGCCGGGCAGCAGCAGCGACGTCTCTATCAACGCGTGATGCAGACGCGCCGGGTCGAGCGGCTGGTATCGGTTCGATGGCGAGATCACCGCTTTGCGTCCACAGTGACCGGCAGAACAAATGGCCTGTCAGTGAAACGATGGACGCGTGCCCTGATGCGATGCCGTGCAGGGGCGCATCAGCATGCTTGCACTGTCGCTAATGGAAAGCGATGCCGGGAGCGTGTGAGATCGCTCGTCCGCGCATGCTGGCGTCTTGGCTGGACCGGGCTTATGGTAGGCCCATGGGAACTGGGAATGTGGTTGGTCTGCGTTCCACCGCTGTGCGGTCCTCGGTGGCGTTGCATGCGGCGATGGCGGTTTCCGGGCTGATCATGGTGCTTTTTCTGCTCGCCCACATGTACGGCAACCTGAAGATTTTCGAGGGCCGGCAGGCTTTCGACGGCTATTCAGGCTATTTGCGTGAGGCGGGCGAGCCGCTGTTGCCCCGCACCGGGGCATTGTGGATTGTGCGCGTGGTTCTGCTGATCAGTGTCCTGGTCCATATTTACGCGGCCTTTACCTTGTGGCACCGGTCCCGGTCTGCGACCGCCGGTAAAGGCGGCTGGCGCTACGAAACCACGAAGAACCGCCGCGGTGTCCAACGCAGCTACGCTTCGTTCACGATGCGCTGGGGCGGCGTCGTCGTCGGTCTTTTCGTGATCTATCACCTCCTGCATCTGTCCGCGGACTACATCGCACCAGGGGGCGCCTCACCGAGTCCATACCAGCGGGTGGTCAATGGCTTCTCGATCTGGTGGGTGGTGCTCTCCTACATGATCGCGCTGATCGCGCTCGGGTTTCACCTGCGCCATGGGGTGTGGAGCGCTTTCGCCTCACTGGGGACCAACTCGTCCGTGGCGCGCAGACGGGTCCTCAACCTCGTGGCCACCTTCGTTGCCCTGCTGATCCTGGTGGGCTTCCTGATCCCGCCGCTGGTGATTTTCGCGGGGTGGGTGAGGTAATGGCTGAGCTGTTCACGGTCGGTGAGACCATTCGGGACACGAAGGCGCCGGCTGGACCCATCCAGGATCAGTGGGAGGCGCGCCGCTTTGGCGCCAAGCTGATTAGCCCGGCCAATCGGCGCAGTCTCTCGGTGATCATTGTCGGCACGGGTCTGGCGGGTGCCTCGGCCGCAGCAACCTTGGGCGAGGCCGGGTATCGGGTTAAAAGTTTCTGCTACCAGGACAGCCCCCGGCGCGCGCACAGCATTGCGGCTCAGGGCGGAATCAACGCGGCCAAGGATTACCGCAATGACGGCGACAGTATCCGCCGGCTGTTCTACGACACCGTTAAGGGCGGGGACTACCGCTCACGCGAATCCAACGTCTACCGGCTGGCGGAGGTCAGTTCCTCGATCATCGACCAGTGTGTCGCCCAGGGTGTGCCTTTCGCCCGGGACTACGGCGGTCTGCTGGACACCCGCTCGTTTGGCGGGGTACAGGTGTCCCGGACGTTCTACGCCCGGGGCCAAACCGGCCAGCAATTGCTGTTAGGGGCTTACCAGGCCCTCGAGCGGCAGGCGGCGGCAGGGACGGTGGAGGTGCACACCCGCCATGAAATGCTCGACCTCATTGTCATTGACGGCAAGACCCGCGGAATTGTAGTCCGCGATATGGTGACCGGCGCGCTGGAAACCCATCTGGCGGACGCCGTCGTGCTGGCCAGCGGGGGCTACTCAAACGTTTATCATCTCTCCACCAACGCCGTGGGATGCAATACGACGGCCACCTGGCGGGCGCATCGCAAGGGTGCGCTCTTCGCGAACCCATGTTTCACCCAGATTCACCCGACGTGCATCCCGGTCAGCGGGGAGCATCAGTCGAAGCTGACCCTGATGAGCGAGTCGCTGCGCAATGACGGGCGCATCTGGGTGCCTAAAGAGGCCGCTGACGGGCGCCGACCTGGTGAGATACCCGACGGCGAGCGGGACTATTACCTGGAACGGCAGTACCCGGCGTTCGGGAACCTAGTTCCGCGGGACGTCGCGTCCCGGGCAGCTAAAAACCAGTGCGACGCCGGGCGCGGGGCGGGCCCGGGCGGGCGCGGCGTCTACCTCGACTTCGCCGACGCGATCGCCCGGTTGGGCCGGGCCGCCATTGAGGAGAAATACGGCAACCTCTTCGACATGTACCACAAAATCACTGACGATGACCCGTACCAGGTGCCGATGCGCATCTACCCGGCCGTGCATTACACGATGGGCGGGCTGTGGGTTGACTACGATCTGGAGAGCTCCATCCCGGGCCTGTTCGTCATTGGTGAGGCCAACTTCTCCGATCACGGGGCGAACAGGCTCGGCGCCAGCGCCCTGATGCAGGGCCTGGCTGACGGCTACTTCATCCTGCCCAACACCATCAGCGACTATTTTGCCAAGAACGCCGGCACCGAGACCACCGACGCTTCCCACCCGGAGGCCGTCAAAGCGGTCGATGCGGTACGCGCACGCATCACCACCTTTTTGACCATCAACGGTGACCGGAGCGTCGATTCGTTCCATCAAGAACTAGGCAGCATCGTGTGGGAGTACTGCGGAATGGAACGCAACGCCGAAGGGCTGCAGCGCGCCCTCGGCCTCATCCGGGCGCTCAGGGAAGAGTTCTGGACCAACGTCAAAGTCACCGGCACCAACGAGGAACTGAACCAAACTCTGGAACGGGCCGGCCGCGTCGCAGACTTCTTCGAACTGGCCGAGCTCATGTGCATCGACGCCTTGCACCGCCTCGAGTCCTGCGGCAGCCACTTCCGCACCGAAAGCCAGACCGACGACGGCGAGGCGCTGCGCGACGACGCCGCCTTCGCCTACGTCGCGGCCTGGGAATTCACCGGGGACAACGCACCTCCCATCCTGCGCAAGGAAAGCCTCGAATACCATAACGTCGAGTTGACCCAGAGGAGCTACAAATGAAGATCACCCTTCGCATCTGGCGCCAACACGACCGGGAAGCAGCTGGCCGGATGGTCAGCTACGGCGTCGACGGGGTCTCCCCCGATATGTCCTTTTTGGAAATGCTCGACGTGCTCAACGAACAACTCACCGCCGCCGGGGACGATCCCGTGGCGTTTGACAATGACTGCCGTGAAGGCATCTGCGGGATGTGCAGCCTCGTCATCAACGGCATCGCCCATGGACCCGAAGGACTCACCGCGAGCTGCCAGCTGTACATGCGCCACTTCAGCGACGGCGACACCATCGACATCGAACCGTGGCGTTCGCCGTCGTTCCCGATCCTCAAAGACCTGATCGTGGACCGCAGCGCCTTCGACCGGATCATCCAGGCCGGCGGCTACATCAGCTCCCCCACCGGGGCAGCTCCGGACGCGGCGGCCATGCTGGTGCCCAAGAAGGACGCGGACCGGGCCTTCGACGCTGCCATCTGCATCGGCTGCGGAGCCTGCGTTGCCGCCTGCCCCAATGGCTCCGCGATGCTCTTCACGGGGGCCAAGGCGACCCACCTCGGTGCGCTCCCGCAAGGCCAGATTGAGCGCAACTCCCGCTCGCTGGCCATGGTCAACCAGCACGACGCCGAGGGCTTCGGCGGCTGCACAGAGATCGGTGAATGCACGGCAGTGTGCCCGGTGGGAATCCCGCTTGATATGATCTCGCGCCTCAACGGTGACGTGCTGTCCGCATTACGGCACAACACCACCTGACTCATGCCGAGGACCACCGGGCAGGAACTTGCACCCAGGGATATTGTGCCAGCAAGGCAGCGGCCGGGCCGCCAAGCAGCATGATCCCAGCCAGCCGACCACCCGTCAGACGCGCATTCGATCCGCGGGGACCGGGGCTATTGGCCGTGCCGCCTCCCGTCCCAGTGGTCCTTGAGACTGCCGATGAAAGAGGTGCCGGCCTTGCCCGGCGTCACGGTTCCACCGGCCGGTTTTTTCGCACGCCCGGCGTAGTACGCGCCACCGAACATGATGAGGAATCCTGCCACGCCCAGGGGAATGGCATCCAGTCCGACACCGGACAAAAGAAGGCCGATCCCTGCCAGTGCCACCAGCACGCCCACTAACATGCGCCGGCTGGACCGCCCATGGGCCGGATCCGGCCCCAATGACCTCGCAAACTTCGGATCCTCGGCGTCGAACTGTCGACCGAGCTCATCCAGGACCTTCTTCTCGTGCTCCGACAATGCCATGTTGTTCTCCTTCACGCAGGAACGACGGAAACAAAGGCGGTCGGGAGACTAGCTCTCCACGGGACGTGCCTTCGCAGACTTCACCTAATAATGTTGCCAATGGGCGGGTTGAGGGGACCTGAAACCAGCCGTCGGACACACGGTACTTGCTGATGTCGAAGCAGCCGCAGCAGGGCGGGTCAGTAGATGCACTGGCGCAGACGCAACTATCAACGGCAGGAATTGGGCGTTGCCGGTGGCACGGTGTTCGTGGCGTGGGGCTGCCGGACGGCCGCAACCCATCCACCATCGCACAGTTATTGGCCAAGGCGGCGGTAAGATCCCCGGTCGCCGGAAGGCCGCCGGTGAGTGGGTGACGGCGTCCGATTACAGGCGGCACTGCCCGCCGACCATCCTCGGCGGTGCGGCGGACAGCCCGTGCGACGGAGCCCAAGACACCAATCCCCGCGTGAACTGGTTTGCGTAGCGTGTGATCCATGGGAATGGCCCGACCTCTAGTGCAGGAAGACACCGCCGGGTCCGGGGCAGGGGCACTGACAGGAGCACCTACCTATTTACTTTAGCCCCGTCAGCGTGCTGTGCAGCAAGCAAGCACAGAATTTTTCATTCGGGTAGGGCTGTACTCGGTGTTGTTGGCGGTAGGCTCGTTGAAGTAGCTGCCTCCGTGATAGCACTCCCGCCTCATCTGCCCCCACTGGCTCGGTTGACTCGGTGTCTAGGCATGGGATGGAATCGCCTCAGTTAGATTTGGATTGCCACCGGGAAGGTCTGAGATGTCGGCAGGGCGGGCAAATCAGATTTTGGCTGGGTTGCTGGTACCTGGTTCTGACACCGGTCTCGATAGTGATCTCCCCAGTTTGTTGGTTCGCGCTTGCGCCCAATCGATGCCCGTGTCCGGAGCAGGCCTGCTATCGATGACTGACACCGGGCCGTTGGGGATCCTTGCTGCCACTGACGGGCCCGCGCAGGTTCTTGAGGAACTTCAGTTCACGCTCGGGGAGGGGCCGTGCATCGACTCGTCGGTGTCGGGACGGCCGGTGCTACAACCCGAGCTGGCGCTTACTGGAGAATCGCGATGGCTGGGGTTCACGGCCGGGGCGCTGGAAGCCGGCGTCAAGGCGATCTTCGCCTTTCCCCTCCAAGTCGGTGGAATCCGCATTGGCGTCCTTGAACTGTACCGTGACGCCGAAGGGGAACTCGGCAGCGGTGAACTGGTCGAGGCGCTGGCTTTTTCCGATGCTGCCGTGTCCGTTCTTCTCCATCTGCAGTCCGAGGCAGGGCCTGGAACCGTTCATCCGGCGCTGGCCGCGGGAGTGTCGGATAGAAGCGAGGTACACCAGGCCACGGGCATGATCGCAGGCCAGCACAGTCTCACGCTCACGCAGGCATTGGTCATGCTTCGGGCACGCGCCTACGCAGCAGAACGGCCGATCCTCGACATTGCCCGCGACGTCCTGTCCCGCCGACTGGTTCTTGGGGATTTACATGCCGGTGATTGACGGTAACAGCACACACCTCCATGATTTAAAAGATGATGACGGTAGTTGAAAGGGAATACGCCATGGCACGCGTGGAACATTTGGGCGAGGTCTTTGTCGAGTTGGCAGACACACTTGTCAAGGACTTTGATGTTGTCGACTTCCTTCACAACGTCACGGTCCGAAGCGTGGAGCTTTTGGAAGTCGACGCCGCCGGGTTGATGCTCGCCGATCAACGCGGTGCCCTGAGGATCATGGCCAGCTCGGATGAACGCGCCGAAACCATGGAACTCTTTGAGATTCAGCATGAGCAGGGACCGTGCCTGGATAGTTTCACCACGGGCAAAGCGATCGTGAATGTTGATCTCAATTGTCGCCAGGGAAGTTGGCCGCAATTCGCGGCAGCTGCCTGCGCTGCGGGATTCAGTTATTCACATGCTTTACCCCTAAGGTTGCGCGACGAAGTAATTGGCGCTCTCAACCTCTTCTGCACCTCCCCCGTTCCACTGACTGAAGCTGATATCACCCTGGCACAGGCCTTGGCTGATATCGCCACGATTGGCTTGCTGCAGGAACGCTCAGTGCGGGAGCAATCGGTTCTGGCCGGGCAACTTCAAAGTGCGCTCAACAGCAGGGTCCTGATCGAACAGGCAAAAGGGGTGCTGGCGGGAAAAACCGGGTTGGACGTCGCGGAAACTTTTACGATGATGCGCTCATATGCTCGCACAAACGGCCTCGGACTGAGCACCGTTGCGTCCGCAGTCATCAACGGAACCAGCGATGTGCAGGCCATCCTCCACCGCTAAATCAGTATCCACCCCCATATTATCCGGTGCAGTCCCGGTTCCGCCCTGTCCCGAGCACCGGCGGCACTGAGGCGGCCAACAATTTGCCACTTGCCGATCTGCGACTGACGTCCCCTTCTTCTCGTTCGTTACCCGATGGTCATTACGGTGATCCTCCATTCCCAGGTGTTGATGACCGTTCGCGGCATCGGTCTGGAATAGGGTTCTTGTCAGACAATTCTCTAACGAGGCACGGACCAGTGGGTCGGTCAACCTGTTGTCAAGCCATCGCAAGGGGCAGGGCCGATGCTGATCCCGGCGCCGAGGTTGATCTCCCCCGCATTTCCATCGGCACCAAGTGCACGTAGCCGGGAGCACCGGCAAGGGACACTCGAATAGCAGGGCAAAATGCCACCGCAGCCACACGGCTTCGATGCGCCTCCACCAGGTGCCGCTGATCAAGATGTGGATGCGGACCAAGCCAGGATCTTCAAAATTCAGTGTGAGCGGAGATGCGGCCACATTGTTCCGGATGTTTGACTAGTAGATCGCGATCGTGCTCCGGAAACGTACGAGACTCGACTCCGCGACCATACTCTTGTTCCGACCGATGGTTTGCGGCGAAACGGTCCTGGTCATGCCGACACAGCGATCTGCACTGACCCGCACGAACCTGCCGGAGAAAGCGCCGGGCAAGCGGGGAGGATCGACGGCGCAGTCACAGTGAAATCATTGAAGTCGATTCCCTGCAACGCGCTTGTCGCACGAACCGCGGCGAGGACGGTGCCGTCTTGCAGAAAAGCCAACGCTGTTTTTTCAATATGTCGCGCGGACGAGAGATCGACGTGCACCGAGAATCCCAGCGAGCCAGTACACCGAATAACGAGGATCGACGCCGCACAACTATCAGCTGTCAGACAGCCGGTGACTTTTAGTTCCGCACACCGGGTGTCGATCCCCAAGGAAACAATGATCCGTAATTTGTGGTACATGTGAACCCGCAATTCAATGTCAATTTCGTTGGCAACACTGCCGGGTCCGGGGCACGCACACCCATTGGCCACTACGTTGGTGGACCTCGTCAACGCACCACACCACGGGGCGCCGGCCACCCTTGAATGAAGCACCATTCCCTTGAAAAAGAATCTGACCTTATCCACGACTGCCCCTGCCGCCATGCTCGTTTGGCCGGCTGTTCCACAACACCTGACGGAGGTTCCATGCCGGGCTTGGACCATTGCTGTTCAACCATGTCAAGCACACATGCCCCCGCCAACGGTGGGAAACGCAGTGCGGCCGACACAATGTTCGCCCAAATGATGATGCCCCACCACGCCCAAGCCGTGGAGATGAGCACGATCATGCTCGCCAAGACTGGCCTGGACGCGAAGATCACCACTCGGGCCAAGAACATCAAGGCCGCCCAAGGCCCCGAAATCGTGAAAATGACCGGCTGGCTCACCCCGTGGGGCGAGTCGACCTCCTGAGGGGATCTCCTGTGCCAACGATCTACTGGCCCTCGGTGTGATGCAGTCCCTGACTGTGCTGGGAAATTTAGTAATCCATCAGGATGTCGCCCTGATCGGTAACGATGACATCGGTTTTGCGGCTCCGAGGGTCGTATCGCTCTCCGCCATCTGCCGGCCCACCGAGCTAATTGGCCGGACCGCAGTTCAGCTTCTTACAGAAGATGCTTCCCACCATCGACAGGCAATCTACAAACCCGAACTCATCGCGCGCGCCAGGACTATCGGCCGCGCGCAGTAAGCACCGGGGCGCTCACGGTTTACTTGACTGGCCGGTTGATACTTACGTTGGCGGCTATCGTCGGTGACGAGGGCGGGACAGGCAACCAAAGGCACATAGGCGAAGGACGGGGCAGCCGCGGCTACGTCGGAAATGGGTCAGCAAAAAAATCAATGAAATCGACTCCAGATCATGTCGTCTGCAGCGATTCCAACAATGAATAGGTATACGACAGAAAATTGGACCCAAACCCCCAAGAATCGAGGACTCGCAATGATCAGCACCCAGGAAAACCCACAGGCATTGGGTCCGTAGATTCAAGCGAGACCGCCAGCGTCAGGCGGACTTCTTGTCCACACTCTGACGCATTTTGTGCACAGACCAGAAGCCAACCGACTCCTGACCTGCGGAAACACTGTGCCCAAGGTGGGACTCGAACCGCATTCCAGCCCTTGCAAACACTGGGAACCCTCTACGTCAAGCTGGTTGTGAGCCACCCGGTTCTTTCATATTGATTGAAGGAGACAGCCATGACAGTTGCTATCCAGGGGTATACCCGTGAGGAGATCCGTCAGTTCGTGCACGAGTACTATCT
>NZ_JASISR010000048.1 GCF_030063245.1 Paenarthrobacter sp. PH39-S1
ATGGAGCCTCCGCCCACCCGACACGACAACCGGGCTTTTGTCATGCCCGGACCCAAAAGTTGCCGAAATTCACGCCCCCGCCAGAATTCCGGCCTCAAAAAGCCACTACTCGCGGATCCGGGTCAGATAGGAACCTGGCCGTGCCTGCCACCCCCACCAATCAACGACCCGCATCCCCTAGCTACCGAGTCATCAACCCGGCCTCCGGCGAGACCGTCGAAGAATTTCCCACCATCACCGATGGTGAACTGCAGGACGCGATCACCACCGCCGAAAATGCCTTCCAGAGCTGGCGCCAAGTCCCTATGACCGAGCGCTCCCGCCTAATCGCCCGGGTGGGAAAGCTCTTCACCGAACGCAAGGACCAGCTCGCCTCTATCATCACCGAAGAGATGGGCAAGCGGCTCTCCGAATCCCGGAGCGAGGTCGCGTTCTGCACGGAAATCTTCAACTACTACGCCATCGAAGGCCCGAAGCTGGCCGCCGACCAGCCGATCAAGGCCCTCAACGGTGCTCGTGCGGTGATCCAGAAACTCCCTGTGGGGCCTCTGCTGGGGATCATGCCGTGGAATTACCCGTATTACCAAGTAGCCCGGTTCGCCGCCCCCAACCTTATGCTGGGCAACACCATCATCCTCAAACATGCTGAGAACTGTCCGCGTTCCGCACAAGCGATCCAGCAGATCATGGCAGACGCCGGCCTTCCCCGCGGGGCGTACCTCAATGTCTCCGCCAGCCATGAACAGATCGGAACCATCATCGCCGATCCTCGAATCCAGGGCGTGTCCCTAACCGGATCTGAACGTGCCGGTGCCGCCGTCGCCCAAATCGCCGGACGTAGTCTGAAGAAAGTGGTCTTGGAGCTCGGGGGTTCCGACCCGTACATAGTCCTGGACAGTGCGGATGTGCAAGCCTCTGCCCGAGCCGCGTTCGAAACTCGGATGAGCAATGCCGGCCAAGCCTGCAATTCCAATAAGCGGATCATCGTCATGGACACCATCTACGACGAGTTCGTCGCCGAACTCGCAACCCAGGCCGCGCACCTCAAACCAGGTAACCCAGCATACGAGGAACCCGGCACATTCGTGCCGTTGTCCTCCGTCACCGCAGCCGAAAGCCTGCTGTCACAAATTGATGACGCCGTATCTAAGGGCGCGGTCCTACACGCCGGTGGTAAGCCCGTCGATGGTCCCGGCTCCTATCTGGAACCGGCCGTGCTGACTGGCATTACCAAGGACATGCGCGCCTACCGTGAAGAACTCTTTGGTCCCGTCGTTGTCGTCTACAAGGTCTCCAGCGACCAAGAGGCTGTGACCCTAGCCAATGACTCAGACTACGGGCTCGGTTCCGCCGTGTTCAGCCAAGACACCAACCGTGCCCAATCAGTCGCCCAACAACTCAACTCAGGGATGGCCACCATCAACGCCGCCGAAGGCGAAGGCCCCGGCATGCCGTTCGGCGGCGTCAAGCGTTCCGGGTACGGGCGCGAGCTCGGCCCGCTCGGCATGGACGAATTCGTCAACAAGCGGCTGCTCTACATCGCCGAATAGCTCCAATCACGCCCGCGGGCGCACCGCCGTGCTCGCCCGGATCAGCGCCGTGCTCACGGCCGCGCCCGAGGCCGTGCGCGCCAAATACCGGGGCCAACCCAGCCGACCGACAAACAAAAACACGACCTAAAAATCACGGCTTCGCCGACTTAGCCCTCTATTAGGAACGGGGCAGGCCCAGGACCTTGGTGGCAATGAAGTTCTTGATCAGATTGTTGCTCACCGGCGCCGTTTGGAACATTCGGGTCTCGCGGAACTTGCGTTCGACGGCGTACTCGTCCACGAAGCCGAACCCGCCAAAGGTGTTCATGCAGGCGTTGGCGGATTCAAAGCTGGCGTCGGCGGCCAGGTGTTTGGCCATATTGGCTTCGGCGCCGCAGGGCTTGACTGAAATGACAGAGACGTTCAACGACATCGAAGCCCGTCTTGCGAAGCCGGAACCAGCGTCTACAACGAGCGCGGTTTCAAGCGTCGGATCGGCTACGGCAACCGCCCCGCAGTCATCCACATCGACCTCGCGAACGCTTGGACCCGTCCGGGCCACCCGTTCAGCTGCCCGGGCATGGAGGAGATCATCCCGAATGTCCAGCGGATCAACGAGGCCGCGCGCGCCAAGGGGGTCCCGGTCTTCTACACCACGAACGTGTACCGCAACCGCGACGCCTCCTCCGGTACGAATGACATGGGTCTGTGGTACTCGAAGATCCCCACGGAGACCCTTCCGGCGGATTCCTACTGGGCGCAGATCGATGACCGCATCGCGCCCGCAGAAGGCGAGGTCGTGATCGAGAAGAACCGCGCCTCGGCGTTCCCGGGGACGAACCTCGAGCTCTTCCTGACCTCCAACCGCATCGACACCCTGATTGTGACCGGTGCGACCGCGGCCGGGTGCGTGCGCCACACCGTCGAGGACGCGATCGCGAAGGGCTTCCGCCCGATCATCCCCAGGGAGACCATCGGCGACCGTGTCCCGGGCGTCGTGCAGTGGAACCTCTACGACATCGACAACAAGTTCGGTGACGTGGAGTCCACGGATTCTGTGGTGGAGTACCTGAACGGCCTCCCACAGTTCGAGGACACGGTCCCGAAGACCCTCTCGGATCCCCAGCCCGAAGTGGAGACCCCCGCAGATCCGGCCTGAGTCGAACCGTACAGTCGGAGTCCTGCGACCCGACATTCTCAGGCCGACCCGACGACAGTCCGGCACCCCGCAGCGGGTACCGGACTGTTGCACATCTGCGACGACAAAGAAGTCCCTGGTCCTGACCTAGGTCGAGCTGCTCGTGGAGGCCCACCCTCTTCACGAACTCCTGACGTCCCTACCGGCGGTCAGCGTCAGGACCGAGGCCCGGATCCTCGCCGATGTTGCCGGCAAGAACTTCTAGACCGCCGGACACCTCGCCTCCTACGCCGGGCTCGCACCGGTCACCTGGCGCTCGGGCCCCTCCATCCGCGGAGACCACTCATCACGCAAAGGCGACAAGATCCTCAAACGAGCCCTGTTCCTCTCGGTCTTCGCCTCTCTACTCAACCGACACGGGCCTGGTCCAAAGCTCCTAATAGCCCGTCAGTGTCACCGACATCGTAGAAGCCGACCGCCCGTCCCCGCCCAAGGCTGAAAACATCGAGCCCCGTGTTCTGATACATGCCCACGGGGCCCACGAAACCCTGGTATCCGAACGTCACGCTCACATGCCGCCTGTCCCTTGCCCTATCCACTTTGCTTGGCATGCCAGTGACAGGGGAATCAGCAACTGACCTGTCCCCCGAGCAGACGATCGCCCGGGAATTGGTGAGCGCATAAACCGTTGCGATCTTCCCCCGCTTTTTGACGATGAAACGGCCGAAGATGAAGTAGAGGCCCAGCAGAACGAACGGGATCCCCCAGATAATGAACAAGGGCTGCCTGACCGTCGTGATGGCCATGACCTCCCAAAAAACCGCAAACCCTCCCCAGAAAACACTAAACGGCACGAGGAAAGCGTCAGCCCCCGTGAAACGAACCCGGGGATCGGGTTGCCCAACCCACAGCAGCTGCTCACCTTCGCGGAGCAGTGGAAGAATACGGCCTCGTGGGTCGTTCATGACCGAAGTCTTGCACAGCCCCCGCCCGACTGGAATGGGTAGCAGGCATCGACCAATGCACCTACCTGGACACGCCTGTTGCCCCAAGAAGTCGAACCAGGGAATCGAGCTTGGACTGCCCAAGCGACGGAAAGCCGATTTCTCCGGCGGCTGGTTGGCCGCGGTCCTGAACAATCCAGATCTTACTGCTACTCGGCGTATCTTCTTGGCACCCCTGCAGGCACCCTATGGAGCGGTTCGGGGAAATCCTCAGGGGGTGCTCCCGGATCCCCAGCCTATGCGCCGCCGGTCCGTGCCTAAACAACCCGTGCCCACCTAACCGGAAAAATCTATTGCAAGTCATGTCGATCAGGCCGGTTTCAACCATGAACAGGTGTACGAACCAACGCGATCGAGTCGCTGAATTACCAGCTGCGTAAAATCATCAAGAACCGCGGGCATTTCCCCAACGACACCGCGGTCGTGAAACTGCTCTGGCTGGCCATCCGCGAGATCGAAGACAAACGCGCCCGGCAACGTGGCAAGAAACGAAAAACAGACACAGAAACTACCGGGCAGCACCTCGTTGAGGGGGCCTCCACCCTCGGATGGAAAGCCGCCCTCGGCGCACTGGCCCTAGCCTACCCAGACCGGCTCGCCAGCCACCTAAACTAAACAAAAAACGAACTACTTACACAGAAACATTGACAAGCCCGCTCGATGAGGAGATCACCGGTCACGATACCGACCTCGCCCAGCTCGTCGACACGGTGAACCCGGCTCTCGTGCAAACCCAGGGGATCTCCACGGTCACCGCCGCGCAGCTGCTGATCACCGAGGGCGACAACCCCGAGCGGCTCCGCTCCGAGGCCGCGTTCGCGATGCTCTGCGGCGCCGCGCCGTTGCCAGCCTCCTCGGGGAAGACGACGCGTCATCGCCTCAACCGCGGCGGCGACAGGGCCGCGAACTCCGCGTTGCACCAGATCGCCATCGTGCGCCTGGCCACAGACCCCAACACCCGCGACTACGCTGCCCGCCGCACCGCCGAGGGCAAAACGAAGAAGGACATCCTCCGCTGCCTAAAGCGCGCCATCGCCCGCGAGGTCTTCCACCTCATCACTACCCCGCCACCGGCCGCGGACAGCAGCGACCTCCGGCCCGCACGCAAGAGCCTCGGACTCGCCCTCACCGAGGTCGCAGACGCCCTCGACTGCGCGATCAGCAAGATCTCACTCATCGAACGCGGCACGATCCGCGACACCCGATTCCTCCACCACTACCGAGCATGGCTCAACCAACAGCAAGACGCCCAGATCGCAGCTTGACAACTATAGGAGCATCAAAGAACATAGGGACACCCCCCCCCGTCTCGAGCCGCTCCTCCGAACCACCAACGTCAGAACTTAATACCAGAATATGCATGAAGTCCTGGCCGAAATCGACCCGCCCTCGGCAAATGGTTCACCTCTACACAGCGAATCACCGCAACGCTAAGAGCAAAGCACTAAGCCCGAATACCAAGGGCTCCGTCAGAGGCAACGGTTCCACGGTTCGGCGCGCTGAATGCCCCAGGGAAGGGGCAGGGTTTTCTGGCTATTAAATCAGAGACTGCATCCGCATATGTTTCTTAACCACTGGCCTAGTAGCCCGCATGATGGTGCCGTTGACGTCGATTACAGGAGTCCAGGATCCACAGCAGGGCTCCGGCGACGTCGTCGGGCCAGATCGTCTCTTTCGGCTGCTCCTCCCAGAGGTCGGTGCGACCTGTCCGGTCGAGATCATGTTGACGCGGACGCCGATTCCGGCCAGCTGTACGCGCGGTGAATCTGTGTGTCCCGTGACTCATTCATGAAGGAATCTGGCCCTGCGCCCGCAACCGGGCCGGATTAGTTCGTTTGCGTGGCCTGGGGCTGACTGAGCCGTCGTCGTTGTTCGGGGTCCAGGGCTGTGATCGCTGCGCACATGGCCAGCCCATAGGAGCCGTCGAGCACGGCACGGTCAGCCGAAGGGGAGGCGCCATGACTGGCGAATTCTGCGGTGTGGGGAATCGCGCCCTGCACGTCGTAGCCGAGTGTCGGATGGATCGACGGGACCACGTGGGACACGTTGCCCATGTCTGTCGAGGCGACCGGTGCCGAGGCCATAACCACGTCCCGGCCCCGGTGTTTCATGGCGTCGCGGTAGGCATCTGCTAGGTAGGCATCCTGCCGGAGCTCGGCGAAGTCATTTCCCAGCGGCGTCATGGTCAGTCCCGCCCCGCTGGCCATAGCTCCTGCCTCGAGGCAGCGCCGCACCCTATCCTGCACGGTTGCTAGCGCCGCACTGGTGGCCGCGCGCATCTCCACATGTGCCCGGACGTGAGCCGGAATAATGTTTACGGCGCTTCCGCCTTCCAGGATGACGAGGGAGACCACCGCGTCCCGGGAGAGTTGCTGCCGCGCCAAGCCGATCGCGGTCTGGGCCACCACCAGTCCGTCCAGGGCGTTGACGCCTTCCTCCGGGGCGATGGCCGCGTGCGCGGCACTCCCCTCATAGCTGACCTCCCAGGCGCAGAGAGCAAGGGAGGAGGAACCAACGGAATCGCTGGCCGACGCATGCGCCATGAGCGCGAGTGACGCGCCGGCAAGGAATCCTTCCCGGATGAGGTCGACTTTGCCGCCATGCGCCTCCTCCGCGGGGGTTCCGAGCACCCTGACGGTGATTCCCAGCTCTTCGGCAACTGCGGCCAGGGCGAGTGCCGCGCCGACGGAGGCCGCCCCGTTCACATTGTGACCGCAGGCATGTCCGATCCCCGGCAGCGCGTCGTACTCCACACACAGTACGACGACGACGTTCCCGGTTCCGGCGCTGGCACAGAAGGCGGTGGGCGCTTCGGGCTGGCGCCTATCGAGGCTAAAGCCGGACACCCGGAGCAGTTCCCGCACCCGCTCGGCGGCGCGGAACTCCTCACCGCTGAGCTCCGGGTCGGCGTGCAGCGCGTGACTGAGTTCCAGAACGTCCCCGGCGTGCCGATGGAGTGCTTCTTCGATCCGGAGTCTCACCGTGCTTTTCATCGACATATCGAGGGGTATCTGTTTGGTCGGGGTCATCCGTGGGTCTCCTGAATCGATTCGGTGCTGAGCACCCGTACGTAGCGTCTGGAAACAGCACCCGCCGCTACTGCAGCCAGTGCTAGGGCGGCCCAGATGGCGATCAGGCCAGCGAGCGAAATGTGCCGGCCGTCTGCGAACGTTGAGGAGAGCAGTTTGACGACGGCCGCCCCGACTGCGATGCCTATGGAGAGCGCAAGCTCGTTCAGACCGGCGGCGGTGGAGGTTTCCGCCAGAGCGACGCCCTCGACGGATAGGGCGCGCGTGGCGGCCTGGTAGATGCCCAGCCCCACGTTGAACAGCGCGAACCCTGTGCAGTACCAGAAGAACGAGCGGTGGCCGACGGCCATGACGGCGAAGGCACCGGCGAGTATCAGGCCGGCCAAGAGCAGCGTCGTCCGCTCCCCCAGCACGCTCAATGCCCGGGAGGTCAGCAGCGACGACGCAAGGGACAGCACCGAGCCAAGGGCCAGGACGACCGCAATCGCAAGCGGACTGAGGTTGAACCCGTATCCAGCGGACGATGGATCCGAATGCAGGAAGATGCCGTTGGTGCCGAAGTAGCTGATCGAGGCGAAGCCGAATAGGAAGGTCGCCAAGGATATGGTGCGGATCCTCGGCACAGAAAGCAGCCGCAGGTTGATGAACTGCTTGTCTGAGGCGGAATCTAGCCTTGCCCAGAGGGCCAGCAGAGCCAGACCCAACAGGCCGGCTGAAAGTGTGCGCATATCCAGCCACCCCCAGTCCGGCCCCATCGACAGCGCGGTCACGAATCCGATGAGCCCCAGCGAACAGCACAGCATCGGACGAATGGCGAGCGGCTGGCGCGTCGGCGTTCCGGCATCGGGCAGGAAGAAGGTTGCAACCCAGGCGATCAGGGCGAAGGGCACGCCGACCCAGAAGCCACGCGTCGGATCATGCGCACCGATCACGCCCGCCACCGAGCACCGCGGCCAGTGGTGGTCATGCCGCGGCGGTGCGGCTACCGGGCCGCCGGGGCCAGCGCTGGCTCCTGCGGGGCCACGGCGGTCTCGATCTCGCCTGGAGCACGGTATCGGTGGTAGGTGTGCTTGATCATGATCTGTTCGACGAGGTACTTCGCGTCGTGCCATACGCCCCAGATGAAGCTCGAGCCGCGGCACGATTGCCACGGCAACCCCAGGAAAAAGACGCCGGGTTCGGCGGAGACGCCGCGCTGGTGATCGGGCTTGCCCTCGGCGTCGAAGGCATCGACCTGCAGCCAGGAGTAGTCCACCGTGAACCCGGTCGCCCAGACGATAGAGGCGACGCCTGCTTCCGCGAGCTCGAGCTCTAGCATGGGGTTGGTGAGGCAGTCGGGGTCGGGGCCGAGGTCCCGGGCTCCGGGCTCCCCGGGCAGGTCGAGCCCGTTCGCTGCGATGTAGGCGTCGGCCTCGTCGAGCAGGGACAGGTAGTTGGCGTCGCCCAGGTCAACGTTCTGCTTCACGTTGGCCGCGAACCCCAAGGTCCCCTCGGTGCAGGACATGGTCCGGCCCGCCAGTGTGATGCCGTTCGCAGCCAGGGCGCGGAAGTCCACCGTGTGGCCGCCGTCGGCGCCGCTGACGGCGATCGTGACGTGTTCGGCACCCTGCGGTGGGGCGGACATGTCCCACTTATTTAGGACCCCGAGCCACCATACAAAGTCCCGTCCGCGGTAGGCGCGTGGCGGGCGGTCGTGGGGGCCGACGGACAGGTACACTTTTCGGCCCGAGCGGGCGATCTCGCGGGCGATCTGGACCCCGGAAGACCCGGCGCCGACCACGAGAACCGCCCCTTCGGGAAGCTGGTCGGGGTTTCGGTAGGAGTTGGAGTGGATCTGGGTGATCCCGGCGTCCTCAGGGACAATCCGGGGGAAGACCGGCTTCTGGAAGGGACCGGTGGCGGCCATGACGAAGCGGGCATCGATCGTCCCGTCGGAGGTCTCGACGCGGAACCCCGGTGCCCCGGCCTTCTTGGTCACCGAGGTCACCTCCACCCCGCAGCGGATCGGAGCATTGATCTTCTCGGCGTAGGCGGAGAAGTAAGCGGCGACCTGTTCCTTCGTGGGGAAGGCGTCGGGTGCGACCTCGGGGAACTCCATGCCGGGGAAGCGGTCGTGCCAGGCGGGGCCGTTGGCGACCAGTGAGTCCCACCGTTCTGAGTGCCAGCGCTCGGCGATCCGGGAGCGCTCCAGGACTACATGGGGAACACCCTGCGCTCCCAGATGCTCGCTCATCGCCACACCGGCCTGGCCGGCACCAACGACAAGTACCTCGGTTTCTTCGATCGACATCGTCAACTCCATTAGTTCTGGTTGCATGTTTCGAGCGGTCCGGATTCGGCGCCCCGCTGTCCGCCACATAGTGTTGGAGGAGGGTGCCCAGAGATTCCCCGCCCAACATTCCATGTGTTCGGTGGCAGGAGACCTTTCTGCGGTATTCGCGGAAGAGGATAATTCGTTTGTTTGTCCGCTGCCAGGAAGGTGATGACCCGGCAGGACGAGGGCCCAAAACAGCGAAGTGCGTCCGGTCGTGCCTTTTGCCCTCCCAAGGGTGGGCGATGGCCCCTTTCCTCTCCCGAGAGGTTCTTCACGGGGGAATTCTTGCCAAGGGCTTGAGGCAACGCTGTAGCCGGTCCCGATGAGGGTCTTCCCCAAACCGAAACCGGCTACACCGGCGAATAGGCGCATGTTGCTACGCGATATCGGCCGGAGATTTAAGGACGTGCTCTCCGGTCCCTGTTTCCCGAAGGGACGCGTTCTTGATAGATGCCGCATACTTGATGTCATCGCGAAGCAGGTCGATGCCCTTGCTTTCCTTCATCGTCAGCAAAGTGGCCAATCCGATGAGACCGACGAGGATCAGGTAAAAGGCCGGAAGCATGGCGTTGTTCGTGACGCTGATGCCCCAGGTGAGGACATATGGCACCGTTCCGGCGAAGATGGCCGCGGTGACGCTGTAGGCGATGGACAGGCCGGACTGTCGTGTGCGGGTCGGGAAAAGCTCGGCCACCGTTACGGCGTGGACGCCGAGGATGACCGCCAGAATGATTCCCAGGCCGATGGTGCTCAGCATGGCGGCGGCGGGAACATCCGACTGCATCAGCATGAACAGCGGGTAGGAGAACACCATGAGCAGGATCGAGGCCGAGATCAGAAGGGGTTTGCGGCCATGGCGGTCCGAGAGCATGCCGAAGAGCGGGACGAGGATCAAGGCCGCGATGGAGGCGACCGTTGAAAGCAGTGCCGCGCTTGAGGGATTCCAACCCAGCACTTCCTCCTGATAGGTCAGAAGATAGACCAACACGATGTAGAACGTGACATGCATCATTATTTCCACGCCGCTGGTTTGGAGAAGCTGCTTCCAGTTGCGGCTGAAGACCTCCTTGACCGGGCTTTGGGCAACGCTTTCAAGCTTCTCCAGGGACCGGAACTCGGGAGTGTCTTCGATCTTTGTGCGGATGTAGTAGCCGATGATGCCCAGGGGTGCGGTCAGGATGAAGGGGATCCTCCACCCCCATTCGACCAGGGATTCAGCCGACATCGCTGTGCTGAGTGCGAATGCCGTCAGCGAGGCGAGTAGGAAGCCGAGCAGGCTGCCGACCTCGAGCCAGCTGACGCCGAAACCCCGGTGCTTGGTGGGGGAGAATTCGGCGAGGAAAGCCGCTGCACTGCCAAACTCCCCGCCGGCGGCCAGCCCTTGGATGACCCGGGCGAAGATCAGCAATACCGGTGCCCAGATGCCGATGGAGGCATATCCGGGCAGCAGGCCTACGAGCAGCGTGGATCCGGCCATAGCGAGGATCACAATGGAAAGGGTCTTCTTGCGTCCCAGCTTGTCTCCCAGCGTCCCGAACAGCAGTGCGCCGAGGGGGCGGACGCCGAAGGAGACCGCGAAGACGGCGAATACGGCCAAGAGGGCGGCCGTACTGTCCTGATCCGGGAAGAAGACCTTGCCGATGGTCGTGGCGAGATAGGCGTAGATCGCCCAATCAAACCAATGGACAAGGACCCCGATCGAGCCCGCCGCAACGCTCTTGCGCAGGCCCTTCTGGCCAACTTGCTCTTCTGACGGTGAAATGATCATGGTGCCTCCTGGAGCACGAATTTGGTTTTCCGGACCCGGGCATTGCACCTTCCGAAGTCGCGATTGAGGGCGACATCGGTAGGGATCTTTCCCCGTCGGCCGCTGGAATGCGATCGTCGCCGAGTCTTGTTCGGAGGCTTCAGCCGGGCCCGTGTACCAACTTTGTGTCAGGGATCACTATCTGTCTAATTCATTTTTTTCTGCAATGCATCGTCTCACGCGATGGCTGATTATTGCGGAACTTCCCGCAGCCCACTCCCGGAGGCGGAGGACGCGATTTGAAGCCCCACGGCCTCGGCCAGCGCCCTGGTGCGGGCAGTCTCCCGTGAGCTGTTCAGACGGGCGAGGACGATGGGCAGACTGGGCACATCGTCGGCGATGTCTATGCTGACGATCCGCCCTCCGTCGTAGGTGCGGTCGAACTGGGGGCGCTGGTGCAGGATCGCGTATCCGTGGCCGTTGGCCACAAACGTCCTGACCGTTTCGAAGCTGGCCGAGCGGAAGGAGACCTCGGGTTCGAGATTGGCGGTCTGCCATATGGAGTGCATGAGTTCGCCTGTATTGGGCAGTTCGAGGAGGACGAATGGGTCCCCTGCCATCTCCGCAAGGGAGATGTTGGCCCTGTCTGCGAAAGGGTGCTCGGGGGGCAGCGCGATGTAGGGCCGAACGGATGCGACGGTGGAAATCGCGAGCTTCTCCGGAAGGCTGCCCATGTCATACATGAGGGCGATATCGGCCTGGCCGCTGGACAATGCGTCGGCACATCCCTTGGAATCGGCCTCTAGGACCTCGACTTCCAGTGCGGGGTGGGAAATGCGCAGCTTGGCCAGGATACCGGGAAGCAGGAAGGGAACCAGGGTGCTGTAGCAGGCGAAACGGACGCGGCCCTCGACGTTCCCCTGCTCCGCCTGGGCCGACTCGACGGCCTCCTCCAGATGCTCGAGGATGGACTGCGCACTGCGCAGGAACCGTTCTCCGGTGGGGGTCAGGCGCAGGCCCCGGGCCTGCTGCCTGATGAAAAGGGACTGCCCGAGACGGCTTTCAAGTTTGGCGATCGCGCTCGAGACCGCAGATTGGGTGGTGTGAAGGCTTCCCGCGGCGGCGGTCATGGATAGGTGGGCGGCCGCTTCCGTAAAACAGCGCAACTGGGTGATTGTGACGTCCATGGCAGAAGCCTAGCCCCCATCTGTTTTCTCCAATCCACCAGCACGGGGTTCCGCGTTCGAGCATGTCGAACGGAGACACAGGTGCGAGCGAGGCGTGCCCTTTTAGCGAGCGGGACGTGCCCTTTTAATTGTCCGATCGGCACGCGCGTATTGACAAAGTGTTCTATCTCACAGAACACTGTTTGAATACACAATTCGTTCCGAAGGGATGCACCTATGGAAGCCCACAACGCCGCGGTCGCGATTTTGACCGCCGACTTCTTCGAGGAATCAGAAGTCCTGTTCCCCTACTACCGGCTGCTTGGCCAGACGCGGAAGGTCGTCGTGGCAACGCCGGGAGGACAGCCGCCGAAGGGCAAGGGGGGGGTGGGGCAATTCCTCGCCCATGCCTCCTTCGAGGACTTGGCGGTCTCCGACTTCGATGCCGTACTCGTGCCTGGGGGATTTGCGCCCGACATCGTCCGCAGAAGTACGGAGGCGTTGGAGTTCCTGACGCAGATGGACCAGGCGGGCAAGCCTGTTGCCATGATCTGCCACGGAGCCTGGGTGGCGTTGAGCGCCGGCCTGCTGACGGGCCGGACTGTGACGAGCGCCCCGTTCATCCGTCCGGAAGTCGAGGCCGCCGGAGCCAGCTGGAAGGACGAGCCCGTGGTCATCGACGGAAACCTGATCACCTCCCGTCTTCCGCAGGATGTTGATGCATGGATCGAGGCGCTGTTGGGCGTACTGGCATCCGATGTGCCCCTGACGGCCGCAGCCCCGGGGGGTGTGGCATCATGACCCAGTTGGCAACTACGCTGGCATTCACGGAGGCGCCGGGGGAAGACACCTTCGACGTGAGGGTCTCGGATCGGCGCATGGTGGGCGAGGACATCGTCTCGCTGACCCTGCGACGCGCGGACGGCCAGCCGTTCCCCGCCTGGGAACCGGGGGCACATATCGATGTGTTCCTCGGCGAGGACGGGGACGGGGAACCACTGTCGCGGCAATATTCTTTGTGGGGTCCCGTCGAGGACTACAAGGCATGGCGCATCGGGATCCTAAAGGACCCCAAGTCGAAGGGCGGATCCGAAAGGGTGCACTCCCAGCTGCTTGATGGCGTGGCCCTGCAGGTTCGTGGGCCGCGGAACCACTTCAGGCTCGAACCGGCAGAGTCCTACGTCTTCATCGCCGGGGGCATTGGAATAACGCCAATCCTCCCCATGGTCCGGCAGGCCGAGCGGCAGGGGATTCCGTGGAAGCTGTTCTACCTTGCCCGGAACCGTGCACGGCTGGCCCTGTTGGAAGAGATCGACGGTCTTCCCGAACGCAACGTCACCCTGCACTGCGACGAGGAAAACGGGATGATCGATTTGGCTGGCATCACATCCGCCCTGGGGGTTAGTGACCACGTCTACGCCTGTGGCCCAGGGCCGTTGCTTGACGTCCTTGACGGCATGTCGGTGGATTCGGGGCGGTGGACCTTCCATTGCGAGCGTTTCGCCGCTGCCCCCGTCGCGCCGGGAAGAATTGACCTTCCTTTCGACGTCGTGCTTGCAAAGTCGGGAACCTCGCACCACATCCCTGCAGGCGTCTCATGCCTGAAGGTACTGCGCGAGGCGGGCATGGACGTGGACTGGTCATGCAGCGAGGGCGTGTGCGGGACATGTGAAACGGAGGTACTGGAAGGTGAACCGGAACACCGCGATTCGGTGCTCACGGAGGAGGAGCGGGCATCGAACGAGACAATGATGATCTGCGTCTCACGCGCCCGCAGCGCCAGGATAGTTCTCGACCTCTGAGACACCGCCGGATTCGAAGGGCTGTCCGGGCATACCGCCCGGACAGCCCTTTCGTGGTCGCCGGGCGGAAACGAAGGAACGCGCTGGCGCGCGACTTTGCGCAGGGGGCATTCCCGGCGGTGCGGATGTCGTGATCAGCCATAGGGCCGACAGCGCCACCAGCCGACGGCCGGAATTTCGGGGAAATGCCGGCCTAGACGCGCTTGCCGCTACCGATAGGCGACTCGATGGAGCCGTTGGCGGACAGGACCGATTCAAGCTGCCTGGCTGCAGCGAAGAGCCCTTCCTCGTGTCCGGGAAGGCCAACGAGCTGTAGTCCCAGCGGCATGCCGGTGTGCGGATCTTTGCAGCCCGGGACCACAATGACCGGGAACCCCAGTACCTGCCACGGCCGACTGAGCAGCGGTGAGCCCGTGGCGTCCAAGCCCTCCGGAGCAACAGCCTGGGCTGCCGGGCACAAAAGCACGCTGCTGCCATGGAGCACCGAACGCAATGCACGTCCACCGCGTCCAGCCAGTTCCAGCGCCCGGGCATGCTCTTGTTCGCCCACGGCGCGCCCTTCATCGAACAGGGCACGCAGCTGGATGCCCAGCCCGGTCGGCTGATTCGCTTCGGTAGCGCGCAGCCTCACTGCCTCGTGTGCCATGATCGTTGCATGTGCGCCGGCCAGGGCGGAAGCGGTGATGTGTTCGCCGTTGCCTGCATCTGGCACGGGCCAGCAGCTTCCGGCTGGCTCGACCACGCTCGCCGCAGCCAGCAGGCCAACTGCTGAATCTAGGGCAGCCAGCATCGCCGGATCCACTCCGAAAGAGGGCTCCGGGTGCCAAACCACGAACCGCGGTCTCTGCTGTGCGGGTTCATGCGCAGCGCCAAGCACTCGACGCAGGAAATCCATGTCCCCCACGGTCGGGGCAATGAAGCCCAGGGTGTCAAGTGACGGGCTCAATCCCGTGATGCCGGAGTCATCGAACGCACCGCGGGCTGAAACGTAACCGGTGACGCCACAATACGATGCTGGACGTGCCACAGAAGCTGCGGTCTGCGTCCCCAGCGCCAGCGGGACCATGCCCGCCGCCACCGCCGCCGCTGATCCCGACGACGAGCCCCCAGGGGTGCGCGAAGGGTCGTGCGGGTTTCCCGTCGGACCAGGACTGAAGTATGCGAATTCGGTGGTTACGGTCTTACCCAAGACAATGGCGCCCAGGCCGCGCAATAGCCGAACCACAGCCGCATCGGTCGCCGCCACTGCACACCCTTCCCGCGTCGATGAGCCGCAGCGTGTTGGCATACCCCGGACATCGATGATGTCCTTCACACCCACTGGTATGCCGTGCAGCGGAAGGCGATCTGCGGCAGGCAGGGCATCGAGACGCGTGGCTTCGGCCAATGCGCCCTCCGCATCGACGAGTACCCAGGCCTTCACGGCCCCGTCGACTTCCTCGATCCTGTCCAGAGCAGAGCGGACGCATTGAACGGCAGACATCCGGCCGTCCTTGAGTCTTGCTGCGGTCGCGACGAGCGGGAAGGATTTTGAAAGGTCCATCGCATTATCTCCCATGCATTTCGGCTTGAAACTGCGGCGCATCCGGACGCCTCTGGTCTTCGACACTAAACGGGTCCTTGACTTTTGTTCTGTGTCACAGAACACTATAGAACATTGTTGCAGACCGGAATCCAAAGGAGACCGGGAAACGAAATAGAGGAGAAACCATGCTCAGCCCCATCCCGATGGAAGAATTCGACGCCAGCTGTGGTGATGTCAATGATGTTGTGGCGCTGCCCCCGGAGGTCTTCAAGACCGATGAGTTCCATGAATTCGAAATGGATGCAGTCTTCGGCCACGAGTGGCTGTGCATCGGTCGTGCGACCGACATCCCCAACAAGGGCGACTACTTCACGGTGGACGCGCTGGGCGAGCAGATGCTCGTCGTGCGACAGGCGGACGGCTCCGTGCAGGTCCACTCGAATGTCTGCCGCCACCGGGCGATGCGCGTGGCCAACGGTTCAGGCACCGCCCGCCGCTTCAAGTGCGACTACCACTCTTGGGTCTATGGGTTGGACGGGATGCTCCAATCCGCGCCGGACCTGAATGAGAGCCCGTGCTTCGTAAAGGCCTCGGTCAAGCTCCCGGAAATCAGGTCGGAGCTTTGGGAAGGCTTCGTGTTCATCACCTTTGACGAGAACATCCCCCCTCTGGCCGACCGGCTGGCAAACCTCTCGAGCTACCTGACCAACTGGGGCATCGCCGACCTGAAGTCCGCCGAGCCGCAGAGCTTTTTCCCGGTGAAGTGCAACTGGAAGCTTTTCGGCGACGAGTGCTACCACTGCGCGCACCTGCACTCGAAGTCCTGGAAGCCCATGCATGACGCATCGTCTGAGCGCATTGACTACAACACGGAGTCCAATGAACCGCAGAAGGGGATCATCGCCTACGACCTGGTGGGCTTGGAAAAGGACCTCGCCCCGACCAGGACAGGCAAGGCCCTGCAGCCGGTGCTGCCCGGCCTGACCGATGAACAGCGTCGCCGCCTCGCCTACGTGACCATAGCGCCGAACCTGTTGATCATCGCCATGCCGGACAAGGTCAAGTACTTCATGTGGCTGCCTACGGGAACCACGACCTCCGTCTTCGCCGCCACATGGCTCTACCCTGAATCCACTCTCCAGCTCGAAGGATTCAGGGAGTCCTGGAGGATGGAACTCGAGGACCTCGCAGGCGTGCTTGAAGAAGACATCTACGCCTGGGAATCGGTCCAGGACGGGATGCACTCCCAGTTCGCACCGCGTGGCCGCTATGCACCCAGCGAGGTCGTCCTGGTGCGGTTCAATGAATGGCTCGTCGAAAAGTACCGCGCGGCGGATGCCCTTGCCCGCCTTGGCAGCGCCGACCAAGTCGGCAGCGATTCGAATGCATTGTACGGCGAACCCGAATCCGAACCCGCCAATGTCTAAGCGCGACGAATCCAGAAGGAGCAGAATGTCACCGAAAAAAGTCGTTGTCACCGGCGGATCCGGCCGTGTGGGCCGTTACGTGCTTGAGGAACTGGCCAAGTTCTTCGATGTCAAGAACGCCGATCTGGCACCAGCCGAGGTGGGTCCCGCCGGTCGTGCGCCCACCGTGGTGGAATACGTCGCCACCGATGTCATGGACCTCGACTCCGTCCGGAAGGCACTTCAGGGCGCGCACGCCGTGATCCACCTGGCTGCGATCGACTATGACTGGCAGGCTGCCCCGGAGAAGTACATCCGCGTCAATACCCTTGGCACTTGGAACGTGCTGCAGGCCGCACAGGAAAGCGGCCTGGAAAAGGTCGTGCTGTGTTCGAGCATCTCCGCCAGCGGACTCTCCGAAATGCGGGAGGACTGGACGCCGCAGCACCTCCCGGTGGACGAAGGGCACGAGATCCGGCCGGTGCAGGCCTACAGCCTGAGCAAGCAGATCATGGAGAACATGGGCCAGGCGGTAGCCCGCGGCTCCGGGATGTCCGTCATCTGCATTCGTCCCCTGGCCGTGGTCCTGGAGGAGAATCTCGCCGAGTTCGCGCAATTCATTGACGATCCCGGGCTCCGATGGCTCTTCTACTACATCGAAGCCTCGGATCTCGCCCGCGCCTTCCGTGCGGCAGTCGAAGCCGAAGGCATCGCGTTCGACACCTTCTTCATCAGCGCCAACGACAGCTGCCACCCCGAGGCCACCCTCGACTGGTACGAAAGAACGGTCGGTCCAGTACCCCAGGACACGGACGCTTCAACATATGAAGCGGATCCGAGGGCATCGATCTTCTCCTCCGCCAAGGCGAAGACGATGCTCGACTGGGAGCCGACCAGCAATTTCCTCGAAATGAGACGCCGCAATGGTCTGGGATTGCCATCCCGTGCCGAATCCCTGTTCTAAATCCAACGTTCGAAAGGACACCCCCCATGACAGAGACAACGACCGCACCGCAGTCCCTTCCCATCGTGCGGCAGGGAGCCGTCGCTTGGACGGGGGACAACCCGTTCATTTACCTCAAAAGAGATCCCGCCGGGCAATGGAGCTCCCTGAGCGTCTTCTTCCGCATCGCGGCTTCACCCTATGGCATCGGACGGGCCGCCGTTGTCGTCGAGAATCCCTATGACCGCACCGCGAGCGGTTCCGCCCGCATGGTGCTGACCGATAACGTCGAGATGGCGAAATACCTTGTCCGGGACTTCGTCTCTAAGTTCGTCCTGTTCCGTCCCAGCGAGGTCATGGATGACCTCGAATACATCGGAGGGGCCGAATTCCAGCAGACGCTCGAAGGAGACGACTGGACCGAAACGGCCACGGCCGCTGACCGAAGCATCACCTTAACGTGGAGGTCCCTTGGAGAACCGTTCGCGGTGGACGTGCCAGGTTCGGAATCGGGAACCGGGCAACACGAGATGTTTGCCGTTTTCCGCATTGCGGGCGGGGGGGAAGTCAACGTTGACGGGCGACAACTCGAGGGAACCACCATCGAACGGGACTTCCTCAATGGCCGCGGGCAATCAGCGGGCATGGCCATCTCCGAAACATGGGTGGAACGGTGACGGATCGCACCCGGGCCGCCGCGGACGCCATCTCCTCCACCGAGCCCATCTGGACAATGCAATCCACCTTGGCAGCAGTCCTGGCAGCTCGGGGTGTCCAAGGGAAGATCCTTCTGCACGCGGGGCCCCCCTTCAAGGATGCCGGATCGATTCCCCCACCTGTGATCAACTCGCTTCTGCAGGCCGTCATCTTCGAAGGCTGGGCCACGGGTGCGGAGCAGGCAAAGCAGCTGCTTGAAAGCGGAACGGTGCGCATCGAACCCGCCCAGGACCACGACTGCGTCGTGCCGCTTGCTGGCGTCATCTCCCCGAGCATGGCCATGCATGTCATCGAGGACCAAATCACCGGGGCGATCGCGTATGCAGTCATCAACGAGGGCATGACGGGGTGCCTCCGCGTGGGGATAATGGAACAAGGACTGGTGGAACACCAGAACTGGTTGCACGGCCCATACGCGCGGTGGCTCGCGGACCGGGTGGAGGACATCGGTCCGGTTCGGCTCTGGCCAGTGCTGGCCCAGTCGCTGCATGAAGGTGACGACGGGCACAACCGGACTAAGGCCGGCAGTGTCCTCTGTGCGCAGATGCTCCTCGAATCCGATGATTCCGTCTTCCGGCCACAAGCCAAACAGTTCCTCGAGGGGGCTTCGGCCTTTGCCCTGAACCTCTGGATGGCCGCCGCAGCAATCTCCTTGCGGGCCGCCGTGACCGCCGGTGAATCCGACGCCATCGTCCGCGTGGGGGGTAACGGGGTTGAATTCGGCTTCCAAACCGCTGCTCGGCCCGGCGTATGGCATGTATTTCCGGCGGCGGCCCCCCGCGGCCCGCTGCCCGCATCCTTCAGTGGCATTCCGGTGCTCGGTGCCATCGGGGATAGTGCCGTCGTGGACTTCTTTGGTCTGGGCGGTCAAGCCCTGCACCACGCGCCGACGACAATCCAGGCCCTGGGTGACTACGTCCCGGAGAAGATGGACGAACGCCCGGCCCTGGTCATGGAAATTGCGCACCCACACCTTCCAATCCGCACGGGAACCTCGGCCACCCGCATCACACAAGCAGGAACAGTTCCCGTGGTGTTACTTGGCATGATCGAAGCCCAGGGTCTGGAAGGCAGAATCGCCGGGGGCGCATACGAACCACCCATCGGCGAGTTTGCCCAGGTGTCCCTGGGCCATGCCAGCACACCGGTCGGCTGACCTGACTGAAGCGGGTATCCCCGGGCCGACCAACAGGGCCCGGGGGGATAGGCTTTACCAGTACCAGTACCAGTACCAGTACCAGCACGGCCGTGGAGGGAGGACTAGACATGACAGAGACGACGAAGGTCCGCCTCGAACAGAAGGCAGACGTGGTACGGGAGTCCACCACCCCGCAGGCTGCAGAGGAAGCGGTCACCGAGGGAGGCGGCGAAGCCATGGGAGCCCGCATTCGTTCAGCCCGCATGGAGCGCGGCATGTCCCTCAGAGAGATGTCACGCCGGCTCGATATTTCTGCCGGACACATCTCGCAGGTCGAACGCGGATTGGTGACCCCTTCCATCACTCTGATCTATGCAATAGCTGCCGAACTCTCACTCGGGGTGAGTGATCTTTTCGGCGATAACGCCAACAAGAACTCCGGTTCCGAAAACATTGCACGCACCCGCGGTGAAGAGAATTTTGTAACCAGAGCCGGGGAGCGGCGATCGATCGACCTCGAGACCGGTGTCCGGTGGGAGCTGCTCACACCCACCCGGCACGAGCCCGTCGACTTCCGGGAAATCGTTTATCCAATAGGAGCCGGTTCGGAACAGCCGGGCGGATTCGTCCGGCATTCCGGCCACGAATACGGGCTTCTAATCGCCGGGGTGTTGCGTGTGCAGCTTGATTTCGAGGAATATGAACTTGGTCCAGGCGACAGTATCGCCTTTGATTCCATGATCCCCCACCGTTTCTGGAACGACGGCGCCGAAACGGTGCGCGCAGTATGGTGCATGGTCGAATCAACCCCCGGGGAATCCTGCGCCTTCTAACTGATGAGGGGCAGCTGACATCAGACCCAGCCCCCACGCACTCAGGCATCGTTGCTGGCGAAGGCCCGCGACCAATTCCAGCGGGTACTCGTTGCCGTGGCAGGCTTAGGCAGCGCTACATGCCCCGGCATACAAGTGCGCATGGGCCCTGAGCCATTCCTCCGGCAAGGACGATCTCCCTAAGTCGAATAAGGTATTCGGGGTCTGAGGAGGATGGGTACGGAAATCTACGTTCAGGTCGGCATTCCTGAAGATGTCATGAGCCGCCAAGATGGGGCGTACTTCGGCTAGATGACAGGCATGACGCTTTCTCGTCTGTCAGAATGAAGTCCTCTTTCGATTTATTGAAGGGTGTTGTCGCGGGTCTCGGATCTCATTCTGACGGTTTCAATCCTGGCGTACTGTGATCCGCCCGGTTCAGCAGCCTGAGCTGGCTCGCGTAGCGGGATTGAGCGCATCCCCATCATCTTCGTTCATGAGCTGACCTTGGCTTACTTTCCGCTGCTGTTCAGTGCTGCGTACAGCGTCTGCCGCGAGACGCCAAGGTCCCGGGCGACTTTGGCTTTGAGCACGTTCTGGGCAATCCGTTCGCGTGCCAGCTGGATCTGTTCCGGTAAGAGCTTCGGGACCCGGTCGTAAATGCCGTTCCTCCTGGCAATGGCAATGCCCTCGGCCTGTCGCTCACGGATGGTCCGGCGCTCCAACTGCGCGATGGCAGCGAGGACCGTGAGCATGAACTCCCCTTGCGGCGTATCAGTGTTCAGGGCCGGGTCATCTATGGACTCCAGGGCAACGCCCTTGACTTTGAGTTGCTCAACGGAATCGAGAAGGTCCGTTGTGGAACGTGCCAGGCGGTCTGGTGACTTCACTCGAACCTTATCCCCGTCGCGGACGTAGATGAGCATCTGCTGGAGCTGGGCTCTGTCGTCTGTGTTCTTGCCGCTGACCTTCTCGGAGAACAGTCTGTCCACAGCGCCAAGTGCCTCGAGCTGCCATGCCTCGTTCTGGTCGGCGGCGCTCACCCTCACGTTATGTAGGCTCTTTGGCCGTGTCTCATGTGAGGGTTTGCTGTGGCCATGGAATTGATGTTTTCCGGAGAATCTCGGTGGTCCTTCCTAGCGTGTCGAGGGTGACGTCTGTGCGGAGCTCTTCGTATTCGTCCCGGCCGGCGAGTCAGAGGCAGACCAAGACGGCGTCTGAAGAATCGATGCTCGGTATGAGACAAAGACCAGGTTGGACGTGTCTCATGCCCACATATCGCGCATAACCAACCACCTGCCTATTGTGTCCAGCCATCCCCAAGACCCTCCATCGATTGCGTCTAACCATCGTTGAAGAGACCCTGATGGACGTAACTCCGCAGTGACCTCGATCTGTTTGCCCGGGTACACCCTGGTGGACAGTGCATCGCCGCAGGAAAACTTGGGCCGGAGCTTCGTCAGGCGGGTCTGCCCAAGGTTTGCAAGACCTCGGGGAGATCTGTGCAGCTGCCGCCAGGCGAGTAACCAACCGACTGGGTGGCATCTGCACCCTGAGGCGGCGCTTCGGAACCCGCACCGACCGATCCGAACTGCCAACAATAAAGGACTACACGTGACTCGTCCGAGCTTTCAGCATCCTCCAGTTTCCTGCGCATACCCTTTTTGATGGTCTCCCCCAATATTCGGTGCCGCGTGACCGTTCGCTCATCCTAGAGACCACTTGTCTCTGCCCCGGTGTTATGCGTCGCCTTCTTTGGTGTTGGGAACGTCATAGTCGGTGATGATGGCCTGTTTTTGGTCGGGAGTCTTGATTTCGTGTCGTCGTCGGCGTCAGGCTGACGATGAACTGTTGATTTCCC
>NZ_JASISR010000049.1 GCF_030063245.1 Paenarthrobacter sp. PH39-S1
CAAACCCGGGTCTGCCACGCATCTGATACCTGTAAGCGATGTCATGAGAGATCCTGTAAGCGATGTTGTGAGTGATGCTGTAACCGATGTCCAGAGAGATCACATACCATCACGCCGTATTTGCCAGAGGGCTTTTCTTCTTGCCCAATTTCCGCCTAGTGACACGGAAACGACACGCTTTTGACCAGCGACACGCTTTGATTTGAACCCATAAGCGCTCATCTTGATATTCCCGGAAGGCCTGCCACCCGATCAGACTCATGGCTTCGCAGGGGGGGGCGGGTCCTGCCGTCGTCTACAGCACGGACGGACTCCATCATTCTGACTAGCCGATTAGTGCCGATGAGGCGAGACATGCGCCTACGAGCAAGGCCTATTTCGTCATGCGGACGCGTGAGGTCCAAGCTTTGCCGTCCCAATACCTGTAAGGGGCAGCACCTTCTGGATCTGGGTAAAAACCAGGTTCGTTGGCCGAGTCCACCGCTAGATCGGAGGCGGGTTTATCGTTTATGATAGGTGCTTCCTTTTCAAGGTCGTCGCTGAGATTGATAATGCTCGTTTGCATAACCGGTGTAGCGTTCAGAGCCAGCTTGGCTGCGGCTTTTTCTTCACGCAATCTCAGGGCCTCTGCTGCTTTTGCCCCTCGTAGTCGCTGCGCTTCAGCGGTTTTTTCGTCGCGAAGTCGTTGCGCCTCAGCCCCTTTTTCTTCTCGGATTCGTAGAGTTTCGGCCGCCTTTGCAGCTACTGCCTGAGCCTTCAGCTGCTCAGCATCTTCTCTGGCCTGGTGAACGTCCGCAATCGCTTCGCGAATCCCAGATATCTGGGAGTTCTCCGCCAAGATCTTCTCAAGGTCTGCGATGGCTCTGGCATAGGCTTTTTCTTCGAGACTGATGTTGGAGCGCAGAGCCAAGGCCTTGAAGCGAAGATTGTCCGAGTATTTCTTACTTGCAGTCAAGGGCTTAAGACATTCCTTGGCTGCCACCAACTGATCTAACTCGAAATGGGCTTGGGACCTCAAAATCGCCAGCAAACCAGTCAATTCTGAGTCCACAGGCAACGAGTCAGTCAGTCTAATGACCTCTGACCAGTTGCCCTGGTCTGAGTAGAGCTCTGCGAGACTTAGCAGGGCCGGGTACGTCGGATTGAGTCCTTCAACGTACTCAATTGCTTCGGGGATTCTCTGCAGGGACTGTAGCGCTTCCACAAGAGCAAGCGTCAATGCAGCGTTAGTCATGGGGAACTGGGCGGTGACCCCGCCGGCTATCTCCAGCTCGAAGGAGAAATGCGGGAGATATTTCGACATAAAGTGGTTGGCTTCAATGGGGGGCTGCCCATGAATGACACTTTGCAGTGCCTGAACACAAGCCTCGTTGTTGCCGGCCTGCAGATGTTGGAGTCCTAACAGAGCCGCGGCTGCCTGCCCATAGACCGGATGTTGTATGACTCTAGGGTCCAGCTCTGCCGCGTGGCGAGTCACAGCGTAGGCGTAGAGTGCCTTTTCCTCTTTGGGAGCGAGCATTCCTGGCCTGGCCGCAGGTGTATAGCGTGGAGCGGACGCAGAGTTCCGTACTGCAGTTGGTCTGGTTGCAGTCTTGCGTGCAGGCGTCCGCTGAGCAGTGGTCCGACGGGTGCTCGACGTCGACGTGCCCATGATTTTGGTTCGGCCGGCATAGGCGCTGACACCCTTGGCGGAGACGCGAACACGCACTCCAGGCATGACCTTGATTGATGCGCTTTTCTTGAACCCCATTATTTGCCTTTCGACAGTGACAGGCTGAGCCTGAACTCGCTTGCTTCTGATTCTTCCTTAAATTCTAGAGTTGTAACCCCAACCAGACGATTGACGGCTTCCTTGACCTCTGCGGGAGTGGCATAGAAAAACTCACGTCGAAGGTTGACTTTGTTGACTCGTTTAGCCTCGAATTCGCGGTGCAACTGTGCTTCCAGAGCTGCAGCGTCTTCGCTGAAGAAGAGGACGTGGACGTCGTAGAGGAATGGAACGCCGGCTCCGCTAAGTTCCCGGATTCGTTCAGTCGGCTCGAGCCTACGAGTCATGCCGATCTTTACGATGCGGTCACCGAAAGCACCCAGATTGGAGATTACATATACGTAGCCTGTGCGCACATTGGCTTGCCGATTTTCAAGGTCGTGGAGCTTGGCGTCGGCATCCGCCACAAATTGTTGCATTGTGGCAATGGCTTCTGGTTCACCGTTCTCTATGGCAATAGCCAAGGCGGCCTGGTATTTGCTGCGTTCCTGCTCAACTTTTTCACGAGCCTTCTGCAGCTCTCTCTCGACCTTTTCTTGTTCGCGGGCCTCCTCCCTCAAAGTTCGCTGGGCCTCACGCTCGTTTGCGACT
This sequence comes from Paenarthrobacter sp. PH39-S1, assembly GCF_030063245.1. Classification (GTDB taxonomy): domain Bacteria; phylum Actinomycetota; class Actinomycetes; order Actinomycetales; family Micrococcaceae; genus Arthrobacter_M. The sequence goes on from NZ_JASISR010000049.1 coordinate 2,360, forward strand.
TTCACATGATAATCAGCGGTGAGCTTGAGTTCGTCCAGTCGCAGCTGGTGATAGTCGTTAGTGATCTCGATGGCCATGCTCTTGCCGAGCTTTTCAATGGAACTCTTGGCGCGCTCCAGTCTGGCGACATTGGCATCTAAAGAATGTGCACGGACTGTTCTAACGCAGTTGTCGGCTTCCGCGTTGTAAGCCCTGAGCATCAACTTGCATTGTTCTCTTACCATTTGGGCTCCCTTGGCAAGGTTTCCGTTGACAGCCCAATTGGTGGCCCCTGTTACCGCACATGCTTTGACTAGTGCTTTTATCGACGTGCGCAGCTGAGTCAGTCGATCCTTGTACTGGAGGGCATCTTCAAGCGGATGTGAAAAATCGTAGATGCCCAGATCCTGCAGGAGGTTAATTTCACGAGTTTCAACAATGCGGGATTCCAAATCAGCCAAAACGGCCTCGCGCTCGCGAATCCGATGCTCTAGGTCTTGAAGCGCCGAGAGCTTGGCCTCATCTGCTTTGACTGGTGCAGCATTTGGCGTTGGCGTGGCAGTGCCCATTTGGTTCGGTGCTGGTGAGCTCGGCTGGTCGTCAATGACGGCGCCGTAGTGGGTGAGGAGGTCTGGCAGGCCCCCGTTCCAGCCTTGGGATACTGAGCGGACCTTCCAGTCGCCGTTCCTACGGTAGATTTCGGCGACCACGGCAACGCGTTCACTGGAAAGGCCTTCGCAAGGGATGCTGAAAAGGGTGCCAAAATCACTCGTGGCAGTCAGGTCAAGGGAGGACAGTGCCCCCAGCTGGGAGTCTTCCGAGTCCAATGCGGCAGCAATGGCGATGGAGTACACATTTTCGGGCAGTCTTCCGAGTGTTATTTCTGCATTGTGTGCCTGCCCTGGGCCTGCATCATTCCGCCCTAGATACTTGGCTGCACCTGCGGCGTAGTCTGGCTGGTTATAGAAGACGATGTCTGCGTTATCTGTTATTCGGCCGTTGGAATCCAGCAGCAGCATGAACAAGTCCAGTTCGTCAGTTGCTGACGGTGCGGTCCAGCGTAGCTCCAGCCGGAGGGCAGCGTGGAGTGGCGATGCAATAACGGCATTTGCCCCTTTGGGCAGAGATACTTGGGGCATGAGTTGACCATACAACGACCGGCCGACAAATCACGTGAGAAACCTAGCGGTGAGTGCCCAGTCTGCGGTGGTCGTCCTACCTAATTGATGCACACCTGCCGCGTTAGTGGCCTAAACGCACCGGCAGAATGCTGCCGAATGCAAATAGCTGGTGCACTAGTGAATCACTGGCTAAATGGACCTGCGGTATATTGCCACTTAAGGGAGTGCCATGGACAGTGATTCAGCCGTAGGTGCCAGTATTCGTGCTGCCCGAAAAGAAGCCGGCCTCCCCTATCAGCCAGACTCGTTAGAGACCGCTTCTTGAACGAGAATAGGGGCTGAAGGCAGGAGGGAAGCTTTACCATGACTACGACCACGAGCACCACCACACCAGCAGGAACCGGTCGGCCCGTACCGGAGGAATCAATCAGTCAGGGCCCGGGCGCGCCGGAGCAGGGCCCCCGGGCCAACCGGTCGGTACGCAGGACCTTTAGCGCCGAGTTCAAACGAGCGATCGTTCGGGAATACGATGCGGCACCGATGGGATCCAAGGGTGCGGTGCTGCGTCGCGAAAGGCTCTATGACTCCCATGTCCAGGAATGGCGGGCCGCGTTCGAAGCGGGCACGCTCGACAAGCCGGCAGCACGTCGGGGCCGGCCGAAGAAAACATCCGAGCAGGTCCAGATCGACCAGCTGACCAAGGAACTGGTCGCGGAGCGGGCCTCGCACGAGAAGACTCGCGACCAGCTGGCTTCTTCGGATGCCGCCTTGGATACCTTGGGAAAAGGAGTCGCGTTCTTGGAAGCTCTCTCGTCGAAGAACGCGTCATCACCGGCATCGGATACCAGTCGTGGCAAGCAGAGACGGTAGCGGAGCTCAGCTCGCATATCGGGGTGGTGAAGGCCTGCAAGCTGGTGGGCCGGTCCCGGGCCACCCATCACCGGCAGGCCAACCCCCAACCGCGGATGCATGGGCCTTGGCCCAAGGCGCAGCACCCGGCGGAGCTCTCGGCGGCGGAGCGTGCCCAGATCCTGACGGTACTCAAACCGGCAGGACTACGCGAACCTTTCACCAACCCAGGTCTACGTCCGTGAGCTGGACGAGGGAAGGTATTGGTGCTCGCAGCGGAGCATGTATCGGGTCTTGGCGGAGGCCAAGATGGGCGGGGAACGGCGCCGGCAGGCCACCCATCCAGCTCGGGCGATTCCCGAGCTGGTCGCCACGGAGCCGAACGACGTGTGGTCGTGGGACATCACCAAAATGCGTGGCCCGGCCAAGGGGATCTGGTACCACGCCTACGTGGTGCTCGATATCTTCTCCCGCTACGTGGTCGGTTGGCGGATCGAACGTATCGAAGACGGTCAGCTTGCCGCTGACCTCGTGCAGGAGATCGTTGCGCAGACCGGGCACCCGCCAGGGTATCTGCACGCGGACGGTGGGGCCGCAATGACCTCCAAGGCCCTGGCCTCGATGCTGGTGGACATGGACATCACCCGGTCGCATTCCAGACCCCACACATCGAATGACAAACCATTTTCGGAGGCCCAATTTAAGACCATGAAGTATGTCTCTGACTACCCGGATCGCTTCGCGTCCGTCAACGAGGCCAGGACCTGGATGGAGGGTTTCATCACCTACTACAACCATGAGCACCGTCACTCCAGGATCGGATACCACACCCCGGCCAGCGTCCATTACGGCACCGCCGCCGTGCGTGAACAACGCCAAGCCACCCTGGACCGGGCACACAACGCGCATCCCGAACGCTTCGCCCGCCGCCCAATCACACCCCCGCTGCCCCTCAAAGCGGCGATCAACGACCCAGCAAAACGCCCCGAACCCTCGGTTCATTAACAACAACCATCATGCCTCATTTGATTTGACACATTCCGGAATGAACTGCTAAAAATTTGCAATCGCGGCAGTTACTTGGATAGCCACTTAGAGAAAATGCCAAGGGTATTTCTCGCTCAGATACAAGCACGCTTTCTGAGAGTCGGTCGGACCGCCGCCACGTACTAACTGTCGGCAGTATCCTGCGCCCCAGCTTCCGCAAAGTGCGCATCAGGCGTTGTGTGTCCCCGATCGCAGAACTTGGTCCGGGAACACCCCTACGGTGGTGAGACCGGGTTTCACGGATAAAAGGGTCGCCGCCACGAGGCGTTCCGCCGGAAAGAACCAACATGCGGCCAGGGACGCCGGTAGCGTGGATCGGCTGGCGCACAGGACCGACGCCTGCTTGGGTGGGAGTGGCAGCGCGCCAGGCTTTCAGGAATGCCACGTTGATAAACGAGGAGGAGTTTTCATGGCTGAGATTGTTGATGTTGTTGTCATCGGGATGGGGCCGGGCGGTGAGACCGCAGCTGGCGAGCTCGCAGAAGCGGGCCTCTCGGTCGTGGGAATCGAAGGACGTCTGGTTGGCGGGGAGTGTCCCTACTACGGCTGCATTCCGAGCAAGATGATGATCCGGGCCGGGAACTCCCTGGCAGAGGGCCGAAGGATTCGCGGCCTCGCCGGGGATGCCGATGTCCGCCCGGACTGGGCTCCCGTGGCAGAGCGGATTCGCTCGGAGGCCACCGACAATTGGGATGACACCGTAGCCGTAGACCGCTTTACCGGCAAAGGCGGACGGTTTGTCCGTGGCCGGGGCAAAATCACCGGGCCGCGGACCGTCACTGCAGGCGGTCAGGAGTTCACCGCCCGCCGCGCCATCGTGATCAATACCGGCACGGAACCGATGATTCCTCCCATCCCGGGCCTGGCCGACGTGCCGTACTGGACAAACCGGGAGGCAATCGCCGCCTCCGAGGTCCCGGAATCCCTGATAGTTATCGGGGGAGGGGCGATCGGGGCGGAACTGGCGCAGGCCTTTGCACGCTTCGGAACCCGGGTCAGCGTCCTGGAAGCCGCGCCGGGCCTGCTGCCCCCGGAAGAGCCCGAGGCCGGCAAGCTCCTCGGGGACGTGCTGCGCGGGGAGGGCGTCGACGTCCACGTCGGGGCGCGGATACAAAGCGTTCATCACTCCGCGGGCACGTTCAGAGTCGACGTCGGAGGATCCACCCTGACCGCCAGCCGGCTCCTGGTGGCCACGGGCCGCACCACCAACCTCGACGCCCTCGCTGTGGCCGCCTTGGGCCTGGATCCGGTCGCTGGGTTCCTGGACCCCGGTGTGCACATGCGAATTGCCGACGGCGTCTACGCCATCGGGGACATCACCGGCAAGGGCGCCTTTACCCACGTGTCCATGTATCAGGCGGCCATCGCCGTCGGGCACATCCTGGGCCAGGACCCGGGCCCGGCGGAATACCATGCGGTTCCGCGGGTGACGTTTACCGATCCCGAGATCGGTTCCGTGGGCATGACCGAGGCCCAGGCCCGCGGGAAAGGCCTGAACGTCCGTGTCGGTCTCACGGACCTGGCCACGTCCGCCCGCGGCTGGCTCCACAAGTCCGGAAACCAGGGATTCAGCAAACTCGTCGAGGACGCCGACCGCGGGGTGTTGGTCGGAGCAACGTCCGCCGGCCCTGCCGGGGGCGAGGTCCTTTCTTCCTTGACACTGGCGGTCCACGCCCGGATTCCGGTCAGCACGCTGCGCCGGATGATCTACGCTTACCCGACGTTCCACCGCGCCATTGACGACGCGCTGGACGGTCTTGAATGAATCAGGCAGGGTGTACCGATGACCAGTGAACCCATTGCCAACTACGCCATGCTCTCGGATTGCCGCTCCGCCGCCCTGGTGAGCGCCTCGGGGTCCGTGGACTGGCTGTGTTTCCCCCGTTTTGACAGCCCCTCAGTGTTCGGACGGATTCTGGGTGAGGACGCGGGTTTCTGGTCGATCCGGCCTGCGGCCCCAGACGCCTCGACCCGGCGGTACCTCGGCCCGACGATGGTGCTTGAAACGGTCCACGCCGCGGTGGGCGGGACGGTGACAGTCACCGATGCCCTGGTGCTGGGAGACGGGAACCGGGGCCACGAACTCGGTGCCGGGGCGCCCGGAACGTTGCTGCGGCAGGTGGCCTGTGTCGACGGAGAAGTCGAGATGGAGGTGACTTTCGCGCCGCGGCCGGAGTACGGACTCGTCCGGCCGCTCCTTGAGGACACGGCCGGCGGAATCCTCGTCCACGGCGGGGCCGACGTGCTGGCTTTCTCCACCCCGGTTGCCTTCGCGCTGGATAATGGTGAAGCGCGGGCGAAGCTGGTTCTCCGTGCCGGAGACGTTCTGGGATTCGCCCTTCACCACGAGAATCCCGGGCCGGTATCGCCGGCGTTCTGGAGCCAGGCAGAGATTGGCCGCCGGATTGAGGACACGATGGAGGGCTGGGGCAGCTGGTCGCAGCTGCATCAGAGCTACGACGGGCCCTGGCAGGATCTGGTCGCTTCCAGCGGCCGGATCCTGCAGGCACTGACGTTCTATCCGACCGGTGCGATCGTCGCAGCCCCGACGACGTCCCTGCCCGAGGTCGCCGGCGGCACCCGGAACTGGGACTACCGGTACACCTGGATCCGGGACGCCAGCATGACCTTGCAGGCGCTGTGGGTGGCCGCGTGTCCGGACGAGGCCGGGAAATTTTTCCAGTTCCTCGCGACGGCGGCCGCCGGCCGGCTGAGCGGCGGCGACGAGCTGCAGATCATGTACGGCATCGGCGGGGAACGGGACCTGTCCGAGCGCGAACTGGCCCACCTTCCGGGCTGGCGCTCAAGCGCCCCGGTGCGGGTGGGCAACGGCGCTTGGGACCAGCGCCAGCTCGACGTCTACGGCGAGATCCTCGACGCAGCCGCCACCCTCCCGGAATATCTCAACGATTTGGAGCCCGGGACGCGGCGGTTCCTTGCCGATGCGGCCGACGCTGCAGCATCGCGCTGGCAGTCCACGGATCAGGGCATCTGGGAGGTCCGCGGCACTCCCCGGCATTACCTGCATTCAAAGCTGATGTGCTGGGTGGCCGTTGACCGGGCCATCAGCCTCGCCGGGGTCCTGAACGCGGAAGAGCGGGTTCCGCACTGGATGCAGACCCGGGCGCAGCTCGCCGACTCGATCCGGACCAACGGCTGGAACGAAACAGCCGGCGCCTATACCCGGGCCTACGGCTCCGAGGACCTGGACGCGTCGGCGCTGATGCTCTCCATCGTGGGGTTCGTGGCCGCCGACGATCCCCGGATGCTTGCCACGATCGACGCCATCGAAGACCGGCTCACGGACAGGCGGGGTCTGGTGTACCGGTACCAGGCCGACGACGGGCTCTCCGGGGAGGAGGGCACGTTCCTGCTGTGCACGTTCTGGCTCGCCCATGCCCTGGCACTGGCCGGACAGACCCGGCGCGCCCGGGCCGTCTTCGAACGGGCCGCGGGGTTCGCCACGGATCTGGGCCTGCTGGCCGAGGAGGTTGCCCCGGACAGCAGCGAGCTGCTCGGAAACTTCCCGCAGGCGTTCAGCCATATCGGCCTCGTCAACGCAGCCTGGGCCATCAGCACGGCAGAGGACGAAGACCGGCTCCCTGCCGCCGGCGGCGGGGAAACCCCGTGACGGGTCCCGTTCCGGGCGGACGGCGCCGGGCGCTGATGCGGCTGGGGATCCTTGTGTTTCTCGTGGCTGCCGCCGCAGCAGCGGTGCTGGTCTTTCCGCTCCCGCCGGTCGGGGAGATCCGCAGCTATTTCGGCAGAACAGGCTGGTGGGGGCCGGCGGCGTTCATCGTCGCCTATGCAGCGCTGACGCTGGCTCCGGTGCCCAAGAACGTCCTCTCCGTTGCAGCGGGGCTGATCTTTGGGCTCGGCGGCGGTGTCGCCGTCGTCTATGCCGGTGCGATGCTCGGTTCCGTGGCTGCCTTCTGGCTGGGCCGCTGGCTGGGCCGGGAGGCGGTGGAGAGATTCACAGGCACGCGGGTGGAGAAAGTCGACCGGCTGCTGCGGCGGCGCGGGCTGGCGGCCATGATCGGTGTCCGCCTGGTGCCCGTTCTGCCGTTTACGGCTATCAATTATGCAGCCGGGCTGACCTCCCTGGGCTGGTGGCAGTACTTCTTTGGGACTGCGATCGGCATCCTTCCCGGCACGGTGAGTTTCGTGGCGCTGGGTGCGTTCGGCCTCAAGCCGGGATGGCAGCTCGACCTCGCGCTCGGCGCCCTCGGAGTGCTGACTTTGGCCGGGCTGGTGGTCGCCGTCCGGCGGCGCCGGACGGGGAAGGGCGCCGATGTTTGATGCCAGGTTGCGGCGGGTCATGGAGCCGGCCCTGGGACGGGCCGCCGCTTGGCTGGACCGGCCGGGGATCACTCCGGACAGGCTGACGGCCCTGAACCTGGTTCTTGGCCTGGCCAGTGCAGCCCTGGCGGCCGGGCAGTGCTGGCTGCCTGCCCTGGCCGCGTGGGTGTTGTGCCGGATCGCCGACGGCCTCGACGGTCCGCTGGCCCGGCTCCGGAACCGCCGCACCGGAAACCAGGACACCGGCAGGGGCGGATTCTGGGACATCTGCACCGACTTCGTCGTCTACGGGGCAACGGTGGTCGGCGTGGGCATCGGCGCAAACGCCGCATTCGCCGCCCCGTGGCTGCCGTTCCTGCTGGTCCTTTTTGCCTACTACATCAACGGCACCGCGTTCCTTGCGTTCTCCTCCATCGCCGAAAAAGCCGGCCGCCAGATCCGGGACGGCCGGTCACTGTCGTTCCTGCCCGGCCTGACCGAGGGTGCGGAGACCGTAGCCGTGCACAGCCTGTGGCTCATCTTCCCCGGTGGTGCGTGGGAAATCGCCGCCGTCTGGGCGCTGCTGGTCACGGCCAGCGCGGTCCAGCGGATCATCGCCGGCTACCGCTCCCTGCGGTGAAGCGCAGCGGTGTCCAGCCAGCGGCGCCGCCCCCAGACCAGGGCCGCCGTGGCCCCCCCCATCAGGGGGGAGGCCAAGCGCTCCCTGACATCAGCAACGGCGGCGTTCCACACGCCGTCCGAATAGGTGGGGTAAGCATGCGTTGTTCCGGCAATATTCGAGGTGGTCATGCCCTTCTGCACAGCCAGGGTCAGCTCGGCCAGGGATTCCCCGGCCCGGGGGCCCACCAGGGTGCCGCCGAGGATTTTCCCCCGACGGTCCACGACCAGCCGGGTGAACCCGCCCGTGTTGCCTTCGGTCACGGCCCGGTCAACGTGGGAGTGCTGGACCGTCCGGACGCGGTGCCCCGAACCGCCGTCGGCCGTGGAAAGCCCGACGGCGGCAACCTCCGGGGACGTGAACGTCACCCGGGGCACCGTGGCGCTGATGCGCCGTTTGAGCCCAAGGACCGCATTGGCGGCGGCCACGGATGCGTGGACCCCGGCCAGATGCGTGAACTGCAGGTTCGCCGTCACGTCCCCCGCGGCCCAGATGAGAGGGTTGGTGGTCCTCATCCGTGTATCCGTGACAATGTGGCCGCCCCCATCCAGCTCCACCCCCACCCGCTCCAGGCCAAGGCCAGCGGTACGGGGCGAGCGCCCTATGGCCATCAGGACTGTGTCGGCCGCCACACTGGCGCCGTTCCCGAGCCGGATCCGGGTTCCTATGTCCGTGCGGGCAGCTTTCTCGATGGCGGTGTGTTCCAGGATGCGGACGCCGTCGGATTCGAGGGCTTGTCGCACCAGTGAGGCTGCGTCGGGGTCTTCCCTGGGAAGGATGCGGGAGCGGACCACCATGGTCACCTGTGATCCCACCCGGGCGAAGGCCTGCCCGAGTTCGCAGGCGATAGGACCGCCTCCCACAATGGTCAGCCGGGCCGGGAGGGTCTCCAGGTCCCACACCGTCTCCGAAGTCACCACTAAGTCCCGATCCAATCCCGCGATGCCGGTGGTGGTCGGCGCGGCACCAGTGGCGACCAGCGCCTGCCGGAAGCGGATGGTCTCGCCGTCGACCTCAGCCACACCGGGTCCGCGGAACGTCAGGGTGCCCTTGATAACCCGCACCCCGGCGGCTTCGAGCGCTGCCGGGGAGTCGACGGGTTCAATGAAGTTGATAGCGGCGAAGATGCGTTCCCGCACTGCCTTGAATTCCGGTGCCTGCCCGGTCAGTGCACGCACTTTTGCCGCGTGTTCGGCGGCTGAGAGGAGCGTCTTGGACGGGACGCATCCGGTCCACAGGCAGTCACCTCCCGTGCGGGCTCGTTCAACCAACACGGTGCGCGCCCCCATCCCGGCCGCCGTCGTGGCGCCGACGATTCCGGCCGTGCCGCCGCCCACCACCAGCAGATCAACGAGTTGGTGCTTGTCTGTCATGATGGACTCCTCTTGAGTGAGCTTGATTGCCGGACACCGCACCGGCCGGTGCGGTCCGCCGCGACCGTGCCGGCGCCGCGGAGCGAAACGGAACGAACCGGAAGGAGCCCGCCTTGGGCGATAAATACACGCGGTTTGCCCCGTTCTATGACCTGCTGTCGGGGGAATACCCTCTCTATCATGCCGGACGGGTGCTCGGCACCGCTGCCCTCGCCCCCACTCAGGGCCAGCAGGTGCTGGACATCGGATGCGGCACGGGGCTGAATTTCGCCCTGCTGCAGGACCGTATCGGTGCCTCCGGCACGATCGTGGGCATCGACCGCAGCGCCCAGATGCTCCGCCAGGCCCGCCGCCGCGCCGAAGCCCGCCACTGGGACAATGTCATCCTGGTCCAGGCGGATATGGTGCTTGAGGACCCCGCCACCCTCCAGAGACGCATCGTGGAGGCAGGGGGAACGGCCCTCTCGGACGCCGCCCTTGCCACGTACTCGCTGTCGCTAATGGGTGATTGGGAACGGGCCTGGGCGACCACGACGTCCCTGCTGGGCCCGGGCGGCCTGGTCGGGGTCGTGGACATGCAGGACCCCTTGGGTTGGGCGCGGTGGCTGACTCCGCTGGCGCGGCTGGCCTGCGCGCTGGGTGGCTCCGACATCCATGCCGCACCCTGGCGGGCCGTCGAGGAACAGTGCACCGAGGTCGTCCGGGCCTCGGCCCGGGCGGGCCACCTCCAGATCCGGGCCGGGAAAACGGTGCCGAGCCGGACAGGGTGAACCGCCACCGCGCAAGCCCTCGGGCGGGGATGCGATCGCGATAAAGGACAAGGCCGGCGGCAGTGGCTTGTTGTGTACTCCAGATTACGGAAGAGGGGCCTTGACCGGTCATACGTTGAAGGGGTCAGCACAACCACCTCCACGAAAGGCCGCCGCCATGGCTTCCGCACTAGCTCTTACACACTCTTCCATTTCCTCCGGCCTGGGCAAGCGGGTTCTCGCCGGGGTCTCCGGCGGCCTTGCCGGCGGCATCGTTTTCGGCATGCTGATGGCGATGATGGGCATGCTGCCAATGATCGCCTCCATGGTCGGCTCCTCGTCGGCCGTGGTCGGATTCGGCGTCCACCTAATGATTTCTGTGTTGATCGGGCTGGGCCTGACCGTACTGTTCGGCAACCGGCCCCTGACCGGTTATCGCCGCAGCGCGCTCGTCGGACTTGCCTACGGAGCCATCTGGTGGGTCCTGGGTCCGCTGATGATCATGCCAGCCATGTTGGGCATGCCGCTTTTCGCCGTCAGCCTGACCGCTGTGCTGAGCCTGATGGGGCACATGATCTTTGGGGCTATTCTGGGGTTGGTGGCCGTACGGGTCATTGCGGGCCGGCCATGAGGGATGAATGCAAAAGTGAGCTGGCCGCCGTCGTCCCCGGCGACCTGAGGCCGTGGACCCCGAGCCTACGAGAGGCAGAACCGTTGGTGAGTGGACCGCTTGATCCGTTCAGCTGCTTGACCGAAGTCGAGCTGTTCGCCGACCTGAGCGCCCAGGAAATCGCGGCCATGGACCTCATGGCCCCGGCCCGGCTGTTCCGCCGCGGGGAACTGCTCTTCAGCCAGTCCCAGCCGGTCACGGCCCTGTTCATCCTCAAGAGCGGCCGGGTCCGGGTCTTCAGGGTCGCCGAGGACGGCAAGGCCCTGACCATGGCCATCCTGGAACCCGGTGCCGTGTTTGGGGGAAATGATGCTCGTCGGCCAGCGCATGTATGACAACTACGCCGAGGCCATCGAGGATGCCACGATCTGCCAACTCAGCGTGGACGAGGTCGAACGGTTCCTGCTTTCGGATCCGCGCATCGCCATCCGCATCTCCCGCCTGCTCGGCGAGCAGGTCGCCCGGCTTGAGGAACGCCTCACCGACCTGGCCCTGAAACCGCTTTCCGCCCAGGTTGCCTCAACACTGTTGAAACTCTCGGAGAACATCACACCGCACCGTTTCAGCCAGGGACGCACCATCCACCTCACCCACGAACAACTCGCCGGGCTGCTGGGCGCCTCCCGGGAGGCCACCAGCAAGGTCATGGGCGAGCTCACCGGCAAAAATGCCGTCCGGCAGGGCCGCGGACGCATTATCGTCACGGACCGGGACATCCTTCATAAACTGGCCCGGAGCTCCTCATGATAACGGCCACGTTTCACGGCCAGGTGATCGCCCGCGCGGAGCAGACGGTCTTTCTGGAGGGAAACCACTACTTTCCGCCCAACTCCGTCGAACCCGCTGTCTCGGCGAAGAGTTGGCTGCGCACCCTGTGCTTTTGGAAGGGCATCGCCCGCTACCACCATGTCCACGCCGGTGGTTTCCGCGCTTCCAACGCCGCCTGGTCCTACCCTCTGCCGTCCCCGCTTGCCTGGACGATCAAGGGCCACGTCGCTTTCGACCCCGCCAGTGGCATCGTCATTCGCGACGAGAAACACTGAGCCGTCACTCTCTCGCCATCCTGCTTGCCCCCCCCACATTACGAAAGACCGGAGATCACTCCCATGCCACGCATTCCCACTCACACCGTTGCCACCGCACCCGAAGCCTCACAAGAGACAGCAAGGAAACTCGAGCGGAAAATGGGCAAGCTGCTGAACATCCATGCCGGAATGGCACACTCTCCGGCCGTGATCGCCTCCTACACGGGGATGAACGCAGCCATCGCCGCACATGGCACCTTCAACGCCCGCACCCGGGAGGCCATCGCCCTGGCCGTGGGCAACCAGAACGGCTGCGACTACTGCCAGGCCGCGCACACCCTCTCGGCCCGACGGGCGGGCCTTGAGGAGCAGCAGATCCTTGACATCCGCGCCGGGGAAGTGGACTTCGACGACAAGATCGACACCATCACCGCCGTCGCCCGCGAGGCCGCGGCCAACACCGGACACGTCCAGGAAGCCACCTGGCAGGCTGCCCTGGCCGCCGTCTGGAGTGCCGATGAACTCGCAGAGACTTTTGCCCACATTGCCGCGAACCTGTTCACCAACTACTTCAACCACTACGCCGGCACCGAGCTGGATCTCCCGGCGGCACCGGAACTGCACGCCTAAAAGGGAACCGGACCACCATCCGCCTCCAGCCCGCATCCGCAGCATGACTAAGAGGACCACCATGAAGATCGCCGCCCTCCTCCGAGGCATCGAAATGACCACCAGGCCGATCCAGCCCGAAAGCAGGAATGCACTGGAGCGGCGCTGGGCGCAGCTGCCTGATCACGTCAAAACCCCCGGCCAGCTGCTGGGGCGGGCCGCCGTCGGATGCGAAGGCACGCACGGAGTCTTCCCCAAATGCAACCTCACCTGCTCACCCTGCTACCACTCGGCCGACGCGAACAAAGTCAGGATTGACGGCGGTCACACCGTCAAAGGCGTCACCGAACAGATGGAGTACCTCCGCAGCGTCCGTGGCCCCCGCGCCCATGCCCAGTTGATCGGCGGGGAAGTCAGCCTGCTCCCCGCCGGGGACCACGCCGCGGCGCTGTTGGCCATGCGTGCCAACGGCCGGGAACCGATGTCCATGACCCACGGAGACTTTGACTACCAATACCTGCTCGACGTCGTGCTGGGCCCGGGCGGCACGCCACGCTTTGACAGGGTCTCCTTCGCCGCCCACTTTGATTCGCTGATGCGCGGACGACGCGGCGCCGTGCGCCCCCACAGCGAAGCCGAGCTCAACCCGTTCAGGGCACGGTTCGCTGAAATGTTCACCACCCTTAAACACGATCACGGCGTCCGTTCCTACCTCGCCCACAACATGACCGTCACACCGGCCAACCTCGACCAAGTCACCGAGGTGGCCCGGGCCGTGTTGGAGATGCCGTATGACATGCTCTCGTTCCAACCGGCAGCCTACATCGGGGATGACCGCAGGTGGTCCGAAGGATTCGAGGCCGTCTCCATCGATGCGGTGTGGTCCCGGATCGAGGCAGGGGCCGGGCATGCCATCCCGTGGCAGGGCACCCAGTTTGGGGACCCGCGCTGCAACAGGACCGCCGTCACCGTCACCGCCGGGACCCGCAGCGCCGCCCTGCTGGACCCGGATGACCCCAGGGACCTTGCGGCCCGCGATAGGGTCCTGGCGCACTTTGGTGGCATGATTTTTGGCGGCACCCCCGCCTGGATTGTGGGCGCGAAAATCCTGCGGGCGCTCCTGTCCTACCCGGGCGACGTTCCCCACCTCGTCTCCTTCGCCGTGCGCCTGATGCGCCGGGCGGGCGGGCTGCGGGCCGTAGCGTCCGCGGCCTTCAAACGCCGCCTGTCCTTCAGGACGTTCGTGGTGCACAACTTCATGGATGCCGCCGACGTCGCCCCGGCCTGGGCAATGATGGAGCAAGGCGTGGCCAGCGATGACCCGAAAATCAAGGAAACCCAAGAACGCCTCGGCGCCTGCATGTACACCATGAGCCACGCGGAGACCGGGGTGCTGGTGCCCGCCTGTGTCCAGCATTCGGTCCTGGATGCCGGCGAAAACGTCGAATTGCGCAAAATGCTCCCCATCAGGCCCGTCACACGCCCTCCGGCGAACGGGGATCCGGCCTCGACCGTTCCTGCCTCCACGGATTCGACCACCGGCCCGGCCGGCGCGCGGACAAGGAAAGGCTGATATGCGAAGGTTCGGCATCCGCCGCATCCGGTTCGGCACGTTCATCGCAGGCGCTGCCGCTGCCTTGCTTGTCCTTAGCGCCTGCAGCGCCCCGGCCCCGGCGCAGCAGAGTTTTGCCAGCTGGGACCAGGTCGTCGTGGATGCGAAGGGCCAGACGGTGCGGTTGTGGATGTATGGCGGTGACGAACAGGGCAACGCCTATGTGGACAAGGACTTGATCCCGGCCGCGGCCACGCTGGGGGTCACGCTCCAGCGCGTTCCCGTCGCCGATACCAGGGACGCCCTGAACCGTGTCCTGACCGAGATCCAGGCCGGCACCCGGGATGGCACCGTCGACTTGGTTTGGGTCAACGGGGACAACTTCGGCACCGGAAAGCAGGCCGGCGCCTGGTCATGCGGCTGGACGTCGCAGCTGCCGAACATGTTGCTGACCAACTCCTCCGATCCCCTGTTGGGCAACGACTTCGGAACCCCGGTCCAGGGCTGCGAGGCACCGTGGAGCAAAGCGCAGTTCACCATCGCCTACAACTCCGCTACCGTCACCGACCCGCCACATACCCTGGCCGGGCTGCTGGACTGGGCACAACAACACCCCGGCCGCTTCACCTACCCCGCGCCCCCGGATTTCACCGGATCCGTCTTTATCCGGGAAGGACTCGACAGCGTCTCCGGCGGTGACAAAAATGTGCCGCTGCGCTTTGACCAGAAAGCCTTCGACCGGCTCACCCCCGCCCTGTACAGCAGGCTCAAGGAACTGGCCCCTTCACTCTGGCGCCAGGGTAAGACATACCCCAAGACCTCCGCTGAACTCAATACCCTCTATGCGGGTGGGCAGGTGGACTTCACCATGACCTACGGACCGGCCGAACTGACCAAACTCGTCGCCGACGGCACCTATCCTGCCGCCACGAAAGTCCTCACCCTGAACGAGGGCACGGTGGGGAACGCCAGTTTTCTTGCCATCCCGTCAACCTCCGGGCACAAGGCAGCGGCTATGACAGTCGCTAACCTGGCGCTGTCACCGGAACAACAGGCCGCCAAAGCAGACCCGCGGGTCTGGGGCCAGTACACCGTTCTGGACACTGCCCGGTTGGACCCTGCCCAGCGAGCCCTATTCGAGCAGCTGCCGCAGTCCGCCGTCGTGCCGTCCTACGATGTGCTTTCCCGAAATGCCAACCCGGAACTTTCTGCCGCTTGGGTGCCGGCGCTCGACGACGCGTGGCGGCGACTGGTTCTGGCGGGCCGGTGACGACGGACATGGCCCCACCGGCGCCCGTAGGCGGTCGTTCCTGGCTTCCCGGGACGCTGATGGCAGCCCCCGCCATCCTCATTACCGCTTTCGTGGTCATCGGGGGAATGGCCACGGCCCTCGCCCAGAGCCTGGGCCTGTTCCCCCTGGTGGGCCCGCCGTCCCTGACGGTGGCGGCGTATGCCGCCCAGGCCAGCGACCTGCCGGTGGGGATCGGCCTTTCCCTGGCGATAGCTGCGGCATCGACAGTGGTGGCCTGCCTCGTGGGGTTCACCGCAGCGCTTGTCATTGTCCAGGGCAGGTGGTGTGGCAAGCTCGTCGCCGCCCTGGGCACTCTGACCGTTCCCGTGCCGCACATCGTCGGCGCTGCCTCCGTCTCCTTGCTGCTGGCCGACTCGGGGCTGCTCGCCCGCCTGTTCAATGCCGGCGGGTCATGGCCGGAACTGGTCGGCGGTCCGTGGTGGATCGGCGTTGTCGCAGAATACG
Source organism: Paenarthrobacter sp. PH39-S1 (assembly GCF_030063245.1). GTDB lineage: Bacteria > Actinomycetota > Actinomycetes > Actinomycetales > Micrococcaceae > Arthrobacter_M. The sequence continues at coordinate 18,047 of NZ_JASISR010000049.1, forward strand.
GATGGAAGGAATCAGCCTTCGTGGCCTTGGTGGTCACCGGAACCCTCGCCACCCGGGCGGTCAGCTACGACGAAACAGCAGCACTGTTGGGCGCCGGGAGGCTCAGCCGGCTCCGGCACGTCCTGCTTCCCCTCAGCCTGCCCACCTTGACCGTCTCCGCCACGATCATCTTTGTCTACAGCCTTGGCTCCTACGAAGTCGCATGGCTGCTGGGACGGGCGTATCCGGAACCCCTGCCCGTCATGGCGCTGCGCCTGTTCAATGCCGCAACACTCACCGCCAGGCCTGAAGCGGCAGCAGTGGCCATCGTGACCACCCTGCTGTCCTTTGGCGCCGTGGCCGCCGCCCTGGCCTACCTGCGCAGGAGCACACTGTGGCGCTGACCCTCCCACCCGATTCCCGTACGCCACTCTCCTGGCCCGTCCGGCCCGGAAACGGGCTGAGGGCCTCCCATGGCATCGCCCGCACCCTCAGGGTCCTGTTGGCCCTGGCTCTGGCGCTTTGGCTCGTCCTGCCGCTCGTGCCCCTGGCCTTGTGGGCCTTTGCCGACCGCTGGTCCTTTCCGGCAGTGCTGCCCCAGGCCTGGGGCTGGGGCGGGGTGCGTGCCGCCCTCGCGCAGGGTGCCGTGCCGGCCTTCGGCCGCTCCCTGCTCCTGGGGCTGCTGGTCAGCGCAGTCGCCACGCCCCTTGGTGTTCTTGCCGCACGCGCCCTGGCCTACCGCCGGGTCCCCCTCGCCCCGGCCGTGAACGTCCTGCTGTTCGCCCCGCTCGCCCTGCCGGCATTCGTCGCGGCACTGGGACTGAACGTGCTGCTGTTGCGCGTGCAGGTTCCCCCCTTTGCCGGCGTCGTTCTTCTGCTGACGGTGTACGCCCTGCCGTACACGAGCTACACCATGCGTGTCGCCTACGGCGCCCACGACCTCGCCGTCGAGGAGGAGGCCCGCCTCCTTGGCGCCTCTGCATGGCAGGTCATGTGGCGGGTTCAGCTGCCGTTGCTGGCCCCTGCCCTGGCCCGGGCAGCCTTCCTGGCATTCCTGGTCGGCTGGAGCGACTATGTCATCACCGTCCTCGTCGGTGGCGGCACGATCGTCACCGTCCCCCTCCTGGTGGCTGCCGCGGCCGCTGGCACCGGCAACGACGCCACCGTCGCACTGCTCTCCGCCGCGGCACTGCTGCCGCCGCTTGTCCTGCTGCTGGTCCTTGGACTCTTCGGGCGCCGGCCAAGAAGTCATCAAACGAATGGAGACGTGAAATGATCCCAGCGGTCAGGGTGGAGGGACTATCAAAATCATTCCCGGGAACGGGCGCACCCGTCTTGGACGACGTCAACCTTACCGTGGAGGCGCGCTCGTGCACCGCGCTGCTGGGTCCCTCTGGTGCCGGGAAGAGCACCCTGCTGCGCGCCATCTCCGGCCTCGAGCGGCCCGACGCCGGTCGTGTCCTGGTCGGCGGCCAAGACATGGCCGGGGTCGGGCCCGAGCACCGCGGCATGGCCATGGTCCAGCAGCGTCCGCTGCTCTTCCCACACCTGAATGTCCTGGACAATGTTGCTTTCGCCGGCACCGTCCGCGGAGTCGCCAAGAGGGCGGCACGGGCCGATGCTGCCGGCTTCCTCGAACTCGTGCAGCTGGCAGGGTTTGGCCCACGCCCGGTCGCGGCGCTCTCCGGCGGCCAGGCACAGCGGGTCGCCATCGCCCGGGCCCTGGCAGCCAGACCGGCAGTGCTGCTGCTGGACGAGCCGTTCAGCGCCCTGGATCCGGAACTGCGCTCTGTCATGCATGATCTGCTGGCGCAGCTGCGGCGCAGCGTGAACCCCACAGTCCTGATGGTCACCCATGACCGCAGTGAGGCAGCCGCCGTGGCCGAGAAGATTGCCCTGTTCAGTGGCGGCCGGATGCTCCAGCATGACAGCGTTGAACGGATGTACTCACGCCCGGTCTCCCTGGAAGCCAGCCGGCTGATGGGCGGTGCCAACGAGATCCCGGGCACCGTGCGCAACGGATGCCACCACTCGGCGCTGGGCGCGCTGCGGCTGCCCGGTGACACGACCTGGCCGCCCGGCCCAGGGATTCTGCTCGTGCGCCAGGAGAGCATCGAAGTCGGCCCGGGTAACGGCCCCGGGCTCCATGCAACGGTTTCCGGGCTGCGGGTCCTGGGTCCGCGGCGGCTGGTCAGCGTGGATGCGGCCGGGGTTCTGTTGCGTGCCGAAATTCCGTGGGGCCGTGCGCTTGCCGCCGGCGACACGGTCACACTGAGCATCCCGACGTCGGCGTTGGCCGTCGTGGACGATCCGGACACTGCCCACACGTTCCCAGGTGCCGAAAAAAGACCCCAGATCACAGTGCAGGGCCTGGCTACCCTGGCCAGCATCGACAACTGACCCGTCCGGAACCCCGCCGCCGGGCCAAAGATCCTCGGGACGTCCCCTCGGGGCGCCGGAGTGTTCGACCAGTCGGAATTCAGCGCATTGCCCACAGCCCGCCGGCCCGACCGGAGCCCGGCTGAGAATGAGGGCCTGGTCCCGGGCCTCGAGCCTGTTATGTGTTCCGCCGGCGGCGCCGTGCACAATGCGTTCCGTGTGTCGTTCGGAATACAGCTCTTTCGGAATCCAGCCGACCAGGTGGGCATTGGGCTGCGACCGGATTTAGAGGTAGCTGCAGATGCGTCCGGGATCGCAGCTTGCCGGGTCCCCTGCTACGGCAGTCTCACGGACCGCGGCGACGGTTGCCCGGAGCCTGAACCTGTCCGCCGTCGACGTCAAGACCGGACCCCGTGGCGAAATCCCGGTCAACCCGCAGCTGAACAGCACCAACAAACGGATTTGGGCAGCCGGAGACGTGACCGGACACCACGAATTCGTCTACGTCGCCGCCGCCCACGGCACCCTCGCCGTTGAGAACGCGTTCAACCATGCAGGCCGCGACGTCGACTACCGGCACCTGCCCCGGGTTACCTTCACCAGCCCCGCCCTGGCCGCCGTCGGCATGACCGACCGCCAAGCCAACGAAGCCGGCATTCGGTGCGAGTGCCGGGTCCTGCCTCTGGAGTACGTACCCCGCGCATTGGTGAACAGGGATACCCGCGGGTTCATCAATATCGTCGCCAACGCCGACACCCGGCGCATCCTCGGCATCACCGCCGTCGCCCAGGACGCCGGGGAACAGGCCGCCGCCGGCGTCTACATCCTGGCAGCCGGCATGACCGTGGACCAGCTCGCCGGGCTGTGGAGCCCCTATCTGACCATGGCCGAAGGCCTCAAGATCGCAGCGCAGTCATACACCACAGATATCTCCAAGCTCGGCAAGGATCGCCACTTCGTGGAACAGCCCGTCGAGGACGTGGCTGTACTTTAGAACGGGGTCCTTCATGATGCCTCGCAAGGCCTCCGACCTGAGCTGGTAGGCCTTTGTATTGTCGCCGTGCTTGCGAACTAGACGCACCACCGATAGGGGGCGTCCGCGTTGACTAGGCCAGCGAGGATGTTTCTGTCGTGAGTCGCTACTACGACCTGTATGTCCTTGGCGCTGGCAATCCTCCCCAGCTCCTGGCCCAGTGCGAAGGCCTGAGGGGGTGAAGGAATGCCTCCGGTTCATCGACAATCAGACCCGGATCCGCGAGTAGTGGCTTTTTGAGGCCGGAATTCTGGCGGGGGCGTGAATTTCGGCAACTTTTGGGTCCGGGCATGACAAAAGCCCGGTTGTCGTGTCGGGTGGGCGGAGGCTCCA
>NZ_JASISR010000004.1 GCF_030063245.1 Paenarthrobacter sp. PH39-S1
CGGCGCCGCGAACATACACATCGCTGTGTTCACCAATCTCGGTTTCGGCCGGGGCTTTCTTCATGTTTGGTGCCGCCGGCAATGGCGGCCGGGTTTGTTGGCTGTCGCTGTTCATCGAGGCCATCAGGCGTTTGAGAGTGGTGTAAGTGGGATAGCCGTGTTGGTTCAGGATTTGTTGGCACGTCGCCTCCAAACGTTGCCTGTTGTTCTTACCCAGGCCCTCCAAGATGTTTTGGCAGTCCAGAAAGGCTTGGGCCTGGATTTTCGGGCGGTCCAGGACCATCTCGATGACCTTGATCGTCGCGGGGCCGAAGCTGCGGGCGCGGTCAAGGAACCACTTCCGGGACCAGAGGCCAGCCACGTCCTGATGCTGTTTGGGTACGTGTTCGGCCATGGTCGAATATTGGCCCTTGCGCCCGTGTTTGCGCGGATGTTCACAGGCCACGGCGTCGCCATCGAAGACCGTGACTTTCACTGCGGTCAGCCGGACCTTCAAGATTCTCCCGGTCAGCTTGTAGGGCACCGAGTAATGCTGGTAATCGGCGGTGACATGGTAGTTTCGTCCAACTTTCAGCTGCTTCCATTCCACGGATTCAAACCGTTCCGCGGGCAAGGGTTGCAGCAGCAGCGCTTCCTCCAAAGTGAACTGCTCGCTCCTGGTCGTGCCATCCACGCGCCTGATCTGCTCATTGATCTCATCGACCCGCCCATCGATGGCCGTGTTCAACTCCGCCAAGGTCATCCAGATTTCCTCGCTCAGATACCCGATGACACGCTTGTTAGCGACGTTGACCGCAGATTCTGCAGCCGCCTTGTCTCTTGGGCGATTCGATCTGGCTGGCACGATCGCCGTGCCGTAGTGATCAGCCAATTGCTGATACCGGGCATTGATGACCCGGGTACTGTCATTCTTGCTGTGTCGGTTCGTCGCGGTCGCAGCATTGTCGGGAACCACGATCGGAGTGACACCGCCATAAGACTCGAAAGCCTGAACGTGGGCGCTGTTCCACGCCTCCTGCTTCATATCGGTAAACGCCTTGCAAAAGACCATGCCCGAATACGGCAACACCGCCACGAACAGGTACGCCTTGGTCACTTCACCAGTCACGGCGTCAATGAGCGCCAGCGTGTCCCCGGCCCAATCCACCAACATCGCCCGCCCCGGTTCGTGATGCAAAGTGGCCACGACCTCATGAACCGACGCGTAGTCATTGAACAACTGGCAAAACTGCGTATAACCGTACTTCTTTCCCTGCACCGCCGGCGCCTGCACATACCGATACCAGGCCTGCTGCAACGTGTAATGCCGATTAGATTTCATCGACTTCACGATTCCGGCAAAGTCTGGCTGTACGAAGTCCGCCGAGACGTTCTTCCTGCCATCGGGGAACAACTGCGCCAGCTCATCCCGGCTCAACGACGCCGCCTGCGCCGCTGTGATTCCCCGGGCCTTGACGGTCTTGCTCACCAAGGAAATCTCCCGGCGTGAACAACCCACCATCTGCACAATCTCGCTATAGCTCCGGTGCTCCAACACCAAAGCCATGATCGCACTGTAATCCGCCATAAAACGGCCCTCCCAGTCAACGCGGCCGCACCGAATATGCCGCCCATTTCCCAAGAGGACCACAGCCCCACCTCCAGCGGTACCCCCTAGCCGAAACGAGCAGTACCACCTACCCGGACTAGCCGTACCATCACGCCGTATTTGCCAATTGCCGCGGCCGTCCGCGAATTGATCGTCAACATGCTCGGCGGCCTCTCCTACGGCAAGATGCTGGGCAACGTCGCCAGCGCCTTCATCATCTTCCTGGGCGTCATCGCGGCCCTGAACCAGATGAACATTGCGGTCACCGTGACCACGCCCATCCTGATCACCGTCCTGGCCATCGTCGCCGGAGTGGTTATCGTCGGTGCCGGCGGAGGGCTGATCAAGCCCATGCAGGCCCGCTGGGAAAGCTACCTGTCCAAAGCCGAAGAAGAGGCACCCCAGATCAAGGAGCAGGCCAAGAACGCTCCCAGCGTGAAGGACCAGGCGCAGCAGGCCAAGGACAAGGCCCGGCGGAGCCTGGATTCCGGTAACAAAGAGGGTGCCCACCGCATCTGATCACCCAACCCAGGGACCATCCCGGTCCCGTTTGATAACAAGGAGAACACCTCATGATTAGTACAGATCAGATCCAGGACCTGCTCAGCAGCGGTGGAACCGTTGTCGGCGGGGAAGGCGAGAAGATCGGCAAGATCGGCCAGGTGTACCTGGACGACGAAACGGGCAAGCCCGAATGGGTCACGGCGAAGACCGGGATGTTCGGCGGTGCGGAGACCTTTATTCCGCTGGCCCAGGGCACCGTTGATGGGGACGCCATCAGGGTTCCTTACGACAAGGACAAGGTCAGGAACGCTCCGCGGATGGACGATGCCGAGGGGCACCTGAGCAAGGACCAGGAGGCCGGCCTGTACGAGTACTACGGGCTGGCCTATTCGGAGCGGAAGTCGGATTCTGGGCTTCCCGCCGGCGGTGCTCCGCAGCAGAGCGCTGGAGGGCGGAAGGACCGCTCCGGAGAACCTGCTGTGCAGGGCCGCGACACGTCCGGACCGACCACCGATGATGCCATGACGCGGTCGGAGGAGCGGCTGAATATCGGGACGGAAAAAGTCGAGTCCGGCAAGGCCCGGTTGCATAAATACGTGGTGACGGAGAACGTTTCCCAAACTGTACCGGTCAGCCACGAGGAGGTCCGGATCGAGCGTGAGCCGATCACCGAAGCCAACCGCGGTGCCGCCATGGCTGGAGGAGACCTCACCTCCGAGGAGCACGAGGTCACCCTGCATGCGGAGCGGCCCGTGGTGGAGAAGGAAACCGTCCCGGTGGAACGTGTCCGGCTCGGGACCGAAACGGTCACCGGTGAGCAGCAGGTGAACGAGGAAGTCCGCAAGGAAAAGATCGACACCTCCGAGGTTGGAGACGCGAAGAAGCCCTAAACGTCCGCGGCAGGGAGGGCCCGGACAACCGATCCACCGACGCGCGAATACGACTCGATGAGTACCCATGCAGGTCTACCCATGCAGGTCCGCGCCCCGAATCTGTTCCCGGCATCCGTGACAACGAAAATTAAGGAGAAAGCAGATGCAGTTCGACAAACAGCAAATCATTGATCACCTCAAAGGCAAAGGCGATCAGGACAAGGCCGACCAGGCCCAGTCCGATCTCCCCGACAAAGTCGATACCGATAAGGACTCCGGGCTGCTGAGCAAACTCGGCGTCAACGTCAAGGACCTGATGGGCAAGCTCCCCGGCGGACTCGGCGGCTGACACAGGTCCGGCCTATGCAACGTCTGCCCGAAATGCTCACCCTCCGGATGGCGCATCCGTCCCGCTTCCTTCGGGAGCGGGACGGATGCGTTGAGCGCCATCCTCGGTGGCGGACCCCACGTTTCCCAAGGCCTCTCACTTTGGGAGGAGCAGCCCCACTTTATACGTGAGGTTGGAGATTCGTGACTTGGGTGAATATACCGGCACCTCCGGAACTTCAATCGCCACCCCATTTTCCACTCCGGACTGCTTTGGCCGTTACACGCATGCGGCCTGCCCGACAGAGGCCTGGCGTCCCATACTTCCCGATTTAGACCGACACCAGTGGCAGATTACGGTGGCCGCGCCGCGAAGCTAACAGGTGCGCGCAGACCTCGACCGCGGATTCTTCCAGCTGATCGCCCCTTACGGCGTCGTGATCATGACTTCGGCGTGCCGGGTCGGTTGAGCCTTCCTCCACGGGAGTGACGGATGCCGCGGACGTCGCGTCGGCGGCGAGGGCTTTGCAGCGGCGGTAAATCTGCACGCCAATGGCAGCGGGGACGCTGGCTGCAACTCCCATCGTGGTCGCGGCGGCGCCGGCCGCGGGAGTGGCCAATCCCAAAGCGAGGGCTAAACCTGCGCCGGCTTCACCAAGGCCGGCGAGCACAGCACTCAGCTTGGCAGGTCGGAAGCCCATAGCATGCATGCCCTTGCTCGTGCCCTCGATGCCGCCGCCGCCGAACCAGCCGAAGAGTCTTTGGGATCCATGGGCGACGAGCACCCCGCCGAGGGCGACCCGCAACACGGTTTGCGCGGTGGTGGTGGCGACGGAACTACTGGACGCATGGCTCATGGGACTTCTCCTGGAGGTGGTGGGGTCAGTTTTCACTCAGCAGCGGCTGCGCTCATCCTGCCGCAGTGCTTGCGGAATGTCTCTGGTGAATCCATTTGGCCACTCCTCACCCGAGTTCCGCATCGTCGGCCATAAGGGCGGCCAGCGCCAGGGCCGCGCCGGCCTGTAACGCCGCGCATCTAGTAGCCGCATTGCGCGCAGGATCCTATACCGAAGCCTGAGGATTTCAGTTCGCCGCGAGAGCCCTACGAGCCTGTGACGACGGCACCGGTGGCGGGGCTTACAAGCAGAAATCGGGCGTCTCGGGAAAACTGCGCCGATAACTGTGAGGTGCAGAAGTCTGTTGACCTCCTGTTCCACCCCGCCCTCGCCCGAACCCGTGAGGAGGGCATCCCAGCGGGCCTCCATCTGCTTGCGACGTCCATCTGTTTGCCGACGTTGTTGCGTGCTGGATCGACGAATTAGCCGGATCAGTGCAGTTCGGCGTCTGGAGGCCGGGTCCGGGACCCCGCCTCCATGACTCCTTCCGGTCCGATGTCGGCCAGGACATATCCGTTGGGGTGGATCTCGCCCATGGGCTGGCCGGGGGTGAAGCGCGGCCTCGGTCCAGCAGGACGACGGCGGTGGATAGCATTGCGGGCTGCCAGACCTGTATTGAGCGCGGCCCGGGACCACCATCGGCTGCAGGGCAAGCCGAGGGCCTTGCTGATCCTGTCGTCGTCGAGCATGGTGGCGATCATCCGCCGCGTCAGCGGGTGAAGGAAGCGGGGTTGGGTGCCTTGCAGAACCTGCACGGTTGCGTTGATGAGGGTCCTGCCGGCTGCGCTCGGGCCGACCCTTCGCTGTTCGTAGTCATCGAAGAATGCCGCGGCCGTCTCGAAGGTGGGAGGGAAGTCAGGGATGTGCATGCGCGCACCTAGGTCGCCAAAAAAGCGCGTGGCTGCGGCTATTTCCAGCTGTGTCGGTGGCCGCCAGCCGTGGTTTTGAGTCCAGCGGATCGGAACAATGAGGAGGGAAAGGAGCACGTAGAGGAAGTCCTCGCCGCTGGCGGGAACATGCTCGTGGACGCGGTTGAGCAGTGCCGTCATCTGCCGGCCGCGGTCACTGTCCAGGCCGCCGGCGATGAGTTCGTAGATGACGACGCCGGTGTCGATGGAGCGTTTCATCGGGTGGGCCGGAATTTCCCCGTTGGCCACGAGCGTCCGCGCGCCGGAAGAAATGGCGAAATTCCGGTAATAGGCCAGGAAAAAGCCGAACTCCATGTCGCTGGCCAAGTCGAAAAGGACCATCTGGCGGAAGGTGGCTTCGAAGTCCTCCGGGCGACCCTCTTCTTGCTGCTTCAGGCTCTGCGAGAGGGACGGATGTAGTCGCATGTTGGTAGACCTCCAGGGGAGGATCGTTGGTGCCCGAACGCTGGACCGCCGAGGCGGAGTAACGATGAAGTTGTTCAATCGTAGGCCGGCGTTGACCGGGAATCCAGCGGCCGGCTTGCCGGAGATATGGACGTGAGGCAACAGGGCTGCGCCGGGCGCGGGACCTCCGGCATGGGCTCACCGTCGGTGGCTTTTTTAGCCCTCACCGAGAATGGCTCGGAGCGTGTCAGCGTTGCGGACCGCGTTCCCGCCGCCGTCGTTATTGAAGTAGACGTACACGTCCTTTCCAGCGCCCTGCCACTGTCGGATTCTCTCGGCCCACCACCGCAGGTCCTGCTCTGAGTAAGAACCACCGTAGAGGTAATCGGTGTCGGGACCGTGCATCCGGACATAGACGAAAGGTGCCGTGGCCTGCAGAACGCAGGGGAGATTCGCCCCGCTCATGACGCAATAAGCTGCCTGATGGTGTTCGAGAAGGGCGTAGACCGCGTCGTCGTTCCAGCTGTGGTGGCGGAATTCGACGGCGACCTGGACCCAGGTCGGGAGCAGGGTCAGAAAGTAGCCCAGCCGCGCATCATCGCGCTCCAAGTCCGGCGGCAGTTGGACCAGCAGGACGGCTCGCTTATCGCCCAGCTCGTGCCACGACCGGGCGATCCGGTCAATCCAGACCTCCGGGGCATAGAGCTTTTTGCCGTGCGTCAGGCCGCGGGGAGCTTTGACCGAAAGTAGAAACCCTTCCGGCAAGCGGCGGCGCCAGCCAGCGAAGGTTGATTCCCGGGGCCAGCGGTAGAAGCTGGCGTTCAGTTCGACCGTTCCGAACCTCCCGAAGTAGTATCCGAGCCGGTCACGCGCGGCGGTCCCGGGCGGGTAGAGAACGTGGTTCCAATGGTCGTAGCTCCAGCCCGAAGTACCAATGTGAACGCTCAATCTCTGACTCCGCCTTTCGCGAGGGGCACTGCTCCGATCCTATTCGACGCTGTGTCCGGAAAAGGGACCCTCCCATTGCTAACGGATGGACGAATGGTGCCGATGGTAACTATGCAGGGGTTGATGGGGTCGGGGCTCCATCCGCGATTGGTGATGTCTGGAGCTGTCGGGAGCGGAAACGTCAGCGCTTTCGGTACAGGGCACGTAAAAATCAGCTCCCTGCCATTGCTGAGCAAGTGATGCGGTATGGCTGACGGTCGATGGCAAGCGAGGGTCTCATATGTCAAAGTGTCTAAAGTCTCGCCGAGCAGGCAACAGGACCGTAGTGGTCGTGCTCGCCGTGCTCTCATTGGTCCTGGGGATCACCGGTCCCAGTGCCGGGGCGGCGACAGCAACCGCGCCGGCGGCGAATGTGCCGGTGACCACCGTCAGCACACCCCCGCCCACGGGCCTGAAGGCGACGGGGCAGGTGTATAACGGGATCGATGTTTCCTGGGATGCCGTGGCGGGGGCTGGGGGTTACCGTCTGTATTACTCCACGAACGCGGATATGAGTAACGCCGTGTTCAAGCGGTCCACGGGGCCAAGTGTCTCCATCGGTGGGCTGGCCGCTCAGGCGGTGTACTACGTCAAGGTCCGTGCGCTGACCGCGGACGGCGCCAACCTTACGGGCTACGCGGACGCTGTCAGCGCTAAAACGGGTCCGATCCAACCACTGCCGCCCACGGGCCTGGCCTCTTCAGCGCAGTATCCCACTTCGCTGACGATGGCCTGGAACGCGGTGACAGGCGCCGCCGGGTACCGGTTGATGTACTCGTCGCATGCCGATATGAGTACTCCTTCATACCGGAATATCACCGGCAGTCTCACGGGAAGCTTTGGCGGGCTAACACCCGAAACGACGTATTACGTCCAGATCCGCGCGACAAACGCCAACGGCGACGGAATCACTGATTACTCCCCTGCGGTGTCGGCTAAAACAGCCGTGGCACCGCCTGCACCTCCGGTTGGTCTAAAGGTCACCAAGCAAAGCCCCACGACCCTTTCGTTTACGTGGGGCGCTGTCCCGAACGCTCCCGAGTACCGCCTGTCTTTCAGCAAGAGCGCTGATATGAGTTCCGCCGCCTACACCCGCTACACCGTGACGTCTGCGGAAGTCCGGGGACTGAGCGCGGCCTCCACCTATTACGTCCAGGTGCGGGCCATTAACTTGGACGGAAGCACGATTACCTCGTACTCACCGGTCCTCAAGGTGACAACCGGTCTTGCCCCTGTCCTGGCGGCAGTGAACAACCCGCTGACCGTGGCCTCATACAACATCATGTGCGCGAACTGCATCGGCGATAACGAACTAAACCCCGACGTCAACCCATGGGTGGTCCGCAGGGACGCTGTGGTTGCGACCATCACATCGAAGATGCCCGACATCATGGGCATTCAGGAGGCATCCCAGGGATGGCTCGCAGACTCCCCTCCTGGCGGTCTTTCCCAGTTCGAGGACCTGAAGCAGAGGCTGAACGCGGCGGGGGCGCCGTATGAGCTGACCAATGACAAGCGCAATAACTGCGTGGATCCCCAAACACCTACCGATTGCGTGTACATGGACCAGGGCGCCTCCCAAGGGGATCGCATCTTCTACAACCCGAATAAAGTGAAAATCGTCCGATCCGGGTCCCAGCAGCTGCCCTTCCTGGATCCGGCAAAAAATGAGAGATATGTGGCATGGGCTGAGGTCATTCAGCTTTCTTCCGGCAAGCATTTCTTCTATGGCACTACCCACCTGGAAGTGACCAAGGCCGACGGCTACAACGAACTGCGGGCGCAACAGGCCCAGGCCATCATGGACGTCATCCACGAGCAGAACGCGGCGAACCTGCCGGTCATCATGGTCGGCGACATGAATTCCAGCAAATGGCTTGAACCCACCAATTCCGCCTATGACGTCTTTGTCGGCGCCGGTCTGATAGACCCGCTCGGCAACACGTACAAGAGCTTCTACCCCAGCGGCGACGCGACGGCGGAAACGGTGATCAACGCCAACATCAACAGCTGGAACGGTTACCAGCGCTTGGCAGGGGCCTTCCCCACAGGTCAGCTTGGAACGTACATCGACTACATCTTCACTTCAAAAATGCGGGTCCAAAGATACGAAAACGTGGCCAATATCGACACGAACGGCAACTATATCGGCGTCTTCCCCTCCGACCACAACATGCAATACGCCACGGTCGGTCTGCCGTAGGCCTGCAGGGCTGCCAGGACGGGGCAGTGAACGCGTCATGATACAGGCGCACTTCGTAGCGGGGACAAATCCATCCGGCGAGGAGCCGACTGGATGGGGGCCGCGGGTCGGTGATAGGAGTGACACGGCCGGGGGAATGAACCTCTCAGCACCCTGCAACGTGGAAGGCGTGACCGGTAAATCCCGGTCACGGGCCACGAGGAGTCAGGAATCGGTCATGTACAGGAAAACAGGATTGGTGTGTGTTGCCGCAGCCGTAGGGCTGGCCGCGCTGACCGGGTGCGGGGCGACGTCGTCCCCGCCTGCCGGGTCGCCGTCCACCAGCCAGTCCATCGCTGCGCCATCCGCAGAAACCAGTGCCGGAGCAAGCGCCAGCATGCCGCCGTCGTCGTCGGCGGGAGTGTCCACAGCCTCTGACCTTAAGACCGCGAGCACGTCCCTTGGCACCGTTGTCGTGGATGGGAAAGGCATGACCGTCTATTTCTTTGACAAGGACACGCCTAACACCGGCAAGAGTGCCTGCAGTGCCGGCTGCCTCGCCGCGTGGCCGGCGGTATCGGCAGCTTCGGCGGCCCCGGTGGTCACCGGTGTGCAGGGGAAGGTCGGCACCATCACCCGCAGCGACGGGACTTTGCAGGTGACCATCAACGGGTTGCCGGTCTACACCTACGCCGAAGACAGCGCTGCCGGCGATGGGAAGGGTCAGGGCGTCGGCGGAATCTGGTGGGCGGTGACACCGGAGGGGTCGAAGGTGGCGCCGGCGCAGACCGGGTCATCCGGGTACTGAGCCGCACGGGGCGTCCCGGGCCCGGATGAGCCCGGGACTACCTCGCGCTGGCGGGGGCGCTAGGCTACGGCTCTGCTGCGAGCAGGATTTCCCCGCCGGCCGAACGGATCTCCACCCGGGCAATGTCCGCGGCCACGATGCTGGTGGTCGCCGTGGGCGTGACCCGGGTGCCCGGGCCCGCAGTCCAGCTGGCCACCTGAACTTCGGCTCCACGGCGGTCGATCACCACCAGGGTATATCCATAAACCGGGGCGACGGCGTCCGGGAGCCCGGACGGTTCGGGGAGCCCGGACGCTTTCGATAGCCCGGACGGTGACGCATAGTGCCTGGACGTGGGCCCGGATGCAAGCGAGTAGGTGCAGGTCCAGTCGAGGCGGGTTCCCCACGGTTGGGAGGTGAGTGTACCCACGGCGTTGATCGGGCCGGCGACGACGGACGCAAAGTCAAGCGTGACGGCGGCAGCCTGGGTCTGCACCACCACGGCCGACGGCGGCGGGGTGACGGCCAGTGTCACGCCCACCGAGGCGGTGCTGATGCCGACCGCCAGCGCTGCCATGCCCACCCTTGTCCGGAAGCGCCGCCGTCGTATTTTTCCGGCCAGTCCGGTCAATAAGTTCTGCGGAACCTCCGCACCCTCCCGTGGCACGCTGGCCAGCGCGTCCGCCGGCGCCACTTCGGCCAGCAACCCGGGCAGCCCGGCGAGTTCGGCGACGGCCGTGCGGCACTGGGTGCACCCCGCCAGATGGCGTTCGTATGCCGCCCGCTCGGCGGGAACCAAGGAGCCCAGGACGTAGGCGGCGTCCCATTCGCGGTATTTGTCGGGCTCGACGGGGATCACCGGGTCACCCCGCTCTCCTGCAGGGAAAGCCGCATGGCGCGTAGGGCGTAGTGCAGCCTGGACTTAACCGTCCCTTCGGGAATCTGCAGTTTCAGGGCCATCTCGGCCGTCGATTCGCGCTGATAATACGAGTGCAGCAGGACCTCCCGATGTTCCTTAGACAGCCCGGCCAGCGCATCGGCGATCAGCCAGGCGTCCAGCACCTTATCCGTCTGATCGGCCATTCCTGTTTCCGGCGGCCGGTCCATTCCGAATTCATGCCGTTGCCGGGCGCTGCGCCGGTCATCAATGACCAGATGCCGGGCCACCGTGAAAAGCCAGGCCCGCAGCGCGGGCTCCGGCCGCGCCATCACCTCGGGCCGCTGCCAGGCGCGCAGCAGGGTTTCCTGCACGACGTCGTCGGCCAGGGCCCGGTCATTGGTCAGGTGCACGACGAAGCGCCAGAGCGCAGGCGCGTGCGCATCATGTAATGAGCGCAACAGTTCCGACGGTTCCGCGGGCATCACAACCTCCTGCCCTGATGACGATGCCGGCGCCCCCGCGGTTCATTTGGGGTGTGAACCAATTACACCGCTATTGCGTTTCGAGGGCTAGCAGCTTCCTGTTGACGGTCCCGCGTCACCGCGGTGCCGGGCGGTGAAGCCCGCAGCCGCGGACGGGAGGCGGTGCCGGGGGGCCGCCCGGCGGTCCGCCGTGCTGCGCCCACACGAAGGAGCGGCGGAAATGGATTATGAAATCAACGCCCTGCCGGTGCATATTCTGCTCGATCACGCCGTGGTGGTTCTTGTACCGCTGTCCGCCCTGTGTACGGTGCTGATCCGGGCAGACGCGGACCTCGCCGGCACGCTTCTGCCCTGGGTGGTGGAGCTTTTCGTCGTGGCGGATCCGGCGCTGATCGGGGAGGCGGGTTCCCGGGCCATCTGGGAAGACTACTTCAGCCCGACGCCGGTCGGCGGCCGCTGAGCTGCTGGACCCGTAGTGGTGTTGAACCAACGCTGCCGCTGGACCAACGCTGCTGCTGGACCAACGCTGCCGCTGAACCAACGCTGCTGCTGGACCAACGCTGCTGCTGGACCAACGCTGCCGCTGAACCAACGCTGCTGCTGGACCAACGCTGCCGCTGAACCAACGCTGCCGCTGAACCAACGCTGCTGCTGGACCAGCGCTGCTGCTAACCAACAGTGCCGGCGTCACCGGCCAGGATTGGCAGTGGCGTCGCCGGCAAAATCCCCCGGCCAGTCCTGCCACCGGATCCGCTTCCGGTTCAATACCTGGCCGGTGGTGCCCCACTCATTCAGGCCCAGACGGGACAATGGCTTGAGCCGCGTCAAGACCGGATGGCTCCCGTCCAACATGCCTGGCGCAATGGCGGCTGCATGACCTCGCCCAGAATGAGATGGCAGTCGCCCACCGGGATGATCCGGTGCAGCCTGCATTCCAGGGCGGCCGCCGCTTCGCGGATTCTCGGCGGCCGCACGGTCAGGCTCGGCTCTCTGGTCAGGCCGACGGCGTCGAATTCGCTGATCTCGGGAGGAAAGTTGGTGCCGGTGGCGTTCACTTGCTCGAACAGGTCCTCCGAGGCCAGATGAACGACGAACTCACCGATCTCTTCGACGTTCCGCAGCGTATCTTTGGCGCCGACCGAGGTGAACTGGATTACCGGCGGCTCGACGGAGGCAACCGTGTAGAACGAATGGGGGGCGATGTTGTCGATGCCCTCCGCCGAGGTGGAGGAAACCCAGGCAATGGGTCGCGGCACGACCAATGCGGTGAGGAGCCGGTAGTAGTCGCGGGCCGAGGCATCCGTTCGCCTGATTTCAGTACGCATGCTTCTATTTCAGCATGGTCTCACGAAGCCGTGGGACCATGTGGTGTCGGACGACGGCGCCATGCGGCTACCGGCGCCGGGCAGGTGGGAAAGCCGCTACCCGACGGGCGCCGCAACTGCGGTCTCTTTCCGTTCGTCCTGGGCAGTGCGGGCGCAGTTGTCTGTCTGCCAAAGGGCCGCATCCAGCCGCTGGCGCAGTGCAAGGGCGTCCGGGGCCACGCTGGTGATGACGGCACAACGTTCGCTGACCCGGAGCACGGCAGTGTCGGGGAATGCGGGAGACACCGCGGTGCCGAAGGATGTCATCCGGTCTTCGTCGTGGTCCACCGTGATCACGGCCCCTAGGGCCCGGCGTCCCCCCGTTACGGCAGATCCCTCCCAGCCGGGGGTACCTGCGCCGACGGCAAGTTCTTGGTCATAAAGTGGGACGTCACCTTGAGTGATCCGCAGGCGCTGCCGGAATTCGCCGGGCCGTTCCCCGTGCCGGCCCAGAATCAGCCCTTCCCTCATATGCAGTCGGGCGTCCGGTGCGAGCTCCACCCGGGTGACGGTGCTATGGCGGCAGCCCTCGGCAGCAATCTGCATACCGGGAAACCACAGCAGCGCAGCTCCGGCGGCGACGCGGATGTTGACGATGCTGCGCGACTCCTCAGCGTGTGGACCGGGGAGCAAAACCGTCGCCGCAACGGCACTGAGCATCAGGGTTGCACCCTCCGCCACGTCGATATCAAGTCGCAGCCGGTCCCCGCCCAGCGGTCCGGCGGCACCGGCCGCAAGGCTCACGCTCATACCGGAGCGCGGATCCCGGAGCCAATGCCGCAGCCGGAGGGGCAGCGCCTGGAGATTTGGGTGCAGGGATAGGGGAGCCTGGGAACGCAACCTGACCAGCCGCGTGCGCGCCATGCCCTCAGCAGTATAGACGCGCTCTGCCGCCACAGCGGCGTGGGCACGCACTAATCCCGGTGTTCCGCGAGCCGGCCCCGGACCCAGTCAGCCACCGTCCGGGCGGTCGGATCCTCCGTCAGAGACGTGAAAAGGACGGGCAGATCTCCCCGTTTGGCCCGCGCATCCCGGTTCATGACGCTAAGGTCGGCTCCCACCCTTGAGGCTAGATCGGTCTTGTTGATCACCAACAGATCCGACGTGCTGACTCCAGGACCGCCCTTGCGCGGAACCTTGTCTCCGCCGGCGACGTCAATGACAAAGATCTGGTAGTGGACCAGGCCCCGGCTGAACGTGGCGGTGAGGTTGTCGCCACCGCTTTCGACCAGGATCAGATCCAGCGGGGGCAGTTTATCCTCCAGTTCTTCGATCGCCTCGAGGTTGGTCGAAATATCGTCCCGGATGGCGGTGTGCGGGCAGGCGCCCGTTTCGACGGCGGTGACTCTTTCGGCCGGCAGCACGCCGTTGCGCAGCAGGAAATCCGCGTCTTCGGTGGTGTAGATGTCGTTGGTGACGACCGCCAGCTCCAACTCGGAGCTCAGGGTCCGGCAGAGGGCCGCCACGAGCGCCGTCTTGCCCGACCCGACTGGTCCGCCGATGCCGATCCGCAGCCCGCGCCGGGGATGCGCGTGGCGCGAAAGAGGTTCCTCTTCATCGACGTGGATGTGCTCCGGAGTGGCTCGCAGCGTCGTGGCCCCTTCCCGGCTGTCTTCCAATCCGATACCAGGCCCGTGGCCGCGATGAGGACCGCCGGCCTGATCGGGTCCGTGGCCGTTCGCGTGATCAGGTGCGTGATCATGATCGGGTCCGTGTCCGTTGTGTCCGTGATGGTGGCCGGTGGATTCATCAGCTGGCAAAGAGACGCACCTCCCAGGTGGCGTGCAGTTCGGCGAAAATATCAAGAAGGTAGCCGGCATTGGCCGGTAGATCGGCGGGAGGAGCATGGGCGCAGGCGGCGGCCTGGCCGGCCACATCCGCGACGGCGGGGGCCAGCCGTGCCAGCGCCGCGTTGACCTCAAAGGGATCCAAGCCCAGCAGGCGGATGGCGGCGGTAGCGGGGCCGGCCACCGCCTCGTGGGCAGCGGCCAAGGCTGCGTGTCGCGGCGGCTGGCCCGCCGCAGCGGCGACGGCGCCAAAGGCGATCGGCTGGTGCGGGCCCTTGCCGGGCAGCGAAACCATCCGGTCCAGGCCAGGATGCGGCCACACGCACCGGCCGGCGCGCAGCAGCGATCGGCCGAGCCGCCGTGAGGCCGTCCGCAGCACAGGGGAGGGGGTGCGGGCTTCATATTCGGCATCAAGAAGGGCCAGCTGGGCGGCAGTGCTGCCGTCGGAGTCCGGATCCCCCACGGGGACGACTTCGGCTCCAAAAATGCGGCAGGAGGCGGCCGAGAACGCTGCGGACACCAGCCCGACCGTACCCAACCGCCCGCGCAGAAAGGCCTCCAAGGAGGCGACGTCGTTCAGGCCGTCCACTCCTGCAGCCGGTTCGAAGCCCCCCGAGTGCGCGTGTCCTCCGGTGGGGAATCGGCCGTCGGCCAGCAGCAGCAGGGCGGAAAGAGAGCCCTCGGCCGTGCCGTAGGCGGAGACAGAAACCGTCTTCTGGCCGGTCAAAAGAGGAAATATTTCTGGGTCATGGGTAGCTCCATTGCCGGTTCGTGCTCAATGAGCTCGCCGTCCACCTTCACGGCGTAGGTGTTCGGGTTCACTTCAATGCGCGGCATGGCCGTGTTTTCGGGCAGGTCTGTTTTCTTCCGCCCGCGCACGTTCTCCACCGCCACCAGCCGGCGGTGGATGGAAAGGCGGTCAGCCAGGGCGTCCTCGATCGCGGCCGGAGCGACGAAGGCGACCGAGGTCGACGCGGCTGCCGGTGAGAAGGCGTTGAAGCCCAGCCGCTCCATCACCGGTTGCGGGGTGGGGATGGAGGCGTTCGGATCGCCCAGCGCGGCAACGGCAGCCATTCCACCCTTGAAAACAATAGTGGGACGAATGCCGAACAGGGCCGGCTGCCACAGCACCAAATCGGCCATTTTGCCAGGTTCGATGGAACCGATTTCCTTCTCCAGCCCATGGGCGATGGCAGGACAAATGGTGTATTTGGCGACGTACCGCCGCGCCCGGTGGTTGTCCGAGCGGCCGTCCCCCGGCAAGGATCCGCGCAGCTGTTTCATCCGGTGCGCTGTCTGCCAGGTGCGGATCACAACTTCGCCGATCCTGCCCATGGCCTGCGCATCGGAGGACATGATGGACAGCGCGCCCATGTCCTGAAGCACGTCCTCGGCCGCGATGGTCCCCGCTCGGACGCGGCTTTCGGCGAACGCCAGATCGTTGGGAACCTGCGGGTTGAGGTGGTGGGCCACCATGACCATATCCAGGTGTTCGTCGATGGTATTGCGGGTGAACGGCCGCGTCGGGTTGGTCGACGCCGGCAGGACGTAAGGCTCGCTGGCAATGCGGATAATGTCTGGGGCGTGGCCGCCGCCGGCTCCTTCGGTATGGAACGAATGGAAGGTGCGGCCGTTGACAGCCTTGAGCAGATCCTCCACGAAACCAGCCTCGTTGAGCGTGTCGCTGTGCACCGCAACCTGAACGCCCGCCGCGTCAGCCACCTGCAGGGCCGCATCGATGACGGCCGGCGTGGCGCCCCAGTCCTCGTGCACCTTGAACCCGCCGGCACCCCCGCGCAGCTGCTCCCACATCGCCTCGTGGGACATGGTGTTCCCGCGGGCGAGAAAAAGCACATTTACCGGCCACGGATCCATGCTCTCCAGCATGCGCTGCAGCCACCAGGCTCCGGGTGTGGCGAGTGTGGCCTTGGAACCCTCCGTGGGTCCGGTGCCGCCGCCGACGACGGTGGTGGTGCCCGACTGCAGCGCTACGGCGAACATGTCGGGACCAACAAAGTGCACATGCGTGTCGATGGTGCCGGCGGTCAGGATCATGCCATTGCCCGATGTGACCTCGGTGGACGGCCCGATCACCAGATCGGGGTGCACGCCGTCCATGGTGTCCGGATTGCCGGCCTTGCCCAGGGCCACAATGCGCCCGTCCCGCACGCCGACGTCGGCCTTAATTACACCCCAGTGATCCAGCACGATGACGCCCGTGATGACCAGGTCCGGTGTGCCTTCGGCACGGGTGGCGGCGGACTGCCCCATGGACTCGCGTACCGACTTGCCGCCACCAAAAACCACCTCATCCCCGCCGACGCAGCGGTCTTCTTCCACTTCGATGAAAATGTTGGTGTCGGCCAGCCGGATGCGGTCTCCGGTGGTGGGCCCGAAGGAAGCGACATATTCGGAGCGGGGGATCTTAGTCATCGAGTTTCCCTCCACACAGCCCGCGCAGCCCGAGCACGATGCGCTTGCCGCCGATGGGAATCAGCTCAACTTCTTCCGCTGCCCCGGGTTCAAAGCGCATTGAACCGCCGGCCAGAACGTTCAGCCGCTTTCCCCAGGCGGCCTTCCTGTCAAAGGTCAGGCCGGCGTTGACTTCCGCGAAGTGGTAGTGCGAACCGACCTGCACCGGACGGTCTGCGGTGTTCTCCACCCGCAGCACGGTGACCTCCGCTCCGGCGTTGATTTCCACCGGCTCCTCCTGGTAGAGCACCTCACCGGGCACCACCGGTTCGTAGGCGCTGATTCTCTCTTCCGCGCTGCGCCGCTGGGCCTGCCGCTCTCCGGTGCCGGGCCTGCGCGGCTGGCTGGGACCGCCTGCCCCCGAATGGGGATGCTTGTTTTTTTCGTCCTGGCCCGCAGTGCTGATTTCATAGCCGGGGTCGTCGCTGGGATGGGCCGGGTTCTGTTCTTCAGGCTCGGGGCGGTTGCTTGGCCGACCGAAGGGGTTCTGAGGGTTTTTCACGGGATCGGGCCCGTCACTGTCACCAGTTTGGTGCCATCGGGAAAGGTCGCCTCCACCTGGACCTGCCCCAGCATTTCCGGAATCCCCTCCATCACCTCGTTCCGACGCAGCACATTGCGGCCGGACTCCATCAGGTCGGCGACGGTGTCCCCGTTTCGGGCGCCCTCGAGCAAATAGGAGGTGATGATCGCGGTGGCCTCGGGGAGATTGAGCCTCAGACCCCGGTCCTTGCGCTCCATGGCCAGTTTCGCGGCGGTATAGATCATCAGCCGCTCGCGCTCTTGCATGCTCAGCAACATCGGGATCCCTCAATCATTCGCTAAAGAACTGATCGTCCGCCGGACGCGGATCGGGTACAGCCTGCAGCGCGGCGTCGGGACGCCGATCCCGGGTGGAACCCATCTGCAGTTGGTTCCTTAGCTCCGAAATTACCACCGTCGGGACGGAACTTCCAGAGGGCGGGATGGGAACAAAATGTTGGCCGCGGGGCGCGGGACGGCCGTTCCGTAGGCTTCAGTCCGGTGCGGCAGTCAGCGCACCGGGTTCGGCGGCAGCGGTCTTCCGGGGCATCAAAAGGTTGGTCCACAGGGTCAACAGGGCGAGAATCGCAGCGCTGCTGATGAACACCGATCCAATCACGTCACTGAGGTAGTGAACGCCGAGGTAGAGGCGGGAAAAGGCCACCAGCGCAACGAATATGACTCCCGCCGCCAGCATCGCGGCCTTTTGCGTCTGCGTCCGCCCGACGACGACGACGAAGGCCCAGACGAGTGCAACGGCAAAGGCTGTGTGACCGGAAGGGAAGCTGTCGGATCCTGTTTCGGGGGCCAGTGAATGCACCAGATCAACCGGTGGCCGGAGCCGGCCCACCATGATTTTGCCAATCTCCGTGCTCAGCCATCCAACGCTGACGATCAAACCGAAGGCCACGGCCGGCCACAGTCGGCGCCGCAGAATCAGCAGCAGCAGACAGATGGCGACCAGCAGGATGACAGCCCCGACCGGTCCGATCCCGACATTGATGTCCTGGCTGAGTCCAGTCAGGGCACCGTTGCGGCCGTGGCTGAGCGCGACGTCGACGCCGATTTCCGGAGTCGTCCTTCCATAGGATTTGGCGATCAGTCCAGCGATCAGCGTCAGAACGGCGACGGCGGCGGCAAGGACCAGCCACCACCAGGACCGGAAGCGGGGTGTCAGCGGGTAGGCGCGGTGCGGGGAGCCATGCATGTGTAGTTTCCTGACTGTGTCGTGCGTTGAAATGCCGGTCGTGCGTTGACATGCCGGTCGTGCGTTGACATGCCGGTCGCGTGGAGACATGCCCGCACGAGGAGAAACGCACCTCACGGGTGGAAGTGACGGCGCGGCGTTCCACTTACTGACAGTGTGAGGGATCCGGGCTGAGTAAAGGCTGAGAAGACCGGCGGCTTGGATTCTGGACCGCGCGCGCCTGCGGGAAGCGCGGCTACGGCGGAGCTGGCGGCGGAAGAACCAGTTCAAACCGGCAGTGCCCGGTGTTTGTTTCCTTGGCGGTAATCGTGCCGTGATGGGCGGCCATGATCCCGGCCGCAATGGCCAGCCCCAGCCCGCTGCCTCCGCTTTCGCGGGACCGGCTTTCATCCAGACGAACGAACCGTTCAAAGATCCGCAGCCGGTCTGCCGCCGGGACCGGATCGCCGTCGTTGTCGATCTGCACCACCGTCGCGTCCGGCGTGGTGATCAGCTTGATGCTGATGCCGGCGCGGGCATGCCGGTCCGCATTGTCCAAGACATTGCGCAGCACTTGCCCGAGCCGCTGCGCGTCGCCGGTGATTCGGGCCGGCACTGCGTCGACGACGATGCGATGGCCGCTGGTGGAGCGCAGGCGGCGGACCTCGGTGTCGAGAATGTCATCGAGATCCACGTCTTCGGCGGCGGTCCGGAGTCCGCCGTCGTCGGCCTTGGCGAGCGTCAGTAAATCGTCCACCAGGTAGCGCATCCGCGCCGTCTCTCCGGATAACACATCCTGCATCTGCAGCCAGGCAGAGCCGGAGGGATCCGCCGAGGCTATTTCGACGCTGGCGCTGAGCGTGGCCAGCGGACTGCGCAGTTCATGGCTGGCGTCGGAAACGAACCGGCGCTGTTTCCGGTCCGAGGTCTGCAGCCGATCAAGCATCGTGTTCATCGTCGTAGCCAGTGCCTGGATCTCGTCGTTGGTCGGCGGAACGTCCAGCCGCTCATCGAGCCGGCGCCCGTCGATGAGTGCCACCTGGCCGCGGATCCGTTCGACCTGGCGCAGGGAACGGCCCACCAAAACCCAGACGGAAACGCCGACGATGATCAGCAACAGCGGTGTTGCGCCGAGCATAAACCAGCCGACCGTGGTCACCGTGTCCACCTGCACCTGGACCGTGGCCGCCACTACTATGGTGTACACGCCGCCGCTCAGCCGGACGCCGGTCGCGACCAGCAGGAAATCATCCGGGTCCCCCAGGCTTTGCAGACTGGAGACGTCCTGGGTCAGCGTCTGGCCGGCTGCCGGACGCAGGGAGGTCAGCGGTATGGTGTTGGAGGCGGTCTCCGAAGAGCCGACGACGGTATCGGAGGGACCGATGATCTGCACATATTCGCCGCTGTGCGCCAGCTCGGGGAGCGACTGCACAGCGTCGCGCAGGCCGTTGTCCCTGATCCGCGCTGTCAGGTCTGCGGCCGTGCTCCGGGAGGCGGCTTCGGTGGAGGCGATCAGCGATGTCTGCAGCAGCACCAGCAGCGTGATCCCGCCGACAAGCAAGGCCAGGGCGACGGCGACGACGGCCGCCGCCGTCGCGCGTTTCCGCACGCCCCACCTCGTGCCGCCCGCGCGGAAACCGGAAAAGCGCGCGGAGCGGGACGGATTCATGACTCAAGAATGTGCATAGGGGCGGCAAATGCACAAACGGTCTCTCAGGATGGCCTCAGGACAATACTGCAATGCTGGAAGATCCGAAGGGAACTCCCTGCGGCCGAACTGACGCCGCCTATGCCAGACCGGAAGGACCCGCACATGGGTGAATCGCTGCTACGGGGACAGACGGAGGCCACCGCGGTCTCATGGAAACCCAAATATCGACGGGCCGCCAGCAAAGTACCGGACGTGACAGTCTACTTCTGGCTGATCAAAGTCCTGACGACGGGCATGGGTGAGACGACATCGGATTATCTGGTGCACCAGCTTCCACCCCTGGCGGCGGTGGCCATCGGAGGCGCCGCGTTTGCCGCCGCACTGGTCCTGCAGTTCGCGGTGCGGTGCTATGTCGCGTGGATCTACTGGCCCGCAGTCGTCATGGTCAGCGTTTTCGGCACCATGGCTGCCGATGTCCTGCACATCGGGTTGGGCATTCCCTACGTTGCCTCCACCGTTTTCTTTTCGATCGCGCTGCTGGCTGTCTTCCTGCTCTGGCACCGCAGCGAGAAGACGCTCTCGATCCACAGCATCCACACCCGACGCCGCGAAGGCTACTACTGGGCGTCCATTCTGATCACCTTCGCGCTGGGCACCGCCGTGGGGGACATGACCGCGATGTCGCTGAACCTCGGGTACCTCGGCTCGGGGATGATGTTCACCTTCGTGATCGCGGTCCCAGCCGTGGCGCACCGTCGATTCCGGCCCAATCCCATCCTGGCCTTTTGGTCCGCCTACATCGTGACCCGACCGCTCGGCGCTTCCTTTGCGGATTGGATGGCCGTATCGCAGCAGCGGGGTGGGCTCAACTGGGGTGCCGGACCTGTGAGTCTTGGCTTGTCGGCGGTGATCCTCGTCCTGGTCGGATACCTCGCGTTTACCCGCAAGGATGTGGACCGTTCGGCGGGTTAAGCCGCTTGTTTTTGGTCCAGGCCCTGTAGATGGCCCGCGCCGGGCGCACGGTCCTCCGGTAGGAACAGATCAATCCTCCGCGCCGGGGTCAGCCGGCGGCGGTCGCCATGGATAGGGGAGGCACTATGGATAGGGGAGGCACTGTGGATAGGGGGGAACTGTACCGAAACTGCGCGTGCATAACTTTGCCATCTCGCTGGACGGGTATGCTGCCGGGGCGCCTCAAGACCTGGAGAATCCCATGGGTGCGGGTGGTGCCGGGCTCCATGAGTGGGTGTTCGCAACCCGCTACGGCCGTCAAATGCAGGGCCTCGACGGCGGTACCACGGGCCTCGACGACGGGTTCCTGGCAGAAGGTGATAAGGGAATCGGTGCAACAATCATGGAACGGATCATGTTCGGTCCCCACCGCGGGCCCTGGAACAGCAATGAGTGGACCGGCTGGTGGGGGGACGAGCCGCCGTACCACCACCCGGTATTTGTCCGCACGCATCATCCGCGCCCATCAATCGACATGCGGGGCGGGACGGTGTTTCACTTCGTTGACGACGGAATCGAAGCGGTGCTTGAGAGGGCGTGTAACTCCGCCAATGGTGGGGACGTAAGACTCGGCGGCGGCGCTGTCGAATTCGTCGGGTCCGAATCCGTCGCGCACATTCGTTTCGCCCGGGCAAAACCGTAGCCAACCGGACGCAGGTCCTTTAGCGTCGGCACTCAGGATTCAGCACCCACGCCCGCCCCGATAGGCTCGGACGGTTCCGGATGCCAGGCCCCTCGGCTGCTCAGGGCGAGCGTGAGCCATGCCGCCGACGTGTTCACGGCGAGCAGCGAAATAAGCACCAGAAGTTGGATCAGTCCGGCGTCGAGGGGGTTGGCACCACCGAGGATGAGGCCAACAAAGGCGCCGGGAAGGGTGACAGCCCCCGCCGTCCGAGTCTGATCCAGGCTGGGCACGACGGCCTCACCGGCGATCGGCTGGGCCACCATCAGCCTGGCCGCAGGCCACGTGAAGCCAAGGGCCACA
Source organism: Paenarthrobacter sp. PH39-S1 (assembly GCF_030063245.1). Taxonomy (GTDB): domain Bacteria; phylum Actinomycetota; class Actinomycetes; order Actinomycetales; family Micrococcaceae; genus Arthrobacter_M. The sequence continues at coordinate 21,797 of NZ_JASISR010000004.1, forward strand.
GCGGCTTCGACCTCACCGCGGCGGCCCGTCAACTCGGCTTCGATCCTGCGGCCTGCCAGCGTCGTGGTGGACATGGCCCCACCGATCTGCTGTCCGAACACGGCTATCAGCGCCAACGCATTCCACGGCAGCACTCCGGAAAGGACCATGAGGGCTCCCGTTGGCAGCACGCCGGCGGCAATGGGTATGCAGGCAAGCCACCAACGCCCTGCGGGCGCGATTCGATGCCCGGACGTCCACGCAGCCACCAGTAACATCAGCGCAACGAACAGGAGCGCGAGGGCCGGTTGTCTGGACAACTGGGAGATCAGCAGCGCCACCACAGCAAGCTGCAGCAAGGCTCTGAGCCCGGCCAGCAGCACGTCATGGAACTGCCGTTGCAGGGCAAAGCGCCAGATAGCTGCGGCCCAAACCAGCAGTACTGCCAGCAGGATCCAGCTCACCGGGCCGAGATTCAACAGAGTTGTTTGCTCCACCGCCCTATCATTTCACCGACGACGGTGCCGCTACGGCGCCGCGACGGTCGAACAGGTCGGCTACATCAGCAGGCAGACGGCGGACCCTCCGGTGACGTGGCGGCGTCAATGTGCCAGATTACCCCGTCCCACGGCATCGAACAGCTGATTTTCCAGTTGGGACAGGTTCGGCCTGCGGTCCCGTCTGCCGAAATTGTTTAGTGCGCAGATTCACATCCGCTGTGAGCCCGTCACCGGTTCCGCTCATCTGATCAAGGATTAAGGACTTCCAATAAGATGTGCTACAATGCCGATGTGGCAGCGCTGCCACTGAGCCGTTGCCGGCGCTCAAGGTGCTGACGGCTGCAGCCGTCCGCCGCCGTCGACCGTTATATCCGGCGCACCAACCGGCACACCAGCCGGTCCTCAACCACGGTGGTGGGGGCACCGGCGCTACCGGTTGAGGCTTTCCTGCCGGCTGGACAGGTGACGTTTGTGGCAGGGCGGCTGGTCGAATCAATGATGCTGGTTTTCACGATTCGCCAGCCGGCCGCGGCCGCGTGGCAAGCCAAGGCCGTTGAACCGACGCGCGACCACGGGAAGGCCTCGCTGGGGCGGCTGCCCGCTCCGTGCAGTACGGCCCGATAGCTGATATCCAGGGCCTCCAGTGGATCGACCTCGACCAGGACGCTGCCGTCGGCGCGCACCAGTTGCGCCACCCGCCGCAGCAGGGAAGGAACGTCGCCGCCAATGCCGATGTTTCCGTCCAGCAGCAACGCCGTGCCCCAGAAGCCCTCGTACGGCAACGGATCGAAGATAGAGAGGTTGAGTGCCATGGCGCCCCGGGACCGGGCCCGAGTGACGGCCTCGATACTGGTATCCACCCCAACGGCTATCAGGCCGAGGGCAGAGGCAGCCGCCAGCATCCGCCCCGGGCCACAGCCCGCGTCAAGGACGGGCCCGCGGGAGGAACGGAGCAGCGCCACTTCGCCGCTGCTGGCCGGCCCGCACCAGTCCTGCACCTTGAAATGGACGGGCCCGATGCCTGAGCCTTCCGTCTGCGGCCGCAACGTCAGCGTTCCCAGCCCGTGGTGCAGCGCGCAGGCATACGGTTCGTGGGCACCCTGGCCGAAAAGTTGCCGCCCACGGTATTGGGCGGAAGTTCCGGCCGGGCTGGTGACTGCGTTCATGCCACGTCCTCCCGGAAAGCATCATCATCACGCGGTGAAATTCGGTGATCCGGCAGGACCGTGCCTGCCGCGGCCAGCACGGCGGCGGCGAACGGAGTCCCGGGACAATCCGCCGCGGCTTCGAGGGCGGCGGGAAAGGTGTCGACATCGCTCAGGGCGCACAATTGGCCCACATCGAGGCCGGCGTGGCGCAGCCGGGCCAGCTGGTCCCGGCCGGTGTGGCGGGTGGACATTTGCACGCCCCGGATCAGATTACCGACGGGAACGTACAGTGCCAGGGCCCAAAAGCCGCCATCGTTCGCCGGTCCCAGCCAGGCGTGATGGTGGGGCCGGGGCCGGCTCCAGTCTTCGAGCAGCGGCGCCAGCAGAGCCAGCGTCAATTGCGGCGTGTCCATGCCCAGAATCAGCAGCGGGCCGTCGGCCATGTCGCAGATGGCCGCGAGCCGTTCATCCAGTCCGCCGGAGCCCTGCGCAACGACGTCGAAGCCGGCAGCGTCATGGCTCAGCGGCGTCCCGTCCATGACCAACAGACGGCGTCCGGCGGGCACGCCCCGCACGGTATGCAGCGTCTGGCTGAGACTGATCTGCGCCAGCACGGCGGCCTGCCCGGCCGCCAACGGCGGCGTCAGCCTGGTCTTGACTTTGCCGGGGAAGCACGCTTTGGCGATCACGGCAACGGTGAGCTTCATGCCCGGACCGCCGGAACGGTCGGGGTCTTCCGGGGAGCCGGCAGCGACCGACGGAATCAACAAGTTGCTCACCCCTTGACCCTACAAGAATGCTCGGTCCCGGTGCCCATCGAATTCCTTACGAAACCGGGACGAATCCGGGCACGGGCTCCTGGACCCAGCTCAGGAAGGGTCCGCGAACATATGCTGGACGAGTGAACACGACACAGTATTCCGCCACCCCGGGTGATCTTGGCGGGCGCCGTATTCTCCTGGTGGAGGATGAGGAGATGATCGCCAGTGTGGTCCGCGGTTATTTGGCTCAGGCCGGCTTTCTGGTGGACATGGCGGCGGACGGCTTCACAGCGCTGCATCTGGCCAAGACGCACTCCCCCGACCTGATCATTCTCGACCGGATGCTACCCGGCTTGGACGGGGCGGAAGTCTGCAGACGAATCCGCGAAACCATGGACATGCCCATCATTCTGCTCACCGCGCTGGCGACGGAGGATGACCGCATTCTGGGCCTCGAAATGGGGGCCGACGATTACGTCACCAAGCCCTTCTCGCCCCGCGAGCTTGTCCTGAGGGTCAAGTCCGTAATGCGGCGAAGCATCAAGGAATTCAGCCCGGAGCCTCCGGTGGAACTGGCCGGTTTCGCGCTGAATCCGGCGGCCCGAATCATCACATCTGACGGCCGGCCGCTGGTTCTAACGGTGCGGGAGTTCGATCTGCTGGCATTTTTCCTGCGCCGCCCCCATCAGGTTTTCAGTAGGGAACAGCTGATCCGCGGAGTCTGGGGCTGGGATTTTGGGGACCTCTCCACGGTGACAGTGCACGTGCGCAGGGTCCGCGAGAAAATCGAAAGAGACCCAACAAAACCGGAGTTGCTCAAAACGGTATGGGGAGTCGGGTACCGGTTCGACGCCGGCGTGGCTGACCCCTCCACGGCGGCAGCAGGTGCCCCTGATGTCAGCTGACGATCTGGTGACCATTGTGCGTCTGGTGGTGCTGTGGGCAGTCATAATCGGCGCCGTCACGGTGTTCCTTCAATGGTTGTTGCGCCGCTCCTCCATCGTTGTCCAGATCTGTCTGGTGGTGGTGTCCGCCGTAGGCATCATGGTGGCGGGAATGATCGGTGCATTTAATGCGATGTTTATTTCCGCCCACGACCTTGAGGTGATGTGGTACATCGTGGGCATCGCGTCTGTCGCGGCCGTCGCGGTCGCCGTCGTTCTGGGACTGGGGGTGGCCCGCAACACCCGATCACTGGTCAGCGCCGCCCGGAGTATCGGACGCGGCGAAACCGTGGCGCCAACGCGTAACGTCAGCTCCGAACTGACGGCTCTGGCCTCGGAGATGAAATCCACCAGCGAAAAGCTGGAGGAATCCCGGAGCCGGGTACGGGCCGCCGAAGCCGCGCGCCGGGAACTGGTCGCATGGGTCTCGCACGACCTGCGCACACCCCTGGCCAGCATGCGCGCCATGGCGGAGGCTCTGGAGGACGGCATGGCGACCGACGTTTCCGCTTATCACCGCAAAATCATTGCCCAGGTGGACGAAATGGCGGTGCTGGTCAACGATCTGCTGGAGCTCTCCAAGTTCCAGGCGGGAACAATGGTGGTCACGAGGGAGACCATGGATCTGTACGACCTGGTCAGTGACGCCATCGCGGATCTGGCGCCGCTGGCTGAACGGCGGCATGTCGAAGTCAACGGGGACGGCGTGCAGTCCACTCTCGCTGCGGTCGATGGTGCCTCGCTGGGTCGGGCCGTGCGGAACGTGATGATGAATGCCTTGATGTACACCAGGCATGGCAGCACGGTGTACATCGCGGTGAAATCGGAGCCCGGCTGGGCCACGGTGGTGGTGGAGGACGCATGCGGCGGGATCCCCGTTGAGGACCTGCCGAAACTGTTCACCACAGGATGGCGAAGGTGCAGCGGCCCCGGCAGGAACGCCTTCAGCGGGGCGGGCGTGGGGCTCAGCCTGGTGGCCGGGATAGTTCAGGCTCATCACGGCGGCGTTGAGGTGGAAAACGCGGGGGACGGGTGCCGCTTCAGCTTGCGCATACCTACGGCGACTGCCGGCGGTGACGGACCTTTGCCCGGCCAGTAGGCGGCGACGACCGATGGCGGACCGGCGGAAAATACGTGTTCGTCGACCGCCCTGTAGAACATCTGATTCAGCTGCACGCACTTCAGCTGCACGCACTTCAGCTGCACGCAAGGGAACGTCATTCACAGTTCCACCGGACGCCGTGTTATTCAGTCGGGCGATTCTGCGCCCGCACCTCAGGTACCTCACGCACCTGCAGGGTCGACGGCGGGACATTGAGTATGCGCGCCAGCTCGGCGCCGAGCTTATCGGCCATTTCCGCGTCGTCGTCCTGCAGTCCAGCTGACGCTGCCGAACTGGGGGACATCGGGGGCGTATTGTTCGCTGATGCGCGTCTCGACCGTCAGCTGCTCGGTGCCGGGATGATTGGTCGGATACAGTGCGAGCCGCAGCGCCGCACCCGTAGAGTCGGAAACGTCGGAGACCGAAGTAGAGAAGGTCATGGTCCCGACGGACCTGACCGGCTGGCCCGGCAGGTCCGCCCGGTCGAGGTCCACCGGTCCGGAAACGGTCAACGGTCCGCCGCCGGCAACGTCCGTACCATCGATCACCCACGAAACGACGGGATTGCCGAAGCCCGTCGGCCGCACGGTGCACTCCAGATACGAGTTCGGATCAACCCAGTTCCAGGAGTAGTCAGCCTTGGGCACAGCAAACCAGGAGTGATGACAACGACACCGCCAGGGGACGAGGATTCAAACCCGGCAATCTCCTCGGTGCCGATGGGGGACGTGCGGCGGTAATTGTCGAACAAGGGAAACAGGTTGCACCGTTTCGGCGCATAGGTGATCTGTCTTCGGATTGGACCGGTCGCCGGGAAGAAGGGTGGGAAGAACCGGTTGACCAGATTGCTGAATTCGTTCCAGCCGCCCGATGATCCCGTGAGGTTCCGGTAGGTGTCTTCGAGGGTGGGGCCGCCCTTGGTGATGATGTCCTTGACGGCGAATCCCTTTTGCGTGTGCAGGAAGTGCAGGAAAAGGAAGGCGCAGCCGTATCGTCCGGCCTGCTGGTCGTCGGGATCGGTCCTGGTGACCCAATCCGGCCTAGTCGGATCGTTAAGCCAAGCGGTGACCCGGCCCGGTCCGTGCCGCAGCTGGCTGTCATAGTAGCCGGCCCGGTAAAACAACTCGGCCAGGTACTGCGAGAGTCCCTCCCCGTTCGAACCGCCCGGGTTCCAGCTGGCGCCCTTGCGGGAATTGCGCAGGGACATCATAACCTCGCACATCTCGGCCACGAATTCCAACCGGACGCCGGTGTCGCCGTCGCTGCAGGATTCACTCCGGACCACGCCGTAATCGTAATGAGGGTGCTGCCGTCATTGTGGTAGCCAAAATTAGATGCAAGACCGCCGCCCGGACCCACCCCGCCTCGTGCCGTTCCGGACATCCTGCCCGTGTGCGCCCATGCTGGCCCGCCGCCGGGCGGTTGTCAACGACCCGCAGTGGGAAACGTTTGGAAGTCTAGAGACTGTTGCATGCCTACCCGGTTAGGCAAACGTTTAGGAGACACACCGAGTTTTCGGCAGGGATTCTGGCTGACAGTGGTCAAACTTCAACGGTGCCCATAATCGTTGGCACCGGCTGAGCTAGCCGGATAGGCATGAACTGCTATACGTTTTCGCCGCCCGGTGCCACACTGATGACGTAACGTTAGGGCGATGCGGGACGGTGAGTACAGTTGAACGAGCGGCTTCCCATCATTTTTGTGCGTGGCTTCGCGGGGGGCCAGGGCGCCATCGACGTCGCGGTGGACGACCCGTTTTACGGATTCAATGAGGGCTCGACGCATATCCGCGTCGGAGCGGAGGGCAAGCCCCGGTTTTATCAGTTCGAAGGGCCGCTGCTGCGGTTGCTCAATGAGCAGGGCTATCACGTCTGGGTTGCCGGCAGCCAGCAGCAGGTTCTGCTCTCCGCGGGCCCGGGCGAACTGCCCCCGGATTCGGTGTGGATCTACCGGTTCTACGACGAGGAATCCGGATCGTTCGGCAATGACCCCAAACCGTACGACATCGGAACCTCGGCACAGGGACTGGTGGCCTTCATCTCTTTGGTTCGGTCCAAGACGCAGGCGTACCCCCGGGTCAACCTCGTGGCGCATTCGATGGGTGGCCTGATCTGCCGGACGGCGCTTCAGCGGCTGATGGCGGACCCGCAACAGATCGTATCCAAACTGTGCACCGCCGGCACCCCGCATGGCGGGATCGATCCACAACTCGGCGGCGGAGTTGGCGGCTGGTTGATGGATAAATTCGGGCCCGACGGATCGAACATTTTCAGCCCCGATCATATGCGCGAATACATGCTGCCGGCGGGTGCCGGAGAAGATGATGGCGTCGATCCGCGCACCGGGCAGTGGGACCCCCGACGGATGGTGGGTCCATTCCCGGCGGCGCGGGTGCTGAGCATCGTCGGAACGGATGCGGGGGATTATGCCGTCGCCAACGGACTCTCCTCGGCGGTCATGGGAGTGCAAAGCGACGGTCTGGTGGCCATCCGTAACGCCTATGTCGTCGGTTCGGCCCGTGCCTACGTTCACCGTTCGCACAGCGGCCGGTACGGCCTGGTCAATTCCGAGGAAACCTATCAGAATTTGAAGTGCTTCTTCTTCGGCGGCCTGCGGCTGGAAGTCGGGCTGCGCGGCCTTGTACCGGCGGACCTGGAGGACCGCGTCTGGCAGGCCGATGTGCGGCTGGCGGTGCGCGGCATCCCGGTGCTGTTGCACGAACAGACCGCTGCGCATTACTGTCCCGTCGACATCAATGCCGAGGCCAAGCAGCTTTCCACGCCGGATTCTCCGGTGCCGCTGGTCACGCTCTTTGTGGAGCCAGAGGCGGCCAAAGGGTGCCGTTACGCGTTGGATATCAGCGTTACTTCGCTGGACGAGAACGGCGGCATCCTCGGGTTCTGGGACCATCTGGAACAGGTTGGGGATTGGGAGGACACACTGATCCTGGACGTTGGGCCACGCGATAGCGACGGGCTGCCCGGCATCCGGTGGCAGTGGAACAGCGAACTCTACGGCCGGATCGCCGGCCAGGAGCAACTGGCCAACACCGTGGATTGGCGCACCGGCACCCGGGACAACGACAGTCCACCCACCGTCCCACTGACCGACACAGGCAAGAAACTACTGGGTGCCGCCGCCTGCCTCACCTTGACAGCAACCCCTTGGACTTGATGGAGATCCAGGACCACACTGAGCGGGGCTTTCGAGCCACGGATCTGCAGGAATTTGTTTGTATTTCGACAATAAAACGCAGCTGAGAGTCATTCGGCCAAGGCGGTCGCCGGCTTTCGGGTGGCGGATGTCTTAGGGCGTGTCTCCCAATGATTTGGCTGATGCATCGGCAGGATGGAGGAATGAACCCTCGCTATGCTGTGTTGTCCGATGCCCAGTGGAAGCAAATTGCCCCACTGATGCCTGAGTCCGAGGGGAAGTTGGGCCGTCCGTTCAAGGATCACCGCCTCATGGTGGAAGGGATCATCTACCGGTACCGGGCCGGCATCCCGTGGCGGGACCTGCCGCCGCATTTCGGGCCGTGGCAGACGGTCTGGAAGCGCCACCGCCGCTACAGTGGCGACGGGACCTGGGACAAGGCCCTTGCCTCTCTGCTGACCCGGGCGGATGCCGCCGGGGTGATCAATTGGGAGGTGTCGGTGGATTCCACGGTCAACCGTGCCCACCAGCATGGCACGAACTTCCCTCGCCACACAGGGGGAGCTATCGAATGACAAGAATTTGCTCGTTGAGCCTGCTGATCACGCCATCGGCCGTTCCCGCGGCGGGCTGACGACCAAGATCCACGCCCTGGTGGATGGTAATCAACGCCCGCTGGTCCAGTTCCTTGGGCCGGGCCAAGGCGGGGACTCGCCCATGTTCGAGAACCTGATGAAGGCCCTGAGGGTCGAAAGGGAATGCCGCGGACGGGCACGCACCCGCCCGGACCGGGCCATGGCCGACAAAGCGTACTCATCCAAGGCGATCCGAGCCTATCTGCGCGATCGGGGCATCGAGTGCGTCATCCCGGAAAAGGAGGACCAGAAGGCCAACCGACAGCGCAAAGGCTCCGCTGGCGGCAGGCCGGTCAGCTACGACAGGGAAGCCTACAAACGCCGCAACGTCGTCGAGCGCAGCTTCAACACGCTAAAGCAATGGCGGTCTCTGGCCACACGGTACGACAAGCTCGCCCTCACCTACCGCTCGGCCGTCGTCCTGCAGGCCGTCGTCATCTGGAGCGCAGCATTAGGAGACACGCCCTAGGGCGTGCTGCCCGCGATGTTGACCAGCCAGCTGACGCCGAATTTGTCGGTGCACATGCCGAAGATATCTCCCCAGGGCGCGGCCTCGAGTTTCATCGTGACCGTCCCCCCGGCCGAAAGGCCTTCCCAGAAGCGACGCAGTTCGGCTTCGTCGTCGCCGCTGAGGGAAACGGAATAGTTGTCTCCTGGCGTGTAGCTCATACTGCCGGGGGTGTCGGCGCCCATGAGTGTCAGGCCGCTTTCCGTGACCAGCATCCCGTGCATAATCTTGTCCTGCTCGGCCGGATCTTCGCTGGCATGGGAATCGCCGAACGTGCTCAGAGTCAGTTCGCCGCCGAATACCGATTGGTAAAATTCCATCGCCTGCCTGGCCGTGTCACGAAAGCCAAGGTACGGATTGAGTTTGGTATTCATGATAATGCTCCTTGGGTTGATTGGTGGGTGGTCCATTCCACGCGGCGGCAACGCCGGAGGCCAGTTCGGATTGATGTGAGCCGCGTCTGCTGCGCTGTTGTCTCCTATATTATGCGGCAGGTTCGACAGTCACGCACGGGAGCATGGACCAACAGGCAAACCGGGTATATCATACTTTTAATCATTATGCAATCGAGAAGGCGATGCAACATGCAAAAAATTTATGCCTGGCTGGCGGCGATCGTGCTGGCGGCCGGGCTGGGGCTCTTGGTACCGGGCCCCGCGACGGCCGCCCCTTACTGCGGGATTACCTGGGGCTCGCTTGACAAGTCCAGCTCCCTCATGACGAGCGCGCCAATCGCTGCTGTCCGGGCCGGTCAGCACGACTGCTACGATCGTCTGGTCATCGACATCGGGGGTAAGGGCGCCGGCTACAACGTGCGCTATGTTGACGCGGTTTACGCGCAGGGCTCCGGCCGGGTTGTTCCGCTGATGGGGGGCGCGTTTCTCAGTGTGACGGCAGCTGCGCCTGGTTCCGGCATGGTCGGGAACGACGTGGTGACTGTCGCCGGCTACCAGACGTTCCGCGAGGTGGCCTATGCGGGCAGCCTGGAGAACCGCACCACCTTCGGACTGGGCGTCCGTGCACGGCTGCCGTTCGAGGTCTTCACCCTTGATGGCCCCGGTGGTGCCTCAAGGCTGGTGATCGACGTCGCGCATTATTGGTGAGATCGTCGAGCAGCAGTTCATCAGTTTCTGCGGCCTCGGTCAGGACCACGGCGTGATCGGGCGGGGTCGGGGTGTGCCGTCAATCACCAGGTCGGTCTTTTCGTCGAAAAACGCGAGATGTCCCCGCACGGGTTGGGCATCCAGCAGCGGGTTCTCGTAATGCCAGATCAGATCCGCCACGATATCCCCGCCGACGCGCACCGACCAATACGCTGCTTCTCCCTTATATGCGCAGTAGGTCGTCGTCCGGCTAGGTTCCAGAGCCGCAGTGACGTCGTCCCGCGGAATGTAATACCGCACCGGCAGCATGGTCTCGAAGAGCAATAGGGGGCGCACGGTATCGGCGAGGACCTCGCCGCCGAGCATGACCTGCACATGCCGCGACGAAGTGCGGATGTCGATCCGGTGAAAGGGATCGTGTGGATGGCTGATGATTTCGTCGTCCTCCTCGAGCCACCGATCGAATCCGGCGAAATCGAGGATCACGTAACCGGACAGGTCCTCATCACTGGGTCGGAAGCCTAGCGCCGAGCGCCCACTCCCCGGTACCCGGATTTCTACTGACTGCCCCGCGATGCTGCGCACGCCGAAGGGAATTCTCGGATCGAGCACCGGCAGATCCGTTACGTCCGGGACCGCGAAGCCCACCGCTGCTCCCGTTTCCTTGACCGGGTCCGCGGCCGAGGCGACCAGCTGTGCCGCGATGTCCTCCACCGGCACTGCATAGGTGGGAACGACGCGGCGGGGCTCCCACACCAGCACCGCGCGGTTGCTGTCGACGACGGTCCCGCCCGCCAATCGGGCGCGCACTCGTTTGGCTACGGGCTCGTGCCGCAGTTCTCCGAGCTGCCCTCCCCAGGCGTCGCGCAACCGTATGCTCATGTCAGTCTCCTCGCGTTCCGGACGACGTTACTTCGAAAAAACATCGGCGGCAGCGACGGGACGAGCTGCCCGCTACGTCAGCGGCGGCACGACGAAAGCGGACCCTCACGGGTTTTCGCGGGACCCGATCCCGCCGACCGTAATCCCAGTATTCGACCGCCCCTTATCGGTGTCAATGGCCGCGACGGCTCAGCCGTACGTACCCGCCGCGAGGGCACCTGGTTCCGAAGTTCGTGGACTGCCGGATGCCGCCGATATGGAGATCGCTGCCCGTCCCGCATATCGCTGCCGTGGACGTTCGTTGTCTGGGGAGCATAATGAGACCAAGCTGAAGGCTACGCGCGAAGGAGGCACGGACATGGCGGCCAAGCGGGACGTGCAGGTCCGCAGGATTTACGAGGAAGCCAAGGACGACGACGGTGCCCGGGTCTTGGTGGACCGTATCTGGCCGCGCGGGGTGTCCAAGGGCAGGGCCGAACTGGACGAGTGGTGCAAGGACATCTCGCCCTCTACTGAACTGCGCACGTGGTACGCCCATGACCCGGACAAGTTCGACGAATTCGCCAGACGTTACCGGAAGGAGCTCGAGGAGCCGCCGCGGGATGACGCGCTGGAACATCTGAAAGGGATGGCGACCGAGCAGCGACTGACCTTGCTCACCGCCACCAAGAACGCCGACATCAGCGAGGCCGCCGTGCTGGCCAAGGTAATGCGCGGCTAAGGCCAGCCAACTCGCCGACCGCACGACTCCCGAGAGGACCATGGATATGAACAAGGACTCAGTCCGCACCGGCGCCGCTTCGGTGGGCTTACCGGACGGCGTCCGGGCGTGCCTGTTCGACCTGGACGGCGTGCTCACCAAGACGGCCCTGGTCCACGCCGCGGCCTGGAAGGAGATGTTCGACGGCTACCTGCGCGCCTCGGCCGCGCGCGGGGGTACGGCGTTTGTGCCTTTCGATCCGGTGGCGGACTACGACCAATATGTGGACGGGAAGTCTCGGGCCGACGGCACCCGCGCCTTCCTGGCCGCCCGCGGCATCGTCCTGCCGGAAGGCAGCCCGAAGGATGAGACCGAAGGGCAATGGGAGGAGGAAAAAGGGGAGAGCAGCGCCGGCGGCTCCGTGGACAGCGCCGCGGCCGCGCGGGAGAGCAGCGCCGGCGGCTCCGTGGACAGCGCCGCGGCCGCGCGGGAGAGCAGCGTCGGCGGTCCTGAAACCGTCGAGAGCCTCGGCGACCGCAAGAACCGCATTGTGCTGGGCCTGATGAAGGAAAACGGCGTAGAGGTCTATGACGGCTCGCTGCGGTACGTGCACGCCGTCCGATCCGCGGGGCTGCGCTGCGCCGTGGTGTCCTCCAGCGCGAACTGCCAAACGGTGCTGGCCGCGGCAGGAATACAGAGTCTTTTCGATGAACGCGTGGACGGCATCACGGCCCAGGCGCAGAAGCTGAAGGGAAAACCGGCGCCGGACATGTTCCTGGCCGCCGCCCGCGCGCTGGGAATGGAGCCGGAGCAGTGCGCCGTTTTCGAGGATGCGCTCGCCGGCGTCGCGGCCGGCCGGGCCGGCGGCTTCGCGCGGGTCGTGGGCGTGGACCGCGCCGGGCAGGCGCAGGCACTGGGGGACTCGGGTGCCGACGTCGTCGTTTCCGATCCTGCTGACCTGCTGGACCGCGTCGTGAGGGAGCAGCCATGATCGAACACCCCAACTTTCCCACCGAGCCGTGGTGTCTGCGCGAAACGGCCTTGGACCTGAACCGGCTGGCGCAGACGGAGTCCGTCTTTGCGCTGTCCAACGGGCACATCGGCTGGCGGGCCAATCTGGACGAGGGGGAGCCGCACGCTCTGCCTGGTTCCTATCTGAACGGGGTCTTTGAGCTGCGTCCGCTGCCCTATGCGGAGGCGGGCTACGGCTATCCGGAATCGGGGCAGACGGTCATCAACGTCACCAACGGCAAACCGATCCGGCTGCTGGTCGATGATGAGCCGTTCGATGTCCGCTACGGGGAGCTGACCTCGCATGAGCGTCGCCTGGACTTCCGCACCGGACTGCTGCACCGCACGGCGGAATGGGTCTCACCGGCCGGCCGGGACGTGCGGGTCACCTCCACACGGATGGTCTCACTGGTCCAGCGCTCCATCGCCGCGATCTGTTATGAGGTGGAGCCTCTGAGCGGACCGGTTCGGATAGTTGTTCAGTCCGAGATCATCGCCAATGAGCAGCTTCCTCGGCCGAGCGGGGATCCGCGGGTCGCCGCAGTGCTGGAATCCCCGCTGGTCCACGCCGAGAATGCTGCCCATGGGGCCGGCGCGGGTCTGGTGCACACCGTGGCGGGGTCCGCGCAGATCGTTGCCGCGGTGATGGATCATGTGGTGGACGGGCCGCCCGGGACCAGCGTGGAGGCGGTAAGCTTTCCGGACCTGGGGCGCACCACCATCACCGTTACGCTTGAGCCCGGTCAACGACTGCGGCTGATCAAGATGGTGGGCTACGGCTGGTCCGGCTCACGCTCCCTGCCGGCGGTCTGGGACCAGGCGGACGCGGCGCTCGCGGGGGCAATGCATACCGGCTGGGACGAGCTGTGCGCGGAACAGCGGGCGTTTTTGGATAAGTTTTGGGCGTGCGCGGATGTGGAGCTCGACGGCGATACCCGGATTCAGCAGGCGGCCCGCTTTGCCCTGTTCCAGGTTCTGCAGGCCGGGGCCCGGGTTGAGGGACGGGCGATTCCGGCTAAGGGCCTGACCGGGCCCGGCTATGACGGACACACCTTCTGGGACACGGAGACCTTTGTGCTGCCGGTGCTGACCTACACCTCTCCGGACGCCGCCGCGCATGCACTGCGCTGGCGGCACACCACGTTGCCGCTCGCGCTGGACCGGGCCGGACAGCTGGGACTGCAGGGGGCCGCGTTTCCGTGGCGCACCATCCGCGGTGAGGAATGTTCGGCGTATTGGCCGGCCGGGGCAGCGGCCTTTCACATCAATGCCGACATTGCCGCCGCCGTCGTCCGTTATGTCCGTGCCACCGGCGACCTTGCGTTTGAGCGGACCGTGGGGCTGGACCTGCTCGTGCACACCGCACGGTTGTGGCGTTCGCTGGGCCACCACGACGGGCGCGGCCGGTTCCGGATTGACGGAGTGACCGGCCCGGACGAATACAGCGCCGTGGCGGACAACAACGTCTACACCAACCTGATGGCGCAGCAAAACCTCGGCGCCGCCGCGGACTGCGCGACCCGGCATCACGAAGGAGCAGGGAAACTCGGCGTCGACGCGGAGGAGATCGCCAGCTGGCGCGATGCGGCCGCGGCCATGTTCATCCCGTACGACGATGCCTTGGGCGTGCATCCGCAGGCGGAAGGATTCACCGGGCACAAAGTGTGGGACTTTGCCGCCACCACCGATGCCGAGTATCCGCTGCTGCTGCACTTTCCCTACTTCGACCTGTACCGCAAACAGGTGGTCAAGCAGGCGGATCTGGTGCTGGCCATGCAGCTGCGCCCGGATGCCTTCAGCCAGGAGCAGAAGGCGCGCAACTTCGCCTATTACGAGGCGCTGACCGTCCGCGATTCTTCCCTGTCCGCGTGCGTGCAGATGGTGCTCGCGGCCGAGGTCGGGCAGCTCGGCCTGGCCGATGACTACCTGGCCGAGACCGCGCTGATGGACCTGGATGATCTGGAACACAACACGGAGAACGGCCTGCACATTGCGTCCCTGGCCGGAGTGTGGACCGCGCTGACCGCCGGGTACGGCGGCATGCGGGACACCGGGATGCCCGACGGCGGCGCAGTACTCAGTTTTGCACCGCGGCTTCCACCTGGGCTGAGCCGGCTGGCGTTCGGCGTGCTGGTGGGCGGCCGGACACTGCGGCTGGAGATCACGCCTCTCGCGGCCTCCTACGTTCTGCGGAACGGTAAACCGATGGAAATCCTGCATCATGGCCAGCCGGTGACGGTCACCAATGGTGAACCGCTGGTCTGCCCCATTCCGGACGCGCCCGCTGCCGGACCCCGGCCCACGCAGCCGGCGGGACGGGTGCCGCGGCGGCACAGCCGTGACGGGCACTGACGGGCCATTCGGGCCCTCGGCGACGGGGCGCCCGACCCGCGATTGATTGACTCGCGCGGATGCTTTCCATCCTGGGGTGGCCGTGCCAGAGTGTGAATCACCTTTGCCGAACGCGTAAGGAAGGCCCCGCGATGAAAACCCATGAAACACCGGACAACATCACCCCCGATCGGACACTCGTGCCGCCTTCGGGCAGCCAATACGAGATCCGCTCCGGGGATCAGACGGTAGTCCTCACCGAAGTGGGGGCGGCCCTGCGGACCTACACGGTAAAAGGGCGTTCCGTGCTGGACGACTACGCGGAGGATGAGCACTGCACGGGCGCCCGCGGGCAATCCCTGATTCCCTGGCCCAACAGGATTTCCCGTGGTCATTACGGCTGGCGCGGCAGTAGCCGGCAGCTGGATCTTACCGAGCCCGACAAGCATGGCGCGATCCATGGTCTGACCCGTTGGGCCAACTGGACCGTGACTGATCACGGGCCGGCTAGGGTCAGCTTCACCTACGTTCTGCATGCGTGTCCTGGCTGGCCCTCCGTCCTGCGGTGCCGGCTGGACTATTCCCTGGACGAGTACGGTTTAACGGTGCGCACCAGCGGGACCAACGTCGGGACTACGGCATGCCCGTATGGCACCGGCGCCCACCCCTATCTCAGCGTTGGCACGCCCATCATCGACGGGGCGTCCGCGCAGGCGCCCGGTTCGGTCTACCTCCCCGTGGACGAGCTGGGAATTCCGACGGGTTGGAAGCCGGTGGACGGCACTCATTATGACCTGCGCACCGAAGAAGAACTCGGCGCCCGGGAGATTGATGTTGCCTACACAGATCTGCACCGCGGGGCCGACGGGCGGGCCCGGGTCCGGCTTGTGGCGCCGGACCGCGCCGCGGGGGTGGAGTTATGGGTGGATGAGTCCTATCCGTACCTGGAAATTTTCACCGGCGACACTCTGCCGGAGCCGGGTCGCCGCCGGACCGGACTGGGAGTTGAACCTATGACATGCGCGCCGAACGCCTTTAATTCGGGGGAGGGACTCATCACGCTGGAGCCCGGGGAAAGCCACACCGCGTCCTGGGGGATCAACCCGTACCCCGAACTCTGGAAATCAGCAACCCGCCACTGACAGGTATCCCACTCCAGTGCCGACAGGGCACGATGATTCCACAGCCGTCGACTCGGAAAAAAACGACACCCTCCACGGAATTTGTCCTCTTATGGATGCAATCAACACATCTTCGAATGTAACGCCTGTTACGATCAGGCCATGAGCATTGAGACGACAGCGGATAGCAGGAGTAGGCCCGGCAGCGCATGGATTGTGCTCATCGTGAAGGTGCCGGCTGCTCCTTCACGCCATCGCGTCGCCGTGTGGCGCGCGCTGCGCAGGATCGGAGCCGTCCCCGTCGGCCAGGGCGTGTGGATGGTGCCAAATGTCCCTGCCTTTGTGGACGGGGTGAGCCGGGTCATGGATCTGGTGGCGCAGGGTGAGGGCGAAATTATTGTGCTGGACACCCGGGGGCAGTCGGATGCGGATGCCGAGAAGATGCTGGCTCTGTTCACGACCGCCCGGGAGGAAGAATGGTCGGAATTCCTGGCCGATTGCAACAAATTTGAGACCGAAATCAGCAAAGAGATTAACCAGGACAAACTCACTATGGCCGAACTTGAGGAGGAAGAACAGAGCCTGGAAAGGTTACGCCGCTGGCACCACGATCTGAAGAAACGCGACGTTTTCGTTGTGCCTGCCGGCGTCGATGCGTTGGCGCGTTTGCGCGAATGCAGCGCCCGGTTGGAAGAATATGCTGACCTTGTTTATGCCCGAGTGCAGCAAATATAAGCATTCACTCAAGCTGGACCGTCCGTCCGGACAGAGAGGCAGGTTCCTATGGCTGGAATCGTAGACAGCATCGTGAACGTCAATGCCGTACTGGTCTGCGCCATCGTGTCCTCGCTGGTCTTCGCCGAAGATGCACTGTTCGTGGGCTTCGTCCTGCCGGGTGAGACCGCGGCTGTTCTGGGCGGGGTGGTCGCCAGCCGGGGGGCATGTCCAACTCTGGCTGATTTTGGTTCTCGTGGTCCTGGCCGCGATCATCGGCGACTCCGTCGGGTATGAGGTCTGAAGGCGCCTCGGCCCCCGACTGCTGGAACTGCGGATCCTCAACAAACGCCGCGCCCGCCTCGACGATGCACAAGACTTCCTGCGCCGACGCGGGGGCGCGGCCGTGTTCCTGGGTCGGTTTGGCGCCTTTTCCGCGCGGTCATGCCCGCCCTCGCGGGCATCTCGCAAATGCCCTACCCTCGGTTTTTGGCCTTCAACGCCGCCGGAGGCCTCGTCTGGGGGACCGGGTTCGTCCTCCTTGGGTTCCTGGCCGGGAACTCTTATGAGGCAGTAGCCAAAACCGTGGGCCGGGATATTGCCCTGGTCATCGCACTCTTGGCAGTCGCCACCCTCATTATGTTGCGTGTGCGCAAAGCCCGGCGGGACCTCCACAGCACCGCAGAGGACGAATGACCCACTCTGCATCCCGGGTCCCTGTCGGCGCCAACCCGGGGGCACCATGGATAAGGGGCCGGCTCTCTCGGCTTCACCGGCTGGGTCGGCGCAACCCCGTCATCAATACCGGGTTCGGTGTCCGGCAAATTCGCCGAGATCGCCGCCGAAGCACTACGCGGGCTCCTTCACGTTGTCACACTGAACCGGGACCTGGCGGACGCGGTGGAGCACATCATGCTGGGGTTGGCGGGCCTGCGCCCCCACCCGATGTCGTTGCCGGTGTCCGGGCACTGTCCGCGGCAGGTTTCCGTCTGGTGACCCTGACCAACGGCTCCACCTTGATCGCCGAGAAATTGCTTACCCAAGCCGGGATCCGCGAAGAGTTCGAACAGCTTCTCTCCGTTGAGGACGCACCCGCTTGGAAGCCTGTCAGGGGTGCGTTCGACTATGCCGTGGGTACATGCGGGGTCGACGCAGCGCAAATGATCCTTGTCGCCGTCCATCCCTGGGATATTCACGGAGCAACGCGTGCCGGACTCCAGACCGCGTGGCTGAACCGCATCGGCACCCCTTTCCCCGGCCCTAATGTCCGCCGGCGCGAGGGGTGGTGCATGAGTGTGGAGTCGTGAACAATGGGGCCATGAATGAGATGAATCTGAGCGCCGTTGCCCTCGTCTGTGCACTTGCGCCTTCACCGGAGCCCACCAGCAGCGAACTGCTGGCGCGGCAGATCCTTGAGCACCTTAATAATCACGGCGTATCCGGTTCGGTCTTGCGGGTCGTGGACTGGGATGTACATCTCCGGTGGCGGCCGTCGTCGGAAATGGGGGCGCCCATAAGGTCAGCGCTGACATGTTTCAGGGCCTGAATGACATCGGGTTCACCATCCCCGCCCAAGGCATAACGTACTGGGTGGGTGGAGCAATGCAGACCACTGACTTCAAAGGTCTTGAAGAAGTCCCGGAGAAAGTGGCATCGGCCACCGCCGTGGCTGCCCGGCATGCGGGGCACCTTGCAACCGTTCTGCGGAAGAATGCCTTCCCTGCTGGATAAAAGTCCACTGCCGTCTCGCTTGTCGTTGAAATGAATCTGCCGCTGCCCATGGCGCCCGGTATCGAGTACGGGACCTGGCCTAGGCAGGAAGTGAAGGATTCATGAATCTGTGACCATCCGTGCTGCCGATCACAGCGAACTACATAGTGTCAGCCTTGGGTTTGCGCGATCCTGAGTCGGCTGCCCGTCCGGGAGCCGAACCGGAACCAGAACCGATCCATTGTTATTCAATCGAGGGAATGTCATGGCTATTAATAATAGGAGTTTCTTCATCGTCCCGGCTGCGGCTCTGCTGCTGGCTGTGAGCGGCTGCTCATCAGCGGGCACAAGCGCGGGCACGGGCGCCGGGAGCAGTAGCGCTGCGGGCGGCACGTCGTCCATGGCTATGACCGCTTCGCCCGGCACGGCAACCGCCCCAGCCGGTGGTTCCTCTGCCTCGGCTACGCCAGCCACTGCCTCCGATACGATTCACATCAAAGGTTTCGCTTACCAAGGACCGGACAGCGTCGCCTCCGGCGCCATGGTGACCGTGATGAATATGGACAGCGCAGCCCATACTGTGACAGCCGACGAGGGCTCCGCATTCGATGTGACCGTGAAACCC
Source organism: Paenarthrobacter sp. PH39-S1 (assembly GCF_030063245.1). Lineage (GTDB taxonomy): Bacteria > Actinomycetota > Actinomycetes > Actinomycetales > Micrococcaceae > Arthrobacter_M. Next base: position 40,724 of record NZ_JASISR010000004.1, read on the forward strand.
GGGGAAAGCGTCACCTTCACAGCCCCCACTGCCCCGGGAACATACAAGTATCACTGCACGTACCACGGCAATATGCATGGGACGCTGGTCGTCAAATGAGCCGCAACCGCCGGGCCGACAGTAGGGCCGTCGGTCTGACCCTTCGGGTGCTGACGGCCGCAGGCCTGGCCGTGGACGCGGTGATCCACGTACGGTTGGCACCGGGATACCAGCTTGCCGCCCCGGACGGCATTGGACAGGGCAACCTGTTTTATCTGGAATCAGCGGCTGCCTTCCTGGCGGCGCTCTATGTCTTGATCCGGGGAAGCCGGCCCGCATTTTTGCTGGCCCTCGTCGTAGCAGCGGGCGGATTGGCTGCCGTGCTCCTGTACCGCTACGTCGACCTTCCGCCGATCGGCCCGATACCCTCCATGTATGAACCGGCTTGGTACCTGGAAAAAACCATCAGCGCCATCGCTGAGGGACTCGGCGCGCTCTTCGCTCTCGCTGGGCTCGTGTACCTGCGGCGCGTTGCTGCCAGGAACGGGATGCGGGTCGGCGCCCACGGATGACCGGCGCCCACGGGGGAGTCGTCGCAACAACTGAGTCGGTAGCGGACCGCTCAGTACCGGCCGCCGTCATGCGGTGAGGTCCCGCCGCCGGATCAGGAAAGCCGCAAGTGCGGCTCCGGCGAGGGCGCTGACGGTCAGGGTCAGGGCTCCGTCAGGGTCGAAGGGTTCAGCTGGCATGGCGGAGGAGTGACGGAACGGGCTCATATCCTGCAACCACAACGGAAGGCCGAGCAGCTCCCCGAACTGGCCCAGGATCAGCCCGACGGCCAGGAATCCCCAAGCCAGCGCGCTGCTCAACCGGGGAACCACAGCGAAGGCCAGTGAAGTTACAGCCGCGAAGACAGCTGCGGCAGGGACGTGCGCCAGCGCGGCGGCCACGATCAATCCTCCCTGGCTGTTGCCTGCCCCCGACAGACCCAGCCCGACGGCCGCCGCAGTACCAGCGGTTGTAGCCACCGCTGTCACGGACAAAGCGGCTATAGCCAGGGTCCCCGCCAACCATCGGGCACGGGACGCAGGGACCGCGAGGAGCAGTTCGGCCCGGCCCTCGGCCTCTTCGGCCCGAAGTCGAAGCACCGCCTGGATTCCGGCGGCAGCAGCGAGGACACCTGCGATGCCCAGCAGGGCAGTGGTAAGGAGATCGACGACGTCGGCCTGGCCGCCCGGCACGAGGCGGCCAATCAGTTCCTTAAGGGACCGGTTGCCTGCCAGCGCGTCCCTGACCAGGGGAGCGAGGCCGCCTGCCACGGCGCCGATTGTTGCGGCGGCGAGGCACCAGCCGGCCAGTGTGGAGCGTTGAAGACGCCACGCCAGGCCCACGAACGAGGCCCCTCCGGCGCCGGCCCGCTCCTTCCCATAGCGATCGTGCAGGACGCTGGCGCCAAGATCCCTGCGGTTCCTGACCAGTACCGCTGCCGCGGCCAAAACCAGCGCGGCCGCGGCCAGAACCAGAAGCGGCACGGGATCGGCCGACGAGAACGGTCGGGACCGCTGGCCCCAGCCAATGGGTGAGAACAGCGATGGCCACGCCGCTTTGACGTGCATCATGTCAGCATCCGGGGTGCCGAGGGCGGCCCCGATACCCCGGACAAGATAAGCGGCACCGACCAGGCCTGCGGCGACCCCGTTCGCGCTGCGTCCGGACGGCATAACCTGCGCAACCACCGCGGCAGCGGCCACGAAGAACAAACCCACCGCGCCCACCGCGCCCCCTGCCACGAGCGACCCGGAAACCGGCAGACCAGCGGCTGCGAAACCGGCCGTGACCGACCCGGCCAGGACCAGGTTCGCGCAGGCACCGACCAGGAGCGTCGCCGCCAAGGGGGCGACGCGCGGGACCGGGGCGGAGCCTATGAGTTCGGAGCGTCCGAGCTCTTCATCGGCACGCGTGTGCCGCACGACAAGGAAGGTGCTCATCAGACCGGCCAGGACCGCGGTAGACGAGTAGACCTGGAAGAACACCACCGCCCCGATACCGGTGCCATCGGGCAGCCCGCGGAGGAAAAGAAACGCAGGGCTTGCCGCGGCAACGGAAATGATCGCAGCCCGTTCGTCCTCGTTTCCGAACTGGCCGGCCACCGCGATGGAAGTGACAAAGCCCAGCCCGGCGATGCCCAGGATCCACACGGCAAGGATCCAGCGGTCCCGGCGTGCCAGGACCATGGCCAGCCGGACCACGGCGCCCATCAGCGTACCTCCCCGTTCGGCACAGCGTGGTCCGATTCCGTGTAATGGCGCATGAACAACTCCTCCAGCGAGGGCGGGGCCGCGGTAATGTCGGTGACGCCGGCCGCCGCGAGACCTTCCAGGACGGGGCCCAGGTCAGCGGCGTCGGCATCGAACTCGGTTCCGGTTCCGTCGCTGTGCAGGTCGTGCACGCCAGGCAGCGCCGCCAATACTGCCGGATCCGTCGCGGCCGTGAATCGGAAACGGGTCCGTGTCAGGTGCCGGAGCTCGGCCAGGGTTCCCGATTCAACGGCTGTCCCGGAGCGGATGATGGTGACCCTGTCACAGAGCTGCTCGACCTCGCTGAGGATATGGCTGGAGAGCAGCACCGTCGCCCCGTCGCCGCTGACACGCTGGACCTGGCGCCGGAAAACGGAGTCCATGACCGGATCCAGGCCCGCGCTTGGTTCATCCAGAAGGTACAGGCGGGCCGGGCGGGCGAACGCGGCGATGAGTGCCGCCTTCTGCCGGTTGCCCTTGGAATAGGTCCGGGCCTTCCGCCGCGGGTCGAAATCGAACTCGTCGACGAGCTCGCGGCGCAGCCGTTCATCCGCCCCACCGCGCAGACCCGTGAGCAGATCGATGACTTCCCCGCCGGAAAGATTAGGCCACAGACTCACGTCGCCGGGAACATAGGCGACATCGCGGTGCGCCCGGGCAGGGTCCATCCAAGGGTCCAGGTTGAAGACGCGGGCGGTGCCTGAGGTGGGACGAATGAGGCCCAGGAGTATCCGGAGAGTGGTTGACTTGCCGGCGCCGTTGGGTCCCAAGAAGCCGTGGACCTCGCCGGTCCTGACGCTGAGATCGAGACCGGCCAGTGCGGTGGTCCGGCCGAAATTCTTCGCCAGCCGGGTGGTTTCAATGACGGGAGGTGATCCTGTGTGCATGGTCGTTCCGTTCCTTGGTCGCAGCGCGCACGCCCAAGGCGACCGTCAAGGGCGTTCCGCGGGCTTTTCGCGCGCGGGCCGACCAGGCTTCGCGGCTCTCCGATCTACAGCTTACAAGTACCAAACCAGCCGGGGAAGACCAGCGCGGGCGCCCCCGGCCCGGATGTGTCGGCTAGCCCAACCACACGCGAACGGCCGCCCAGACCTGGATGAAGTCGCGAACATCGTGGAACAGTCCACTCGGGACGGGATGCTGACGGACGCCAGCGGCACTCTCACCGCGGCGTTCGAGTTCACGGTCAAACCGTGACAGACGTTGAGGTTCCCGTCGGCGGGATGGTGCTCCTGCCGCAGTCATCCACCCCGGCAGAGATCCATCCGGGAGTCGCCAAGCACGGCTATCCCAGGTACATCCTCACCAACGACGGTAACACCACCGGCGTGCCCTTCTGGAGGACATCAGCAAAGAACTGGTCGGTGAAGTGCAGGACGCCACGAGCGCCTTAACCTGGGCGGTGGGTTCCTCCGAAAACGCCACAAAAAAGGTGCGGCTCCGCGGGAGCCGCACCCTTTCTTAGATTCGGGAGTCAGTCATTCTTGAAAGCGTCCTTGACCTTCTCGCCCGCCTGCTTCAAATCCGACTTGGCCTGATCGCCTTGGCCTTCTGCCTTGAGGCTCTCATCACCTGTTGCTTTGCCGGCGGCCTCTTTGCCCTTGCCGCCAAGCTTCTCAGCTGCGTTACCGATCTTGTCATCCAAACCCATGGTGTTTCTCCCTACGGTCGGCTCCCGCCGGCAGACCGCCAGCGGCTAACTCTTCCATCCTACCCACGCTTCGGCTGCGGGCCCAGCTTGCAGTCTCTGCCAACAGCGCGGACCGGCGGATATGATCAAACCATGCCCGGACCCGCAGATGTTCTTGGCCCAATCCTGGAACTGATGACGTGGGTGGGCTTCGTCCCCGGCATTCCGCTGCTGGTCGCCGGTTGGGTGGTGGCCAAACGCCGCTGCCCCTGGACCAGCACTACCGCTGAGGTCTTCGAAGCTGGCGGGTACAAGGGTTTCCGCTGGTCCGACCGGGAGAACGCCCCTCACCTTTCCCTACACACCGCCGAGGAAACCCCAGGGCTGGAGCCCGGCAGCGAAGTCGTGCTCCATTTCGACGCGTGCCACCCGGGCCGGTGGGGCCTCGTCCCCCACAGGCACGATAACACCGTTATGACCGTTGGATGGATCCTGACCGCGGTCGGGATCGTGTGCACCCTGGCGGGGTTCATTCTGATGATGCTCTAAACGGCGAGACCTGCGCTGCTCTGCTGGAGGAAACCTGTCTTAGCAAGCGAGTCTCAGCGACCATGACATTCGCCTCCTCGCCTGCGTCGTCGCCTGGAAACCGTCCATGAAGGACCGTTCATGAGACGCTTCGCGTGTTTGCCGATCCGGGCAGGCTGCCGGGTTTTTGCCGGTCTTTTCCAGGTGCTGGTCCACGCAGATCGGTGCGCGGGTGCTGATGTGCACGGGCTCGGCATGGATTTGTTTGGGCGAGATGAGTTCGTGGAGACGGCCTTGAGGGAACGGAGCGTCATCGTCGAGACCGGGACTGACTGGGTTTCCTTCGTCGCCCGCGACGGTAACCTCATCACCGATCAAGACCCCAGTCCTCCGAAGACGTGGCGAAGGAAGCTATCCAGGTCCTGGCGAAGTAGCGCCGCATTTCAGGCCAAGCACGACGGCGCACGGTTGCCGAAAGGCGGCCGACAGCGGCGGCCGTCCGCCGCCGTCGTGCCGCCCAGCGGGCTTCCCCGGTATCGAGAGGCTGCCCCGTCCTGGGCAGATCGCTCTTCGTCTGCAAGGGGCACGGCCCGAACACGTCAACATGCCCCGGGTTTCTGCGGCGGTTCGGTCCTGTTGGGCTGTCGGAATAAGCTTTTGAAGATTTTTTGCCCGGGGGGCCGTATTTGTCCTGCTTCGCTCTTATTTTGTCGGTGGGGTCTCTTAGTCTGAAGTCAGTACCAAATCGAAGTCTTCGCCGGTGAGGATGACCGGCCCGGATAGAGGCGGTGGGAGCCGATGGAGATTAGTCTAGATAACGTCGCTCAGGTGCTGGCCGCCGTCGCCGCGAAATACCCGGGCCGTGCCCGCTCGGCCGGATCTCCCGCGAGCGGTGAAAATTCCAAGCAACCAGATACTGCCGGATCAGCCGAACCAGACGCTGCCGGATCGGCACACGATATCGCGGGGTCAGCCGTTCCCGGCGGCGTCGTCATTCCTGCTGGTCCTGCCGGCGGTATCGAAGTGCGGCTGGGTATAATCGATGCGCAGCTCGCGGGGATTTTAGCGACAGACCCGCGAGCCGTATCGCCCGCGTCCTGGCTGCCGATCCTCGATACGCTTGAGGTCCTGCACCGGCGCTTGGACGCCGTGTACCTGCGCAGCGTCGCCGCCGCAGACCAGACCGGTGCGGCGGCTTTCTCCGGGCTCGGCACCCGCAACGTGCAGGACTACCTCAATCACGGGGCCGGAATCGAACCGGGCCGGGCGAAAGCCGATGTTGAGGCCGCTCGGGCCCTGCATACCAGTTCCGTCGGTCGGAGCCTTCTGACGCGCGAAGCAACACTGAATGCCGGACCGCTGGCCGCGATGGGCCCAGGTCTGGAGAGCGGGGAGATCACCGCCGCGCACATCCACACCGGCGTGAAAGTGCTGGAGAATCTTCCCACCCGGCTGCTGACTGGGACGACCACCGCCGCGATCGGGGCGTTCCTGGCCCGGCAGGCGCCCACTCATCAACGTGAGCAGTTCCGTAAGCTCGCCGCCTTCCTGATAACGACCTGCGAAACGAACATCAACGACCACTACGATCCCCAGGCGTTCCTACGTCGGAGGCTCACCATGGCTGTGGATATCACCGGCATGGTGTACGGCTCGTACCAGCTCGATCCGGCCGCCGGAGCCGAATTCAGGGCCCTGCTGGATCCTTTGTCTGCGCCGACCCCGGACCAGCAGGCGCCTGACGGGGCGTTCAACGTCACCGATGAAAGGACGCCGGATCAGCGCCGGGCCGACGCGTTGACGGACATCACCCGCGCCGCGACCGCCTACTTGGGCTTCCCCGGCCGACCCGCCACCGCCGCCGAAACTGGCGGCAGCGCTGACGCCGGCGGCCCCAACGGCACAGCGGGCACCGGCGAGGCGGGTAAGTCGGGCGAGGCGGATGCTTGGGTGGTCCCGGCGTCGGATGAGCAGGACCGGGAAGCTGCCGCGGCAGCGCAGGCGCGGGACCTCTTCGGCCTCACCCCCATTGCCGGCACCACCCACTGTAATCCAGGCCGGGCCGCACGGCTCCGGCCAGGCCGGCGTCCGGCCAGGATTACCATTACCACCACCTTTGACCAACTCCGCAGCTACCCGGAAGATATGGTGGCAGCCCTCAGGGATGACGCATCCAGACGCGACCCAGCCGGACCCGACGCAACCAGAGATAACCCAGCCAGAGTCGACGTGCCCCCACCCGCCGGCGCGGGCGTCAAACCACCGGAACCACCGGTCGCTGATGATGAATCACCGGAACCGCCGGAACCGCCGGAACCACCGGAACCACCGGAACCACTGGAACGACCGGAACCGCCGGAACCGCCGGAACCACTGGAACGACCGGAACCGCCGGGTCGGACCCCCGCCACCGGGACCGGTACTCCTGCCCGCGAATGGCTCCACGTCACGGACCGGGATTGGAAACGGCCCGATCCCACCGCTACAGGCAACGGCTGGCCGCAGGAATCCGTAGAATCCGATCCCGGCAACGGCTGGCCCGGCGGCATCGGCCCGGCCAGCACCACCACCAACAACGGATGGCCCGACAGTAACCCGACTGCCCCCGGCACCGGCTGGGAACAGGCCGGCTCCGGAATCTACCTCCCCGGTTCCAGTCCAGTCTGTACCTGCGGCAGAGGGCCTAACACACCCCTGGATCCCACACACTCCTGGTGCGACCAACTCGGCAGCATCACCCCCGGCACGTTGGCCCGGCTGGTCTGCGGCGCGACCTTCGAACGCGCCGTCCTGGACGCCAAGGGCGCCTTCCTGGACCTCGGCACGGCGGTCCGCCTCGCCTCACCGGCCCAGCGCCGAGCGGTATCGATCCGCGACGGCGGCTGCATCAGACCCGGCTGCAATCGTCCGCCCAGCTGGTGTGATATCCACCACATCATCTGGTTCACCAACGGTGGCCCCACGGACGTCATCAATCTGGCACCAGCGTGCCCGGCGGACCATTCCCTCTTCCACGCCGGCATCCTCGAAGCAACCATGATCGACGGCATCCCCTACGTCCGCTACGGACCCAACGCCGTTATCCGCGCCGGCCTGCGGCCATACCGCGCCGGCACAGCCAACAACTGGACCCGCAACACGTACTTCGACGACCTCAAAGACGCCCGAAACCTCGCCCGAACCATCATCACCGCCCGCGAACTATAGATACGGTTTCCCGTCCGGCCGCGATGAACAAGCCGATGACGCAGAGATGACACAGAAATCATCCGAGGGTTGAATATCTGCCAGGCCCCGCCCCGCTATCGTGCAGCAGCCCACTGGACGCAGGGTCCACTCGGACGGCCCTGGGATAATGTTGGAGTCCTGATCGCGCAACCGGCGCCCACCTATCTCGCCCACCGGTTCTCCCACGAGAGCCCCGTCTTCGGAGTCATCCCGGTCATGGCCGAACAAGTATCACGCACACAAGCCTCTATGAGTGTCCTCACAGTGCTGCGGAGGCCGGAGCTCCTGAGCAGGGAAGTGCTGGCCGGGATCGTCACCACGCTTGCGCTGGTGCCGGAAGTCATCTCGTTCTCAGTCATCGCTGGCGTGGACCCAATCGTCAGCCTCATGGCGTCGATAGTTCTGGCGATCACCATGTCGATCCTGGGCGGCAGGCCGGCGATGATCACTGCTGCTGCCGGCTCCGTCGCTCTCGTCGTCGCGCCGCTGGTGAAGGCGCACGGTGTCGAATACATATTGCCGGCGGTGATCCTCGCCGGCGTCGTCCAGATCCTGTTCGGTACGTTGGGATTGGCGCGGCTGATGCGCTTCATTCCGCGCTCGGTGATGATCGGCTTCGTCAATGCCTTGGGTGTTCTCATTTTCATGGCGCAGGTGCGTCATCTGATCGACGTCCCGTGGCTGGTCTATCCGTTGTTCGCCCTGACCGTCGTGATTATCCTGGTGCTGCCGCGGTTCACAAAAGCGGTGCCGGCACCGCTTGTCGCGATCGTCGCCGTCACAGCGATCGTCATCTTCGCCGGCCTCACCGTTCCGAACGTTGCCGATGAAGGTCCACTCACCGGCGGACTTCCCGGTCTCACCTCATTCGTCGTTCCGCTGAACCTCCACACACTGCAGATCATCTGGCCAACCGCACTGAGCGTGGCGTTTGTCGGCCTGATGGAAACGCTGCTGACCGCCAAGCTGGTCGACGATTTGACGGACACTCGGTCGCACAAGGGCCGCGAATCTTGGGCCCTGGGAGTGGCCAACATTGCTGCAGGCTTCTACGGCGGCATGGCCGGCTGCGCGATGATTGGTCAGACGATCGTCAACGTGAAGATCGGCCGAGCCCGTACGCGCATTTCATCCCTTGTCGCCGGACTGTTCCTGCTGGCCCTCGTGACGGGGCTGAGTTCGATCATGGGACAAATTCCCATGATGGCCCTGGCCGCAGTCATGATGATTGTCGCCGTCACCACCGTCGACTGGCACAGTGTCAAACCATCGACTGTAAAACGCATGCCGGTCCCGGAAACTATCGTCATGAGCGTGACGGTGATCGTCGTCGTGGTGACCGGCAACCTCGCTGTCGGCGTCCTCGTGGGCGTCGTCCTGGCCACGGTGTTGTTTGCGCGCAGGATCGCGCACGTGATTCGTGTCGACCGAATTCTGGCCGACGACGGGACGTCAGTGACGTACGAGGTCCGCGGACCGCTGTTCTTCGGTAGCAGCAATGACCTGGTTGATCAGTTCTCCTACGCGCTCGATCCGGCACATGTGACCGTCGATCTCACGAACGGGCAGATTTGGGACGCGTCCACCGTTGCGGCCCTCGATTCGATTGAAGCGAAGTACCGTGCCCATGGAGCAATGGTCGCCTTCCGTGGACTCGACGAGCACAGCTCGGCCTTTCACCAGCGCCTTACCGGGCAGTTCGGGGCCTAGCAGGGCAGTGCAGTCCGCAGGAATGGCGGCACTAGAGTGCGCAGGAACGACTAACAGCGGGACGTTCGGCACGGCCTGACCGTTATCGCGTCCCCAGGGACATCGATGCGGATGCCTGGTCCCCAATTTCATCAAGGACACGGAGGAGGCATTGGCAGCGGTCCTCGACGACGAGCCGACCCGATTATCCACGGGAAAGCACAGCCCGTCCAGGGTGGACTGATGTCCTTCTCCTCGGATGTCGAAGCGGATTGCCATGGGTGACGAGCGTGGGATTGTCATGATGGACCAGCGGTGTGTCCGCTCTCGGCCATGAGCTCGGATTTCTTGAGGGCTCCTACGCTGTTAAGCACAATCTCCCGGGTCCGGTCAACATCCAGCGGCAGGCTAAGGCTGGCGCAGGCTATTCGACGCCTGCCTCCTACCGTCGTGTGTCTACCCCGTCGCGACACGGGGACCTCGGAGCGAATAGCGACCACGGCGGCGATCAGGAGTGGACACCCGATCAACAACGCTCCGGTCGACCGGTCTTGGTACTGCAGCCGCTATCGGTTCGTGCCCAACTGTAACCGCCCATTTCCGCGAGCCGGAAACGAGTGTCACCTTTCATCTGGCATGCCGCACCGTCCCACCCGAGGGACCCTTACTGCCGATGCCATACGGTGCAGAGGCAGTCATTCCCCGCCGCGGGGCCTGGCCCGACTCGGCAGCGGAAATCCGCAACGGAAAATGGGGCATTCGCCCCATGCCGCTCGTGTGACTGCGGACATACGATCTCTGCACAGCGTAAGGAGAACGAAATGACTACACAGCAGCCGCAGACATACGCCGAGGAGGCAGAATCCTGTGCAGAATTGCCCGCCGACACCGCAGAACGGTTCGCCGACACCGCAGAACGGTTCGCCGGGTATGCCGTTCTGGGAATGCCCTTTAGCTCCGGCTTCTATCTTGCCTTCCGGCATTTTCCCGCCAGCTCAATCGGCCCGGGCTACCGCGCGGTCTGGCTGCGCAGACCCGACGGCCAATGGGTGGTCTACGCCGACGTACCCCCGCATCTGAGCTGCGCCCGGTATTTCGGATCCGCCCTCAACGCGGCGATATCCGCCGAGATCACGGTCAGCTGGAACAGTCCGGGTATCGCCACAATCCGGATTCCCGACATCCTGGATTGGCGGATCGAGATGGCAGGTTCGCGGACCTCCAGTGTCGTTAGCGCCTTGGCCCAGCGGATACCCGCACGGCTCTGGCGGAACGAGCGTGTGCTCCGAAGTATGGGATTGGTGGCGGGTCCGTTACTGCATGCAGGGAAAATGAAATTTTCCGGTGTCGTCCCCAATGGTCAATCCTTCCAGGCGCAGCCGTTGCGCGTGTGGATCGTCCGGTCCACAACCGCAACCATTGATGGCGCTGACGCGGGCAGGCCGGGCCCCTTGCCTCAGCAGGAACACCTGGGCGACTTCTGGCTCCCGCAACGCGGCCTGTTCGTCGCCGGCCTTGGCGTCAGATTCCCATCCACGGCGACGGCCGGCACCGGCGCGGTTCAGCTGTCGGTATGTGAGACGGAAGAGAGAGCATCATGAATAGCAATATGAACAAGGCAGTGATCAGCCTGACAACCGGGTTGGAAGATCCAGAGCGTGTCACAGTCGCGTTTTTGGTGGCTGTGGGGGCTGCCGAACAGGGCAGGGAGACTCAGATGTTCCTCACCAAGGAAGCCGTGCGGCTGGTGCTTCAGGGGTTTGCACACGTTGTGGCGTGCGATGGATGCCCGCCCCTGACGGCCCTTATGGAGCGGTACGAAAAGGCAGGCGGCAGGTATCTGGTCTGTCCCATCTGTTTGGATTCGCGCAAGATCGACAGGTCGGGCTTTATGGCCCATGCCGAGGCCGGCGGTACCGTCCAGCTGTGGGACTGGATTGGTGAGGACGCGGCGGTCACCTTCAGTTACTGACCCGAACAATCCACCGCGCTTTCTTGTCATGTGAAAAGTGCACCGTTTTCGTAGAGCAAAGGCAGACCGTCATGAGCATCATCCAAACCGCCCCCGAGGCTGAAGCCACGGGTAGGACAGCGGAGATTTACGCAGAGGACAGGCAAGTCCTGGGCTACGTTCCGAGCCACACCCGGGTTTTGAGCGTGCATCCCGAAGCCCTGGCCGCGTGGAAGGCCCTGCAGAGCACCATCGCCGGATCAATGGGCATGCGCCGCTTCGAGCTGGTGACTCTCGCCGCGGCCCTTGGCATCGGATCCAGGCACTGCCGGCTGGCACACGGCAATAAGTCGCTGAAATTCATCGGCGAAGAGGAATTGGTGCGGATCGCATGCGACTACCGCGACGCCGGTCTTTCCGAAGCCGAAGTCGCGATGATGGACTTCGCCCAGAAACTCAGCACCGACTCCGTAGCCATGACCGACGCCGACAGTCTGCGCCTGCGCGACATTGGCTTCGGCGACAGGGAGATCGTTGACATCGCCCTTGCCGCCGCGGCCCGTAACTACCTCAGCCGGGTGCTGCAGGCACTGGCAGTTGATGTGGACCTCCCGCCCGGTCTCAGTCAGGTCCTCCACGACGCCTTGCTCGAACCTCTCGGACATAACGACGCCGTCGCCTGCTGATCTCGTGGCCCTGCATGCGGGACCGCGTGGCCGGCCCAGCCATATACTGGGAGCTGTGACGGAACCACCGTTAGGGTCAGGCCGCGAGGACCGGAGCCCCAAGGCCGCTTGGTCTGCGGGATCGGTCCCATGGGACCATGCGGCAGCCCCGCGTCGCTCCGAAATACTGGCGGCGTTGTCCCTGGCCATCGATCTGGGGCTCGGCCAGCCAATGGAGCACATGCTGCGGGCGTCGTTGTTGGGGCTGCGGATCGGTGACCGGGCCGGCGTTGGCGCGGCGGCCCGGGGGAGAATCTACTATGCAAACCTGTTGGCCTGGATCGGCTGCCACGCTGACTCCTTTGAGTTGGCCGCCCTCTTCAGCGACGACATCGGCTTCCGGGCCGACTATTACATGATCGATGCCCACGGGCTGCCGATGTTGTCCCTGATGCTGCGCCGCACGGGTTCGGGCTTGCCGCCCTTGCAGCGCGCCGGACGCAGATCCCGCTTCGCGGTAACGGCGAACACGGCGGTCCGGACGTTGATCCGTTCCCATTGCACCTCGGCCGGCCAGCTGGCCAACAAGGTCGGCTTGGATGAGAGTATGTCCGGGATCCTCAGTAATACCTTCGAACGCTGGGACGGCAGGGGGCTTCCGGCGGGCAGGGCCGGCGTCGAAATCCCGCTGGAGATGCGTATTACGCAGTTGGCGGATACGGCCGAGGTCTTCCTGCGGACCGGCGGCGTGGACGCGGCGGTGGCTACTGTCAGGAAACGCCGCGGTACGCAGTTTGACCCGGAACTGGCAGACCTCTTCTGCGCGCAGGCGCGGGAGCTGACGGCGGACCTGCTGAACATTGATCCGTGGCCGGCGGCACTGGCCGCTGCCCCCGATGACGCGGTGTTGTCCGGACAGGAGCTGGACTCGGTCCTGCGTGCCATCGGTGATTTCGCCGACCTCAAATCCCCCTTTACGGTCGGCCATTCCCGGGCCGTGGCCGCCCTGGCAGCTGACACGGCGCGGGAGTACGGCCTGCAGGCCGGCGAGATCGAAGTTCTCCGCCGTGCGGGCTGGGTTCACGATCTGGGCCGGATGGGTGTTTCCAACGGTGTCTGGGACAAGAAGTCCCCCCTGTCCTATGTGGACCGGGAGCGGCTTCAGATGTACCCGTATTTGAGTGAACGGATTCTCGGACGTGTGCCCGGCATGAGGCGCGTCGCCTATGTGGCCGGGGCGCACCGCGAACGAGTCGATGGCTCCGGCTATCCTCGCGGCCGCGGGGGCACCGACCTCGATTCGAGCCAGCGGATCCTCGCCGCCGCGGATGCCTATCAGACCTATCTGGAACCCCGGCCGCACCGCCCGGCGCTGACGCCGCTGGAGGCAGGAACACGGCTTCGCGCAGAGGCGGCCGCGGGCAGGCTGGAGGGGCAGGCGGCGGACGCCGTCCTTGTTGCCGCAGGGCAGACGGCACGACGACGGCGGCTCTTGCCTTGCGGCCTGACCGACCGCGAGGCGGAGGTACTCAGGCTCCTCTGCCATGGACTGAACAACCGTGAAATCGCTGACACGCTGTACATTGCGCCCAAAACGGCCCGTAACCATGTCGAACATATCTACCTGAAGATCGGCGCGGGAAACCGCGTCGGAGCCGCGCTTTTCGCATTGGATCACGGGCTGTGGGACCGTGCCGCGGGGTAGCATCCAATGGGCTTTCATTGCTGTGCCCGCAGCACGGCAACCGACAGCGTGAGGAGAGATTGAGGTCATGACCATAAATGATTTGCGTACGGTCCAGGAACCCCTCAAGCACCGCTACAGGGCCGACCCGGCTTCGGCGCTGGTGACTCTCCGGGCCGACGGTGATCTCGGCATGGGTGTGAGTTGTTCGGTGCAGACGGGACAGGCTTTGGTGAAAGCAGGCCTGCACCCGGCGACCGGCGGCGACGGCCTGTCGATATGTTCCGGGGACATGCTGCTGCAGGCTCTCGTTGCCTGCGCAGGGGTGACTCTCGGCGCAGTTGCGTCGTCATTGGGCATCGACGTCTCGGGGACGGTGCACGCCGAGGGTGACCTGGATTTCCGCGGCACGCTGGCAGTCGACAAAACGGCGCCGGTCGGTTTCCGTGAGATCAGGCTGCGCTTTGATCTGCTGTCCGATGCCGACGAGGAGAAGATGGCTGCCCTGACGCGTCTGACCGAGCGGTACTGTGTCGTCTTCCAGACACTCGCGGCGCCGCCGGCTCTGTCGGTCTCGCTGAAACGACAGCTATGAACCGTCTGGCCGTTGGGCAGCGAGCCGGGACAGATCCAGGCGGTTGGAGGCGCCGGTTTTTCGCAGCAGATTCGAGATGTGCGAGCTGACGGTCTTCTCGCTGATGACCAGGGCCCGGGCAATCTCGCCGTAGGTGCGGCCGGCGATGACGTATTCAAGGATCTCCCGCTCCCGCGGCGTCAGCCCCGGCAGGTTGTTGGTGGCCTGCGGGGCTCCGGCGGACAACCGCGCGGGAGGAATCCGGGCCCGGGCAGCCAGTTCACTCAGCTGTGCCTGGATCGGTCCGGCCTGCAGTTCGCCGGCGAGTGACATCCCGCGGCGGAGCACGGCTATGGCCGGCCCTCGCTGCCCGTGTCCATGCAGAAGCAATGATTCCGCTGCGCGCCAGCACGCGTAGGCTTCTTCCCAGCGGAGCGACGCCGTCCGGCAGGCGTCGGCCGTATGGACCCAGACGGATCCGTTGTCAGCACTCTGGCGGGCGCGGCCCACCTCTGCGGCGTACAGAAGGTTGAAGGCGGCCATCTGGAGATCGTACAGTTCGGTGCAACCGCCGGAGTCCCGGAGCGCAGCCGGGAACTGTTCCACCAAATCGTCGACGCTAGCCATGAGCACAGAGGTGGGATTGCCGGCATCTTTGGCCAGCTGGACCTGGTCCGCGACGGAACGCGCCGCGAGCGGCAGCAGCCATTCGCACATGGTGACGGACAGGCCGGCGGAGGTAGCCCCCGCCATCGCCGATTCATAAGCCGCCACCGGGTCGCCGGCAGCAAGGTAGACCTCGGCGCGGATGGCGTCGAAATCGAGGTTAAGGAACCGGGAATTTTGTGCATACAACTCCTCAGCGCGCGCGAGGTGCGCTTCCGCCTCGGGCTGCCGGCCTTGCCACGCGGCGAGACGGGCCGCAGTCAGCCGCGCGCCGACGTCGCCCATTGTCCCTGGATCGGAGCCCAGCGCTACCCGAAGCGCCTGCAGACACTCCCGCCAACGGCCGATGACAAGGTAACAGCCCGCCTCATCGGCTGCCAGTTTCGCGATATACCCGTGCGGCGCTCCGAGGGCCGCGAGTTGCTGCCTGCCCGCGCGCAACTCACTGGCATACAGCTCGCTCGCCCATGTTTCGCGGGCATTTGCGCGCCACATAGTGGCGTGGACGAAGGCCCAGTAATCGCGGGCCTGAACCGCCGCCGCCAGCGCCTCCGTGGCGAGGACCCGGCCCTCCTCCGCGCGCTGGCCGATGACCGCGGCCATGGCGTTCGCGGACAATGCATAGGACAGCGCCCGCGCGTTACCGGCCGCCCGGGCCAGGCTGAGCGCATGCACGGCATGGCTTTCCGCCTCGGAATCGTTCTGCCATAGGCCGGCGTGGGCGAGTTCAGCGAGCGCGAGCGCGTGCTGCCAGCTTTCGGGTTCGACGGCGGAGAGCCGGACTGCCTCACGCAGATCACCGGCCGCCATGAATGAACGTCCGGTGGAAAAGCGCAGGAGCACGCGCCGCACGAGCAGTTCCGCTGCCGCCAGGGGCTGTTCAGCATCGTCGAGTCCGGAGAGCAAGGCCTCGACTGCTTCCAATTCTTCCTCATGCGACCCGGTCTCTTCGGCCGCAGTCCGCAGCCTGGACCGCAAGTCCTCCGGGTTCTCAGCCGCAGCCGGCAGACTGCCGCGCAACTCCACGGCCCGCCGAAGCAAACGCAGCATCTCGGTTGCCCCGCCCACCGCACCTGCGGACGCGGACGCTTCCAGTGCCCACCGGTAGGCCTGGCCCGTCTGACCGGCGTAGTGGTGGTGGTCCGCTACCGCCACCATCGACTCGAAATCCGCTGCCGGCCCGTCCGCCAGCTGCTGCTCGTAGTGGTCGGCAAAGGCCGCATGCCAGCGCTGCCGCTCGTCCCGGAGTAATCCTTGTTCGAGGGCCTCAGCGATCAGCGGATGGTGAAACCAGTAGATTCCTTCCGGAGAGATGTCCACGATGCCGGCATCGACTGCCTCGCGCAGCAAGGTCGGGACGCCGGAGGGCGTCCTGAAGTGCGGAGCGACGGCGTCAAGGTCCTGCGCGCGGATTGGCCTTCCCCCGACCGCCATGATCTGCGTGAGCTCACGTGTTTCCGGGGACAGCCCGCGCCACGGCCGCAGCGCGGCGGCCTTCAAATCCGGCGGAAGCTTCGGAGGCAAGTGGCGTGCATTCGACGGAAGACCCGCAACGACAAGGCGATTGAGGTATGCATTGCCTGCCGTGTGGGTGAAGACGTCGTGCACGAGGGACCGGTGCGGGGGAGCGCCGAGCAGACCTGCGATCTGGGCCTCGGTGTCCAGCCGGTCCAGCGGGCCGAGCGTTAGCCAGGCGATCCGGGGCAGGCGCCGGATGTCGGCGAGCCAGCGCTGCAGCGGGTGGCCTTCGCCGACCTCGCCGCTGCGCAGGGTGGCGATGACTGCCAGGCGTCGGTCGGCCGGCCCGGCAATGAGGTACATCAGCACATCCAGGGTGCTTTGGTCCGCCCACTGCAGGTCGTCGATCACCAGCACCACCGGACGAAGCATGCAGAGCTCGTCGAGCCAGCCGTCAATCATGACCGGAACATCGTAGGGACCGTCGGCTGATGCCCGCAGTGCGGGATGCGCGATGCCCTCGATCCGGGGTGCGCCGCGGAAAACCGACCGCAGCCCCAGAAACGGGACCGTCATCGAAACCAAGGGCAGGCACGCACCGGCGAAGGTCCGGACCGCAGTTCCGGCGGCCGCGCAGGCGTGCTGCACGAGGGCGGTTTTCCCGACGCCGGCATCGCCGGAGACGACGAGGGTGCCGGCGGCGCCGGCAGCGGCGCGGTCCAGGAACGCGCCTATTGCACCCAGCTCCGCCGCCCTCCCAACGAGATCCGGGCCCTTCGCGTCTACGTGTTCGGTCACGTCACAAGTTTCGCACCGCTACAGCCGCGCCGCTCGGAACCTGAGGGTTTTCGGCGAATTTCTGAGGAGGAATTCCCGATGCCCCGGTGCCGGCACCGGGAGGAACGTAGAGATATCAGGACCACATCGAATGGAAGGCACGATCATGTATGTTTCACATCAAGCGCCACGCTGGACCGGACTTGCCCTGTCCCTCCTGGTGTTTGCCGCCGTCGTACCGGCCCCGGCATCCGCTCAGCTGGACCCCGGCACACCGGCCGGACCGGCGCCGGCGCTGGTTGGCCCGAATTGCCCGCTGACGAGGATCGGTACCCAACTGGTGCGTTGCGGTGATCTTACCGGGGCCGGGGTCGCTGCGGCTATCTGGATACCGGAGAGCTGAACCACCCGGCGCAGCGAGGGCGGACCCTCCCTCAAAGAGAAGAGCCGCCCTCAGCTGCACCGAACATCTGCGCCGCAGGACCGGCACGATTATGCGAGCGCTGAGTTTCCGGCTCCTGCTGGCGAACAGGGCATGGTCAGCGGAGAAACGCACGGCGCCCAGCGATGCAGTTGTCCCAGCGATGCAATTGTCCCAGCAATGCAATTGTCAGTGCTGTGACGCCGAACAGCAGGACGAGCTCAAAGCCGCCGGTGGCCGCAAAGACGCCGGATCCGGCGTGCACCAACACCAGTGCACCGATCATGTCCAGGGGGAGCAGGACCGCGATCAGACGGGCCAGCAGGCCGATGACCAGTGCGAAGCCGCCAACCAACTTCAGGGTGGCAATCACGGGGGCGGTGAGGTCCGCCGCGGGAACGCCCATCTGGCCGAAGACGTCTGGTGCCGGCAGTGGTCCATTCGCTGAATTTCTGCCAGCCGTGGGCAGCGAAACGAAAGCCGACGACGACGCGGGGGATGGTTCGGGCGGCAGTGGTTACTGCGGGGGTAGCCCCTTTGCCCGCTGTTGCATTTGGCTGTCCCACGATTCCTTTTTGTTGCGGGCAAACGTATAATTATGGTTCCTTTCCTCCTACGGCGGTGGCTGCAATGTCCCTTTCATCAAGCCCGGCAACAACCATCCTTCCGATCGCGGACGGGGACCGCGCCCGGAAATATTACGAGGAATCCCTCGGTCTGGAGTTTCGCGGGAAAGCCGCCGATGGGAACCTGATTTTCGGACTGGAAGGATCCGCAACGTTGGCACTTCTGGAAGATCCTGCCGCGAAGCCTTCCGGGCACACGGCTATCAGCTTCGAGGTCCAAGACATTACCGCCGCAATCCGTGACCTGGGCACGCGCGGAGTGGCGTTCGAGGACTACGATCTGCCGGGTCTGAAAACCACCGATCACGTTTGTGTTCTCGGATCGGAAAAGGCGGCCTGGTTCAGTGATCCGGACGGCAACATTCTCTGCCTGCATGAAAATCTGTCGGCCTAAGAAGCTGGCGGCAGCATGGTCTGCAGATATTCCTGCTGGCGCGGCCGTCAGGGTTACACGTCGAACCCGTTGACGTATCTACCGTTCGATTGATTCAACGCGTTCCGGGCGTCCGTCGACCCAAGCCAAGAGCCGGCGTACATCCTCGGGCAAGGACTCGTCGGTGTAATGGACGCTGAAGGGTTGGCCGGCCTCCTCCAAGGAAATTTCGTAGAGTTGGGAATCCGGACGTTGACGGGTGGTGGGGGGATCGTTCAGCTCCCGCATTCCCGCATGGCTGATCTCGCCCGCGAAGGCCTCCGCAGCGGCGGGCGGCAACGCGTCCGCATCAAGCTCGGTCCGTGCTGTAATACCGGCGATGCCGCCTCCCCGTCGGACTGTCAGTTTCATGAAAGGACCCCGACCTCCTGCCAGGCATTCCTGACAGCGGCTTGCTCCGTAGCACTGAACAGACTGCCCGCGACGTCGACGGTGGCTTGTGCAGCCTCGTTGAATTGTGTATTGGGCCGCAGTCGGGTGGTGAGCGCCGTGTACCAGATTTTTCCCGCTTTCTCCCAGGCGGAACCGCCAAGCGCCGTGGCCGCCAGGTAGAAGGCGTGGTTGGGGATCCCCGAGTTGATATGTACCCCACCATTGTCGTTCCGCGGGTCATTGTCATCCGGCAGGTCCACGTAGTCGTCCATGTGCCCGGGCTGCCGGTCGCCTGAATAGGCCGTGCCCGGATGGCTCATCGATCGGAGTGCCTTGCCGAGCTGGGGGACCAGGATCCCCTCCCCGATCAGCCAGTCGGCATTGGCTGCGGCCTGCTTCAAACTGTACTGCTTGACGAGCGAGCCGAAGACGTCCGAAAAAGACTCGTTAAGCGCCCCGGACTGCTTACTGTAGACGAGCCCGGCGGTGAGTTCCGTGACTCCATGGGTCAGTTCGTGGGCGATGACATCCAAAGCACGGGTCAGGCCGCCGACCTGGAAGATCCGGCCGCTCCCGTCACCATAGACCATCTGGCCGCCATCCCAGAACGCGTTGTCGAAAGCAACCCCGTAGTGGACGGAGGACACGAGCTCCATCCCGGCTCCGTCCAGGGAATTGCGTTGCAGGACATCGCGGTAGAACTCATAGGTTGCCGAACTGCCATCGTAGGCCTGATTCACCGCCTGGTCCTTGACAGGCGGCTGCCCCCAATCCCGTACCCGGACACCCGGGAGAAACGACCTGCCGTTCTTCTGGTTGTCGTAAACGGTCAGCCGGCGGTCCGGCGTGATGCTGAAGCCGATCATCTGCCCGATGTTCAGGTTGAGCTGGCGGTTGAGCCGGCCCATCACCGCCCGCTGCGAGCGGATGGCCGCAGAAGTGGCCAAGGCGCGGACAGCGGCCTCCCGCTGGGTCGCGTCCCCCTCGATCGCCAGCCGAGCCAGCAGATCCGGTGGAGCAATACTGCAGCATGGGCGGCACAGATTTCTTAACATGAGGTTCCCCTTCCACGGGTGTTAGGAATTATGATGCGCTGAAGTCCGCTTTCAGGCGAGCAGCGGGATCCGGAAAACCTGCCCGGGAAAGATCAGGTCTGGGTTGGTGATGCGGTCCCGATTTGCCTCGAAGATGTCGTCGGCCGTGGTGTTCTGGCCCTCCTGCTGGGCGATCTTAGTCAGGTTGTCGCCGCTCTTGACTTCATACAGCTTGAAGCCCTGCAGAGAGGTGAACAGCGTGACCGGGATGATATTCAGGTCAGGTCCGGGCGGGTGGATGCCGGATGGGTCGTCGCCGAAAACCAGCAGTGTCACATGTGTGCCCCGGGCGGGGGTATTTCCCAGCGCGACCGTGTTGCCGAAGTCGTGGATGACGCCCATGGAACCGGCGCCCTGGATGTTGCCGTTGCCGAGCGGCTGTCCGTTGTCGTCGAGGACGCGCCAGAGGACCACCGCCTCAAAACCAGTGCCGAAGCCGGCGATTACGAATTCCTGCCCGATCAGGTCATTCTGACGCGGCTGACGGACTTCAATTAATCTTGGTGCCATCGTGGGCCCCCTCCGGTTGGTCAACTCAGGATGCTCCTGTTCCGTGCGCGAGGCAAGGGGCGGGGCCACAGTCGTGCATTCTTAAACTGTCATGGGCATTCTTGGGCTGCCGCGTGGGATGGCATCACCTTGGTTGGAGGTCGCGTCGGTGGCCGACATTGACCTCGAGACCGTCGGGGTCCGGTTATCCATAGGGTTGTCCCTGGGGAACGGTATGGTGGGGAGCACCTTTTCCACGGTCGTAGTTTCAACCCGAGGTGTCAATGCGAGAGCCCATGGAGGTGCTCCACGTCCGCTGCAGCCGGACGCCGCTATTCGCGCACGGCGACGGTACTGCACGGCAGCGGTGGCAGGCGGCGCCGCCTATGTTGGCGTCGACATCGTGCTTCAACGGCTGCCGCCGCGCTACAGTAAGATCCGTGAGGCGGAAAGCAATCTGGCGGCAGGTCCGTTCGGCTGGACCATGAATCTGAATTGCCTTGGCCGCGCCGCCACGACTCTTTGCGTGGTGCGTGCCGAACTAGGGACCGGCCCCACTTCCGGACTGAGGCGCGGTCCTACTGGGGATAGGCGGACTATGCTCAGGGGTCCCGGCCTTCTTCCCTTCCGACATCCAGACCCCTGATATCCCGCCCCGCCGGGACTCACCCAGCCGATTCCGGAGCCGGCCCGGGAACCGGTGGCTTGGGCATATCGGTGGTGACCCGCGGCGGCAGCGTGCATCTGGTGGTGGCGGGGGTTGGCTTTCTGGCTGCCCTGGCGGGCATGACCGTGCTGACGGCATGGCTCCGGCGCCGCCCGAGGTTGCGGCGGATTTCTCGAGCGGGCAGCCTATTTCCCGAGCGGGCAGCCGATTCGCCGGGCTCACAGCTCCTGGCGTGGTCTCACTGGTTTCACCGGCCGCTTCCTCCCGGCATTTCTCGGACGTCTGGAGCGGACTGCGCTTGCCGGAATTCTGGGTTGGGCGTTCGCGGTGTCCGCAGGCATCCGGTCGCTGAAGACCGACGGCTGACGACCCCTCCCGAACCGCGCAGCAGCCGCTCCGCTGGTTGGTCATCGCGGGACTGGCATCAGTCCCTTGGGCTCGTGACGTCGTCATAACGCACCAGTTTCAGACCCATGAATCCGGTCGCCCCGCCTGTGCGCCGATGGATCCGGACGGCGAAGATGACTTCTACTGCCAACCCTCCCGGGACGAGTTGAAGGTGACCGCTGACAACCGACGGCCGCGCCCCGTTCAATTATTCGTTGCGGTGAGGCCAACGAGGAAGCCATGAACCCCTTCTGACGCCAAAAACCCCCAGAAAACCCTTTCCTCATCTTCCGGACTATGGGATCATGCTGCATGAGCAAAGAACAGCATCCACGCCGGACGGCTTCTGGGGAGCGGGCGGGCACGGAGCAGCGCTCGTTATCCACGCAGGAATTGCGGGCCGTGGCGCAGCGGCGCCATGACGCCGAGGAAAAGCTCGAGCGCCACCTGCAGGAGGCTGAAGAGAAGGCGGACGAGTCAAACGACGGCGGCGGCACGGCTCAAGCCGATCGGGCCGCCGACAGCTGACCGCCGGATCCGTGCCGCTTGGCAGCTGTGGCGTTTGTCTGAACTTGCGCCGCTGCGCCCCGATGGGCCAGGGGCCACTGCGTACCGTCGCCCTGGCAAAGCGGCGGTGCGGATTCAGACGGTGACCGCCCGAACCCACTATGACTGGCTGGGCATTATGCCCCGGGATGTTCCGTCAGCAGTTCCGCCAGCGATTCCAGATTTGCCCGGACGGTCCGTGCCTGGGCCCGCTGCACAAAGGGGTCTGCCAGCCGACCGAAGACGCCACCCAGGCCCGACGCCGCGTCGATGCGGTAGGTGAACCGGGTACCGCCCTCCACCGCCTCAAAGGAGTTGGTGACCGTGAAGGAGAGTTTACCTTCAACGGACCGGTTGACGACCCGACGGGGCGCTTCGAATTCGGTCACTTCGGTAGTCCACTCAAAGGAGCGGCCCATGATCTTGCTGGTGCCGCTGGAACGAACCCCCATGCCCATCGGGTCGCTCCCGATCTGCGTCGCTTGAGCGACGGAGGAGTCCCACACGGGGATGTTTTTGGTTGCAGCAATATAGTCGAAGACCTCCTGCTGCGGCCGGGCGATGAATACGCTCTCTTCGATCACAGGCATGGGAACTCCTTGGGAACGCCTGCCGCTGGCTCGGCTCGGCCGGTGGCCAGGTACGGCGCCATTATGTTCCCGAGCCTGCGGATTGTCAATTCCCGGGTGCCCGGGCGCCCCCGTTACCCGCCGAAATGTCCGGCCGGTACGTGCCGGTCAACTCACTGTCCGACGTGCCTGTCAGCGGGCTTTCCCTCCGTCGGGTCGGTTCCCCGAAAGGAATACAGGAACTGCGTAATGGCCGCCAGAGCGTCGTCCGGTTCCGTGAAGTACCGTGGCCGCTCCTCGAACGCGGAGTGAAGGCTGCGGTCGATGTCCCGCCGGGCAGAGACGGCAATGAGCAGGTTCTCTGATTGCGTTTCCACCCGGACGATGCACACCCCCGTTTTCAAGGGTGGTCCCTGACCGTACACTGCGGTCAACGCCTAGGTTCGACGGCGATGATGATCGCCTCCCGCTGGCCTGCGGCTGGTGAAAAGCTGAATACCGGGGCCATCAGGCCGGAATCGAGGGAGGCCGCCAGCATGGACGCCCGCACGGCGATGAGCGGGAGCCGGCTTTCGGGGGCAAGGCCGACCAGATAGACGTCGCAGCCCCGCATTTCCAGTCCCTCGTTCTTCAGGAAGTCTGTAAAGGCCACTGCCACCTTGTAACTGTTGCCGGGATAGGACCAGTCCGACGGCGGGTACAACAGTTCCGCCGCTTGGTTGCCTTCGATCTTCGGCTGGTCACCGTAAATCTTCTGCAGTTCATCTGCACCACCCTCGAACGTCCGAAAGTAGACGTCCACGGGTTCGGCGGCCGGCGGTGTTTCCTTGATCTCGCAGCAACTCCGGTGCACGAACGCGACCCAGCCGTAGGCCGGCCCATCTGCCGGCCCGGGGATGAGGATATCGACCTCCGGCTGGTGTTTGGCTTCCGTCAGCGGGATCCGGTCGCGGTGCTGGGATTCTTCGACGGACAGGGTCACGTAGTCGGCGCTGCAGGAAAGGAACCGATAGTCCAGCCGGTTACCCAACAACAGCCGGACGGCGGACTCGACGTTGGCAGCCGCCTTGGGGATGGGCAGGTAGCCGGCCGGCGGAAGCTCTTCGAAGCCCATGGCGCGCAGGGATTTGCCGGTCTTGACCGGGGTCAGCGGGAGGGCCTTGGCGGCCTTGGCCACCTTTTCCAGGAAGTCCTTTCCGAGGGCCGCCTCCTGGGCACGGGTCAGCTTGAGGCGCAGGGAAAGTTCCCTCAGTGGTTCAAACGATGTGAAGGCTTCGGCATCGAAGTCCAACTGGGCCAGCTCGGACGCGTGGGCGGTCAGCTGCGCCTGGAACTGCAGGACCTGGGCCATAAAGGTGCTCCACGGCCGCATCGACAGTCGGTTTTGCCAGACGTTTTTGGCCGGCGGACCATCGACGTCCCGCCGGGCGGTCCAGACATCCAGGACCCATTTGCCGTCCACCGCCAGCAAGGCCGCGATCGGCACATGAGCTGCCTTCGCCGCAGGCGCCCCGGCGTTCCAGTTCCAGCCGGTGACCGGGATTACCGGCTGTTCACCGTCCGGCTGGAGCCAGGGGTGGCCGTTTCTGCGCTCCTGGTCGAAATACAGGGATGCCAGCCGGTTGCGCCGCAGGGCCGAGCCGGCCGTACTGAGGCCTTCGATGCTGCGCGCCACCAGTTCAACGGTGATGCCCTCGCCGATCCATGGCTGAATCGTGGAACCGGAACCGGAGCAGCCGTCCCCGCAGACCTCACCGTAGACCTTCTCGTGCCCGGAAGGCCACTCGGCGGGCCCCACCTCCACCACCAGGAAACCGTTCCCGCTGCTGTCCAGGGCCGGGGGGTCCTTCAGTTGCAGCACCGCCTCGGTGTTCGAGCGCAGCGGCCGGCCCTGCGGGTCGCTCGCCAGGCCCGGTCCCACCCGCAGATTGTCTCCGTCCAAGGTGGCGGTGTACCCGTAGACCACGCCGCTGCCCGCACCGGTTCCAATCGCGCGGACCAGCTCGCGGGCGTAGTCCTGAATGGCGTCGAGGTGCTCACCGCGCAGGAACAGCCCGTCCACCGGGTTCAGCCGGGTGATGTCCCCGGGGACGGTGGGCCCGGGCGTGCTGCCGGGTTCGTCAACCATGCCAGTCATGAGCCGGCCCTCCTGTTAGCCAGTGGATTGCGAAGGGTCAGCACGGCGTCGTGCCCGTTCTCCGCCGTGCCGGGCGGATCGCCCGCCCTGCCGGCCAGGGGCACCCGCGGATCGTCTCCATAGACGGGGGTGGGGCCGGTACCGCGGACAATTAACCGGACCAGATCGTTGATCGGCCGGTCTGCCAGCTCAACGATGACGCGGCGTTCCTTCGGCTCATATCGGACGCTGTCAATGTCCTCCTCAACCCAGCCGCGTTCGGACAGCGAGGTGATGACGATGGCCCGGCGCAACGATGCGGGGAGGACGTCGGCGGTGACAGCGAAGCTCAGGCGGCGTCCCTGCCCCTGCTCATTGTCCCTCAGCTCGGCGTCGCCGGTGACGCGTGGGCCGCCGCCGTCGACGGCCGCGGTGCCGCCGATCAGCGCCGGGGCCAGTCCGCACACGAGTTCCTGGATGGCGTTGGAGGGCAGCAGCACGTTGCGCACGGACGTGTCCGGAACGTCCACGGTGATATCAGCTGTGCCGCCGGTGTCGCGGATGTTAACGACGACGGCGGCCAGCACCACGCCTGCTTCGTCCACCTCCGCGGGGAAAAGGGTGGGATAGCTGTCACCGGCCTTCCGTGCCGGCTCCAGTTCGATTTCATCCTGGGCCGCCAGCCGGCGAAACTCGCGCAGTAACGCCCCGGCGCGTTCCTCCGGCGGCACGGCCGCGGCCCGCTTCCGGGCGGCGAGCGCCTCACGTCCGGCGTCGTCGTCATGCTTCACCGGATCCAGGCCAAGCAGCACCCGGACCCGATGGTAACCGTCCGCCGCCGCGGGACCTGGCTTGGTGCGCAGGCTGTAGGTCACTTGTTCGTTGATCCGGGAAAACTCGTCGTGTTTGCGGGTGACATCGCACGGGTCCGCCAATACCGGGACGGCGGATGAAGGACAGGCATCGAAGGACGCGACCAAATAGGCATCGATGATCTCCGTCGAGCAGTCTTCGGGATCCTTCAACCCGGCCCTGTCGAGCAGCAGGCGGACGTCCAAGGTGGCGGTGCACCCTTGGTACAGCTCGCGGCCGGCGCCGTCCACGGCCAGCCCGGGAAGGATCTTCAGGTTCCGGGTGCCGTCCCGCCGGACGTCGAGGCCCTGGACCACGCCGGTCCCGTGCAGCCAGGCCTGGTGCAGCATCAGCTTGCCGCGGGGGTTGGCCATCAGGGCATGGAAGTCGTCTTCGCCCAGCAGCATTCCGTATGCAACGCGCAGGGCAACGAAGGGATTGGCCGCAAGCTCCGCTCCCGCGCAGGAATCGCAGCCACAGGTGGAGCCGTCGGTCCGGGTGGACTCTGTCTTAATCATTTCGTCTCCTCGGAGGTTCGCCGGGAAAGCGAAGCGCCGCCTTCGCGTATTCCCGCTTCATGGCAGCCACCAGATGCTCCTGGCTGATCGGATGGGCCCGGGCGGCCGCCACGTATGCGGCGGCGATGGCCGCGTTGCGGATCCAGCCCCCGGGCACCGGGTAAAGCCGGGCGAGGGCCAGTAGGTCGATGTCCCCATTCATCGCAGCCGTGGGCAGATGCCGGGCCCACAGGTCCGCGCGGCCGTCCGCGTCCGGGACCGGGAATTCCACCACAAAGTCCATCCGGCGGATGAAGGCCGCATCAATATTGGAGCGCAGGTTAGTGGTGAGGATGACCAGCCCGTCAAAACTGTCCAGGCGCTGCAGCAGATACGCGGTCTCCAGATTGGCGTACCGGTCATTGGCGTCCGAGATCTCGGTGCGCGTGCCGAAGAGCGCGTCCGCCTCATCGAGCAGCAGTACCGCCTGTGTCCGCTCCGCGGCGTCAAAGGCGGCGGCGAGATTCTTTTCGGTTTCGCCGAGCCATTTGGACACCAGCCGGGAAACGTCCACGAGCAGCAGATCCGTGACGGCGGCAGTGGCCACGGCGTGGGCCGCGAGGGACTTTCCGGTGCCCGGCGGTCCCGTGAACAGCATCCGCGTTCCGCGTGTGGCATGTGCCCGGTCCCGCAGCTCCCAGTCATCGAGCACCACGGATTGATAATCCAGCCGTGAGACGGCATCACGGAGCTGCCACGCCCCTTCCGCGGGCAGCACCAGATGATTCCACGGCACCGTGGGGCTGAGCAGCTGCACCCCCGGCGGCAGAGTGAGGCCAGCCCGCGCACGGATAAGGGCGGTGACGTCCGCCAACCCGGGTTCCCCGCCTTGGGCAAGGATGTCGACGGCGAGTTCGGCGATCAGCGCCGGGTCCAGCGGATGCCGGGCGGCGACGCCGGCGGCCTGGCTGGACAGATGCGGCATGGCGGCAGCCCAGGCCGCCCGCTGGTCGGGGACGCCCACCGGAGCGGCGTCCAGCGCCACCACCGGACGGGTGCCGGCGGCACGAACCGTGGTGCTGACGGAACAGATCAGCACAGGCCCGGGAATGTCCCCGACGGCCAGCAGGTCCTGGTCAGGTTGTTCGACGGCCGCGAGAACCAACAGAGGTACCGCACCGCGCAGGGCAGCATGCACGGCCAGCAGGGCGATGCCCGTGGTGTCTCCCGGTCGGACCCTCGCAGCGACAATCGGTCGGCCCGCGGCGCCGGCGACGGCGAGACAGCGGCTGATCGCTATGCTTTCATTGCCTCCGGCCACCAGGATGCTGCACACGGTGTCCCTCTCCAGCGCAGTCACGGCGCGGCGGGCACCACTGCCGACCAGCCAGCCCTCCAGCCCGGGCGGTACAGTGCCCGTGCTGACGCGCGGCAGACGTTCAGGCCAGGCATCGTGGCCGTGCAGGGCCTCCCAAAGACCATCGGCGGCCATGAGTGAGCGTTCAAAGAGGGTACCGCTGCCGGTCAGCCGGAGCAGCCCATGGCGGACAGCCTTCCCGCTGGCGAGCAGTCTGCGCAGCGCTGGCCGGGCATCCACAGCATCGGCGGCAACCAAGGTGTTGTTCAGGATGAGGGCCGCCAGTCCAGCGGTGGGATGGGGTTCACTTTGCGGGTGCAGGCCGCGGAAGGTTGCAGCAATGCCTTCGTGTTCCTCCGGCAAGCCCGCCAGGAGCAGCAGGTCCACCTCCGGCGGCGTGAGCGCGAACCGTGCAGCGAGAGCATCGAGTGGGGCATCCACCGGGTCCTGCCGCGCCGAGGTGCCGTCCGCCCAGCTGCGGAAGAAATCCGCCGCCTCGGCAGCGCCGGAGCCCGCGCTGCCATGCAGCTCCAGCACGGCAGCGACCTCCCGCGCGATCCGTGCGGTGCGTGCGGTCAGATCCGCACTGACAGCCGTCCATGGTGCCACGGCGGCTGGTGCCACGGCGGCTGGTGCCACGGCGGCTGGTGCCACGGCGGCTGGTGCCACGGCGGCTGGTGCCACGGCGGCTGGTGCCACGGCGGCTGGTGCCACGGTCAGCTCATTCATAGACAAAGCGCACCACCACTGCCAGCCACGGGACCCAGCCCGGGTCAATGTCCAGCCCGGCCCGGCGCACATCCACGTCGACATCCCGCAGACTAAGGTGCACTTCGATCCAGCCGGTCTGCGCGAGGACCGCGCCACGGCGGAACGCAATCTCCCCAACGACGCCGAAGGGTTCAAGGTGCGGGCGCCCCAGCCTGCCGGCGGTGGCTGTTGCCCAGCGGGCGGCATGCTGCTCCAGCGCGGTCCGTTCTTCCGGGGTGCTGTCTCCTGAGGTGTCGTATCTTGGGGTGCCGTTCCCTGCGGTGCCGTCTGCTGTGGTGCCGTTTCCTGGCGCGGGTCTGCCGCCGTCCGGCGGTTCAGCGGCAGATGACAGCCCGGCCAGTGCCATGACCGCCGGGTCATCCGGTGCCACCGGGACCAAGAGCTGTCCGAGCCGGTGAATGATCCATCGCAACGGCCGGGCGGCCAGGGCGGGATCCGTCAGGAGCAGATCAGGGATCCCGGCATCCCCGGCGATTGCGAGCAGGAACGGTAACCCGGCCCAGAGGGTGGGCACGGCGGTTTCCTCCGGGATACCCTTCGAGTCCTCGCGTGCTGCATCCTGACCGGCGTCGGCAGGGTCTGCACCGCGTGCCGGGCCCTCCGCAGGTTCTGTACCTGGTTCCGGGGCCCCGGCAGGCTCCATGCCGCACGCCGGGGCGTCGGAGCAGGCCGGACCGGCGTTGGCCGGGAGGCCATCATTGTCGGCTTCCGCATCGGGAACGTCACGGCCGTGCCTGTCATCCGGCCTTTTATCGCCGGAATCGAAGGCCCGCGTTCCTTCGACGGCTGCCCTGCCGTCGGTGCCGTCGAGGGCGGTCGGCCCGGCTCCGGGATATCCGGCGGCGGGCTGGGCCGCGGAACCCATCCGGGCGGCGTCACGGAGGCTGGCCCCCGAGGTATTGAGTGCGAGGAACCGGGAGGCCAGTGACCGGAGGATACCGGGTGCGTCCGGTCGACGCAGGAGACCGGCATCCGCCTCGGCCGCGGCAAGCAGTGCCCAAGCAGTGGCGGTGGAGACGTCGGGGCGGAGCCCGCTGCGGAGAAGCGCCCCGGCCAGCCGCGAACGGCGGGTTAGGTCCAGAGTCAGTACGCCCGCCATCTGTTCGTCCACCACCTGTGCGTCCACCACCTGAAGGGGTCCTGGCGTCGCGGGCGGAGCCAGATGGCCGGCAGCGGAGGGTGCTCCTGCCCCTCCGTGGTCAGAATGACGATTTGCGCCAGCGGCGTCGTCAGGGCCGGGACCGCCGACGCTGATGCGGCTGGCATTTCCGTTGGTGTCATGCCAGTCAGTACCATTCCCGTTGGCGGCACTTCCCGGGATTCCATTGCCTAGAGTTGCGTTTCCGTCAGGTGCCTTTCCGTGGCTGGCGTTTTGGCCGGAGGTGCGGGTCGCGGCGAGGGAAAATGATCCAATCGTGACGGCGGCCCGGGAAGCTCCGGCCGCAGCTGCGACGATGGCCGCCAGCTCGATCCAGTCGGGTCCTGCGAGCAGCCGAAGCAGCGGTGCGGCACCGTGCGCCTGCACCGCAGAGACTATGGCGGCCAAGGCCTGTTCCGGCCAACGCCGGAGCACAGCCAGGAGCACCGGCGCCGGCGCACCGGCCGGATCCGGGTCCTCGGGCGTCAGCAGCCCGAGCTGCCGCCAGGCCCAGGCGTGGTCTGTCCGGCCAGCGGCCAGTGACGCCGCTAGATCATTGAGCGCGTCGGAGATCCGCGGGAAGTGCAGCACCTCATCCGAGGGGGAATCGATCCGTTGCCGCAGTTCCTGCACCACGGCGTGGGCCCACTGGGTTTCCAGCGCCGGGCCGGGCCGCTCGGGGTTCAGCGCGAGGCGGAGGTCCAGACGGCGCAGACACCACTCGCCAGCGGGAATCTCCGCCGCCGCCAGCACCTCCTCCAGCCGGTGGTCCGCGAGGTGGGCCAGCATGTTCTGCACCCGCGTTGGCAGGTTTCCGGTGCCCGCAAGGGAGACGCCGTCGCCGTCGTGGTTCTCTGCCGCTGCGGTAGCGCTCAGCGTGCCGATAAACAACTCAGTCATCCGACTCTCACCTGCCCTGCTACCGAGGTCTCGCCCAGCCGTGAGCCCGGGGCGGGCGTGCCGACGACGCCGTCGCCGCCCACACGGAACCGCCCCAGCACCGCGGGCCCCCACCCCGCGTCCGGACCGACGAAGGAGGTCAGGCTCACGTGCAGCCGCTGCCCCACCCGCATGCCGGCCCCGAGTACGCAGAGCTCATACATTGTGTGGGCGGGGCGGTGGACATCGACGATGCCGCGCACCACCTGGCGCTGCTCAGGGGTAAGGTCGCCGGGGATGAGCAGCGTGAAGCGGTGCGCGGCGAGCTGGAAGGAATCCTGAGGGGCAGCGGGTGCGGATGACGAGGACACAGTGCCGGCGGAGGTGATGGAGGGTGCGGCGGAAGTGGCCGAGGCAGCGGAGCCGGCGGAGGCTGCGGGACCAGTGGATGCCGCCGGAGCGGACCCGCCGATCGAGAAGCGGCCCAGCGTACCGGTAGCCCGGGCGTTGCCGCCGACCGCGGGTGGGGCCGGCCCTGCCGGGGGATTGCCCAGCACCATGCCGCCGAGACCGCGCAATTGCCACGCCTCGATGATCACCGGGGCGCGGCCCAGATAGAGCTCAAGGATCCGAATCAGAGCGGCACGGGTGCCGCGCCGGGCGAACAGGCGGTAGGCCTCGGCAATCAGGGTGCGGCGGGCCGGCTCCGGCCAACGGCGGTCCAGGACCAGCCCGGCGAAGCCGGCCAGCCAGGGCAGGGCCTCCTGCGGGGTGGTGCGCGGATCCAGCAGGATGGCACGCTCGGCGGCCCGCCAGTCGAGCTCGTACAGGGTCCCCTCCAGTGGGGCCAGGAAACGGTGGAGGAAGTCCGCGTCTCCGTCGTCCCGGGACCAGGCACGGGGCAGGCTGCTCAGGAGCTGGTGGCCCGGCCGTTCGATCTGGACGGCACGGATCCTCGGGCTGGTCTGTGCGGTGCCTGTCAGGTGCATTCGCAGCCACAAATACCGGCCCGGTGCGGCGTTGACTTGGGATTCGTAGGTTTCGAAGCCATCCTCAGGGGAGATCTGCTGCCACGGCTGTTCGCGGCCCATCGGCCGCCTGAAAAGCGTGGCGTCCTGTTCCACCGCAGTCAGCAGACTCTGCGACGGCAGAGGCGGCGTCAGGCCCGGGTGGGGTACGGTGCGGGCGCCGCGGCCCGGTGGCGTTGCGTCCAGGGGATCAAGCACGTCCTCGGCGTCGCTGGTCACAAAGCGCAGGGTCACGTCGGTGCCGACTGGCAGGCAGGCATCCAGGAACACACGACCCCAGCGGGTGCGGTACCGGCCGCTGTCCAGCCGGTAGGTCACCACGGTGCCCTCGGGTTCGTGCCGCGCCGCAGAACCTGCGGTGCTGGCGAAACCCGCCGCGGTGGTAAAGACGATGCGCCCCGCCGGCGAGACGGCCACCGCGCCGCCGTCGAAATCCGGAGCCGAGGCCGGTTCAAGCTCCAGCCAGCCGTCGTCGTCGTGCTGGAAGCGCAGGAAAGGCTGGCCGGGCATCCGGGCGACCACCAACAGCCCGTCTGACGTCGTGGCGATGTCAACGGCGCCGTCCACCTCCAGCTGCACCGTGCCGTCCGGGGAGGTTATGACGCCGTAGCCGCCGCCGCGCCACAGCACCAGCGGGCCGGCGGCAAGCCTGTCCGGAAGCAGGCCAGGGCGACAGTGCGGATTGATCAGGGCCGGTCCCGGGCGAGGGGAGCGCCTGCCGTCCAGGAAGACCAGGGCATCCGGCCGGTGCTGCAGCACCGCGACCCGACCGCAGTCCGGTGCAACATCGACCGGCCGGCCGCGTCCGAGCGGTACCCGCCGCAGCAGCCGCTGTGCCCAGAGATCCACCACCAGCACCGAGCGGGTGGCAGGTTCCGCCACGTACAGCCGCTGCGCTCGGTCCACGGCCAGACCCGCAGGGTGTCCCAGCACGCCCGCCCCTACGGAAGGCTCCGGTGCCCTGTCCGGATCGTAGATGTCAACTTTTCCCTTGGCTGGCCAAGAGCGGTAGGCACGGCACCAGCGGTCAAAAGCGAGTCCGGCGGGTTCGGCTGCTGCTGGTTCGGATGCTTCTGGTCCGGCTGCTGCTGGTTCGCAGGCTGCTGGTCCGGCTGGTACTCGCTCGGATTGCCGGCAATCGGATGGCCCGCCCCGTGTCGCCGGGACTGCGGGCGGGCAGTAATCCTTGGACTGCCGCGGTGCCTCCTTCCAGTCCAAGAGGACGCCGCCACCGGGCAGCAGCGCCGTGTTGGTGTGGGCGCAGCGGGACCACTGGTCCGGTTGGACCAGCAGACTGAGCGAACGGTCCCCGTACATCAGCACACATCCGGCGGGAGGGGCACCGGGACTTTTGGTCCCGGCGCGGGTGCGTACTCGGTGCCCACGGGCAGTGGCGCGCCGGACACGACGGTGATGGCCGCCAGTTCCGGCACCTGCCAGGGTTTCAGGTCAATGCGCGGTTGTCCCGCGCCCGGGGCGGTTGGGGAGGCCAGCAGCAGGTCCTCCAGGTATTCGACACCTTCCACCTGCACCGCGACGGCCTCAAGCTCCGCCCGGCGGATGGTCCGGCCCAGCGGCCAACCGCCGCCATCAGGACCGAACGGCGGCAGCGGCGCGAGGTATTGGCGCAGGATCAGCTCCACCCAGCGGCGTACCGCATCCACCTGGTAGCCGGCGCGGACCTGGACACCGACGGAAACGCTGATCTGCACGTACTCCGGCGGAATCACGTACAGTTCCGTGGTGACCAGCCGCCGGGCGTCCAGATAGCCGGCCACCCGGCGCAGCAGGCCCAGATCAGGCATCGGCGCCGCCGTGTTCCGCAGGTCAAATTCCGGGAAGACCATCACGCTCACGACCCCGGCCGCGGGCACGGTCGGATTGTCCGGGTGCAGCAGGGGCAGTGTCTCCGCCCGCTGCACGCCGGACACCTGCAGAGCCAGGTCCCGGAAATCCTTCCCAATCACCGCGCGGTCGTGGCGGTGCACCTCGGCGGGAATCGCGTCCATCGCCTCGGCGATGCCGACGCCCTCGGCGCCGCCCACGGCCGGCAGCGGATTGGCGACCTTCACGCCCGCCGTGCCGGGCAGCGAGGACACCGCACCGGCGGCGACATTGCCGGCGGACCCGCCGCCGTACTGGTAGGACAGCACCCGTATGCGCTCCCCGATCTGCGGTACCCGGGCACGCCCGAAGGACACCGAGCCGTGGTCGCTGTCCACGATGTAATGCCTGTCCCCGGCGCCGCTGCCGGAGAAGTTCTCCACTTCCTGCCAGCCTGTCCAGCCAGCGGGTTCCTCAACCTCCAGCACCATGCTGCCTGGCACCACCGGGTGATGATTCAACGGCAGCCGCTGGTCGCCGTCGCCCGTCCCGTTGCCCAACAGTTCCGCCGCGGCGGTTCGCGACGCAATGGCCTGGACGGCGTTGATGCCGACCCAGCGGACCCGATGGATGGAATCATTAGCGTTGGCGTTTTGCGGACGGCAGACCTGGATCCACGCGATCACTTTTTGAGCGAGTTTGCCATCGTCCAGCGGCGGCGGGCTATCCTCGCCGCCCGACGATGCGCCGGTGATGGTCGGCAGCTCCGGCGGCATTTCCAGCTTTACGACGCCGGTGGTCACCAGCCCCTTTGTGGTGTCCGCCAGGACCGCAAGCTCCTGGAAAGCGGGCTTTGCCTCGCCGCCCGTGGCCGCCGCGGGTGCCTTCGTCGGCCCGTTCCAGAGGCGCCAGAGCATCGGGGGAGGGCTGGAAGTGAGCCCGTCCGAGCGGAAGGCCCTGGCGCCGTCGTCGTTCAGGGCCTCCAGCTGTAGCGGTGCCGTAAGGGCTTCATCGAACGCGACTCCGACGAAAAGGGTCCGGCCGGCGAGTTTCTCCACGTCCGTTGTGTCCTTGCGCAGCAACGCGATCCACAGGGACCGGTCCACCTGAGCGCTGACATCCACCGAAACGGCATCCGCCGCGAGGGGATCCGCGGACACCAGGGTCGTGCGGTAGAACTGGGCTGTCTCCTCCTGTGCCCTGGCCCGTGACAGCGCGTCCGCGCTGCTGTCATGACCGGCTTTTGTGTCCGCAGGATCCTGCGGCGTCTTGCCCGCCGCCACGACATCCAACGGCCAGACATAGACCTCGTCCTGCGTCTGGAAGGACACCGCGCCGGCGGCGGCCTCCGCACCCCGGACGATCTGCACCCCGTCCGCACGCTCCGTGGACACCGCCAGCAACGTCAGCGCCGTTTGCGCCGGGCGCGGCCGCACACCCAGCATGCGCAGGAACTCGATCCGGGTGGCGTCGGGAATCTGGTTGAACCGGTACAGCAGCGACTCGCCCAGATACGCGAAAAGCTCCACCAGCGCGATGCCCGGATCGCTCTCGTTGTGGTTGGTCCACTCCGGCGCGTAGACCGGGATGCGCCGGATCAGCTCATCGCGCAACTGCTCGTATGAGCGGTTGTCCAGGATCGGGCTGATCAGTGCCATCGGGTCGCTACTTCAAATAGAACGGGTAAACCAGGTTGTCCGGCCGCAGATCGGCCAGACGGACGTAGGCGATTTCTATCCACACCAAGGAAGGATCCTCCCCGGGCGTCACCGCAACGTTCACCAGCCGTATCCGCGGCTCCCACTGCGAGAGCGACGCGATGATGTCCTGTTCCATGGACGTGCGGGTGCTCAGCGTGTTCGGTTCCATCAGGTACCGCAGCAGCCCACATCCGAACGAGGGGAGCATGATGCGCTCGCCGGGTTGCGTGTCCAGGATGGTGGCAATGGACTGGCGGATGAGTTCCATGCTGCCGAGGTACTCGAGGCCTCCGGTCTCCTGTGAGGGGCGCAGCGGGAAGCGAAGTCCCACTCCGGTCCACTGGTCCGCGATATCCGTCATGGGTCTATGGTGCGGTGGGGGCGTCACGGCCGCGTTGCGACGGCTTCGTGACGCCGAAACGCGGAGTATTGAGGCATCAACCGAACAGTCCAGGAAACCTGGAACAACATGCCCGCGGATGCCGCTGGCGAGAGGGCGACGCGGCGCCGGATCGTCGAAGGAGGATTGAATTCGCCGGGTGACGCGGTGGATGCCGATCTCCGCGGCCCTCTGGAATCCCGCTTGGGTGTCGACATAGGGACGTCAGGGTCCACTCGGATCCACAAGCGCACGCGTCCGCGGATGCCTTGGACACAACGGCCTACACATTCGGTACGGACATTGTCATGGGCTCCGGCAACCAGGCGTCTGACAGGCACCAGCGTCAAAAACTCTTGGCTCATGAACTGGCCCACGTAGTGCAGCAGCGCGGAGCAATTGGTTCATCGCCTGAAACCATCTCCACCGATCAGGCCGCGGAAACCCAGGCGCATCAAGCCTCCGGTTCACGGGCCGGTCGCGCCGCCGTGCCCCTAAGTGGATTGGGGGAGCGGGCGGTCCAGCGTTACGAGGCAGGCGAGCACGCCAAACTCGGCGAAACAGGCGAGGCCATGTCGGAGCTCTTAGCCAAAAGAGCCCTCAAATATATTGTCCGCAAGGGCGAGACTCCGGCGTTCCTGGCAGCCAAATTCGGACTCGGTGAGGACGAGTTGCTTACTGCGAACCCAGACAAATGTAAGACTTGGCCGGGTAGCTCAGGTAACGCCGTTTCAGGTTTTAATGCAGGCGAAGTGCTCCTCATCCCTCCGATGCTGAATCAGGCAACCAAGGACGCTCTCACCCAGAAGCAGCTGAGTATGGTAATCAACGGCGCCACGATTGAGTACGGTGAAGGCATCGCCATGGGTGACTTCTTTGCGGACCCCACCCAATTAAGCGGTGCCTCGGCAAAGCAACTGAACTCACTCACGGCGTTGATCAAAAAAGACAAAGCCGTGCCTGCTGGGTAGTGACGACTGCCGAGTGGGACGCGGCCACGGCCAACCGCTACCACAGCTTGGCGGCGCAGAACGAGGCACATTTCGCTCCCTCATCGTCCGATTTGGCCCCGGTCTCGGGAAAGTCCGCCTTCGATCACAAATCTGCCTACGAGGACTACCATTGGCGGGCCATTAGGGCATCACAAGGTGGAAACAGGGATAGCGCCCTCATTTTGAACTCCTTCGCCGATCATTTCCTCACCGACGCGTTCGCCGCTGGTCACCTCTTTAACAAGCGCGACGTCATGCAGTTGTTCAACAGCCGCCTGCCGATGAATGCCAGCAACGAGTTCACAGCGGCCTCGGTAGCGTTCTTTGATGCGGTTGCCACGAGGGCCTGGACGGGGGACGTTGCCCGGGAATTTTCCCGATACGAAACCGTGGAGTTCAAGGGAGCCGTCTTTCGGCCGAATATTGACTCCGAGGGTCGATTTTCGAAGTTGTTGCAAGGAATCCACCAAAAAGAACCCGATTTGATGGCCAATGTAGTTGCCAAGTCGGTGCATGACACTCTCAACCGTGCTCCGGGCGGCGTTCCCGTTACAAATAATTTGGGCGATGCTTGGTCATTGTCCGGGGACAAGACCATGAACCCTCAGACTCAGCTGATTGCCCGACGTGCGGTGGCCCAGTCGCTGCTTGATGTTTTGGAGGTGTTCAAGACGACCACTTCCGTTGGCATCGCCTCGCTAACCAAACGGGCCTGGGACTATGTTCCTCAATTAACTGCAGTCGGAAAAGCCGAAACGGCACGTGCCGTGACGAGCGGCATCGATCCTGCCTCGAAGGGACTAATCGAGCAGGCGGCAGCTCTCTTATCGGAAAACTATCGGCTGATCATTGCAGAGCTAGTGAAGCGCAAGATCCTCAAGCCGGCGTGACGGCGTAGAAATTCGGAATTGAATGGTGTTTACGAGTGACATCTGCTCGTCGGACAGCTCGGTCCTGTCGCCGTCGCCGGCAATGCATTGCCGCATGAAGGTGCCGCATGGAGGTGGCGCATTGGAGCTTGTTGGCGGAAGTCTTCAGGTCGGTTATCAGACTCTTCCCAGTTAGCGGGGACGACGCCGTGACGGCCCCGGCGTAGCGTGCGGGGTCTGTTGAAGCGTCAGGACTGCGATGCCATCACAACGGGGTCAGGAACCCGCTCCCTCAGCCGGTGAACGGCTGGGCGCCGCCGAGCGTGCCGCCTTCGAACTGTGGTTCGGCCAGGACTTGGGTGCCGTCCGGGTGCAGGCCGACGCTGGAAGCGCGCAGGCCGCTGCCCGGTTGAACGCTGCGGCATTCTCATCCGGTCAGCACATCTCTTTCGGGGCCGGATCGTCGCCGTCGGCGGCGGGCGGCGGCGGCAAACTGTTGGCGCACGAACTCACCCATGTGCTCCAGACCAGGGGCAGTTCCGGTGCGCCGTCGAGGGAGCTCAGTGATTGCGGTGACGCCTCCGAGCGTGAAGCGGAGTCGGTGGCGGCGGCCTTCGCCGCGGGCCGCACTGCTCCGGCGCTCCGGGCCGCCCCGCATGCCAGGATTGCCCGGCAGGAGGACGATCCTGACCATCCTACTGTTCCGTCGCCGCCGGCGGCGGCCAAAGACGTCACGCTGGAACCACTGGATGACTGGACGCCGCTGATCGACACCTTTGATCCGGCGACCTTTTGGACGCCGCCCGGAACGAGCCGGGAGCAGGTGGCGCAGCGGCTGTACGGGGACCCGGACCATGTTGGCGGGTTTGATGTCATTGGCGAAAAGCACGTTCGCTTGCGGACCCTCGACGGCGTAGCAGCCGACGTCGTCACCTCGGTCCGCGCCGCCTTGGATCCGCGGCTGCGCACCGACGTGGACGCCGTCGTCGGACTGCTCAAGCAACGGCTGATCAATGACGCCGCGGAGTGGCAGCTGCTTAAGATCACCGTGGACTGGGCCGGCCGCGGGGACCTGACGGACGCGACCAAGCGCTCCTATTTCGACGCTTATCTCGATTTGCTCGACAGCCACCAACTGGAGGAATGGGGTCTGCCCTCCAACACGAAGAAGCCGGCCTCGCAATGGCTGGTGACCGAGGCGGAGGAGAAGAAATGGGCGATCCTTCCGCTGCTGGGACGCCGGTCCGCCCGGCCCGGGCCAGCCTATCCAGCGGGGAGCCAACCCTCCGACTTCGGCAAGGTGACCGGGCCGATCACCGCGGCACCTACGCCCTATCAGGAGGTTCCGAAGGCGGTGGGCGGCTACAGCTACTTCAGCGGCGAAAACCGCACCGGAATCTCTTCCGAGAAGCACAATATCGGCAGCATCCAGGTCGGCGAGCTGATCCTGGACGAATCGACGGCGACGCGCGCGGAAACAGCGCTGCGCAATTCGCCGCGCACGGGTCCGCGGGTGATGATCCCTGGCGGGAACGGACGCTTCTACGGCTACACCATTGCCTCTCCGGGGTTCTGGAACGAGGGCTACGTCTCCTCAGGGCGCCCGGAGGATGCCCGGCTTGAACGCTTCTGGTGGCATTACCCGGGCACTGTCTTCATCCCCGGCGGCAGCTTCCAACCGGAGTTCGGCAAGGGCACCGCTGCGGAGGCCAGCCAGCGCGCCGAGATCCTCACTAAAGGGCTGGCCGCTGGAATCACCTCCCTGCGCGGACTGGACTTCGACGTCCTCTCGCTCCTCACCCTCGATCAGCGGGTAACGGTCCTCGGCCTCGCCATCGGCACGGGGAACAGCGGCGACGCGAGCTTGGTCGCCCGGGTGTTGTATTCGACGCCGGCGGAGCAGTTTGCGGTCCTGGAGCATCGGCTTTCCGGCAACGGGACGATGACCCGTCTGATCAACATGCAGGCGGAGAGCGGTGCACTGGCCATGATCGGGCGGATCTTCACGGTCAAGGCCATTGCCTCCATGCAGGTACCGGGCGAAAATCTGCAGAGTCTGCCGGAGTTCAAGTTCGGCTTTGACGCCGACGGCTTCTACCACTGGGCAGTGCGGAAGACGGCCACAGCGGGTTCGCGGCTGCTCCCGCCAGCCGATTTCCCCGTTGGCGGCGCTGTCCGGCTGGGCCAGGAGCGGGCAGCGCCGGGCGAGGCCGCCGGTCCGATCACGCGCACCGTGGCTAACATTCAGCCCATGATCTTCCGCTTGGGCAGTTCCGGGCTGACCGGCATGGCCGCCAACATGTACCGGGCCATGATGAAGGAGTTGATCGTCAACGACGGTGCCGAGCAGGGGCCGTATCTGCCCACGCAACTGGTGCGGGTCACGT
The DNA here is from genome assembly GCF_030063245.1 of Paenarthrobacter sp. PH39-S1. Lineage (GTDB taxonomy): Bacteria > Actinomycetota > Actinomycetes > Actinomycetales > Micrococcaceae > Arthrobacter_M. The sequence goes on from NZ_JASISR010000004.1 coordinate 80,243, forward strand.
CCATCGGCGCCAACCCGCAGAGCCGGATTGTGTCCCTGGTTGAGGCGGTGGGGCTTCTGGACTTGCCGGACCAAGAAATTCTCAACCGGATGATCAAGACCCAAATGCAGGGCGGCACGTGGCTGATGGCAGCCACCGGTTTGTCCACCGCCTTCGGGCCGGCTCTCGCCCGCGGCCTGGCCAGCGGGGGTGGTGCCACGGCGATCGGTGAGGGAGTCGCGGCGGCCGCCGGTACCGCCGTCGGCCGCGCCGCCATCGTGAACTCGGTGCTCATCGGTGCCATGGCCCTGGTGGACGAACACCGGTCCGCGTTGGAGAAGACGGCCGAGGGACGGGCATTCCTGGCGCTTTTCGACGTCACCATGACGATCTGGATCGCCCACGATCTGGCCCGTCTGATCACCTCCGGACTGATTCCGAAGCTCGTGTCCGCGGCCGACCGAGTGATGGCGCTGCCCGGGGTGCTCCGCGACGCGGTGATGCCGCTGCGCGCCGAGGCCGAGGCGCTGCGCCGTGCGATTGCCAGGTACGGCACGGAGGCCGAAGCCCTGGCGGCGGTCACCCGCGAGGGCGCCATGATGGCCGCCGGCCGTGAGACGGGCCCCGGCTTCTTTGCGATGCTACGAGTCAGCCGTGGAGAAGTCGCCGCCGAGCAGCTGCTCGGCAAGCTCGCCGGCACGACATCGGAGGCCATGGGTAAACGGGTACTGGACCGGCTGAGAAGCCTGGTGAGCCGAAGCGAGGGTGAGGCGGCGGCCGCCGCCGGCAAGACGGCCGACACGGCGGAGGCCAAGGCGGCGACCCGCCGGGCGGAGAGTGCGGCGGACGCCCGGTTCGCCATCGCCCAGCGGGCCTCACAGCTGCGCCCGGAGGCGCGGGCAGCCTTCCTGCAGGCCGTCGAGAAGGTCGTCGCCGCCCGCCCCAATTCGCTCGCGTCCCTCACCGACCTGTTGATCGCCGCTGCCCAGTCGCGGCTGCCCAATTCGCTCATCCTCGAGGTCCAGACTCTGGTCAACCGTCCGGGTGTGTCAGATGAGGCGCTGCTGGTCCTCGGACGGAAGGCGCGCGAAGGCTTGGAAACCCTGGACCTGCGCTGGCTGAACCGAACCTCCATTACCGACTCGTCGCTGGATTTCCTCGGCCGCGATCGGCGCACTCCGTGGGACCTGTACCGGCGAGCGGCCACTGACCCGGCCGCCAAAGGAGTGATGAAGGCCTTCCGAACCGCGGCGCGCGGAGCCGGCGCGGAGATGGTGGCCGAGCCTGTGGCCCAATCAATTGGAACCAACGTCCGCCGGCAGGTGAAGATGGGAAAGAGTGAGATCGATTTCGACATGGTCGTGGCCGGGAAGCGGCACGGCTTCGAGGTCAAGGGGTGGGGCGCCGACACCTGGGCCGACGCCCTTGAAGCCGTGATCCAGCGGCTGAACAAAAAGGGATTGACCGAGGCGCAGAAGGAAGCGGTGGAGAAGATTGACACCATGCTCACCCAACTGCAGAACGCGAAGGCCGCCACGGGGCAAGTCCCGTACCTCGGATTCACCGACGCGCTCCCGGCCGAGGCGCAGGCTCGGCTCCGCCGCATCCTCGACGCCAACGGTCTTCCCGGCACAAGGTTTGTGCCATTGTCCGAGGCCGCGATCAAGGAAGCTGCCGCAGGGACCATCGGAGCCCCGCTGGGGGTGCCGAGACCATGACCGGACCCAAGACGATGCTGGAGCGAGAATCATGAGTATGCTCGATCAGTCCCTTTGCTGGGCCGTGCTGGCACAGGTTTCAGCCGCGGAGCTGCAGCACGCCATCGTTTCTGAATGGAACCAGCGTTTTCCCCATGTCCGAGTTGACCCGCCGCCTTGGCACGTGGTCCGCGGCGGGGGCGACTACAACGCGCTGGTCTGTGACTCCCCGGGCAATGAAGGCACTGACCGCCCATTCGCCGAAACGCTCTCCCTACTTGCTGCGGGAAAGAAGGTGTACACGCTCTGGTTCGATCTGGACCGGCAGTCGATTTTCGAATGGATGAACGGGGATGAGGTCTCGTACCAGGAACGGGACCCGTTTGACCTGGCAGCGTCGCTTGGTTTCGAGGTGCGGAGACCGGCGGGCCCAAGGCAGGCACGCACCGCCGTGGTGGTCGAAGGAGCTTCGGTGGCCGACGTGCTGGCCGCGTTGGGGGAGACGGCGGACGAGCCCTGGCTCCACATCGCGCAAGGATTCATCGGCGTAGTCGTAACAGCCGACGACGGCTTGCTGGGATCAGTGCCGTGGGTCATCGCCGAAGCCCTGCCCCGCGCGACGGTCTATTACCTGCAGCGGCGGGCGGAGCCGGGCGAGTTCACCGTCCTGATGCTCCGCGGCTCCGAGCAACTTGGCTGGCTCCAGCTGCCCACCCTGGCAGACTCGTCAACCCTCAGCGATATCAAAGGCGCAACGACCCCGGACGAAATCTGCGCCGTCCTCGGCCTCCCGCCCAACAGCCTCGCCGCTGGTTGAGGGAGGCACGCGTGCTTCGTTCACTTCCTGCCGACATCCTGATCTACGGATCGCGGTTTTCCTCCGCAGCATCGGCAAACGCATTGGCCCTCTTCGGGGCGTCCGGGGAAACGGACTGGCCGGTGAAGATGACGGTGACTGGTGAGGAGGCGATGAAAGCCGCGGGCATGACGGCGATGATCGGCAGGCGAGCACCGCCACGCGCGGCGGCATACCGCAAACATTCGGTCCCGCCTCCCGGCTGATCCGGATTACGTCAACAGTCGGGCCGACTGCCTAGCAAAGAGCTGAATTGGGCGTTCGGTGGGAGCCCATCACTTTCCTGTACTGGATTCGACAAGCTCACCCACCAGAGGTCAGGTGACCTTGACAACCACGGAGTTGAGCCGGCTCTTGATCGTGTCGCACAAGGCCGGCGAGTAGAAGCCCGGAACCCGGGACGATTTGCCAGCTAGGAGGTCCGCCTTCACCTCGTCCAACGCGGCGCCCATGTTGGCCAGAATTTCGACCCGGCTCAGGGGAGACGGGCCGAAGACCCATTTGAGCGGCATGGTCTCGCCGACACCGTTGTTAAGGTAGTCCTGCAGGATCTGCTTGAGAAACGTCTGTGAGGAGATCGGTTTCCAGACGTACCAGGCCTTGAACTCGTAGAGTGTGCCGGACATCAGCGTGTCCCAGCGGCGGTTGTCCGGCTGCCCTGCATCCTCGTCTTTGGCTTCAAAGGTCAGGTCCGACCAGTCGCCGTAGGTGGCAATGTAGCGCAGCACGAAGGTGGCCCCCTTGAGCTTGTTGCCGCCGGTCTTCAGGTCTGTCAGCACCGCCTCCCAGTTAACGGTCCGGGCAAGGATCATGGTCTCGATGTATTCGAGCAGGTCGACGACCTGGCCTTCGGCGCTGGGCGGATGGTTGTCCACGATTCTGCGCAACACTGTGGCGGAGACGCCCATGTCCAGGATCCGCCCGACGCGCGCGGTGATGAGGGCGTCGTCGGCAAGTTTCGGGAACTTGTTCAGCACCGTCTTGGGATTCGTCGGATCCACACTGACCGACGCGAGCCCGGCGGCGAGATCCGTCGTCCGGTAGCGGGTGCCGTAGTCCGCAATGAGCTGCGCAAGATTGGCGAAGCCCGGCACGGAGGGGGTCAGATACCTGGATCCCTTCTCGACCTTCTCGGCTGCGTCCAACACCTGCCGGGCTTGGGCGGCGATCTTGTCCAGATCCGACAGCCGCGTGTCCCGCTCCAGCACGGAAAGGGCGGCGTCCTGGCGGACATTCTTTCGTGCCCGTGAAATCCTGTTCAACAGCCGCTCGGGCCCGGCGCTCTCCATCTGAAGATCCGGGGGTTCCAGCAGCGATAGCCGCAGCGTATGCGGCGCCCAGTACATGCTGAAGGGTTCTTCCAACTGAGCGGGGGTGTGCGCACCGGAGGCCACCGGGCCCGGTGGCGGAGCGTCCGGGTTGACCACGTCGCTCGTGGTGTCGGCGGCAACCGGCGTCTTGCCTTCGTACCCCTTCTGGGTCACCGTTTCGCCGCGCACTACGGCGGCGGCGAAAGAGCCGGCGTCGAAGCTGATCTTGTCGAAGCTGACCTCGATTGTGCTGTCCCGGTTCTTCCCGAAAACGTACTCAAAGTTCAACTTGGCGCCGGCCTGGCCCAGTGTGTAGGTCTGGTCGATGAGGTGGATGTTGGGTCGCCAGAATCCGAGGACGTCGCCGCGAAGTTTGAGCTGGAGATCGAGAATGAGTGCCGCGGCGGCGGCCAGCCTTCCCTGCAGGTAGTGCTCCGCCTCGTTCGGATGAGCCTTTGAGGCCCGGCGTCCCGCAGCCGCTGTCGCCTCGGCGTACATTTGCAGCTCCAGCGTGCCCTGCCCGGTGAGTTTCGCCTCGGCGACCTTCTTCAGGTGGACGGCATATGCGGACAGGCCGATGTTTGCTTCGAGTCGAAGTCCGGCGGCCGCCGGTGAACTGATGGTTCCGGCCAGTTCGAAACGGTTCACAATGGCGGGATGGTTGGAGATCAGCCCGGTAACGCGGATGTCATGCAATGTTCCGGGGCCGAACCAACCGTACGCGTAGAGCTGGGCATCGGCTTCGACCCGAACGTCTCCGATCAGCGGTACGCCCGCGAGGACGTCGGTGAAGGACCCGCCGACGCCGGGGATCTCGCGTTCCTTCGCCTGCTTCCGGAAGAGCGGGATGATCTTCGTGGGCAGGATTTCCCCCCGGGCGGTGACCCAGCCCTCCGGGTGCACGATCACCTCGGCGTTGCCGGTCATCCAGTCGGAGAGTTCGAAGTCCAGTTGGCCGAAACCCGCGATGGCGATGCCCTCTCCCGGCGCGGCTGGTTCAATGCTGGCTGGTGCATCAGGTCCGAGCCGGTCGGTGACCGCCTGCCGGGCCGTCTCAAGGCTGCCGACGACGATGGTCACCGTCCCGCGGATCCGCGGGTTCGAGCGGCTGTAGCCGGCGGTACCGCGAACGTCGAACGATCCGTTGCCCAGCGTGGCGGTCAGTTCTCCGGAGATTTTCGAGCCGCTCTTCCCGCCCAGCGTGCGCTCGTAGCGCCACGTCTTGCTGCCGAAGATGACGTTCTCCAGGCTTCCCGACGGACGCTTAACCGGAACTTTCGCTCCCTTCGGCAGCCCTGTCAGCTGTACCTCGATGGTGGCGTCGAAGTCGTAGGTCCCGTCGTCGACCCTGATCCGGCCGCTGCCGGAGAAAGGTCCGGAGTCGAAGGTGAGATGAGGTGCTTCGTAGACGAAGCGGCCGTTCCAAAGAGTGTCCGTGACGGGTGCATCCAGGACCAGGTTTGTGAAAGCGGACAGGCCGCCGAACAGCATTTCCAACGGCACATGGGACTTGAACTGGGACGGATCGTTAGCCCATGCGGCAGCGGTGATCCAGCCCATTGCCCCGCCGATCACCGAGTCGCGGACCTCGATCCACAATGTTGGTTTCGCCAGTCCGGCGACGGGAAACGCCGGATGGGTCATGGGAATGCCCCAGGCCGGGAAATTCTTAGCCGGGGGCGGGGTCAGGAAGCCGGTATCGCTCCACACGATGGGGAGGAACCCTTCGGCAAGCTCACCAAAGCGGACACGGACCAGGAGCGCGCCGCCCGCTTTGTCCTTGAGTGCCTGCGCCAGCTCGGGCGACGGGGCCAACAGCGGTTTGCCCTTCAGCTCGATGACCTCCGGTACCGTGCCTCCGGAAGGTCCGGTGCCTGCGGACGAGCCGGCCGGTGAGCCCGTCGTGCCCGTGGCCGGTGCATCGAATGATCCGCTCGCGCCGCCGCCTCCGGAATGTCCGCCGCCACCCCCGGCGAAAGGCGCACCCGGGTCGACCGGGTCCCGGTAGACGGTCGACGGGGACACATTCCCGGCATTCTGCACGACGTGGGCCAGCTCGTGGGCCAGCAGGCGCCGGCCGGTGGGGGAGTCCGGGGCGTAGCGGCCGGCCGCGAAGCCGATGTCCGACCCTGCAGTGAAGGCATTTGCTCCCAACGCATTGGCTGCACCGATCGCGTTCCGGTCGGTGTGGACCCGAACCCCACGGAAATCCGCGCCGAACTTGGGCTCCATAAGCTCGCGCGTGGAGGGGCCCAACGATTGGCTGGCGGACAGCTGAAGGTTCCCAAGCGCCGTCGGGTTTCGAGCCGCGGCAGCGTGATCTTCAGTCTCCTGCGGTGCGACCGCCCCCCATCCCACTCCGAGGGATGGATGCAGCAACCGATCGGCTGCCTTCCCAGCTTCCCCTTCCTTAGCGTCCTGCGGTCGGCTCACGGCGAAGCTTGTCATGGCGGTGCCTTCAGGGCGAGGGGCAGAGCGGGTCGTCCGGCTTGGTCTCCACCGGTGGCGGTGCCGGCTTCACGGCGTCGGCCGGATCGTTCGCGGCGACCATGGCACCCGTCAGTGCCGCATCGTTGCTGAAGATTTTGGCCCCGCTGACGGGGGCCTTGACGTCATCGAGCTGCTTCGCCCAGCCCGGCGATTGGTCCGCGGACTCCAGGACGGCGCTGTCCGTGCCGAAGGCGGCGTCAAACTTCAGCGAGAGTTGGGCATCGGCTTCGACGGCGGCGAGCAGCTTGCCCTGAGCGAAGAAGGTTGCCATCAAGGAGAAGGAGATCGACGGCGGGATGCAGAACCGCAAGGCGAGCATCCACCACAGCTGGAACGCAAAGATCACGATCGGCAGGAACATCAGGAAGAGGAAGAAAGCAACCATAAAGAACAGTTCAAAGGCGAAGGTGCAGATCCCGCCGCCGGCGCCGATCTTTCCCGTTCCGGACTTCGGGATGCCGTTGAACGGGTTGAAGACGAACTGCGACTGCGGCGGGGTGATCATGCGGGCGCCGCCGGGTCCCTGTGGCTGGCCGGCGCGGGCGGCGAGCTGGCGCAGGTCCGGGAGGGTGATGGAGACCGCGTGATTCTTGGTCCCGTCGGGGTCGAAGGGGGCGGCCAGCCGGAATGGTTCGCTGGGTTCACCCCAGCAGATTTTCGGCGGGCACTGTTCCTTGCCCCGCGGCGCGGGCTGCCGGACGAAGCACTGCAGTTCGTAGATTCCGTGGTCGTCCAGCTTGGGCTGAACCTTCTTGTCCTCGTCCGCCCAATGGGCTCCCGAGAACGTGGGGATGATGCCGAACCAGAGGGAGCGGGTTCGGGCTTCCGCACAGTCTTCCCCTCGCGGCGGCAGCCGCCACATCGGGAACTCTTCCTCCGTGTCGGGGGACCGGCCCTTGGCGGGCGGTGTGCCGAGCGTCCGCCACTGACCGCTGCCGGCGCCGTCGACCATCCAGGCCTGCGCATCCGTATGGCCGCCGACCTCAGCCAGCAGTTCAGCGTTGTCTTCCTCAAAGCGCCGGTGCCACGCGGCGTCGGCCCACCATACGTCGCGGATGTCGGCGTCGGGCTCCTGATCGGCATCGAAGCTGACATCTTCGGCCTTCGCCATCTCCACCAGCAGGTTGCGGGCCAGCCGGCGCACCGGCTTGCGCTGGCCGGTCACGGAGGTGTGCTGGCGGCGCATCACCATCCGGACCTCGATGTCGGTGTGCGAGCCGGCGCGCGGCAGGCCGGGGGCATCACAGAACACCTCGACGACGACGGCGTAGAACCGCTCGTGCGTGGGCTGATAGAGCTTGCGCAGCTTGGTGTGCAGCAGCCGGCTGGTCGCCAGCCGTTCGCGCCCCTTCGCCGACAGGGACGGGGTATTCGGAACCGGGTAGCTCCAGAAGTCGTCCTGGGTCGCCTTAAGTGAGTCGCGTGGGTCTGGCAGCAGCCTGTTCTTCACGAATTGCGCATTGTCGTACATCTGGATCTGCGGCCGGAGCGCCCTGCGGTCACGCAGCCCGAAAGCCGGCTGGCGTTCGCGGACATACCAGGGGGCGCGCAGCACAAAATCATCGTGGCCACTCATAACAGATTGCCCACTCCCACCGTGTACATCGGCGAAACCACGCAGACCTGGGCGAGCAGGCTTTGGCAGATGATGTTTTGGCTGAATGTCGCCGTGGGTGTGGTGACATCGACGGAGGGGGCGGTGATGTCCACCGAGTTGTTGGCATGGATCTCGATCGAACCGTCCGCCGTCATGCGCAGCAGACAACCGTTGGTGTGCTGGATCGTGACCTCCTGGGCGCCGTCGTCGAGCACCACCCGGTGACCGGCGCTCATGGTGATGCTCAGCTTCAGGGCCCCGGCGGTGTCATCGAATTCCAGCCTGCTGTCCCCGCGGGAGCGGAGCATCCGGATGTTGTTGGCGGCTTCCGGGGCATGCGGCAGCGCGGCCTGGCCGTTCCAGGCGGAGCCGACAATGTAGGGCCGGCGCCAGTTGCCCGCCTCGAAGGCGGCCACCACCTCGCTGCCGACTTCCGGCAGGATGGCGAGCCCCTGATTCTTGTCCGCGTAGGGCGTGCAGAGCGTGGCCCAAGCCCTGACGTCGCGGTCGCCCTGGGTGCCGAGGGTGGGAAACCGGATCTCAATGCGTCCGAGCTTTTCCTTATCCACGATGTCCGTGACCAGCGCGGGGTAGACACCGTAGTAGCCGGGCGCGGAGCCGTCCACGGGGTTGGGCAGCGTCATGCGGAGACCTCGTTTACCGTTGAGCGTTCGGCCTCGAACCCGGTCCGCAGCCCGTGCTCGTGCTCGAATATATGGTGTACCCAAGTCACGTAGTAGCCTGTCCCGTCGAACGGCGGCCCTACGGACTGCAGGGACAGATTGCTGCCCACCACCATGTCCGGCGAGCCCCGGGTGGTGCCGACGGCGGTGACAAAACCGCGGCCGCGCCGCAGCATCTCCGCCTTGGCCCACGCCGTGGCCTCACCGGCGTTGAGCGCAGTTTCGCGGACCCGCATGGAAACGCTGGCCCCAAGGGCTTTCTCCAGAACCCGTGGTCCGGTCAGACCGCTGGCCGCTTCGCCCTCGACGACGTCGACGCCGGCGCGTTCGTCGATGACGGCGCGGGTGGAGGCGTCGTACCCGGTGACCACCACCTCGCTGCGCTGGTGGGCGAGATCCGCGCGCAGCCGCACCGAGAGGAGCTCGTTGCCTTGGACCAGCGTCAGCGCCGTGCCCTGGCGCCGCGGCCGGGAGGTGAAGTGCAGTTTCCGCCCCGTACACCAGACTTCAGCCTGCAGCAGGCGGGCACGTTCGCGCAGGAACGCCAGATCGCTCTGGTTGACCTGCTGGACCACGTCGTAGCGCGGCCCTTCCGCGGCGATCTCGCTCTGGAGCCCGTGCTCGGTCGCGATCTGCCCGGCGATGTCCGCATCCGTGACGTCCTTATAGGTGCGCATCCGCCGGGTCATGCGAAGCCGCATCAGCGCGTCTTCCGCGTACACCACCACCCGTGGCGGCTCGCTGTCCGGATAGGCGGCTTCGATGCAGGAGATGGTGCCCTCGAAGACGGTCCGCTGCGCACTCGACGGTCCCAGACTGACCTCAATGGACTTCCCGAAGTCCACCGTCTGACCGTCCAGGTACAGCATGTTCGACGGCGGTCCGGTAGCCCCAGGCCCGACGGCGACAAAGTGCGCCTGCAGCGTGCGCAACCCCTCGCAGCCCTCTGCTACCTCCAGCCTGACGCAGTCGCGGGCGAGACTTCCCGCCAGTTCACCGTTGACGGTAAACACAGGGGAGACTACGGCCAGCAGCGGATCAGTCATCGAAGCCCTCGGAAGCCGTGCGCGATCCCAGCACCTCAGCGGTGCGCCTGAGTTCGCCCCAGCGCTCCTGCGCCGCAGCGGGGGAAACCTGCGGGGTCGCCGTGGCCTGCGCCCGGGAGCCTGATGCGGCGGCGATGTCCGTATGCACTTCGCCAATGTGTACTCCCACGTCCCCTCACCTCCCGGGTCTCCACCTCATCGTGCCCCCGCCAGCGTCACGGCGGCGTTGCTGACCGTCGGCGAAGGACCGTTCCGGTGCGGCACCGGGCAATTGTGCCCAGGGGGCGGTGCCGGCCGTGGTGCCCACGGCCAGTTCGCTCAAACTTGTGTGGGCTTCGACGACGCCGGACAATCCGCCGGCCAGTCCGGTTGCAGCCGCGGTGGTGATGGCGCTTGCACGGGCGCGCAGCGGGATGGACGTGCCATAGGTCTGTGTCCTGGGATCGACCGGACGCGGGCCGGACGAGGCGGAAACGCGGGCGGACGCCGAAACGCGGGCGGACGCCGAAACGCCCGTTGCGGCGGAAAAAGAGGTGCTGACCGACCCCAGCCCCGTGACGCCGGGGACGTCGAATGCCGCCTTGGCTGATGCGACTTGGAGAGCAGTTAGGGCGGATAGGACGGTATTCAAGGATGCGGACACGCCGCCGCCAGCAGTCAAGGCAAAACCGGCAGCTGTCTCCTCCGACGCGCCGATTCCGATGCCCGCACTGGCACTCAGGCCCAGCGCCGCGCCCAAGGAGGCGGTGCCCCCCAACTGGACACCGGCGGCAAAACCGGCGGACATGCCAATGCCGGCGCCAACTGAGAGCCCGGCGCTGAGCTGGATCTGAGCACCGGCCGCCAGCGACAGTGGGCTGTCCAGCCCTTCCATGGCCGCGCGCCAGGTGGCCGGGTCCGCACCCTGCCGGGCGAGCAGCTGCTGCAGGCTTTCGCCGCCCTGGGCGACGGCGGCGCTGGTGGGATTCGGCGCCGGCGGTGCGCCCGGGCCAGTGGCGGCGTTGCCGCCCCCGGGGGGTGTGGCCGTCTTGGCGTCACGGACCCCGGGGCCGGTGAAGTTGGCCTCCCACCGGGGGTCCTGTTCGGTGATGGTGACGGAGACCTTGGCCCGCAGGGGCCGGCCCTCGGGGGAGAAATAGTCCAGATCCTCGGTGACCGCGGTGACAACGCCGCTGAAATGGAAGGTGCCCCAGATGAACCGGATGGGCGGGGGAGGCTGCTTGGGGTCATCCGGATTCGGTTCCACGAACTGGCGGATCTGCAGCGTCTTGGTGCGGACGTCCACGGCATGGCCAGCTGCATCGCCCTCGGCCGTGTCATATTCCAGATCGAACGTCAGGGTCGCTGACTGCGTTGAGGGGTTCTGCCGCGCCTGAGTGCGGGTGGTGGAGCCGCCCTTGTCCACATTGTTCTGCCGCGAGATTTTCAGCGAGGTGGGATTGAACTGCACTTCAAAGGAAGACGCTCCATCCTCCGGTGCGACTGTGGAGTGCGCGTTCGGCCCCTTGCCCTCCGTTTTCTTCAGCCGGATCAGGCTTGCCTTGGACAGCTGGGCGCTCACGGCGTCAGTCCCAGCCGCAGGCCCTGATGGGCAATCTGAAGTTCCTCCACGGCTATCTCGCCGGTCTTGGCGTTCAGCGTGGGCCCCGCGACCTTCAGCGGCAGGCCCCGTTCGAAGATCCAACGGGCCAACGATTGGTTGCCGCTCGGATCATCCACCCTGATTTCGCCGTCATAGCGGGCCACCGGCAGGGCACCACTGACCATGGACGTCAGCCAGTGCCACAACTCGTTGTTGACCTCTCCGCTGCCGCCGGCGAGCATGCCGCGCTTGAGGACCAGCGGCGAAAGCTTGACGCGCCCCACCCGACGGATCACGCCGTCGTTCCGGCCGCCTTCCAGATATTCGCGCACGTCCGCCTCCAGCACCAGCCCGCTGCATTCGGCGAAGCCACCGTCCACGCAGATGGCCGGAACTTTCGTACCCGGCGCGCTGGGCGTTAGCGTTACGTGGAACCTGAAGGTCTGAAGCAGCTCAGGCATTGCCGCCCTCCTGCCCCGGGCCGGCCACGAGCACCGAGCCGTCCACGTCCTGCGAAATCCGCAGTACTAGATACTCCAACGGGAACGCGGGGGCCACGCCGACTTCGGCGACCAGCCGCCCCAGGCCCTGAGACTGCGGCGGGTTGAGGCCGTCGTCGCACTGCACAAAGAAGGACTCGGCCTCGGTGCCGCCGGCAAACGCCCCGCGCCGGTGCTGGTCCCGGAGGAACGCCGTCAGCATCCGGGTCAGCGTGGTCCGGAGCTGAGGCGTGTTGGGTTCGAAGACCAGCCACTGCGCCTGGCGTTCCAAGGTAAGGGCCAGCATGGTCATCAGCCGGCGGACGCTGAGCTGGACGTATTCCGGATCGGTGGACAGGGTGCGGGCGGCGCTGAGCCGGATGCCGTCCCGGTCCTGGCGGTAGACGTTGATGCCCTGCAGATGCAGCGCGTCGTGCGTGGCATCGCTGACGACGTCGGCGCTGAGCACGGCGCCGACCGCCAGGGCATTGGCCGGCCCCCAGGAGAGGCCGAGCCGGCGCTCGCGCGCGGCGATGATGCCCGCTGCAAAGGACGACGGCGGCAGTTGGACGATGGCGGGCCGTCCCGGCCCGATGCGGGGCACGCCGAGCCAGGGAAAGTAGGCGGCTGCGTAGCTGCCGCCGAACCCGGTGCGCCAGTCATGGATCTGGCGCTGCGACAACCCCGCCGGTACGTCCAGCAACGCCACGAAGCGGTGCCGCAGCTCCGCCACCTCCACCAGGCGCAGCTGCCGCCGGACGATCTCGGCCAGGTCCCCGGGGTCGCGGGCGTCAAGGGCCGGCGGCACGTCGGCGGCGGGGGCGTAGTCGGGGTCCTGCCGCACTGTATCCCGGCAGCCGCCGCGGGCCCGGCAACCACAGGAAGCCTGGCAGCCGCAGGTGCCCGGGGTCCCGCGCGGGTCCAGGCAGCCGCAGCAGCAGGAGGCGGCGTGCCGGACCGGAGCGGGCGCCGGCACCTCGGCAGCCGGAGCCGCGCGCCAGTACAGGTCAGGCACGCACAGCAGGCCGATGCGGGATTCGCGGCCCAAAGCGTCCACACCCCGATGGCACGCTTCATCGAGCGGATCCTGGTCCGCCGGCCCGTCGTCGTAGAAGCTGTGAAAATCTATCCCCGGGCTGCGGTCCTTACCCGGATGAACCGGCAGCACCGGGACGTCGTCAAGCCGCGGATCCGGCAGCGGCTCGGCCCGGCCCCAGTCACCCGTGGCCCGCAGGAGCACTGACTCGCTGACAAGGACGTCCGGAAGAAACCGGGGGTGCCCCGGTCGCAGGCCCATCCCGCTGAGCCGTTCGCGCTGGGCGGCACCCGATTCAGCGGCCTCCAGCACGGCCGTGACCACGTCCACTCGAAGAAACCCAACGGCGGGAACAGGCATCGGGGTCTCCAGCACGGCGGACCGCCCGCCGGCGCGCGGGTCGGTCCGGCGTTCGCCGGCCACCCAGCCCAGACGGGGGAGACCCGGCGGGTCCAGCGGCAGCAACCGCAGCAGGGACCACGGCGCCAGGACTGCTCCCGCTGGAAGCTTGATTCCGCCGTCGTCGTCAAGGCTTCCGTCAAAGGACTGCAGCACCTCGAAGCCGAGGCGGACCCGCAATCCGGTGCCCCATGTTCCTTCACTGGCGGCGGTCAGCCAGGGGGCGGCCGAGTTCAACCCGCTTGCGTCGGATGTTCCCGCGCCGATCCGGAACCGTGCCGTCGCCGCTTCGGCGTCATCGCCCGTCCAATCCGGCGGGGGAGCGACGCGCAGCACCCATGCACGCTCCCCGCCCTGGGCGAAGAAGGCCTGCACGGCATAGGGCAGCAGCCGGTCCGGCGCCTGTGGCTCCCGTTCGAAGGCGCCGAAGTTTCGGACATAGTCAGACCAGCTCGCCACCATGATGGGCCTGTCCACGGGACCTCGGAGGGCGACGCCCACGAAGCCGGTCTCGTCCAGGCGCACCGGTTCGAAGCCCGACTCCGGGCGGCTGTTGCTGTCACCGAACGGGTATATGCCCGGGCGGCCCAGCTGCAGTCCGGCGGTCATGTGGACTGGTAGTCAATGCTTTCGGCGACCAGATGCAGCTCCTCCATGGCTACCTCACCGCCTCCCTTGCCGGTCAGGCTGGGGCCCACCCATTTCTTGGGCTGCGCATCGCGCAGGATCCAGCTGCAGACGGCGGTGCGGCGCTCGTCCAGCAGCGTGATGGTGACAGTCCGGTGCTGGATTTCACCCCTGCTGGTGGCCTGAAGCCAGCTGAACAGGCGCAGATCGCCGATCACTCCGCGCTTGAGGGTCACATCATCGACACTGTTGACATTGGGAACCTTGCGGACGTGGTTGTCCGCATCATTGCCGTTGCGGTATTCGGAGTACTTGATTTCGTTGCCGAGGCCGCTCACATCGGAGAACCCGCCGGCAATCAGTTCCTCACCGCCGGCATCACCGAGCTTGACCATGAAGTTGAACGCTCCATACGGATTATTTCGAATTGCCATGATTCATTTCACCTCAAGCCTGCTGGGCGTCAGCGGTCCACTGACCGATACGGAAGATCACGAATTCTGCGGGATAGGTTGGGGCCACCCCGATGAGGCAGATCAGCCGGCCGTTGTCCAGGTCGTTCTGCGCCATGGTCGTCCGGTCGCAGCGCACAAAGAACGCTTCCTCCGGTTTGGTGCCCATTAGCGCGCCGGTACGCCAGACCACCAGGAGGAAATCCTCGATGGACTGCCGGATCGATGCCCAGAGCCGTTCGTTGTTCGGCTCGAAGACCGCCCACTGGGTGGACTTATCGATGGAATGCTCCAGGTAGACGAACAGCCGGCGCACGTTGACGTACTTCCACTCCGGGTCGGAGCTGATGGTCCGCGCCCCCCAGACCCGGTTGGCGCGGCCCTCGAAGAACCGCAGCGCGTTGATGCCCTCGGGATTCAGCACGGCCTGCCGGTCATAGGTGACGTTCTGGACGAACTTGGTGATCCCCAGGATCACCTCATTGGCGGGCGCCTTGTGGACGCCGCGCTGCACGTCGTTGCGGGCGTAGATGCCCGCGGTGAAGCCCGACGGCGGCAGGTCCAGTCGTGCCGGTGCCGCACTGGGATCGACCCTGACCGTCGGATCCACGATCTCCACCCAGGGGTAGTACAGGGCCGCGTAGGTGGAATCGAATTGGGAACGGAAGGTGCGCACCTCCGACAGCGACGCGTTTGCCGGCGGATCGATGATGCCGATCCGGTAGGCGTGCGGCGCTTCGCAGTGCGCGATGAGGTCATCCACCGCCGTCTTGCGCTCGGCCTCGGTCGAAAAGCCGATGGCGTTGGGCGAGGCGACGATGGCAATATCTTCCACTTCCAGCAGGGCTTCAAGGCCGGTGGCGGCCTTGTTCACGTTATCCGGGTCGGCTTTTTCGCCCTTGATGGCGTCCGGGCTCAGGGCAGCTCCTTCCGTGCCGCCGGTGAGATATTTCGGCTGGCTCAGCGTCAGCAGGGCCGTCAGCAGGGGAGTCAGTTGATCGGACACCGGCGCTGGTCCTGGTCCCGCCGCCGGACTGCCGGGGATGTCCAGCCAGACCAGGCAGGCTTCGTCGTTGGGGTCGGCCGCCTGCAGAATATTTGCGATGGACCGCGGATGCGCCGGGTTCAGTTCCAGTCCCGGGTACACATCGGTCCGGCGTCCCCAGCTGACGGTCACGGTGAGTGTCAGGTGGCTGGCCAGCGCGCCGGCAGCGGGGACGGGTGTGGACGCACCGGTTGCGGGGTCGATCAGGGTCTGGTTCCCCTTGCCGTCGTTGCCGACGATCCGCAGGCTGTCGGCGGCGGGAGGATTCGGATTGCCGCTCTTGGGGTCGGTCCCGGGGGGAATCTTAGCGTCACCGGCGTACATTTCCACGACGGCGTCAGAGCCCAGACCCTGCAGCACGCCGGGTTTTGGGGTAGCCCCTGGCGGGGCGGCCCCTGCGGTTGAGCCGATGAGGACATTTTTGCTGCGCTGCAGGCTGACCCTGATGTTGAACTCGTTGCCCGCGGCGCCGGGCCAGCGCGTACGCCAGGTTGCTGCCGGTGCCCCCGCGGGAGGCACGGGAGGTGGCCCGTCGGGCGGGACGGGGATGGGCAGTGTGGCGAAGTTTTTCGTCAGGTCAATGGCTTCGTTCGCGTCCAGCGCGAAAGGAAACACGCGGGACACGTATAGACGCCGGCCGCCGTTGCCGAAGAACGCCCTGGCGGCAAAGGCCAAGTAATTTCGCTGGTCGGTCGCCAGGCCGACGCCGTCGAGGCCGCCGAAGGCGCGCTCAAACTCCGTGTAGCTGGTGACCAGCGTGGGCTGCGGCGTCATCGCCATTGGGTCCGAGCCCGGCGCGGTGATGTCATACGGGGTGGGGCCGTAGCGGGTGAGTCCGGCCATGCCGAAGGTGGATGTGGCCACCCCTTCGATGGATTTGGACCGGAAGCTGGTCTCCTCGAGGTATACACCGGGCGTTAGGTATTCAGGCATGTTGACCTCCTAGGTCACGCTTAAGGGTTGAATGAGACATCGTCGTGCAGGACGAGCCCGGTACCGATGGGTACCTCGTGCTGCGCCGGCTGAAGCGAGGGGACATAACCGGGCGGCGGACTGACGCCCCGGAGCACTGAGTTATCCAGATCCTGCGGGAGTGGCGGTGCCCAGGAGCGAGGAACGTCCTCGATGACGAGGTCCGAGCAACGGTCGGTTCCGTCGGCCGGACTTGGCGATTTCGGCGCCGAGGCCACCAGGTCAAGGGCCACGGAGTCCTGCAGTGGATTTTGGTCCGGGTTGGATACGACCAGCAGGAATTCGCCGCGTTCGTCGGCGTGCGCGCGTCCTGCGATCGCACCGTTTGGCCCGGTCGCCGTGACACGCGCCCAACGGACGGGGAGTCCGTTGTCGCCCACCCGGCCGCGGACGAGCGTGCTGCCGCGGGGGAATGCATAGGCGGAACCCGGCCAGAGCCACACGCGAAGCAGCCGCGAGGCGACAGGAATATACGGCCCCGCGGCCCCAGCTGCGACGGCGGCGAGCGGCCAAAGGTGGACCGAAAACCGGCGGGGTGCGTAGCGCCGGTCCGGATCGTCGATCCTGACCACAAATGCAGCTGGGACGAGCGGGCCATACCGGAGCTTGAACCGACCCACCCCGGACCCGTCAAGGTCCGAGCACGGCCATGCCGCCTGGGAATGGATTCGACGCTTAGGAGCGGTCACCTCGCGGCCAACCCGGACCCCTGTGGCGATTGAGGTCCCGGTGATGGCGTCGAAGCACTCGACGCCCAGCGCCAGCTGGTGCAGCACGGTTGCCTTGCCGATTACGGTATCGATCACGCCGTCGATCATCACGGCATCCCCGCCTTGGTGCGCGCCGCGACTGTGGCGACCCGTTCGCCGTCGGGCTCCTGCCGTCCCTCGATACAGATCACGCGCGCGAGGTATGGAAGCGACAACCGGTAATCGGTACTCAGCGCCTGAAAGGCCTCGCTCATGGAGTCCAGGGTCAGATCATCGGAGACTATCTGCACCGCGTCGCCGGCCGCCCACTCCCCGCTCGAATCGAGTAGCGGACCAGTGAGGATGCTCTCGCTCTCCAACGTTTGGGCCGCCAAGCCAAGAAACCGCAATTCATCCTCGACGTTGGGCGCCCACGCCGCAATGAGAAAGTGCATGCGCAGCGGGAGCCGGGGGATCCCGTCGATACTTCCCACGGCCGACCAGCCGGCCCGGGTCTCGCGGTCCACGCTGACCCGGTAGCAGTACACGGAAATGGCCGGCTGATGGACAAGCTGCCCCGAATTGGTCTTCATCGTCTTGAGCTCATTGGTGCTGGCCAGGAAAGCGTCCAAGGCAGCCGCCCCGGGCACCGCGTGGAAGCGCCTGTTGAGCAATGCCACGATGCTCAAACCGGCGGCAGCGAGGGCCTGATATCCAGCCATGGGCCCAGCATTGCCGGTCCGCGTCACTGGACCGTCGCACCGATGGCCCCCGGAATAAGCCGAACGCCGCCGTGACCGCTCGGTGACACCGCGGCCGGAAACTTAGGAACGCGGCTGGCGACGTACCAGTGGACCGGGATGAAGGAAACCGACGATGAACACCGAGAAGGACATGGAGGAGCCGGCAGAGAACGGTTCCGAAATCGCATCGGCCGAGGATGCCGGCTGCGACCCGAAACACATTGACGATCTGCAGTGCAGGATGATGGGGATCGCCAAACAAGCGGAGTACAACGGCCCGTTCACGGTTCTGCTGGACAAGGCCAAGATGGACTACGATCTGACGCGCAAGGACTACCGCCAAAAAAGACACGATGCCCAGCTCAAGGTCCAGGATCTGCAGCATGCCGTGAAACAGCTCACCGAGCGGATCCGCTGCAAGATTGAACAGGAACGGGTTGTCCGGAACCTGGACAAGGCATTTGTACAGGTGGTGGATCAACTCACCAAGTGTCAGCCGGAGATCGGGTGCTGCTGTTCAGAGGCCGACTGCCACTTTGATCTGGACTGCCAAGGCCTCCCGTACGACGAGCTGGTAAAGCGGATCGATAAGTATCAGGCGCGGACCGATGCGGCCCAACAGTGCTTCACGACTCTCGTGGGTGAACCGGCGGCCCTGGAGCTGCGGGTGGCGGCCCGCAAGGACGACGTCGACAAGATCAACGCGGTCTTGCTTGAGGATCCGGCTACAACAGATCTGAAAATGGTCTATGCCCAGGCGTTGGTGGCGGAGCGCGACGTGAACCGGGTCTGGAACGGCTTTGGCGATGTCAATGAATTTGTTGAGTGCCTGTGCTGCGCCCTGAAGTGTTGGACCAACGGCGGCGGGGCGGTTTCGAAACTGCTCGGAACGAAGGCCGTACGGGACTGCCGGCGGAAAGCGGAACAGGATCATTGCGCCAGGCTGCAATCCAACACCGTCGACGAAATCATCGTCATCTATGACAAACTCTGTGCTGACGAACGGCCCTGTGATGCTGACGGGGAAAGGCACGGGCATCAGGAAGGGCATGAGGGCCGTGATTCCCGGGAGGAACGCGAGGAGCATGAGGAGCGCGAGGAACGGGAAGAGCGGCGGGAGGAGCGCGAGGAACGCGAGGAACGGCGGGAGGAACGGGAAGAACGGGAAGAGCGGCGGGAGGAGCGCGAGGAACGCGAAGAGCGGCGGGAGGGGCGCGAACGCAATGGGGGTCAGAGTTGGTATGACCGGCATGGGGGGCGCGAGGGTTAGGGCCTCCCAGGGCCTGCAGCGCCGAAGTCGGCAATGATTCCGATGTGACGCTGTGGTGACGCTTGTCACACTACAGTCCTCCTACCCGTTCATCTCATAAGGAGGGTCTAGATGCGATGGTCAGCACCCAGCTCAGTCAGCCTGCCCGGCTCGATCAACTCGCGATTTGCCTCCTTGGCGGCCCCTACGTGATCCAGGCAGGGAAGCGTATTGCAGTGCCGGAAGGCAGCAAAAAGCTTCTTGTCTTTGTCGCGCTCCATGAAGGGCGCGTCGATAGACGTCACGCGGCCGGAACGCTGTGGCCCTACGTCTCCGATGACCGCGCGTCGGGAAACCTCAGATCCGCACTTTGGCGGTTAAAGGGAGCTGGCATAGTCGTTCTGGAGGCGGACAAGGTGTTCATCGAATTGCGGGACGAAACCAGCATAGACATCTATGCCCTGCGTGATTGGGCAGGCCGCGTGATCGGCGGCACAGCGCAGATCACGGACCTGGCGCTACCCGCATGGAACCTTGAGGCGCTCGATCTCCTCCCCGGCTGGTACGACGATTGGGTGATCTTTGAGCGCGAACGCCTCCGCCAGCGCCTGCTCCATGGCCTCGAAGCACTCTGCCGTCAGTTGATCCACTTGGAGCGGTACGCGGAGGCCGTGGAAGTCGCCATGGACGCCGTCGACATTGACCCATTGCGGGAAAGCGCCCAACGGGCGCTGGTGGAAGCCCATCTGGCCGAGGGCAATATCGTTGAAGCGCGCCGGATCTACAAGGCTTATGTATCTATGGTGGCCCAAGAGCTCGGTGTTTTGCCGGGTGCCAGAATCCGCAGCCTCATCGAAAGGACCGAACCGGTGCGGGTCAGGTCTGCTGAGGCCTACCAGCGGTGAGGCCTGAGACCAGCGAAGTCTGAGACCAACGAAAACAGGGCGCGGCTGGGGACCGCGTTCAGCTGCTCCGCATAGAGCCTCCGGCAGATATCGAACTGGCGCAGCGCCTCGGCAGCGTTCCCTTCGGCCAGATGCGCGCAAATAACGGCCCGGTGAGCGCTCTCGCGCAGGGGGTCAACGCTGACAGCGGCTAAGGCAGCCTCAACGGCCGCACCGAAACGGCGTTCCTGCAGCAACAGCGTGGACAATGACTCCAGGGAATGCAACCGCAGTTGCCTGATCTGCTCGCGGTCAACGACAAGCCAATCGTCGTCCCAGTCCGGCAGCAGATCCGCGCTGAACAGGGCCATCTCGGGGCGAGCCGCGGCGGAGTTGTCACCGCGGGCCAACGCGGCGGCGGCACTGTACAAATCCCATACATCCACGCGTACACCGTGCGGCAGATTCAGCTGTCCATGATCCTCGTTGAGCAAAAGCAATCGGCCACCGGCGAGTCTCCACATCGCGGTCCGGAGCCGGCCGGAGGCGTGGACGGTGGTGGCATCAGGCCACAATGTTCCCCAGATTTGTGATCTGGACAGGGTACCCCGCAGGGCCAAGAGCGCCATCAGCTTTTGGGTGGTCTCTGCCGGTACCGCCGGGTCGCCATCGACGACCGACAGGTTCCAGCGCCCGAGAAGCTGCAGGCGCGCCTCCCAGGGTACCGAATCCGCACTGGCGGTCATGGGCCCCCCACTGTCGTGAGGTCCTATTCTGGGACTCAGCTTCGGGCGCTGTCCAGTATACGACGAGACTCATCTAAAGTGCTCGCGAAATGGGGTGCGTGCCTCGTGTGGAAAATGCTCGCGAAATTTCTGGCCACGGCCGGGCACTCTTGGTGTGTTGGAGGGATGGGTTTTGGGTTGACGTTGTCTGCGCGCAGGGAAATCACGAGGAAGGAAGCTGCGGAGTATTTCCGGGCTTCAAAGAAGGGTCGGGGCGAGATCTTGGACCGGTTGGTGGCCGCGGTTGGCTGGCCCCGGGCCAGTGCCCGCCGCCAACTGTCCAACGCGCTCACCCGGCGGGGCCCGGCTGGGACAGTGCAGCGAAAGCCCCGTCCGCGCAGCGCCGGCTATGACACGGTACTGGTGCTGCAGCGGGTCTGGGTGATCGCCGGGCAGCCCTGCGGGAAGTACCTGGCCCCGGCCATGGCGGCTACTTTGGCGAACATGGATGCCTATGCGGGCACCGGGTCCTTCGGTCAGGTGCGGTCCTGCTACGGCCCGGCAGTGAAGGAGCAGCTGCTGGCCATGAGCCCGGCCACCATCGACCGTTTGCTGGCCCCGTACAAGCTCAAGCTGTACCCGGACGGGAAGTCCACCACCCGGTCCCGGAAGAACCGGCACACCGAGCAGATTTCCGATCATGACCTAAGATCCCGGTGATCGACCGGCAACCAGGGCTGGTGGACATCGACACCGTCGCCCACTGCGGGAACACGGCCAAGGGCCGGTACGCGTTCACACTCACCGTCACCGATCCATTCACCGGCTGGACCGTGAACCAGGCCATCAAGAACAAGTCCGCCAAATGGGTCGCCCAAGCCCTGGCCGAGATCCATAACCAGGTCCCGTACCCGATCGATCACCTGCACTCGGATTATGCCGAGAAAAACGCTAAGCTGAGGAATCTTGCTGCGGGGCCATGCCATGCAGGGAATAGGGATTCTTTCCTCGGCTTAGCATTTCCGGGTTACCGGAGGGTGTAGAGGATTTGAAGTTTCTCTTCGCTGAGCCACTCGGTGTTAGCGTGGCTGATTCCGGGCGTTGCGGCGTTCATGGCTTCTTTCATCATCTCCAAGGTGGCGAAGGCGTAGAAGGCTGAGGTGGTGCTCATACTTTCATGGCCGAGCAATTGCATGATGATCGGTAGTGGGATCCCCTGCTTGTAGAGGTCCATGGCCTTGGTCTTGCGGATCATGCGGCAATGCAGCTTGATCCGGATCGAAGGACAGGATTCCCGGGCGAGGTCGCCCTCCTTCTTGAGGATTGCCGAGGGGCTGTCTTCCGAGAGCTTGGTGGGTTCTCCGAAATGGAGGCTCAGGTGCGCCGGCCGTGCCAGTTTGAGGTCCCCGAGGGTGAGCGCAATGAGCTCACTGACGCGGGCGCCGGTGTTATAGAGGAGTATCAGAAGCATGCGGTTGCGCCGCGACTTCACGCTTGCGCCGTCGAACGCCGCAAGGATGGCTGTGTTTCATGCTCCTGCAGGTATTCGATGGGCTTTTTCGGCAGGGCAGGGGCTCTGAGTGTCTTGGGCGCATCGTGCAACGCAACCAGCCGGAGGTCTTCCCACATTAGATGAGGTACGCACTACTCGTTTCGCGAGCACCTTGACATGAGGCACCACAGGGTGAGTCGGTACTCCGTTTCGGCGGCCGCAATCGGGTGAGTAGTGCTGCAGCCGGGAGACTAAGTTAAGAGCATGGGAAAACGAGATGCCACATCCCGGCCAGACGAAGTCCGTCTGACAGTCCGGGTCAGCGGCGTGGTGCAGGGAGTCGGTTTCCGGTACCTGACGGCCAGGCGGGCCGAGGAGCTGGAATTGACAGGTACGGCCACGAACCGGAACGACGGATCCGTGGAGATTATTGCCGAAGGACCGCAATCCGCGGCAGCGGAACTACTGGCATGGTTGAGGTCAGAGGGGCCACCGGGGAAGGTGGAGGACGTGGCGTCGTCAATCTCTCCCGCCTCCGGGTCGTTCAGGAGCTTCCATGCTGGTTAGTCTGCGGCAAACTCACTCCTTGAGAGCCTTCTCCGCCTCGGATTTGTCCACGGCGCCCACGTCGACGAGCCACTCGATGGCGTAACGCCGCACCGCCTCGTCATGGAAGGCGTACCACTGCTCGCTCAGCGCCGGGAAATCCATCAGCGTGTCCTTGAAGTGCCGGAAGGGCCGGCTGCCGTTGATCGCTTGCCACAGGCGGTCCTTGGCGCGTCCGTCGTCAAGGCCCGAAATGAACGTTTCCATGTACTGGTACCCTTCCCGTGAGCTGACGGCCTCAATCTTGATGGTCCCGCGCTCGTCAAGGTCGGCCGCGGATTCGTCGGCCTCTGCCGCACCGTCCTCGGGGTACAAGAGAATTTCGCCGGTCTCGGGGTCAAGCCACCAGGAGGTCCCGAAGTCGGAATTGAATTCGAGCGCAAGCGTGAGAGTGTCCATCTCGATTTGGTCCAAAAGCAGCACGATCGTGCCTCCTCTGCCGATAAACGCATCCGGCCCGCGGGACGGATGCTCCGTCCGTTCAGGACGGATAAACGGCAGTATATGCACAAAGAAGTCTGCGACAAAGGCTGGAACTCGGGCTTCAGCTGTCGAACAGGCCAC
The DNA here is from genome assembly GCF_030063245.1 of Paenarthrobacter sp. PH39-S1. Lineage (GTDB taxonomy): Bacteria > Actinomycetota > Actinomycetes > Actinomycetales > Micrococcaceae > Arthrobacter_M. The sequence continues at coordinate 103,445 of NZ_JASISR010000004.1, forward strand.
ACGGACATTCTGGGCCATCAGCTGTCGAGCAGGCCGCGGACATCCTGAGGTCCGCCTCGGTCAGGTTTAGCCCGAAGCCGCCGGCCTTGACGCTGCTCAGGAACACCTGCGTGCTGGATTTGAAGTCCTCGATCACCTGGCCGCGGCGCCGCATCCTGCCGTCCAGATACTTGCCGTCCAGATAGGAGTATTCGATGCCGGCGGCGTCCAAACGCTCGGCGGCTTTGCCCAGGAAGCTGGCGAACTGGCTGAAGATCAGCGTTCAAAACGCCGAGCCTCGACGGCCCAGTTGGGCATCACGAAGGTCGGGGCCTAGCGAATGGATGTGGTGCCCAAAGAGGTCGGTGCCGAATCACTGGGTGGTTAAATTCAGTCCCTGCCGGGTGCGTCGGTGTCAGCACTGGGGCTATGGCGAAATTTGGTCCAGCGGACGGTTCCGGGTATGAGGAGTGAACTGAACAAGGATGGCGGCGATAACCAGGAACACGGAAATCAACAGCAACGCCGCAAGAATGGACATATGCGGCAGAAATGGGGCTATGACCAGGACGCCGATTCCGCCGCCGATGTGGCCCGCTCCGTCCACCAGAGCGAAGCCCGTGGTCCGTGCCCGGGTCGGGAAGCTTTCAGCGGTCAACGCGTAAGTGGGTGACACCCACAGGTTGAAGCCGGCGAAAATCAGTATCGCCCCAACGAACGAGACCACAATGCTTGCCCCGGCCAGCGCGATGAGGAATGCCCCGATCAGGGTCACCACCGCAGCAATGGGCAGCCAGTACCGGCGTTCGAGCCGTTCCACGTAAAATGACATGATGACTGCCTCCGCCACGAACCCGAAGGTGCCCACGGCGGCGATCACGCCCGCCTCGGGCGGCGGGTACTTCAGAGAGGTCAGGACGCTCGTGAATCCGGAGGCGTAGGCGTAGACGGTGATGTAGCCGATGAACCACATAAGGAAGAGCAGCAACAGTCGGCGCCGGTACAGCGGGCTGGAGAACAGATCCCGGTACGGCACCTTTGAGGGCGGCGTGATCCTCAGGGCCGCATCCTCGACGACGGGCTCGGACAGCGGCCCGTGCCGCTGGGCCCTCAGCTCCATCTGCCGGACAACTTTGTCCGCTTCCTCCATTCTGTTTTGGCCGACCAGCCAGCGCGGGGATTCGGGCAGCTCGAACCGCAGCAGGACGGCGATCACGGCCAGGAGGGCGCCAAGGCCGTACATCCAGCGCCATCCGTTATCGAAGCCGGGCCCGGCCACCGCGAATGGGAGTCCGAGCGGCCAGGCGGTAGACTCCGTGGTCAGGATCAGTCCGAGCCAGATCCCGAGCAGCGCACCCAACGAGGACATGACGAAGATGATGGTCGTAAATTTCGCCCTGGCCCGTCGCGGGGCAACCTCATTGATGTACGTGTTGACAATGGCCAGATCCGCACCGATGCCCATTCCGGTGATGATGCGGGCGACGTTAAAATTGACATACCCGGGTGCCAGGGCGTTGTAGAGCGAGCCCAGGCCGGTAATCAGCATGGTGATGAGCAGCATGTTGCGCCGCCCGATTTTATCCGCAATGGGGCTAAGGATCAGTGTTCCCACCACGTAACCGGCCAGGTTAAGCACCACGGGCAGCGGCAACGCATCCAATGCGTTCTCCGGGGTGCAGCCGGGTCTGAGGGCGATACAGGTCTGAATGAACGAGACGTTGATATCGAAAATGTCGTAGAACGTGAACAGGAAGCCCAGCCCGATAATTCCAATGAACAGGTAGGACAGTGACCAGACGTCGAGGCGCTCCAACCTCGCGACGATCATCTGTCCTGGGCGGGACACAATCTGTTCCTGGGAGCCAGCCATATCTTCCCTTTTTCCTCTTGGTAGAGTCCGGCGGCATCGGCTTGGCGCCGCCGAGGCGTGATGCTGAGTCGGTGTATTAAGAGTGCACTCGATCGGCCCAATGATCAATACATCGCACATTCGCAGACATCGCATCGCACATTCGCAGACATCGCACATTCGCAGCGCCAATGACGATAAGTCGCGGGCCCTTGCCGAATGCGTTAGTGGCTGCTAACCTATTCCATATGCTTGACCTGCTGGAGGTGGCAGCCGAACCGAACAGACGACGATTGCTCCAACTGCTGGCCCGCGGCGAACAGACCGTGACCCAGCTGAGCGCTGCGTTTCCCGTGAGCCGCTCGGCCATCTCGCAGCACCTGCTGCTGCTGGCGGAGGCAGGCCTGGTGACGGCCAGAAAGGACGGCCGCAACAGGCTCTACCGGCTGGAGGAGGGCGGGATGAGTCGGCTCCGGCGTGTCATCGACCAGTTCTGGACCACCGAGCTCGACCAGCTCGTCGACGATGCGGCCCACTTCCATCAACAAACGCTGCAAGGAGATTCCGATGGCCTTCGATAAGACCGTATTCCTGCCCCTGGACCCCGACGCCGTCTTCGAGCTCATCACCCAGCCGGAACGCCTCCGCCGCTGGAAGACAGTCAGTGCGCGTCTGGACCTGCGGGTCGCCGGGGAGTACCGCTGGACCATCGTGCCCGGCCACTCGGCCGCGGGAACGTTCTCGGAGATCGAACCGGGCCGGCACATCGTCTTCAGCTGGGGCTGGGAGGGTTCGGCGGACCTGCCGCCGGGAGCGTCCACCGTCTCGATCACGCTGGACGCGGCCGACGGCGGCACTAACCTTAGGCTGGTCCATGACGGTCTCACGGGTGAGCAGGCCGCCGACCATGCCGAGGGCTGGAACCATTTCCTGGGCCGGCTGGTCGCATTCGGAACCACCGGCGACGCCGGCGCGGACGAGTGGTCTGCGGTACCCGACCCGCTCAACGAACTCAATAGCGCCGAGGCAGCGCTGGCCATCGTGCAGCGGGTGCTGCACTCGTTGACGGAGGCGGATTTGTCCAAGCCGACCCCGTGCAGCGACTTTACGGTTGCGGGACTGGTGGACCATCTGTTCGGTTCTGTCGCCGGCATTGGACGCGCCCTCGGCGCCGCTGTCGCTGAAGGAGCAGCGCCGTCGTCGGCCGCGGCAAACGGGACATCGGCAGGAGCAGCCAACAGGCCGTCGTCGGCGGAGGTGCGGATCGCCGACGCCGCGCAGGTCACGCTGGAAGCCTTCACCCGCCGTGGTCTGCAGGGCACCATCGAGATGGGCTTCGCCGAGCTGCCCGCGACTATCGTGGCCAGCATCCTGAACATTGAATTCCTGGTTCACGCCTGGGACCTGGCCGTCGCCACCGGTCAGACCATCGACGTGGCGCCCGTGCTCTCCGACTATGTGCTGGGCCTGGCCCGGATCACCATCAGCCTCCAGCAGCGTGCCAGCGGTAGCTTCTCCGAGGCCACCGTCGTTGACGAGTCCGCCGCCAGCCTGGACCGCCTGATCGCCTTCACCGGCCGGCAGGTTTCGGCCTCGTGCGGAGCGCGCAGTGGTTGATGTCCAGACCGAAACCGTGATTGACCGGCCGTGCCCCGAGGTGGCGGGCTACGCCGCGGACCGGGACAACGCTCCGCGGTGGTACCAGAACATTGCCTCGGCGCAATGGCGGATGGCGAAACAGCTGCAGGTGGGTTCCGAAGTTGCCTTCACAGCCAGATTCCTGGGCCGGGACCTGGATTACGTTTACCGCATCACCGAGCTGGTCCCTAGGGAAAAGCTGGTGATGCGTACGGCGGAGGGTCCTTTTCCGATGCGGACCACCTACACGTGGACGGCCTTGGATGACCGCACAACACGGATGACCCTGCGCAATAAGGGGAGCCGAGGGGGTTTTCACGCATCCTTGCCCCCTTCCTGGCCTTGATGATGCGTTTAGCTATGCAGAAGGACCTGAAGCAACTCAAGACCATCTTGGAATCAACCACCTTGGAATCAAACAATCGGAAGGGAATGTCATGAGCAAGTTCATTTACCTGTACAAGGGTCCGGCCACACCCATGGATCAGTTCACCCCGGAGCAGTCTGCCGCGCAGACGGAGGCCTGGGGAGCATGGATGAGCCGCGTCGGTCCGGCCTTGGTGGACGCCGGAAATCCGTTCGCCGACGGCGCCGCCGTCGTCGACGACGGCTCCACGGCGGCCCCGTCGTCTGATGTGACGGGATACAGCATTGTCGAGGCGGAGAGCCTCGAAGCTGCCAAGAACTTCACCCAGGACCATCCGTTCCTCGCCGAGGGCAACGGCAGGTTCCGCCTGGAGATATTCGAGCTGATTGACATGCAGATGTAGTCCACGGCTGTGAACCACGGCGTCCCGTTCCTGTCGGCAGCTCCCACCCACACGGCGTGCAGGGTGGGAGCTGCTGGCAGGGCGGCACTAGTGTGCCTGGGGAAGCAGAATCGCTCTATTCGTCGTGGCCCTGATCCATGCTCATTTGGTCTGCCGCCGGCGGTGTCTCGCCCGGCGGGACCCCGCCGCCGGGCTCCAGGCCGGTGATATGGCCGTTGACCGGATCGGGGTTTGCCGAGGCACCGGGGTCTCCATTCTTCTGCGCGGCCGGATGTTCCGTTCCCGGTTTGTCCGGGTTCGCCGGGTCCTTTTCCGGGTGGTAAGTGCTCATGCGCCAGCCGTCCTTTCCAAAAGCCGGTAGGTTCTTGCGGTAGTGTGCGTTTTTGCGGTTATGTTGGGGTTATGTTGGTTAGTGTTCCAGCGGGGCGAAGCCGGCCTTGTCTACTTTGCGGTGAAAATGCATTCCCGCAAGCCCTCCCAGCATGGCGGCACCAAGGCTGACGACGGCGACGACCACCAGCGCGATAATGCCGGCGCCCGTGAGCTGCCCTTCGTCAACCGGGATCCGCGGGAAGCTGTTGAGGCTGGCCAGGATATTGAACTGGTTTCCTGCAACGAGTCCCAGGATGGCCACCAAGACGGCGACAATCACCGCCCAGATCCAGACCATCAGTCCCTGCTTTGGGCCGTTGAACCGGGCCATTCGGCCGGCAACGTAGCCGCCGCAGTAGTACGCGACGAATAGGATGACCAGCAATATGATGATGCCGACGATCCCGACGGTTTGCGGATTCTTCGACGCCTTGTCGAGTGCCTGGGCTGCGTCGGAATTCGTCGCCACGCCGACGGCGGTGCCCGCTGCGGCGGCCAACGCCGTCAATAACACCGCCGTTCCGGTTGCCGTCAGCCAGCCGAAAAACGCCGATCCGACCTTGATCCCGCCATAACGCTCCTTTTCGCGGGCCACGGCACCTTCCCGGCTTACGGCGTCGCTCCGGCCGACGACGCCGTCCCGTCCGAGCCGATCGCCCCGGCCCGTGCGGTCATCCCGGCCGGTGCGGTCATCCCGGCCGGTGCCACGGGCCTGGGACCGGTCCGCCTCTGACGGACGGTTCCGCGGCCCCGGACCGCGGGAGCGGTCCGGGGCCTCGTCCCCGTCATTGATGCTGCTGCTCACGGCCGGTTCCGGCCGCCCGAGTCCGCATCATCGACACCTTCAGTCTCGATCTTTTCCTTGCGGACTTCCTCATTGACGGTCTCTTCGCCGGAGACGGTTTCGGTGCCCAGACGGACGCGTTCGACGGGGACCGTTTCCTTCTCCACCACCGGACGCTCCTCGTGCAACGTGACCTGATGCTCGTCTTCGGTAAGGTCGGGTCCGCCTAGAGCATCGCCGCGGTTGGCCTCGGTTATGGGCTCCCTCTCGATCCTGACCTCTTCACGGCTGACGGGCACGGTTTTGGTGACGTTTTCGGTGACGATGTACTTGCGGAGCCTGGCGCGGCCGGTCTCCCGTTGTTCCGTGCCGACCCGAAGCTGCTCCTCGGATCGGGTCATGGCGTCGTCCGTACTAGGACCGGATGTGTCACGTCCAGCGGCGCCGGTCCCGGTCCCCTCGACGTAACCCGATCCGCCGGCTGCCAGCTCGTAATATCTGTACAGCTCGTCCTGCTCTTCCTCGGACAGGTGTCCGTCGGGATCGACCCGGGGAGCATCCTTGACCTTGTCCTTGCTGTACGGCACCACAATGTCGTTTCCCCGGGCAGAGGCGTCGTCCAGCGGCACAAAGGATTCGGAAGTGCCGAAGAGCCCGGTCTTGGCGGTGACCCAGTTCGGCTGTCCTGTTTCGTCGTCGACATAGATTTGCCCGATGGATCCAATTTTGTCCCCGTTCGAGGTGAGGACGTCTCCGCCGCTTTCGGCCAGGCCGGTGAGATTTTCTGTGCTGATCATGATGTTCTCGCTTTCCATTGATGGTGCTGATGAATTGTGCGCAACAGATCCGGCCCCCGTCCGCGGCCGGGGACGCCCATGGGCGTCCCGGTGGGAACGTTCGGGTATTTCCGGCCGCCTTGCCGGTGCTGCTGGCAATCCAGTGGATGAAGGACGACGACGACGCCTGCCGCGCTCGACGCGGGAAGGGCAGCGGAGCTGACGAGCGCGTACCTCAAGAACACGGGCATCCGAAACACTGGCCCCGAGAAGGCGCGCCATGCCGTCACCGGCCTGGATGTGAGGAAGTCCAGCATGAATTCTCCCGATGGCTTGCTGCAGCGAAAGGTTCCGTAGAGAACCTGCCAGTTCCTAGCTTAAACCGGCAGCACCCCTAATTGGCAAGGGTACTTGCTATATTTTTTTCGCCCAGCTATCCAGTTGCGGATGGATGCCCGCGGGGTGTCGACCCCCGGACTTCTATCGGCTGTCGGGGTCCCGCTCTTAGCTGTCGGGCGCTGCATACTCGTCAGGTTCCACGATGTCCGGATCAATCGATCGGGAGAAGTCGACGGCGGGCGAATCCCGGGCCCGGGCGTTCTCGCTGGGTTCCTGTTCGCTGCCGTCCGGGGCGCGGGGGTCTGGAATTTCCGTCATGGCGCCAGCGTAGTCCTGTCTTGTGCTGCCGGGAACATGCCTACGGGCAGGGCTCCGTCCACCGGTGCTGCCGGGAACATGCCTACGGGCAGGGCTCCGTCCACCGCCAGCAGCGCAAATCCGGCGCTGGCGCTGACAGCGCAAATCCGGCGCTGGCGCAGGCTGGGGCTTGGCGGTAAAGTCGTGATCCGGTGATGGATCCCGCCGGAGCCGGCGTGCCCGGTTCGAACCGCCGGTTGGCTGATGGTTCCTGCCTTGATCAACAGAGGTGGGTGAGTCGTGGGTGTGAGCGACCAACAGCCCCGCCATCATTGGGCCCATCGGTCCGCAGAGCTGTCCGACACGTCGGGTGTCACCGGAGGGGCCGGGCCGGTATTGGTGGGCATGATGCCCGGCCAGCCGGCCGCCGTCATCCTTAACGCTGCGGCACTTGCCGTCCGGCTCGGTGTTGAATTGGTCTGCGCTTACGTGGATGTGGCCTCCTACCCCGTGACCGGCCGCGGGGGAGCACCGGCCGGTGTCAGGCCCATCGATCCAGACACTATTGACGACGGCGGCGTGGAAATTCCGGCGGAGTTGACCGATCGCCTGGGCCAGGTGCTGGCGTCCAGCCCGGTCGTGTGGTCACTGCAGCTGCTTTCCGGGGACCCGGCACGGGCACTGGGCGTGCTGGCAGCCAGTCTGCAGGCAACCATGATCGTCGTCGGCACCCGGGAGCACGGCATCGGCGCGCGACTGGAGGACCTCCTGACCGGGTCCGTGGCCGTACATTTGACGCACCGCCAGCATTGCCCGGTGCTGGTGGTTCCGCTGGCGCCCGGCGGGGCGAGGCGAGAGCGGTGACGGAACCGGCGCATACGCCTCCGGCGCTGCAGCCTTGGATTGAGGATCCGGAGGCCGTTGCGGCGCGTCCTGCGCGCCCGGTTCATCTGCACCTTGGCCATATTCTGCTGGTAATTGCCGGCGGGATCGGTGGGACACTGGCACGGTACGGTCTGGGGACCGTGCTTCCGGCGCCGGCGGGGTGGCCGCTGCCGACGCTGCTGATCAACCTTTGCGGTGCCTTATTGCTGGGACTGCTGCTGGAAAACCTGGTGCGGCGCGGACCGGACCAGGGCGCGCTGCGGATCATCCGGCTGCTGGTGGGCACCGGATGCATGGGCGCCTTCACCACCTACAGTTCTCTGGTCCTGGATGCCAATGTGCTGCTCTCCAACGGCAGGATCTCCGGTGCGGCTCTCTATCTGGGCCTGAGCCTGGTCGGCGGGCTGGCGGCCACGACCGCCGGAATCTGGGCCGGCGCGCTGTTGCACCGGAGCGCGGGCGGCGGTCCGGCGTGACGGTCGTGCTGCTTGCCCTCGCCGGGGGCCTCGGCGCCGGCACCCGGTTCCTGCTGGACGGACTGATCCGCTCCCGCTTCCGTACCGCCATTCCGCTGGGCACCATCGCCATCAATCTGACCGGTTCGCTGGCCCTGGGCCTTGTGGCCGGACTGGTCCTGGGCCATCAGGCGCCAACGGATTTTCAGCTCATCGCCGGCACCGGATTCCTGGGCGGATACACGACATTCAGCACCGCCAGCTTCGAGACCGTGCGGCTGATCCAGGGCGGCCGCATCTGGTTCGCCGTCGTCAACGGACTGGGCACAATGGCGCTGGCCGTGGCAGCAGGGGCTGGAGGGCTGGGGTTGGCGGCCCTGCTCTAAGGGTGCTCGTCCGTCCGAAACCACGACGTAAGGAAGTCATATGTTTATGTACTCCGATCTGCGGATGCCTCTGATCGCCGCCCCCATGGCCGGCGGGCCATCGACTCCCGGGCTCGTTGCAGCGGCCGCCGCGGCGGGGGGCCTCGGCATCCTCGCCGCGGGCTACAAAACGGTCCCCGCGATGGCAGAGGAGCTCGAAATTACCCGTGGGCTATCGGACAACCGGCTAGGAATCAACCTCTTCGTCCCGGCGCCGCCAGGGCCGGTTGGCAACGGTTCCTCATTGGATCGGGCCGCGCTCGTGGCCGGCTACCGCCGCATCCTGCAGGAGGAAGCGGACCGGTACGGCGTCTCCCTGCCGGAGCCTGATCCGTCGGACACCGATGCCTATGCCGCGAAAGTCGATTACGTCGTCGCGCACCCGCTACCCCTGGTCAGTTTCACCTTTGGCACCCCGGAACCGGATGTCGTCGAACGCCTGCACCGAGTGGGGATGCACGTGACGGTGACGGTGACGGACGCTGCCGAGGCCCGCGCCGCGGTGCGTTGCGGGGCGGACAGCCTCTGCGTCCAGGGCCCCGATGGCGGCGGGCACCGGGGCACCCACACAGCGGAGAAATCGCCGGGCAGCGACAGTCTTGGCGCCCTGCTGACGGACCTCCGCCGGCTCACCACCTTGCCGCTGATTGCCGCCGGCGGTGTGCGGTCCGCGGCGAACATCACCGGACTGCTGGGACAGGGGGCGGCGGCCGTCCAGCTAGGCACCCTGCTGCTGCGCAGCCCCGAGTCCGGGGCCCAGCAAACCCACAAGGACGCTCTCGTCTCCGGACGGTACACCGGTACCACGCTGACCCGGGCTTTCTCCGGCCGCTTTGCCCGCGGACTCACCAACCGCTTCATCCGAGCGCACGATGGCCAGGCGCCCGCGGCGTATCCCGAGGTCAACCAGTTGACACGTCCCCTTCGTGCGGCCGCGGCGGCGGTAGGGGACGCGGACGGCCTGGCGCTCTGGGCGGGCGTGGGATTCGCCGCCTGCCGAGCCGAGCCGGCCGAACAGATCATGGCCGAATTGTGGCGAGAGGCATGCGCCGCTGCGCCGACCGACGACGGGAGCGCGTGAACACCGGCTCCGCGCCCGGGCGATGAGCCGGGCTGACGTCGGGTCGGCATGGGGATCAGGCGCCCCCGGCACGGTCGCGTAATATCCCGTCCGTTCCTTCCGGCCAGGCCGTTCAGCGGCCGTGGCTGCCGGAGAGTGCCTCCGGTCCCGCACCCCGTTCGGCCGGGTCGTCCAGGCGGTTGTTGGTCATCCCGTCAATTTCCAGCGATTCCGGCAGGATGTCACGTTCGATCGTGGTGGCCAACGGGATTTCCTTGACGAAACACAGCAGGACGACGGCGATGAGAACGAGCGGGACCATATAGAGGAACACCGGGGTCAACGCATCGTTGTACGCGCCGACAATTACGTCCCGGACCGCCGCGGGCAGGTCCCTGACAATAGCCGGCGTCAAGGAGTTGCTGGCGCTTGCCGCACCGGACGCCGCACCGGGCATGCGGTCGCTGAGCAGCTGCGTCAGCTTGGCAACGAAGAGGCTTCCGACAACGGCGGATCCCAGCGAGGCGCCGATCTGCCGGAAGTAGTTGTTGGACGCGGTTGCCGTACCGACCTGGGAGATCGGGAACGAGTTCTGCACGATGAGGATAAGGATCTGCATGCTCATGCCGAGGCCGACGCCCATCACGGCCAGGTAGCTGCAGAGCACCCACAAGGCCAGCGTCGAGGTCATCGTGGAGAGCAGAACAAGGGCAACCGCGACAATGAACGTACCCACCAGCGGCAGCCACTTATAGCGACCCGTCTTACTCACCAGTTGCCCGGAGATGATGGAGGTGACCAGCAGCGCCGCCATCAGGGGGATCATCAGGAAACCGGCCTCGGTGGCATTGGCTCCTGTCACCATCTGCAGGTAGGTCGGCAGGTAGGCCAGGGCACCGAACATTGCGATTCCGATGATCAGGCCGGCCCCGGTGGTGAGGTTGAAGTTGCGGTCCTTGAAAAGGTGCAGCGGCATGATCGGCTCGGCGGCGCGCCGCTCCAACAGCACAAAGGCCACGGCTGTGACAACGGTGCCGACGATCAACGCGATGATGACCGGAGAATTCCAGTCATAGGTTGTTCCGCCCCAGGTGGTGACCAGCACGAGGCAGGTCGACGCGATCGCCAGAAGCATCATGCCGCCAACGTCCAGGCGCGGCTTCCCCTTCGCAACCTCGGGCAAGCGGAGGAAGAACATCGCGGAAGCGATGGCAAGAAGGCCCAGCGGAATGTTCATCCAGAAGGCCCAGCGCCAGCCGATTCCTTCGGTGAACCAACCACCGAGCAGCGGTCCGGCGACGGAGGAGAGGGCAAAGACGCCGCCCATGATGCCCATGTACTTGCCGCGTTCGCGGGCCGGCACGACGTCGGCGATGATGGCTTGGGAGAGGATCATCAGACCGCCGCCACCGAGGCCCTGGACGCTGCGCCCGATGATGAGCCAGGTCATATCCTGGGACAGACCGCCGACGATTGAACCGATGATGAAGAGGGCGATGGCCCCGAGGAATAAGCCCTTGCGTCCGATGAGATCCCCGAGCTTGCCGTAAATCGGCAGCATGATCGTCGACGCCAGGATGTAGGCCGTCGTGACCCACAGCATGTGGTCAACGCCGTTCAGCTCGCCGACGATGGTGGGCAGGGCAGTGCTGAAGATTGTCTGGTCCAATGATGCCAGCAGCATCGTCACCATCAGCCCGGCAAAGACGAGCAGGATGTTGCGTTTATTCGCTGCTGCCACGGATGGCGCAACAGTCGGTAACTCGGTCATCGGGTTCTTTCTCCTGAATTTAAGTTGTCGCCGTTGCGGTGGGCGTCCTCCGCAACGTGCGGCGGAGAGGGACATTCCGGTTCGGTTTCCGTAGTCCTCGGGACTAGAATCATATTTGCCTTACCGCTCGGTTAGTATAGTACTTACCGGCCGGTCAGTTAGCAAGCGGACGGGCCAGACCAAGGAAAGTGCGAGGGACATGATGGGCGGGGCGGCAACACGCAAAGCGGGGGGCACCCGAGCACAAATACAAACGGTGGCGCTCCGGCTATTTGCCGAACACGGCTATGAGGCAACGTCAATGCGAGAGATCGCCGAGCAGCTCAATATCACCAAGGCTGCCTTGTACTACCACTTCGCCAGCAAGGAAGACATTGTCCGCGCCCTGATTGAGACGATGCTCGCCCAGACCTCAGAACTGATTCAGTGGGCCGAGGAGCAGGAACCAGGTCCCGTACTGCGGCGGGAAGTGCTGTCCAGATGGGCCGACATCATGCAGGACCAGGGATTGCGGATGTTTCGTTTCATCAGTGCCAATCACGTGGCCATGCGGGAGATTTCCCCTGACAAATCGGGGATGTCGGCTCAGCTGAAACGACTGTTCGAGATTCTTACCCCGCCGAATGCCAGCGTGGCGGACCAACTGCGGGCCCGGTTGTCGCTGGTCGTGATCAACATGGTGGGGATGGCTGCCGGAGACCTGAATGCGAGCGAAGACGAAATCCTCGCCGCCGCCCGGCAGATCTCCGCCGAACTTCTCCCCCGGGGCGACTAGCGATCCGCCGGCACGCGCTGTATGAGCTAACCGGCCTCACCATCGGTTAGATACCAGAGGGCAATCGCCGACCGCGATCCGAAGCCCAGCTTGTGCAAAGTGTTGGCCGCATGATTCTCGACAGTGCGCTCGGAAAGGAACAGGCGCTCGGCGATCGCCCGATTGTGTCATTTTTCGAAGTCGTCTGCACAAAAATGTCAGAAGTCGTCTGCACCTCGATTCCGTGTCCGTATGTATGTCACCGACGGTGCTGCTACTGCCTTGGCATCGTACACACGCCGGGCAGTTGTGTTCTCGGCGGCGGCGGAGACCCACCGGACTACCGTGGCGCCGCGACCAGCGGCGCTAGCGGCTGCGTGTCGCAGTAGCTCATCCGCAGCGCCGCTTCCTCTTGCTTCCGGGGGCTGTGAATACGTCGTCTGGGACTCTTAGCGGGTTCTGGCGGAGATAACGTATTGGGTCATGTCACCGGCGTTGCCGAGGTAACCGGCGGGGTCGCATAGTTGTGCGACCCGGTCTTTGCCGTGGTGCTGGATGAGTTCGAGATGTTTGAGTAGCTCGGATTCGAGGGTGGTGTGGCTGGCTTTGGGTGCCTTTCCTCCGGTGGCCAGAGCCGTCCGCGGGTGCTTCCCTTCATCGGCGGGTTATCGCCGCCGGTAGTAGTCCTTCCAGATCAGCCGGTGTATTGGTATGCGGCGGGGCAGTGACCTCAGTCCTGGGATGAAGGGGACAAAGGTCAGCAGGAGGGTGAGCAGCACCATGATGGAGACGACGAGTATGTCTGCGTTGGGTGAGGATTTGACGGGTTCCACCTGATACAGAAAGGAGAATAGCCAGAGCCAGGACTGGCCTGGATAGTTACCGGTTTCGTTCATCATGCCCCACTGGTCACCGGTGAGGTGAGCGGTGTCGGCTAGACCGGGGAAATAAGTTCCGTCACCGAGGAACAGGATACTGGGAGTGTAGTCGGTGCTGTAGAAGGAACCGTTTGCCTGAAGTACACCGTCGAGGGCTCCTTGCTGAGCCATGGTGAGCAGGGCTCCCGTGAGCGCCGGGACGGGCCCGTAGTCGCCGCGGCCAACTTGGGCGGGGTCGTTATCCGGAGCTTTCGAAAGGGCGTCACTGTATGCCGCGGTCCAGTCCGTGTGCTGTTTGTCGGTTCCGACGGCCCACTCGGAAACCGCAGTCGACGGTGCGGGTAGTGACTTCAGCGGGTTGATGACGAAATCGTTGGCGGTATCGACAGGAATGCGGACGCCCGAGAAGGTCTGAAGATCTATCGGGCCAAGCTTTTGGGATGCGTCCGCTGTGGTGTTGTAAGGGGGCCCGTAGCCGGCAGTATCGCTGGTTCCGCCCAGTTCCGCGGTCGCAGTGGCAACGAAATCCGACGGCGCTGCGCTCGCCCACGATTTGAGGGTGACGCTGGGATCGTCCGGGGAGCTGAGGACGGCCGAGAGCCCAAGCACGAGCAGCCCGACGACGACGACGCCGACTGTAAGTTCCTTGAACAGGTCGTATTCTCGCGCCCTGCCACGCCACGGCCTGCTGGCAATATCGTCCCGCTTGCGCCAGGACATCGGATCGGGTTTCCTGCTCATAGGTGTTTCCCCTCCCCGGCTGCGGAGTCCGGAAGATCCTGCTGGAGTTGCGCGTCGGTTGCGGCTGCCTCCAGCGGGGGCACCACGCCGTGCATCCGAACCAGCAGGACGTGCAGGGCGACGACGCCTGCCACCGCCAGGGGAAGAAGGGTGATGTGCCACATCAGGATCTGACCCAGGTTGGCGACGTTGAACCAAGCCCCGACCCCGACGGCATTCAGGGCGTCCTTGGCCTGGAAGGCAATCCACTGCGAGTCAAAATTGGTTTGCAGCAGGTAGCCGGTGAACGCCGTAACGATGGAAACGACGAACGCTATCATTCCGGTGATCCAGGTCAGTACGCGGCCGCCCCGCCAGGCCGCCATCCAGTACTTGCCCCAGAGGTGGATCACCATGAACATGAAGAACAACTCAACACTCCACAGGTGAGTGCTGTTGATGAAATGACCAAGACCCGAAACGTGATACCAAGCTGGGCCGTTCAGGGCCAGAACGCAACCGGAGACAATGATGTAGACCAGGGCTGCGATCGCGCCCATGCCAAACACATAGATCCAGGACGCGACGTAGCTGGGCTGATCCTCCGGCAGGAGTTTGTCGGGTGGAAGACGGTGCAGCATCCAGCCCCGGGCTTTACCCGTCCAGGTCGAGAACCGTGGCTCCGCTTCAATCCCGGTACCGGGATCGCCGTCGGCCGTCATTTCCGGTCTTTTCCGCGGGGGAACGGGAGGAACAAGGCACCCACAAACAGAATAATCATCAGCACGATGACGATCAGGTTCCCAAACTGGATCAGGAAACTTCCCAACCCGAGGTAAATTCCGGGAGCCGATATTCCGGACTCCGCCAAAACCAATCCGCTCATACTGGCCTCCTGCCCCAAAAGGGCATATCGGGATTCCTGAGGCACCGCCTTAGCAGTTAACAGTACAGCCGTGCACCAGCCGTGGGCTCATCCGCTGTCCACGTTTTAGGAGACCGCACCCCATGCGCCCGGACGGGAGATCGTGGTCTTGTCATGGGACGCGGGCAGTAACCCGGATCGGTCGGCGCGGTCCTGATCAGCCATCGGGCCCGGCCGGTCCTCGTTGTTCCGGACCTCGGATACCGGCAGGGCCTCTCCAATACATGACGGCAGCTGCCGGTCACCGGCGTTTACGATGAGGGGGACACCCGGCATCCATCGCGACAGCAGCTTTTCGCCGTGGGCGCGGAGCCCGCCCACCGGTGACACGTGCCTGTACAGCGTCTGGCAGGTGATGCCGAGTTCGGTGCAGAGGTCGCTGACCTTGGTTCCTGGCTTGCCCATGGACACGACGGACGTCGTCCAGTTGCCGGCAATATCCACCTTGGGCGGTGGTGAATTCGTCCAGGAGGGTCCGCAGCAGCCGGAACCAGATGCCGGCGTGAACCGGATACCGGGCAGGTCAACGGAACCGGTCATTATCGTCTGCCAGGTGCGCCGGTCCATGAGGGACAACGACTCCGGAACGGCACGCTGGTCATGGGCGGGGCTTATCCACAGAATGTAATCAGCCGGATGCCTTTCATAGGGTTCGAGCCAGCGCCCGTGTACCGGGCAGCTGGCCGTTACCGGCAATTGCACATACGTTTCATGGGCGCCGAGGGCAGGGACGAGGCTGTCGAAGAGCCATGGCACTCATCCGGCCGTGGTCATGGCGCTCACGCGGTGGTGGTCCAGGCAGGTGCACCTGGCGAGCTCTTCCAGCAGATGCGTCGGCGGGTCCAGATCCAGCTCGCGGTCTCGGAGTTCCCGGTGACCGAGGCCGTGTTCGAGCAGCTCGAAGGAGTACATACCGTAGCTGGCGGCAATCCGCCGCAGCCAGGAGGACAGCGATTCCGTTTCTGCAGGGGCCGGGTACAGGGGCCAACGTTCCGGCGGTCTTACCTGAGTTCGCGTTCGAACTTCCGGCGCCGGACCCTGGGCCCGTCCCATCGGTAGCTGGTGCTTGCCCTTCGCGGTGCTGGGCTGGCTGCTGTGGTTCGAAGCACGGCGGCGACCAGAGACCGGGCGATGAACCCGCTACTCATTCTGATCCGTCGGCGGATTGGCCTGGTCGGCTGACAGCACAACCATCAAACCGCCAGGCGCCGATCTTGGCCAGCTTTAGCCACGCCCTCTCCAACCATCCGCCATCGGGGCGTAGAGTCACGAGAATCCGCAACCGAGAGGATTTTCCATGACGAAGGCCCAGGACAGGACGGTCGCCGTGCTGCTGAAACGCTATGGGCGCACCTATGCGCAGGAAGCGGGGATTACCGTCAAGGATGCGCCGGCGCCGTTGTACCAGTTGCTGGTGTTGTCCACTCTGTTGTCGGCCAGAATTAGTGCTTCCGTTGCGGTCGCCGCGGCGCATGAGCTGTTCGCCGCCGGGTTCCGGACGCCACAGGCGATGAGCGCGGCCAGTTGGCAGCAGCGTGTCGACGCTCTGGGGCGGGGTCATTACCGCCGCTATGACGAGCGAACGGCGACCATGTTGGGGGACGGAGCTGAGCTTTTGACGGCGAAATACCGTGGAGATCTGCGGCGGCTCCATAGTGCCGCAGAGGGCACGCCTGGGCTGATCAAGGGTCTGCAGGAGTTTCCCGGCATTGGGCCCGTGGGAGCGGCGATTTTTTGCCGTGAAATCCAAGCCGTCTGGACGGACCTCGCCCCTTTTCTGGATCAAAAGGTGGCCGACGGCGCAACCCGGCTTGGGCTGCCGGCCGCTGCCGCGGGTCTGGCCGGCCTTGTCGGTGTCGATGAGCTGCCGCGGCTGGCGGCGGCCTGTGTCCGGGCCGCACTGGACGACGGCGTCGTGGCAGACGTGCAGGCAGCGGCTGCGCAGCGTCGCTGATGAATAACCGCCGGATGGCCGCGCGGCCACGGGCCCCGCCGTTGCCGGCCAGTCAAGGCAGGACCGGCGGTCCCGAACGTTCCGGCTGCCGCCCGACCAGTCCGGGCAGGAGCAGCGTCTTAGGAAGATTCACAAGTTTGTGAAATGAGCGTAGCTTGAGACGTATGGACACGGTCATCAAGACACGCAATCTGGTCAAGCGTTTTGGCCGCGTGCAGGCGCTGGACGGGCTCGATCTGAAAGTTTCCGCGGGCGAAGTCCACGGTTTTCTCGGGCCGAACGGCTCCGGCAAATCGACCACCATCCGGGTCTTGCTCGGCTTGGCGCGGTCCAGCTCCGGGTCCGCCGCGGTCTTCGGGCAGGACCCGTGGAACGACGCCGTGGAGCTTCACCGGCGCATCGGCTATGTGCCCGGGGACGTCAATCTGTGGCCGAACCTGTCCGGCGGCGAGGCCATCGACCTGATCAGCCGGTTGCGCGGCGGAACCGCTGACAAGGCATACTACGCGGCCAGGAAGTCGCGGCTGACTGAAGTGTTTCAGTTCGACCCGACGAAGAAGGGCCGCACCTATTCGAAGGGGAACCGGCAGAAGGTCGCGTTGATCGCCGCTTTCGCCACGCCTGCTGAGCTGTACATCTTGGACGAACCGACCAGTGGGCTGGACCCCATTATGGAAGCGGTCTTCAACCAGGAGATTGCGCACGCCGCGGCCGCAGGTTCCACCGTCCTCCTTTCCAGTCATATTCTCTCCGAAGTGGAGCAGCTGTGCAGCAGGGTAACCATCATCCGCGCCGGCAGGACGGTCGAGTCCGGCAGTCTGGCGGAACTGCGCCATCTGACACGCACCGAAATTTCGTTCGCTGCCGAGGGGATCAGTCAGGAACAGCTGGCGCACATCCCGGCCAGCCACGACCTCACGGTGGCGGCGGGCCGGGTCAGGTTTTCCGTCGGCAGCGACAAGATCAATGCCGTGCTGCCGGTGCTCGCCACTCTCGACGTACAGGGGCTGACGGTGAATCCGCCCTCGCTCGAGGAGCTTTTCCTGCGCCACTATGGTGAAGAGCTGGCCGCAGACGGCGTGAAGGCGACCGCACGATGAGCACGCTGTCAGTGCTGCTGCGCCAACGCGCACGGCGGGACCGCTGGCAGTTGACCATCTGGATTGCCGGCATCGGGCTCCTCGCCGTCGTCTCCGCCTCCGCCGTCGCGCAGACGTACGGAGATTATGCCGGCCGGGAGAACATACTCCGGCTCGCCATCGCCAATCCCTCGATTCTGATGCTGCGGGGGACCCCGCAGGGAGGAAGGCTGGATGCCTTCGTATTCTTCGAGATCTTTACCTTCCTTGCGCTGCTGGCCGGGTTCATGAGCACCTTTCTCGCGGTCCGGCATTCCCGCGCCGAGGAAGAATCCGGCCGGGCGGAAATGATTGCCGCGACCCCTGCTGCCAGGACTACGCCAACCGTCGCCACGCTCATCCACGGTTTCCTGGCGAATGTGGTGCTCGGCGGCGTCGTTGCCCTCGCCTTCACCGCCGGCAGGCTCGATGCGTACGGCTCGGTCGTGACTGGTGCTGCGGTTGCGGCGACGGGTGTTTGCTTCCTTGGGGTCGGGCTGCCGGCCGCCCAGTTCATGCGCACCTCCCGCGGCGCCAACGCGGTCGCAGCCGGCGCCGTCGGCCTGGCGTACGTCGTCCGCGGCTTAGGCGACGCACTCGGCCGACCGGGCGCGGACGGGATCCATCTGACGCCGGCTTGGACAAGCTGGCTCTCGCCCATCGGCTGGGGTCAGCAGACGGGGGCATACGCGTCCAACAATCTCACTCCACTGCTGCTCAGCGCTGCGCTCGCGGCCGTCTGCCTGGTGGCCCTATTCCTGCTGCAGGCGCACCGTGACAGCGGGGCGAGCCTCCTGGCCGGCAGGGCGGGCAGGGTGAACGCGAGGGGCGACCTCTCCGGCCCGCTCACACTCGCATGGCGGCTGCAGCTGCCCACCATCATCGGCTGGTGCATCGGCGGGGCCGCCACCGGACTGCTCGCCGGCACGCTGTCCAAGCTTGCGGAACAGGCGGCCAGCGCCGATCCGACGGTGACCAAGGTGCTGCGGGATATGGACCAAGGCGGCGGCGGATCAGTGGACCAGTTGCTCATATCGGTCATGTTTTCCCTGGTGGGTGTCCTCGCCGCGGCCTGCTCGACGCAGACGGTTATCCGGATGCGCCAGGAGGAGACCGCCGGGACGGCCGAACTCATTCTGACCGCGCCGGTCGACCGCACGCGCTGGTTCGGAGATTATCTGCTGCTGGGCACCGCGGCGATCGTGCTGGTGCTTTTCTCCGGGGCCGTCGTTTCCAGCCTGAGCGCGCTCGCCGTCGGCGGCGACCCGGCGCGGGTCGGCGATTCATTCGCCGCCGCCGTCGCCCAGTTGCCGGCTGCGCTGGTGTATCTGGGCGTGCTCGCACTGCTCTTCGTCCTACTGCCCGGCCTGACGATCAGCCTGGGCTGGACATTAGTCGGGATCGGCGTTTTCCTCGGTTTCTTCGGGGCCCTGCTCGGCGTGCCGGAGTGGGCGCGGAACCTCTCGCCGTTCACCCATACGCCGGTGCCAGTTGGCGGGAGCACGGACTGGAGCGACGGAGCGTGGATGCTCGTCATCGCCCTTGCCGCCGCGGCCGTTGCCGTGGCGGTTATGCGCCAGCGCGAACTCAAACCCAACTAGGTAGCAGTTATGGCACTCAAAACGCGTTTTGAGTGCCATAACTGCTACCTAGTTGGGGGCGTCAACCCTGGGAGGTGAAGCCCGGGAAGTGGATCCTGGATCCTCGAAAACCCGGAGAAATGGACACAACAGATGGCAAGAGATGAACAGGCGCTGCGGGCCGCCGTCGAGCAATCAGCGGCCGTTCTGGCGTCGGCGGGGTTCCCGAAGATGCCCGCCCGCGTGCTGATGTCCCTCATGGTGTCCGACGACGGCGCCCTCACGGCCTCGGAACTCGCGCAGCGGCTGGAGGTAAGCGCGGCCGGCATCTCCGGTGCCGTCCGGTATCTGCAGACCATTGGCATCATCAGGCGGGTGGCGCAGTCGGGCAGCCGCCGTGACCGCTACGAACTTCCCGAGGACCCCTGGTACGCCGCGGCCGCCAGCGAGAGCCGGGTGTACGGTGCGCTTGCCGGGCTCGCCGACAGGGCGATCGACGCCCTGGACGATCCGTCCTCGACGACGACGTCGCGGGTGCGGGACATGGCGCGGTTTTACCGGTTCCTGGACATACGGTTGCCCCATCTGATGGCCGAATGGGAAGTGCTCCGCCGGCAGGTGTAAGTCCGGATACGCACATTGACGCGGCCCCGGGCACATCAAGGCGTCCCATCCCGCAAGCTACGGAGTTCCGGCGCAGAGCGCTAATCCGTTGGGTTGACGTGACCGCCCGATCCGGTGTGCTGCGGACCGGTCATCTGCAGCAGCATGGTGCGCAGCTCGGTCATCATTTCCCTATGCTGTTCGCCGAGCTGGATAGGCGGTCAATTTCGACCTTTGCGGCTACGTTCGTGTCATAGTCATGTTTGGCCATGGCCATGGCCGAGCTGATGGCGCCCTGTCGTTTGGCGGAAATGAGAAGTATTGCCCCTTGCAGACCTGCCAGCATCGACAAAAAGAGGTTTAGCAGTATGTAGGGGTAGGGGTCCCAGGAATTGTTGACCAGCACGATGGAATTAACAGCCGCCCAGAGAACCATTGCGATGATGAAGGCCGCGATGAAAGGCCAGCTGCCCATGCCATTGCGAAGTGCATCGGCGCCCCGCTGACCCGCGGTCAAAGACTGCTGGTGTTGGGTATGCCAGTTCGTGATGGCCATGGATCCCCTTTTTCGCCTTCGGCGGAACACCCGGACGGGTTCGTTGTGTGGCCCCTGTTTAGGGGGACACGGCTTGTTTAATGCCACTGCGGTTGGGTAAGGATACCGCGCGTCTCTGCTCTCCGGTCACTACCCGGAAGGTCGGGACGAGGTGAAGCAGGGAAACCACGCGTGAGCGTGTGAGAGTCTGGAACCATGATTGATCCGACATCGCCAGCAGCCGGTGGACATCCCCGTCTGGCTGGTCCCCGCGATCCCGGTGACGCGTGGGTGGACGGCGAGCACGGCAGATTCTGGGGGAGATTTGGTGCGGCCGGATTGCTCGCCCACGATGTGGACCGCGGCGTCCTGCTGCAGCTCCGCGCCATGTGGAGCGACCGCGGCGGGACGTGGGGGCTGCCGGGGGGAGCCCTGCACGAGGGAGAGGATCCGGTGGCTGGAGCCTTGCGCGAGGCGCACGAAGAAGCCGCGGTTCCGGCGGCGCGCCTGAACGTGCTTTTCACCTCGGTCTTTGATGTCGGCTACTGGGCCTACACCACCGTCGTCGCCCGCGTCCTGGAGACCTTTGAGCCCGAAATTTCGGATCCGGAGAGCCTCGAGCTGCTGTGGGTCCCCGTGGCCGCCGTCGCCGGACTTGCGCTGCACCCGGGGCTGGCGGCCGCGTGGCCGGCGCTGCGGTCGTCCCTGCAGATGCCTGAAACCCAACCCAGCGCCGCTTCGCCCCTATCCGGGCACCGGCCGGAGAACTAAATTGAGAGTTACCTCCGGACCACGATTTTGACGCCGACTAGCCGCCGGAGGGCTTGGCGCTCAAGGACGCCGTCGCCGGCGTTGACGCGCTGACGTTTGTCACGCCGGAGTACACCCCCCTCCTCCATTCCGGAGGCCTACATCCAGTTCAAGGACGGACTGATGGCCGACGACGTCGAGGTCACCGTCGAATCGACGGCGCAGTTTCTGGGCCACCTGGCTCAGTGAGTTCGAGATTTTCATCGGCAAGGTGGTCGGCGGAAAACGCGCACCGTAAGTGACGCCGGGCGCCGTGGGGTCCGGATGGTCCGGATTGGCGGGGCCGCGGTGCGGCGGCGTCCCCGGCATTGCGCGGGATGCGGATGCGCGCCGCTGTAGGGCAAAATGGATCGGGTGACACAGACGACGGAAAGCCTGAACAGCAGTATCCATGCCCGGATCGCTGCGGAGCTCGGGGTGAACCCGTGGCAGGTCAAGGCTGCGGTTAACCTGCTCGACGGCGGTGCAACGGTGCCGTTCGTGGCCCGCTACCGTAAGGAGGCTACGGGCACCCTTGACGACGCACAGCTGCGCGACCTGGAAGAACGGCTGCGCTACCTCCGGGAGCTCGAAGACCGCCGCCGGGCGGTACTGGAGTCCATCGACGCCCAGGGCAAGCTGACCGCGGAGCTTCGGGGCGCCGTCGCCGCGGCCGGAACGAAGTCCGCACTGGAGGATCTGTACCTTCCGTTCAAGTCCAAGCGCCGGACTAAGGCGCAGATCGCCCGTGCGGCTGGACTGGAACCGCTGGCCGACGCGCTCTTGCTGAACCCGCAGCTGGGTCCGGAACGGGAAGGGGCCAGATACCTAAATCCCGAGCACGGCATCAACGATTCGGCGGAGGCCCTGGCCGGCGCCAGGGCCATCCTGACCGAGCGGGCCGGCCAGGATGCCACGCTCCTGAACGAGCTGCGCGAGCGGCTCTGGAAGCAGGGCAGGCTGCGGGCGCAGGTCAAGCCCGGTCAGGAGTTTGAGGGCGCAAAGTTCAAGGACTATTTCGATTTTACGCAGCCTTTGCACGCGTTGCCCTCGCACCGGGTGCTGGCCCTGCTGCGGGGTGAAAAGGCAGGCGTCCTCCAGCTGGACGTGGCGGAGGCGGATCCGCGCGATCCCGAAGCCCTTGCCGCCGTCCGGGCCCGTTACGAGAGCGCCGTCGCACGCTCGTTGCGGATCAGCGACCGCGGGCGCCCGGCCGATGCGTGGCTGGCCCAGACCGTACAGCTTGCGTGGCGGTCACGGCTGCTCATCCGGCTTGCCGGCGATCTGCGGACCCGGCTGTTCCTGGCAGCGGAGGAGGAAGCTGTCCGGGTGTTCGCGGCAAACCTTCGCGACGTGCTGCTGGCGGCGCCGGCGGGCAACCGGAACACCCTGGGACTCGATCCGGGGTTGCGCACGGGGGTGAAGGTCGCCGTGGTGAACGGCACCGGTAAGGTCGTCGCCACGGACACCATTTATCCGCATGCCCCGGCCCGGAAATGGGACGACGCGCTGGTGGTCCTGGCGCGCCTGGCCCGGTCCCACGCCGTCGAACTTATTGCCATCGGCAATGGGACCGCGTCCCGGGAAACGGACAAACTGACCGCCGAGTTGATCACCGAACTTATGCGGCAGAACCCCGCCCGGATGGTCGCCAAGCTGGTTGTTTCCGAAGCGGGAGCCTCGGTATATTCCGCCTCCGCGCTTGCCTCCGCGGAGCTGCCGGACATGGATGTGTCGCTGCGCGGTGCCGTTTCCATAGCCCGCCGGCTGCAGGATCCGCTGGCCGAGCTGGTCAAGATTGAACCGAAGTCCATCGGCGTGGGTCAATACCAGCACGATCTGGCGCCTGTGAAGCTGGACCGGGCACTGGATGCGGTGGTGGAGGACTGCGTGAACGCGGTGGGCGTGGACGTGAACACCGCCTCGCCCGCCCTGTTGGCCCGGGTGGCCGGCGTGGGGACGCTGCTGAGCGCGAACATCGTGGCACACCGCAATGAACACGGGCCGTTCGCCAAGCGATCCGACCTCAAAAAAGTGCCCCGGCTGGGTGCGAAGGCGTTTGAACAGTGCGCCGGATTTCTGCGCGTCAGTGGGGGAGCGGAGCCGTTGGACGGCACCAGCGTGCATCCCGAAGCCTACGGGGTGGCGCGGAAGATCCTCGCCGCTGCCGGCGCTACGGCGCACGACGTCGTTGCCGGAGCAGGCGCGGTCGCCACCTTGGTGCCGGAGGACTTCACGGATGAAGTTTTCGGGCTGCCGACGGTGCGGGACATCATCACCGAGCTGGTGAAGCCGGGCCGGGACCCGCGCCCCAAGTTCGCCACGGCCTCGTTCTCCGAGGGGATCGAAAAGATCACCGACCTGCGGGCCGGCATGGTCCTGGAGGGGACCGTCAGCAACGTGGCCGCGTTTGGTGCTTTTGTCGATATTGGCGTACATCAGGACGGCCTGGTGCATGTCTCGGCGATGTCCGCAACCTTTGTCCGCGACCCGCACGAGGTGGTGAAGTCCGGTCAGGTGGTCCGGGTCAAGGTGCTGGAGGTTGATCCGGACCGGAAGCGGATCGCGCTGACGCTGCGGCTGACGGACGAGCCCGCAGCGGCGGAATCCGGACGAGGGAGGCAACCCGCGGCAGTTACCTCTGCCGCAGGTACCGCCGCTGCACGACGGACCGCCGCTGCACGACGGACCCCCGGCCCGGGCGAGCGGGGCAGCATGCCTACCGCGGCTCCAGCCCCGGCAGCGTCGGAACGCACCCGGCCGGCATCGGCAAACACGGCGATGGCCGAGGCGCTCCGCAGGGCCGGTCTGACGAAATAGCCCGGCCGCCGGAGGGGATCGGACGCTAGCGCCTCGTCGGCTCAATGCTGCGGCGGAATGCTTCCCTCGGGTGCTCCCGTGCGCTCATCGGTGTCACGTTGCGCTTGGTGAAGGCATGCATCAGCCAGGTGGCAAAAATATGCCACTTCCGGTTGTAGGTTGGCGTGGCCAGTCCGTGGTACAGCCGGTCCACGAACCACGCTGGGCGGTTCTTCAGCTCAATTCCCATGATGATCGCCGCGCCCCGCCCGACGCCGTAGCTGGCAACGGCCCCCATCGACTTGTGGCGGTATTCCGCGATCGGGCGGCCGTGGAGTTCCGCGGCGATGTTTTTGGCCAGCAGCTTGGCCTGCCGGACCGCATTCTGGGCGTTCGGAGGATAGTACGCCGGTTGCTTTTCGGCGGTGAGGTCCGGAACCTGGGCGTTATCCCCGGCCGCCCACGCGCCGGCAACCGGTGCGCCGTCGTCGTCAATGACCTGAAGACGGGCATTGGCATTTACGTGCCCCTTTGGGCCGCGCGGCACATTTGTTGCATCGAGCGTTGGATTGGGTTTGACCCCGGCGGTCCACACGATCGTATTGGCGAAGAATGAGTCGCCGTCGCTCAGCACGACCTCGGACTCCACGCACGACTTCATCGTCGTCTTCAGCCGCACGTCGATGCCCCGCCGGCGCAGCTCGGATAGGGTCCACCCGGAAAGCCGGACGCCGACCTCCGGCGCCACCCGTTCCAGTGCCTCAATGAGCACCCACCTGAGCTCTGATCTGCTGAGCGCAGGATATTCATCAACGGCGAGTTTAGAAAGATCGTTGAGCTCGGAAAGGGCTTCCACTCCGGTGTAGCCGGCGCCGACGAAGACGAATGTCAGGGCCCTGGAGCGATCCGCCGGGTCGGTGGCGGCGGCCGCAAGCGCGACGTTTTCCAGCACCTGATCGCGCACGTAGATGGCCTCTTCAAGGGTTTTAAAGCCGACGGCGTTTTCCCCAAGTCCCGGTGTCGGAAAGGTCCTCGTGACCGCACCCAGCGCCAGCACGACGTGGTCATAATCCATGCTGACCGTCGCACCGGTGATGGATTCGAGTACCGCGGACTTCTTGTTCACGTCCAGGGAGGTCAGCCGTCCTCTGAACAGGTCGACGTTTTTGAGCGCCCGAGCCAGATCCACTGCGACGCTGCCGGCATCGAGTTCACCGCCGGCGACTTCCGGAAGCAACGGCTGATAGGTCATGTACGAGTTTGGCTCAACCACGGTGATTTTGACCGCCGAAGGGGACAGTTCCTTGCGGAGGCCCCAGGCGGTGTAGAGGCCGACGTACCCGCCTCCGAGAATGAGGACATGTGCTGTGCTGGCCGAGGACATATGCGCTCCCTGATGCTGGGTTACCTGTATCTGAAGTCAGCATTCTCCCCCTCGGGCCGCACGTCAACCGCCGGTAACGGCCGGCGCCGGAAGCCCGGCCGCGGATCCCCACGGCTTGGCGGCCAACAGCTGGGCTGTTCAAGGGCCCTCAACCCGGCTTAAGGGAGGTCCTCCGATGGATGACTTCATGGGCTGGATCCCCGCGCCGGTTCTGCGTCCTCCCAAGGCGGGTTCCGGTTCGACGCCGGTGCGATCGACTATCAGTCCCGTTCCCGCGATCTCGCGGGCGGCGGCGATTCCCGCCACGGCGGCGGCCTTGGTCTCGAAGGTCACGGATACGGCCATCAATTCACCCCTGCCGTCCGTCAACCGCACACGGTAACGGCCCTCGGGTGCCATAACCAGCTCAAAATATCCGGACATCTTCCGCCTCCAATTGACAGCCATCGATCATCCTTGCCTCATTGTAAGGTTCCTTCTGGATTTTGGGCGAGCGAATCTTCGGCGGACCGCAACATACTGGTTTTTGGGACGGGTATTCGCGGTCGGTACGTACAGCCGCAGGCGCCGCTGCACAATGCTGCTGCATAATGAGGGACTGTAATACCGAAAGGGGACACGGGATGAGCGGGCAGGCCGGTGGGGCCAACGACAGCGCGGGGCGGCACGCGCAGCGGACGACGGCGCAGCGGACCGTGCTGCTGGTGGCGATCCTCGCCTCCTTCGTGGCGTTCCTCGATGGCGCCATCGTCAACGTCGCGCTGCCGGCGATCACGGCCGATTTGGGCGGTGGCATTGCCCTGCAGCAGTGGGTGATCGACGCTTACCTGCTGACCTTGGGCGCATTGATCCTGGTTGCCGGTGCCATCTCGGATGCGTTCGGGCGCGTGCGGATCCTCCGGGTGGGTCTGCTGGTGTTCGGCGCTGCCTCTCTTGGCTGCGCGCTGGCCCCCGCGGGTGCACTGCTCATCGCGGCCCGTGCCGTCCAGGGCGCCGGCGCGGCCATGCTCGTGCCGAGCTCCCTCGCCCTGATCACCGCAACATTCACCGGGCCTGCGCGGGCCAAGGCGATCGGCACGTGGACAGGGTGGACGGGAACGGCGTTCGTGGCCGGCCCGCTGCTGGGCGGCCTGCTGGTGGACTCCGTGAGCTGGCGGCTGATCTTTGGCATCAATATCGTTCCCATTGCCGCCACGCTGCTGCTCCTGCTGCGGCTGAAAATTTCCGCACCCGCGGCGCGGCGGGTGCGGGTGGACCTTGCGGGCGCCGTGCTTGCCGCGGCGGGCCTGGGTGGTCCGGTGTTTGCACTCATCGAACAGCAACGGCTGGGGTGGCACAGCCCGGCGGTGTCGGTCCCGTTCGGTGCCGGACTCCTGTGCTTCGGAACGTTCCTGTGGTGGGAACATCGGACTCCAAATCCGATGATGCCGCTGCGGCTGTTCCGAATCCGGAACTTCGGCATCGGGAACCTGGCTACGGCTTTCATCTATGCCGGCCTCTCCCTGGGCCAGCTGGTGGTGGTGCTCTTTCTGCAGGAGGTTGCGGGACTTTCCGCCTCCGAGGCCGGCCTGGCGACGATTCCCGTAGCCGTGCTGTCGCTGCTGCTGGCGGGCGGGTTCGGTGGACTGGCCGGGAAACACGGTCCGCGGTTCTTTATGGCCGCCGGGCCGCTGGTGACTGGAACCGGATACCTGCTGATGCTGTCCGCGCACCTGCCGTTCAATTTCTGGACACAGGTGCTGCCAGGCCTGATGCTCTTCGGGCTCGGGCTCTCCATCACGGTCGCCCCGCTGACGGCTGCCATCCTGGGATCCGTGCGGCCGGAACAGAGCGGAATCGGCTCCGCCATCAATAACGCGGTCTCGCGTGTGGCGGGGCTGATCGCGGTCGCCTTCGCCGGCGTCATCGTGAACGGAGCGCTCGACGTCGGCGGCTTCCACCGGGTACTGGTCGTCACCGTGCTGCTTTTCGCCGTCGGCGCCGTCATCTCCGCGGTGGGAATCAGCAACCGAAGCATTTCGCCCGACCGGATTCCGGACGAAGCTGCGGCGAACTGCCGGGACCGCGCATCCGCGGGCGGTACCGACCGCGGACCCGATAGATAAGCTGCCGCCGCGGCAGGTCGTCCCGTGGCAGACGAGAGTCGGCAGACGGTGTCTGTCGGACAGGCTGATGGTATGGCGGCGACGACCACGCCGAGCACGACGCCGGTCAGCGTGTCCCGCACGCGGCTGGCGGCGAACCAGGCGGCCAGCGCTGAGGCGGCCTCGTGACCGGGGCCGTGCTCTCGTGGACTCGCCATTCCCCCGCTGCCTGGAGCGCGACCGGCAGCTGTTGGAGGGCATTGACAGGGCGGACCGCGAGGTGCTGGGCGCCCTGCTGCGCTGGATCTCTGCCAACGCCGAAGTCGGATCACGGTGGTAGATCAGCGCAGCCTGAGCGGAGTCGGGACTCGCCCCGAGTCCGGCCTTGACGGCCCGGCGGGAGCACAAGAGTGGTGTCGGCGCTCGGTCGGCAGGGCATAGGCTGTCGGGATGCGGGAAGAATCATTGTGGCAGGTGCAAAAGCGCGCGAATCCGGGACACTCGGCCTGGTATATCCAGCGGTTCGAGAAGATGCGGGCCGACGGCGCCGACCTGGATGGTGAGGCCAGGCTGATCGACGTGATGGTTGCGCGCGGAAGCCGGATCCTGGACGCAGGATGTGGTACCGGCAGGGTGGGGGGCGAGCTGGGCCGACGTGGACATACCGTGGTGGGTGTCGATGCGGATGCCGAACTGATCGAGGCAGCGCAAGCGGACCACCCGGACCCGACTTGGCTGACCGGAGATTTGGCGGAACTGGACTTGCCGGCCCTGGGCATCACGGAGCCGTTCGATCTTATCGTCAGCGCCGGAAACGTGATGACGTTCCTCGCACCGGGCAGCGCCGGGTTGGTGCTGGAAAACCTCAAGCGGCATCTGGCTCCGCAGGGCCGCCTGGTGACAGGCTTCGGCGCGGGCCGCGGCTACGGCTTTGACCGGTTTTTCGCCGACGCAACGGATGCGGGACTTCAGTGCCAGTCCCGGTTCGCGACCTGGGATCTTAGGCCGTGGAGAACGGCATCGGACTTTCTGGTGGCGGTCTTCGCTTAGCTAGCCCCGGATCCGCCGGACCACCGCCGTCGTCGAATGCTCCGGGACGTAGTCCAGGATGCGCACCTGGCCGCCGTATACCTCTACCGCTCCGGTCTCCTCCAGCATGTCCGGTGTATAGTCACCGCCCTTGGCGTAGACGTCCGGCCGCAGCGCCGTGATCAGCGGGATTGGCGTCGCGGAATCAAAGACGGTGACATAGTCCACGCAGCTCAGCGCGGCGATGACGGCTGCCCGGTCCCCGACGGTGTTGATCGGCCGGTCGGGCCCCTTGAGCCGGCGCACGCTGTCGTCGCTGTTGAGGGCGACCACCAGAATGTCACCCAGTTGCTTGGCCTGATTGAGATAGCGGGTATGGCCGCGGTGCAGCACGTCGAAACAGCCGTTTGTCAGCACGATCCGCCGCCCGTCGGCACGTTCGGAGGCGATCTTAGCCAGGAGTTCGTCGGCGTCCAGCGCAGTGTCGGCGAAGCCGGCTAGGTGCCGGCTCAAATCCACGGTGCTGCAGACGGAGGTTCCTTGCCGTAGCACGACGACGTCGGCCGCCGCCTGCGCGAGGTCCGCGCAGGTGCTCAGCGGCAGTTCCGCCGCCCGGGCGATGGTCAACGCCGCGACGAACGTATCGCCGGCCCCGGAGGCCTGTTTTTCCGTGGCCGGTCTTGCCCAGGTCCGGTGAACGGTGCCGTCCCGGCTGAGCAGCACCGTGCCGTCACGGTCCAGGGTCACGATGGCGGCGCCGCTCCGCGTTGCGGTCAGCAGCTGCCGCTGGTGATCGACGAAGAGGTCCGCGCGCGCGGCACCGGCGGGAAGCGGCCGATCGATGACCCGGGCCGCCTCCGCAGCGTTGGGAGTCACGAGGTCCGGTTCCAGAGCGGCCCATGGGCGTGGATCGTGGGCATCCACCAGCACCAGCGGGCGCGCACGGCCGACAGGATCAGCCCGATCGGCGGGATCAGCGGGATCGTCGCCCCTTGCCAGCTCGGTGAGCAAAGCCGTGGCCACCGCCCCGGTCAAAGCGCCGAGGCCGTAGTCGCAGATCACGGCGGCGTCAGCCGTTGCCAAGCATCCCGGCAGCCGCTGCGCCAGCAGGCGCAGTGCGTCCGGATCGGGATTCCCCGCCGGTTCATCCATCCGCAGCATGACCTGTCCGGCGCTGAGAACGCGGCACTTCGTCGTCGTCGATTGACCCGTATGGGCCACCAGCCCCGATACGTCCACCCCGGCATGCTGGAGAAGCTGCCTGAGTGTGGCGCCGGCATTATCGTCGCCCACCAGCCCTACCAGCCGTACTTGGGCACCGAGTGCCGCAAGGTTCATGGCCGTATTCGCGGCTCCGCCCGGGGCATACTCCCGATGCTGTATTTCCACCACGGGTGCCGGGGCCTCCCGACACAGTCGTTCGATGACGCCGCTCCACCAGCCATCCAGAATGACGTCGCCGATCACCGTGACTCTCGGAGACAGTTCCGCGAGCCTGCGGGGCAGCCATTCGGTGAGCCCGCGCTGATCCATCATCGGACTCATTGCGGCTCCTGGACCGTGTCGGTCTGGACCGGGTCGGTCTGTGGGGACTCTGGTGGTGTGTCCGCGGCCGGCGGGATGCTGACATGGACCACCTTCACTCGGGTGAATTCGTCGAGCAGTTCGGGTCCATATCCGAATCCGTCACCGCTCGCTCCGCGGGGCTGGGCGGATCCCCCGGGTGCGCCGCCGAAGACGGCGTTGATCTTCACCGTCCCCACCGGCAGCGCGGCCACCGCGCGGTGGGCGTGCTCGATGCTGCCGGTCAGTATCGTGGCGGCCAGCCCGTAGCGTCCGGCGGAAGCAAGCCGGAGGCCTTCAGCGAAGTCCGCCACGACCTGCACCGGGGCCACGGGACCAAACGTTTCCTCGGTCATGATCTCCATCCGTTCCGTGCACCCCAGCAGCACGGTGGCCGGATAGTACGCCCCCGGCCCCGCGGGAACGGCGCCGCCGGCAGTGGCCCGGGCACCGAGCGCGATGGCGTGGGCGACCTGGGCGTGGACGACGTCGCGCAACCGGGTGACCACCAGCGGGGCCAGCGGATGTTCCGCGTTGCGCCGTCGCGCCTGCTCGGCCAGCGCGGAGCAGAAGGGATCGGCAATGTCCTGATGAACATAGATCCGTTCCACAGACGTGCAGATCTGACCGCTGTTGCTGAAGGCCCCGATGGCGGCCTGCTCCGCAGCCCACGCGGGATCAACGCCGGCATCCACCACCAGCGGGTCGTTGCCGCCGTTCTCGCGGACAACGTGGGCCCCCGTCAGCACCGCCGCCCGCGCTATCCGCAGCCCGGAGGCGCTCGATCCCACGTGGGCAAAGACATCGGCATCGGTGGTGGTCAGCATGGCACCCACCTCGGGGCCTCCCGTCAGGGTAAGGAGGACGCCGGGCGGAAAGACGCGGGAGAGCAGCTCGCCCAACAGCAGACCCAGGTGTGGGCACCGCTCGCTGGGCTTGTGGATCACGGTATTGCCGGTCACCAAAGCCGCACCGATGAGACCCGCGGCGACGGCCACCGGATCATTCCACGGTGTCAGCAGCACCGCCACGCCGCGCGCCTCGGCGACGGTGTAGTCGGCGGCCAGGACGCTGCCGCGCAAGCTGTGTCCGCGGTGTACCGGCCCCAGTTCCGCGTGCTGCTCCAGTGTTGCTACTCCGGCCCGGATACCGGCCAGTGCTTCGTCAACGGGGCGGCCCGTTTCGCGGCCGTTCATTTCCGCCAGCGCGTCGGCGCCTTCCGCGAGGGCATTGGCGGCCGAGCGCAACAGTGCGCCGCGCCGCTGAGGGTCCATCCGGGTCCAGTCCGGCTGGGCCGCCCTTGACACGGAGAGGGCCAGCGCCACCTCTTCGCGGGTAGCTGCACCGAGCGTGCCCACTGGCGAGCCGGAGCGCGGATCGTACACCCTGAGGACGGCCGCGGCCGGGGAGGTGGCGGGCTCGGTCAACGATGTCATGGCATCCTCACGGTTCGCTCGGTTCGGCCCGGGTTTTGCCGTTAATGGCCTCTTCGGGATTCCTTACCCGGGCCGGAGGTAATTCAGACAGCAGGTGCCCAAGAGATTTCCCGGTGGCGCGTCTGCGCGCCTTCGGCCTATGGTGAAGCGGGAATGCTGACGAAGGGAGAGCGCGTGGACCACGAGCCGATTGCGGATTTTGGCGGAGGAGCGGTGCGGGGAACCGGGGTGGGGCCGCTGCTGCAGCGCTTTCCCGACGTCCGCCGGATCGCCGTGTTGCGGGGTGGGGGCCTGGGAGATCTGATGTTTGCGCTGCCGGCGCTGCAGGCGCTGGCGGCGTGTTATCCCGAGGCCCAGCTCGTGCTGCTCGGCACGCCGGTGCATGCGACACTGCTCGGGGAGACGCACAGCCCGGTGCACCGGGTGGAGGTGCTGCCATACGCCGAGGGAGTGCGGCCGGGGCCGGAAGATCCGCTGGCGCAGGCAGGGTTCTTCGCGCGGATGCGTGCGGAGAACTTCGATCTTGCCGTCCAGCTGCACGGTGGCGGACGGTATTCGAACCCCTTTCTCCTCGGGCTGGGGGCCCGGCACACCGTCGGCATGCGAACCCCGGATGCCGTCCGGCTGGAACGCACGATTCCGTACATTTACTATCAGCATGAACAGTCGAGGTCCCTCGAGGTCGCCGGTCTTGCCGGAGCCGCGTCGGTGGACCTGGAGACCAGG
This sequence comes from Paenarthrobacter sp. PH39-S1, assembly GCF_030063245.1. Lineage (GTDB taxonomy): Bacteria > Actinomycetota > Actinomycetes > Actinomycetales > Micrococcaceae > Arthrobacter_M. The sequence goes on from NZ_JASISR010000004.1 coordinate 135,725, forward strand.
CTGCACCCCCGGGAAGAGGCCCGGCGCACCATCTGGGATCTGCTCCAAGGAAGCGCGCAGTCCCGGTCCCCGCTGCTGACGATTCATCCGGGCGCGACAGATGCGCGCCGCCGCTGGCCGGTGGAATCGTTCGCCCGAGTAGCCGCGGCCGCCGCGGCAGCCGGCAGCCGGGTGTTCGTCGTCGGGGACGAGGCGGATAAGGCGCTCGCGGACGACGTCGTCGGGTTGGCGGCGGGGGACGGCGGCGCTGTGCGTTCCCTGGCCGGACGGCTGAGCCTTGGGGAGCTGACGGCGCTGCTGGTGGCCAGCGACGTCATGCTGGGTAACGACAGCGGCCCGCGTCACCTTGCGCAGGCGGTGGGTACGCCAACGGTGGGGATTTACTGGGTCGGCAATGCAATTAACGCGGGCGCGCTTGGCCGCACGCTGCACCGCCTCCACCTTTCCTGGGTGACCAACTGCCGGGTATGCGGTGTGGACGTCACCCAGGTTGGGTGGACGGCGGAGCGCTGTGCACATGACGAGTCCCTTGTCTCACCGATCCGACCCGAAGCGGTCTACGGGGACGTGCGGGACCTCACGGCCACGAGCCTTCTTCTTCGTGACAGATCAGCATCTCGCGCACTTCGCAGCCGATCGGTTGGGACAGCGCAAACAGAATGGCCTGTGCCACCCGTGCCGGGTCATTGAGCCGCGAATCGTCCTGCGGCTTGTACTGCTCATCCCGGTCGTCAAAGAAGTGCGTCTTCATGCCGCCCGGAATGATTGTAGTGACGCCGATCCGGCCCCCTGTTTCCGCCGCGAGTGCCTGGCTGAATCCGAGTACGCCGAACTTTGAAGCGCAGTAGGCGGTCGCGTCCGAGACGCCGCGCCTGGCCAGCGTTGAGGCGATGGTGATCACGCGGCCGTGCGAGGACGTCAGGTACGGCAGCGCGGCGCGGACCACGGAGACGGTGCCCAGCAGGTTGACGCTGATCACCTTTTCCCACTCGTCCGCCGGAACGTCGTCGAGCCTGCCGCAGCGGTCCGTCCCGGCTGCGGTGACGACGGCGTCGAGCCCGCCAAGCGTCTCGGCCGCCTGTTCAACGGCGGCCGTCACCGCTTCCCGGTCCGAGACGTCCACCTCAAAGGCCTTGGCGGCGGCCACGTTCCTGATATCGCGGTCCAGCACCACCGGCGTGCCGCCGGCTTCCAGAACGGCGCTCACGACGGCGGCGCCGAGGCCCGACGCTCCGCCGGTCACCAATACGCGCCCCGGGTTGAAGGTATTTGAGTTCATGATGGTCCTCACTTCTCGTTGACGTGCAGTTGTCAGCCAGCTTCCGAGAGGGCGGCTGCCAGTTTGCTGGTGGAATGTGCCGGGTAGTACGGGACGGTGACGGTTCGGCCGCCCCAGGAACGGATCAGCCCGGCTTCTGGAAGTTCGTCGGCGTCGTAGTCGGCGCCCTTGACCCACAGGTCCGGGCGCAGACGTTCCAGGGCCGGTTCCGGGGTGTCCTCCTCAAAGACGAGCACGGCATCGACGCATTCCAGGGACAACAGCAGTTCCGCCCTGTCATGCTGGCCGATGATGGGCCGTTGGTCTCCCTTGAGCCTGCGGGTCGAGGCATCGGAGTTCAGGCAGACAATCAGGCAATCGCCCAGGGCCCGGGCAGCGGCCAGCGTCCGCGAATGACCGGCATGCAGCAGATCAAAACAGCCTCCGGTGGCCACAACGGTGCCGCCTTTTTCCCTCGTCAGCTGCGCCACACGGAGGGCATCGATGCTGTCGGAGCGCATCTGCACCGGTTGGCCGCCCTGACGGAGTGTCAGCACGCCGCCCGCGGCCAGGAAGGCCGCTGCCTCGTGGACAGCGGTATGTGCTGCACCCGCCAGATCCCGCCCGCTTCCCAGCTGCACTGCCAGGCTGGCGGCGAGGCGGTCACCGGCGCCGCAGGGATCGGCGACCTGCACCTTGGGTGCGGGGACGAGGTGCGGGACTCCGCCGTCACCGGTCAGCAGCATCGCCCCGCCGGCACCGAGGGTGACCAGTACGGCCCCGGTTTCCCAGCGCTGCAGTAAAACCGAACCGGCCAAGGCTGCGCCCGGAAGGGCATCCGCCGGAGCCCCGGCCACAGCGGCCCGGGTGGCCTCCGAAAGGTTTGGTGTGACGACCGTCGAGCCGGGGACGGGGTCCGCCCCGGACGGGTGTGGATCCCACACCAGCGGAATCTCACCGGCGCGTTGCTGAAGTGCCTCGCGCAGACGGCCGTTGAACGTCAGGCCGCGGCCGTAGTCGGACACCAGCAAGATGTCCGCCTCGTTGACGGCAGCCAGCATCGCAGCCGTGACGTCGGGGACCGAAGCCGGACCGCAGCCCTCGTCGAAACGGACAATCGGCTGGCCCTGGGCGCGGATCCGGGACTTCACCGGTGTGGCGGCTCCCGAGGCGCCGGAGACTACGTCGAGACAGGCGAGCGCCCCACGCAGATCCGCCGCGGCACGGTCATCGGAGAGCACCGTGACAAGACGGACCCGGTGGCCGTCCCGGGCGAGCATGGCGGCAACCAATCCCGCGCCGCCGGCCCGTCGGGTCACCCGGGAAACGTCCACCACCGGAACGGGAGCATCCGGGCACAGCCGGTCCGCGGTGCCATCCATGTCCACATCCAGCAGGACATCTCCCACGACGACGATATTCATTTGTTCCTCCCGGGCAAGCCGGCGGCCGCGCGTACCGGTCGTTGGGCCCGGGCGCGTGTTACTTCGGAGTCGAAGGCCCGGCAGAGAGCGTGCAAGGCAATCAGGTGCCCCTCCTGGGCATTCGCCGGGAGGGCATTGACGGCAATGAAGTCATCGCAGCTGCGGGTCAGGGGATTGGGTCCGCGCCCGGTCAGTGCCCAGGTGGATACGCCGGCCGCACGGGCCGCTTCCACCGCCTTGAGTAAATTTGGGCTACGGCCGCTGGTGGAAATCAGCAGCAGCACGTCGCCTACCCTGCCATGGGCACGGACCTGGCGGGCGAAGATCTCCTCATAGCCGTAGTCGTTGCCGATCGCCGTCAGAGCGGACGTTTCCGCGTGCAGCGCGATCGCTGAAAAGGGTTCCCGTTCGCCGTCGAACCGGCCGACCAGTTCCGCGGTGAGGTGTTGGGCCTCGGCCGCGGAACCGCCGTTGCCGGCCGTGAGAAGACGCTGGCCGCTCATGAGCCGGCGGGCCAGATCCGTCCCCCAGCGGCTCAAATGGTTTGCCTCACGCCGCAGCGACTCAAGCGCTGGTGCCACGTTGTCCAGGTGCTGGAGCACGGACAGCAACGCGGGACCGGCCGCCCCGGGGGCCGCCGCCGTATCGGAATCGTGAAGCAGCCGGGGCGCCGGGTCGGAAGGGGGAGCCGGTTGGGCGGAGTTGGGTTCGGTAGGCGCCGTGATGGGTTCAGTGGTCATAATGCTGTACCTTCCATCCTGTGCAGGCCTTCCCCGTACAGGCCTCCCCGGTACAGGCCTTCCCTGTGCCGGTACCCCCTGGGCAGGTCAGCGCGGGACAGCAACGAACTGAGCGTGTTTTGATAGAATTTTTCGGTTTCGGCGGCAACCCGCTCCCACGAGTACCGGGAGCGGACCCTCGCTTGCCCGGCCCGTCCCAGCCGCGCCCGCAGGGTAGCGTCCCTCAACAGCTCACCAACGGCGTCGGCGATCGCCGACGGATTCATGGGCGGAACCTGGAGCCCGGTGGAACGGTCGACGACGGTGTCGATCAGACCGCCAACCGCTGCGGCGACCACCGGAATGCCGCAGGCCATGGCCTCCAGCGGGACGATGCCAAAGGGCTCGTACCAGGGCGCACAGATGATCGCGTCGGCGCTGCGCAGCACCGCCGGCATGCTGTCCCGCGGCACCTGACCGCGCAGCGTCACGCGGTCCTCAACTCCCAGCTCCCGGGACAAGGCCAACAGACGGCGGGCCTCGGGATCGGCATCGAGCGCATGCGAATCGCCGGCCCCGCCCACCACGATGAGTTCGATGTCGTCGATCCCCGCCGCGCGCAGCAGCGGCAGGGCACGGATCACCAGATCCACGCCCTTACGGGGCACCAGCCGTCCCACACTGATGATCCGGTGCCGGCGTCCGCGGGCCTCCGCGGGACCGGTGGCGCAGAAAAGGTCCAGATCCACCCCGCAGGGTGCAATGGAGACCTTGGAACCGGAAACGCCCATCGTCTTGAGCTCGAAAAGCTCGTCTGAACATGTCGCGATGACCCGGTCGACGGCCCGTCCGACGGATGGCTCCAGCCACGCTCGTTCCGCGGGGCTGGTGTCCTGCGGGCCCTGATGGCGCCGCTTCACGGTGCCCAGGGCGTGGAACGTCTGGACCACCGGCACCGGGTAGCCGCCGCCGTCGAAGCGCCGCGCCGCATCAAGTGCGGCGACACCGGACATCCAGAAGTGGGCGTGCACGACATCCGGCGGATGGTCACCCCAGTCGGCGGCCAATCCGTCTGCCAGCACGCTCATATAGGGCAGCAGCTCATCCTTGGGAATGTGTTCCGCGGGTCCGGCGCTGACATGCACCACCTCGAGCCCGGGCTGCACCCGGACCCGCTCCGGAAGGTCGCTGCTGTCCCGGCGCGTGTAGACGGTGACATCGTGGCCCCGGCCGGCCAAGGCCACCGAGAGGGCTGCAACGTGGACATTCTGACCACCGGCGTCGACGCCGCCCAAGGCAGCCAGCGGGCTGGCATGTTCGGAAACCATCGAAATCTTCACAGCTGGCTCCTTGCCGTCATAGGTGTGCTCCGGCCCGTATCGCGGCGGCGGTGCGCATTTCCCAGCACTTCATCCCAGGCGCGGAGGAAGGCTGCCAGACCGAACCTGGCGAGCACCGCCTCGCGGGCGGCCCTACCGCGTCTGCGGGCTTCCTCCGGGTCGTTGATCAGCTCGGACGCCGCCGCGCACAGATCCTCGATGCTGGTGGAAATGGCGCCGGCCTCGGGCGGGACGGCCCGGCTCGCCTCGGTGCTGGCGAGCGCAATCACCGGCATGCCCAAATGCATGGCCTCCAGAAGGGCAAGGCCCAGCGAGGTCCAGCGCATCGGGTGAAGATAGACCCGGCAGCGGCTCAGCTGCTGGTGCAGCACCGCCGAAGGAAGATCCCCGCGGACGGTCAGTGAGTCGGGCGCAAGTCCCAAGGCCTGCGGCAGATTCTGCCCTCCCATGCCGAAGACCTCCAGCGGAGCCCGCTGTGAAAAGCGCGGCAGCAGATCCGTTCCGGTGACCCGCCACCGACGCACCGGTTCGTTGATCACCACGCCAAGATGGGGGATCTCTCCGGTGTACAAATACCCGGGATCGACAATCCCGTGCTCAATGACAACTGTCCGGGCGGCGCCGGTGTCCCAGAACAGTTGGTTAAAGTGAGTCACATGCACCACCGGGATGTCGGATTGGCCGGCCAGCGGGTGCAGCGACGTCGGCACATCCCCTTTCGGCGTGTTGTGCTCCAGGTAGACCGCAGGGATATCGCGGCCAGGGCGTCTGCCCAGGAGCTGTTCACAGGCGTCGAATTCTTCCGGACGCTGCAGGACGACGACGTCGACCTCAGCCTCCCGCAGGTCGGCCGCGTCCACCTCACGGGCATTGGCCGGCCAGTCCCGGCCGCCCCGGCCCAGGCCCCAGGATCCCCCTTCCGCGGTGACCGGCAGCAGGTATTCGTGCCCACCCTGGACGAATGCGTCCGTCCAGCCCCCGTGGACGTGCCACAACAGAACTTTCACCGTTTCTTCACTTCCCTTCGGGTCTGCAGCGAGGAAACGCCGCTGAGCAGCCGGTCAACGGCTTCCGCCACCTCTTCGGGTGAGACGGACGTAAGGCACGGATGGCCCGGCACCGGGCACTCCCGCGCCCTGCTGAGCCGGCAGAGCGCGTTTTGATCCCCCAACAGTTCCAAGGGAACACCGTAGGGAGCCCAGCGCACGGCCTGAACCACCGGCGAGAACAGCGAGACCACGGGAGTGCCGGTGGCCGCGGCCAGATGCGCCGGGCCTGTGTTGCCGGTAATGAGCACCGATGCCCCCGCCACGACTCCGGCGAGGGTGGCCAGATCGGTTTCCCCGCCCAGATCCAGCCCCGCCACACCGGCCACGGTGGCCGTGAGAGGGGTTTCGCCAGCGGAGCCGGTCACAACGACGCGGTACCCGGCGCCGCTGAGCAACTCGACCGCTGCCGCGTGGTGCAGCGCGGGCCACCGGCGCGAGGGTACAGCGGCGCCGGGATGGACGGCAATATAGGGCTCGGTCCCGACCAATGCGGTGACATCGGGGACATCCTTCACCCGCAGCCTCCCGTCGTCCCCGGGCCGGAGCAGGTAGCCGGCGGCACGGGCAATGGCAAGGGCCCGTTCCGCCTCGGGCTGGTCCTCCGGAAAGTCCTCGCCGGGACGGAGCCGGACATCCAACAAGGAGCCCGCATAGTCCGTGGAAGCTCCGGTGATCAGCGGGACCCCGGCCAGACGAAGCGCCAGAGCCAGTGGCAGGGGTGACTGATGGAAGGAGGTCAGAATGACCGCCTCGTCCACGGCTGCGGCGCGGACAAAGTCGATCAGCTGCTGCATCAGCGCGGCACTCGCGGCCGGGGCGGGATGGACGATCCAGGGGCACTCCCAGGTGAACTGGGCGGTAACTCCGGGCAACAATGCCCCTGCGGCTTCGCCCTGCGGGCCGGTGAGCAAAATCACGCCGGCCGGACGGGCGCCGACGCCGGTGCCACCTCCGCCGGCGATGGCCCGCACCGCCGGTCCCGCCAACAATACGTCCCCGGCGCTGTCGAGCCTGGCGACCAGAACGCGCCGGGTCATCGGGGACTCCGCGCGGGCCGGAGGGCGTCCTTTGGGTCGTGTTGCCATTGGCTCTGCGCAATGGCAAGTCCCTGTTGCCGAAGCGGCACCTCAGCCTGTCCTAGGGTGGGGGTCGCGCAGATATCGAGCAGAAGTTGGAGTGCGGCGTCAAGGGTTTCCGCGACCAAACGACTCTGTGCCACCTCGTGGGCCAGAGTCACCGCCGTCGGCACCAGGACACCGACGGCCCCGGCAGCCCGGGCGGCGTCGACATCGGAGCCAATATCGCCAACAAAGGCCGTCCGGGACGGTGATATCCCCAGTTCGCGGCACGCCGCGAAGATCATGCCGGGCTTGGGCTTGCGGCACCGACAGTCGCTGTGCGGGGCGTGCGGACAGATTTCCCACACGTCAAAGGCGCCGAACAGAGCGTCTACCCGGCGGTTGACGGCTTCCACCTGGCTGCCGGTCAGGAGCCCGCGGGCGATTCCCGACTGATTGCTGAGGACACCGGTCCGAACGCCGGCCCGGCGCACGGTGGCTACGGCGTTTACGGCTCCCGGTATTGGTACGACCAGCTCCGGATCCGAGTTATAAGGCTCGTCCACCACCAGCGTTCCGTCACGATCAAAGAGGACGGCATCAAAAAGGACGGCCAAAGATGGCGTGATCGCCGTCCGGGCCTTTTCGTCCTCGCCGGTACTCGTCATAAAGGCACTGTTCCCCAATGAATGCGGAGCTAAACAGGGCCCGTAGAAGTTCTTCTGCGCGTCTTAGGAACCACACACGGCAGGGCAGCGCTTTGGGCAGTCGTTCCAGGGATGAAGCAGGCCGGCAAAGCGGGCCGGCGAAGCGGGCCAAAGGCGCCGGAAGATGTGGACCGGTATGCGCTGTCGGGGGGAGGGCAGTAAGGTGTGGCGATATGGCCGTAGGCCGCCCAAATGATTTCCTCAGAAGGAGCCGCGTGGACAGCCTCCCCAGCGATGGCAGACCCGAAGTACTGGCCCTGCGGGCTCTCAAGCTGGGCGACCTGCTGGTGGCCGTCCCCGCACTGCATGCCCTCCGGCGCGCCTATCCCGGACACCGGCTGATTTATGCGGCGCGGGCTTGGCTTGCCCCTGCACTGGCGCTGGTCGGGGGCGTGGATACGCTGTTGGAAACGCAGGGGCTCGATGAGCCGCTGACGCTGTCCCCGGGACGCGTCGACGTCGCCGTCAATCTGCACGGCAGCGGTCCGGAAAGCCTGCGCCGTCTCGACGAGCTGGCTCCGGCCCGCCGTATCGGGCACCTCGGGCCCGGTTGGGAAGGACCCCCGTGGCGCTCTGGGCTGCACGAGCGTGAGCGCTGGGCGGCGCTGCTTCGCTGGCACGGAATTCCCGCCGACCCGCTGGATTACCGCCTGCAGCCGCCAACTGCGCGGAACCCGCTGCCCGGCGCCGCGGTGATCCATGTGGGCGCAGCATACGGGAGCAGGCTGTGGCCGGAGGACCGGTTTGCCGCGGTGGCCCGCCGGCTGGAATCGGCGGGTCAGCACGTGGCGTTCACCGGCAGCGAAGGGGAGCGCCCGCGGGCCCTGCGGGTTGCAGCTCTCGCGGGTCTGCCGGACGAGCGGGTCGGAGCCGGCATGCTCGGGCTCGGTGAATTTGCCGCCGTTATCGCGGGAGCGGCGATTGTGGTGTCGGCGGACACCGGCGCAGCGCACCTGGCATCGGCCTATGGGCGGCGTTCGATTGTCATTTTCGGCCCCGCACCGGTCTCCGAATGGGGGCCGCCGCCGGGCCCGCACATTGCGCTCACGAAGGAAGAGCTCCGCCGCGGAGATGTCTTTTCAGCCAGCCCGGATCCGGCCCTATTGGCAGTTTCCGTCCAAGATGTCCTCGCCGCGGCCCGGGAGCTGGGCAGCCTGTAGCGGGCGGGTGGCCGTCGGAAAATGCTGCCGCCCTCCGCGGCACGGGTTACGCTGCCGCCTCCGCAGCACGGACTATTCGGACACCTGACAGTGCCCCCGGTTGGGGGCGCGACGGCGGCCAGCACCTCGGCGTCACGTCCACCCGGAAGCCGTCCCCCCGGTCCAGTCATCAGTTCATCAACTCGTAGATGGCGCTACGGACCTGCGGGTTCTCCCAGTTCAGATCGGCTGCTTGGTCCATCGCCCTTGGGGCTGTCGGTGCCGGACCGGGATTCGAGGAACCTGTCGATGGCCCGGTGCGGACGGCGTCCATGCCGGTGAACTATATTGACGGTGGCAGCTAACCGGCCCGCCGGCGTCCGCGGGCATTACGTTCAGGAGCACCAGACATGTCCAAGGACCTTGCAACCCAGCTCATTGAACAGCTCCGGGCTGCGGGTGTTCAAAGAATTTACGGCATCGTCGGCGACAGCCTGAATCCGATCGTTGATGCCGTGCGCAAAACGGGGGGAACGGTGCAGGGCGGCATCGACTGGATTCATGTCCGGCACGAGGAGGCCGCAGCCTTTGCCGCCTCGGCCGAGGCCCAGCTGACCGGAAAACTCGCGGTCTGCGCCGGCTCCTGCGGACCCGGCAACCTGCACCTGATCAACGGGCTGTACGACGCCAACCGCACCGGCGCCCCCGTCCTGGCGATCGCCTCCCATATTCCGAGCCAGCAGATCGGCAGCGGCTTTTTCCAAGAGACCCACCCGGATCGCCTCTTTTCCGAATGCTCGGTGTATTCGGAACTCATCAGCACCGCAGCCCAGGCCCCCCGGGTCATGCACTGCGCCATCCAGCACGCCGTCGGGTTTCGCGGTGTCGCCGTCGTCACTCCTCCCGGCGATATCGCAGGCCTTGAGGCCGTCGCGGAAAGCCCGCAGCAAACGGCCTACACACCGGGGCGCTTGTCGCCCGACCCGCACAGCGTTCAGCTGCTGGCGGACGCCATCAACGCAGTGGACAAGGTAGCCATCTTTGCCGGCGCAGGGGTGCAGGGGGGCCACGACGAGGTGATTCAACTGGCCGAAGCGATCGGCGCGCCCATCGGCCACTCGCTGCGCGGCAAGGACTTCATCCAGTACGACAACCCCTATGACATTGGCATGACCGGGCTGCTCGGCTACGGGGCGGCGGCCGAAGGCATCAACGATGCGGACCTGCTGATCCTGCTCGGAACCGATTTTCCCTACGATCAGTTCCTGCCGCGGACACGCACGGCGCAGGTGGACCGGGCGGCGGAAAAACTGGGCCGGCGCACCGACGTTTACGGGGACGTGCTGCTCACCGTCGCGGCGCTCATTCCGCTGGTGAAACGCAAGAAGAACACGCGCTTTCTGGACCAGATGCTCAAGAAGCACGACCGGCTGATGAACAAGGCCGTGGGCGCTTACACCCGCAGGGCAGATAAGCTGGTGCCGATCCACCCCGAGTATGCCGCGTCGCTGTTGGACCAGGTGGCCAGCAGGGACGCCATTTTTACGGCCGACACGTGGATGTGCAACGTCTGGACCGCGCGTTACATCAACCCGCTGGGCACCCGCCGGCTGATCGGGTCTTACCTGCATGGCTCGATGGCCAATGCCCTGCCGCAGGCCATTGGTGCACAGCTGGCGTATCCGGGTCGCCAGGTCGTCTCCGTGTCCGGCGACGGTGGACTTGTCGATGCTGCTCGGCGAAATGGTCACCGCCGCAGCCCACCGGCTGCCGCTGAACATCGTTCTGTTCAACAACTCCACGCTGGGCATGGTCAAGCTGGAGATGCTCGTCGATGGGCTGCCCGACTACGGTGTCGACGTACCCGACACCAACTATGCCGCGGTCGCCACGGCCATGGGTTTTCACGCCGTCAGGGTCACCGACCCTGCCGACATTGAGGGCGCCTATCAGGCGGCCTTTGCACACCCGGGACCAGCATTAGTGGAGCTGATCACCGATCCCAGTGCGCTGTCGATTCCGCCCAAAATCACCGGTAACCAGGTCTTCGGTTTCGCCACAGCGATGTCCAAGGTGGTGCTTAATCGAGGCGCCGGCGAGGCCGTGAGCATGGCCCGAAGCAATCTGCGCAACGTCCCGCGACGCTAGCAGAACCGGAACCGGACCCGGATGGCAAAGGTTCCGCTCCAGATTGACTGCGCCGACGGCTTGCATCCACGCTGGTATGACTCGGGGCTCAAGGACATTGTTGCCGTGTTGATCGAAGAGTGCCGCCGCGGCGGAGGAAAACCGCTGAGCGTCGTGGGGCACAGTTTTGGCGGCTTGGGTGAGGGGTTGGCCCGCAACGGGCGGCGGGTGGACCGCCTGCTGACCGTAGGAGCCCAGCATGCCTACTGGCGGGATTACTGGCGGGGTTACCGGCGGGGCAACCGGACCGGCTCATTCGGGCGGCCCGGCTCATTCGGGCGGACCGGGGCCTGCGGTGTGGGGCCTGGGCGCGGGGGGACTCGAATTCCCGGCTGCCTCAGGCTACGCTGGCGGCAGGATCAATGGTCGATTCGAGGAGGATGGCGCGATGAGCTTATTGGACCTTGTGGCCAAGGGAATGCCGGTGGTCGACGCGAGCGGTAAGGTGATCGGCAAGGTGGAGCATGCGAAGCCTCCGAACCCGAAGGCGGCCGCCTTCGAGGAGGTGTATTCGGCAGCCGATCAGAATATCCTCTTCATGGGACTCAATTCGGTGCTCGGTACCGAGCCGAGGGTGCCGGAGGACACGGCGCGCCGGCTTTTCAGCAGCGGCTACGTCAAAATCGACGGTCGAGGTTTCCTGGCCCGAAACTCCTATGCCCCTGCCGATGAGATCGACCGGGTTGAGGAGGGAAAGGTGTACCTGAGCCTCAGCCGCCACGAATTACCGACGCAGGAATGATGGCCCTCCCCAATGTAGGGCAGCAGCGGCACCACCAGCCCCGATGGGGCGTGGTGGGGCCGCGCGTCCTGAGCGGTTGACCTACAGCAGCGGGCGTAACGGTGCGAGGATGGATTCGCTGAACCTAGCCGCAACCCTGCGGCCCGCCCATTCCTCCAGCGTCAGAACCCGGCTGTTGACGCTGTCGATTTCAAAAATGGTCTCCAGGTCGCGGGCCAGATCGTCGTTGTAGATCTCCATATTGATTTCGTAGTTTCCGGTCAGGCTCAAGCGGTCGATGTTGGCGGTGCCGACCGTGGACCACTGGCCGTCGATGGTGGCAGTCTTCGCATGCACCATGGCGTTCTGGTACAGCAGGATCGTCACGCCGTCGCGCAGCAGCGCGGTATAGAAGCCGCGCGAGAGCCAGTCAGAGAGCACGTGGTTGGAATCCTCCGGAAGGATGACCCGCACATCCACCCCGCGTCTGCTCGCTCCCAGCAAGGCATCGAGAATCTGCCGGTCCGGGATGAAGTAGGCCATCGTGATGTAGATATGGTGGCTTGCCCGGTCGATGGCATCCAAATAAACGCCCCGGATGGGGAACACCAGGCTGGAGGGGATGTTATTGACGGCGCGGACCCGAGGTTCCCAGAAGTCGGGGTTGCTTTCCTTCAGCTCCGGAAGCCTCTTGCGGTAGTGGTTCCAGACGGTGGCAAACGCCTGGCGCAGTTCCCACACCGACGGTCCTGCAATCTTCAGATGCGTGTCCCGCCATTGCGTGGCGTAGAGCGAGCCGATGTTGTAGCCGCCCACAAAGCCCACCTCGTCGTCGACGATCAGCATTTTGCGGTGGTCCAAACCGGTGCCGCGCACATTGGTGAAGATGATGGAAGGCCGCAGCACCGGAAACCGGATGACATGGATATCCGGGTGGAAGCGGAAGAAGGACCGCGGCACCACCAGGTTGGCGAAGGCATCGTAAATGACGTAAACCTTGACACCACGCTCGGCGGCCTCCGCGAGGGCAGCCTTGAATTCCTTACCGACCTTGTCGGCCTTCCAGATGTACGTTTCCATCATGATCCGGTGTTTGGCATTGCGGATCTGATCCAGCATGTCCTTGTACAGGTCTTCACCAAACGTGTAGACGGTGGTCGTGGAACCGGCTACCTCGCTTTCGAAAATGCCGGGACGGGGAAACCCTACGCGTTTGCTCCTGCCGCGCTTCCTAATCGTATCCATAATCACGAGGGCGGCAATGACCGCGCCTTGGAGGGCGAAAAAGCCCAAAATACTGCGCTGGACGGTGTGTTTAGCGACGTCAGCCGCGTGCCGGAGCCGATGCAATCTCATGATGGAACCTTAGCAAGCAGACCAACGGCAAGCAGACAAGCAGACAAGCAGTAAGCGGACAAAGGCAATCCGGGCGCGGAACGGCTGGCTTGCAGCACTGTTCCCGCCGCGTAAAAGGGCGGCTGAACCGGCACCAGTTGTCCTACCCTTCGCCGCGGCCCGATGCTAGCGTTAACAGGCACACAGGATGCCGGCTGGCGCAGGAGGATTTCCGTCGCGGCCGGCGGACGGCAGAGGAGCATTGCAATGAGCCAGTACGCATTCGGCATTGTTGAGTGGATATTCTGGATCGTCGCCATCGGCAGCGCCTGTCTGGCTCTGTTCCGGGCCGACGTGGTCTCGGCGGGTAGTTCCCCCGGCGTGCGGCAGCGGAGCGGAATTCTGCTGGGCCTGTGGATTGTGGCAGTGGTATGCGGCTTTCTTGGGCTGGTGACGGCCGCGCTGGCAACGCGGGCTTCCGTCTAGCGGCCCGACGGCGGCGCACGGCGGGGTGCCGTTGCCGGCGGAAGCACACGAACGCATCCGACGCCGTTCAGGCCGTGCCGCCGGCGGCGAGCAGTCCGCCGTCGAGGTTCAGGATCTGGCCGGTGATCCAGGCCGCATCGGAGCTGGCCAGAAAGGCGACGGCGGCGGCCACGTCCGCGGGAGTGCCCAGCCGGGCGAGCGGGTAGCGGGCGGCAACCTCGGCTTCTTTACCCTCATACAGTGCGCGGGCAAATTGCGTCTTGACCACGGCAGGCGCCACCGCATTCACGCGGATCTTTGGTCCCATTTCGGCCGCCAGGGAACGGGTCAGGTGTTCTACTGCGGCCTTGCTGATGCCGTAGAACCCCAATCCGGCTGCGGGCGTTTGACCGGAGACGGAGGACATGTTGATGACGGAGCCGCCCCGGTCCGCGAAGCGCAGCCCAGCATGATGGTAGGCGTCCTGAACCCAGGCAAGGGTTCCGAAAACATTCACCTCGGCGATCTTCCTGGCCGCTTCCAGGTCCAGCTCCATCAACGGACCGTAGACCGGATTTATACCGGCGTTATTGACCAGGATGTCCAGTTGCCCGAAGCCGGCCGCTACGGCGTCGAGCACCTCGCGCCGGTGCTCCGGATCATCGGCCCTACCAGTAATGACCAGCACGGATCGAGGCGGGAATTCCGCGGCGGCTGCACGCAGTGGCTCCGCTGCGCGGGCCGTGATGCACACCCGCGCCCCTTCGTCTACGAGACGGTGGGCCACGGCGAGACCGATTCCGCGGCTGGCGCCGGTGACGATCGCCGTCGATCCCTGCAAGCGGTGGGCTTCAACGCGGCTCATGGTTTCCCTGTCGGCAGGTGTTGGGCGGTCCGGCACTGTACAGGTACCGGACCGTCCGGAGGATGAGCAGCACCCGTTCCTGACATCTGCCACCCATGGCCATGTCACGGGACTATGACAAACCCGTCACGCAACGTGGTACCGGACATACTAGCAGGGTGCGCTCGTGCGCGCCCCTCGAAGACGGGATTCCAGCGCTGGGAACCGGTGGTCAGAACAGTGCGAACAGAAAGACGGCCAGACCCGCCGCCGTGAACGCTTCCTGAAGACCCTGGAGCCGGCGCACCGGTTCGGCGGCGGTATCTTGGCGGGGCGTGGCGAAGGTGGCCAGCAGCCAGAAAACAGCGGTGATGATCAGGAGCACGGCGCCAAAGGCCGAGAGCAGGATGGAGCCCAGCAGATGGACGGGCGCGCCCGCCTGCCCAAGCGCGCTGACTGACGCGGCGGACGCCAGAATCGAGGCCGTCAACGTCAGCAGGACTGCCCGATAGAAGCAGACCGGACGACCTAGGTCAGAGATCCGGACCGGCCGCCAGGGAAGGCATTGGAACAGGAACCACAGTGCCGCGACCAGCTGCAGCACCACCAAAGGCGGCACAGCTCGGCCCGGGATGGGCGTAACCGCGGCCACCGCCAGCGCTGAATTCATGACGGCCGTCAACAGCACGTTGACCCGCGCCGGCCAGGAACGGATACGGGCGATTCCGCCCAGACAAAGCACGGCCGCCAGGGTGAAGACGACGGCAACGGTGGGACCTAAGATCGGGTTCAGCGGCACTAATCGGTCCTTTTATGTTCTACCCGAAATTTGACTCCGGACCCGGGACAGTCCGCGGGGGAGTATCAACTGCTGTATACCGTTGTACCGGAATAAGATATGAACCTGCCGGGAACGGCGTCCGGCGGTGGGAATCCGGAGACCAGGATTCGGGCTCCGACGAAACACCGGCCCAGGGACTCAACGCCCCAGGGCCCCAACACCCCAGGGACCCAATGCCGGAGAAACAATGCTCCAATGACTCGACGACAGGATGAACTGATGGCCAAGCGGCAGCCTACCGGCTTCGGGGGGAGCGCCCGGCCCCCTGTCGTGTCGCCGACGGTAGGAAACCCACCCCGCGGACCGGACGTGCTGCGGCGCAAGGTGGTTGGCGTGCTGGTAACCGGGCAGATTCTTGGTGGCGTGGGGATGGGCGCGACCCTTTCCCTGGGCGCCCTGCTGGCTGCGGAGCTCTCTGGCTCCAGTGCGTGGTCCGGCATGGCGGCCACGATGAGCACCCTGGGGGCAGCGCTGCTGGCTGTGCCGCTCGTCCGGCTGGCGCAGGCGAGGGGGCGCCGCGTTTCGTTGGCTGCCGGTTCCCTGCTGGCGGCGGGCGGGGCGGTCTTGGCCGTCGCTGCGGCTGCCGGGCGGTCCTTCCCGTTGCTGCTGGTTGCCTTGCTGCTGCTGGGAGCCGGTTCGGCCACTAACCTGCAGGCACGATTTGCCGCCACCGATCTTGCCACGGACAGATCCCGGGCCAAGGATCTGTCCCTGGTGGTCTGGTCCACTGCCGTGGGGGCAGTGCTTGGCCCCAATCTCTTTGAACCCGGTGAGGCAGTAGGTGCCGCATTGGGGCTCCCTTTGCTGACCGGAGCGTTCATCTTCTCGCTGTTGGCCCAGCTGGCGGCCGCCGTCGTCTACCGGCTCGGGCTCAGACCGGACCCACTGCTCAGCGCGCTGGCGGCCCAGGCCGTGGATCAGCAGAAGGGGGAGAGCCGTGCAGGGGCAGCACGCCTGCGCTCCGGCGGTTGGGAGATTCTGCGCAGCAACCCGCTGGCGCGCTACGCGGTCACGTCCGTTGCCCTCAGCCATGCCACCATGGTCGCCCTGATGTCCATGACGCCGGTGCATTTGCGGGACCACGGGGCGACGCTGACGGTCGTCGGATTGACCATTAGTCTGCATGTGGCGGGAATGTATGCGTTGTCGCCCTTTTTCGGCTGGCTGGCGGACCGCGCCGGGCGGCTCCGTACGATCCTGGTCGGCCAGGCGCTGCTGCTGGCGTCACTGTTGCTGGCTTGGCATGGCGCTTCCTCGCAGGCGGCCGTCACGACGAGCCTGGTCCTGCTCGGCCTGGGCTGGTCGGCCTCTGTGGTCGCGGGATCGGCTCTGGTCGCGGAGGCGGTCGGGGTCGCAGAGCGGCCGGCCCTGCAAGGCGTGTCCGATCTGGCGATGAACCTGGCCGGGGCGCTTGGCGGCGCGGTGGCCGGCCCTGTCCTGACCGCTTGGGGGTACTCCGGACTGGGCCTGAGTTCCATGGCCCTGGTCGTCGTCGTGATCGGGTGGACCGGCCGACGGATCGGTGGGGTCCGACGCCATGACGGGTAGTGGTCATACCAAAACGGACGACGGCGGCGCATTGGCCGTCGGCGCCGGCCGGCTGTACGGCCTGCCGCCGTCCGAGTTCACCGTCGAGCGCAATGCGTGGGCCGGGGACGCGCGCGCCAACGGGAATGCTGAGCTGGCGGGGAAGATCCGTGCGCTGCCGAAACCGTCGACGGCGGCGTGGCTGCTGAACATGCTGGTGATCCACCGCCGCGCGGAGATCGATGGGTTGCTGGAAGTGGGCGTGGAGCTTCGCCAGGCACAGGCCGATCTTGACCAGGGAACCATGCGCAGGCTCAGCAAGGAACGGCGCGTGCTGCTGGCCGCACTGCTGACAACTGGTCGGGGTTTGGCTTCGGAGCTGGGCCAACGAGCCAGCGCAGCCGTGCTTGAGGACGTCGAAGAGACACTGCGGGCCGCCACGTCCGATGCGTGGGCCACCGCTGCCGTACGGACCGGCATGCTGACGCGCGCCCTTTCCGCCGACGGCTGGGGAGCGGCGGACCTCTCCGGCGCGGTCGCGGTTCCGGTTTCCCACGCCGGGCAGCCGGACGCGGCCGCAGGACCGACGGTGCCTCTGCCGGCGGACAAGACCAGGGCGGCGGCACAACGGAAGGCGGCGCTGGCCGTCAAGTCAGCCGACGAAGCTGAGGCCGCGCTCGCCGGGATCAGGGACAGAGCCGCTGGATTGACCCTTGAACGCAGCGCGCTGGCGGCACGCCTTACGGAACTGCGGAACCTTGTCGCCGAAGCTGCTAGGGACCTTGCCGCGGCTGACCGCGAGGCAGTCGGGCTGTCCCGGGAGGAGGAAGCGGCGGCCCGCACGGCAGCCTCGGCCCGCAGCGCCGCGGACCGGGCCGGTGCGCGGCTCATGGGCCGCTGACGAACCGGGCCGTAGACGAACCGGGCCGGCATGCGGCCAACAGACCGTTGACGAACCGGCCGGCCGCGGTCGGTGCATGCGCGGGTGGCCGTTTGCGTTAGGCCCGTCTCCGCCCGGACGGTGCGGATGTGAAAAGATTGACCATGCGCCAAATGCAGCACTCCAGCAAACTTCAGGACGTCCGCTACGAACTCCGCGGGCCCATCCTGCACGCCGCCAAGAAGATGGAGGCCGAGGGGCACCGGATTCTGCGGATGAACCTGGGGGACACCGCGCCCTTCGGCTTGGAAGCGCCGGAATCGATCGTGGTGGACATGATCCATCATCTGCGGGGGTCGCAGGGCTACAGCGACTCGAAGGGCATCTTCTCGGCCCGGACCGCCATTTCACAGTATTACCAGACCCAGGGTCTAATGACGATCGGCGTGGAGGACATCTTTATCGGCAACGGCGTCAGTGAACTGATTTCCATGACCCTGCAGGCGTTTCTGGAAAACGGGGACGAAATCCTCATCCCGGCGCCGGACTACCCGCTCTGGACGGCAGCGGTGACGCTCACCGGCGGCCGTGCCGTGCACTATCTGTGCAGCGAGGCCGACCAATGGTGGCCGGACATGGCCGACGTAGAGGCCAAAATCACCGCGCGGACGAGGGGAATTGTGATCATCAACCCCAATAATCCGACTGGGGCCGTCTACCCTCGCCACATCCTGGAGCAGTTTGCGGCGCTGGCACGCAGACACGATCTGGTCCTCTTTTCGGACGAAATCTACGAAAAAATCCGCTACGAGGATGCTGTGCACGTCCACACCGCTTCGGTGGCCGATGACGTGTGCACACTGACGTTCAGCGGCCTGTCCAAGGCCTACCGGATGCCCGGCTACCGCTCCGGCTGGGTTGCCTTGACGGGGCCGCGGACGGCTATGGCGGAGTACCGGGAATCCCTGGAACTGCTCGCCTCGCTGCGACTGTGCGCCAACGTCCCGGCACAGCATGCGATCCAGACCTCCTTGGGCGGTTACCAAACTATTGACGATCTGGTGGCTCCCGGCGGCCGGCTCCGGCAGCAGAGAGACCGGGCCACCGAACTCCTCAACGCCATTCCCGGCGTGAGCTGCGTCCCCGCCGCCGGTGCCATGTACCTGTTCCCGCGGCTGGACCCGGACGTTTATCCGATCGAGAGCGACGAGCAGTTTGTGCTGGATCTGCTCCAGGACCAGAAAATTCTGGTCTCGCACGGCACCGCCTTTAATTGGCCGGCAACGGATCACTTCCGTTTCGTGATTCTGCCTGCCGTCGGTGACATCGAAGAAGCCGTCCGCCGGATCTCCGCCTTCCTGTCCACCTACCGGCGCAAGGCCATTGCCGACGTCGAATCCTTGTCCGTGCCGCTGTAGCACCGTCCTCGGTGCAGCACCGTCCCCGCTGCACCATCGGCCAGGAAGCGAACCAGAAGGTGTACCCGCCGACCGACTCCGGATCCCTGCCCACCTGGATCGCCGCTGGTGGAAGCCCGCGGTCCGTGGTCCGCGCCGCCGGCGACGGACTGCCGCTGATGCTGGCCATCATCGGCGGGGAACCGCTGCAGTTCGCCCCCTTCACCGACCTGTACCACCGCGCCCTGAAGGAATTCGGCAATCCGGTGCAGCCCATCGACGCCCATCCCCCCGGGCATGTCGCCGCCACCGCTCAGCAGGCCAGGGAAGAGCTCTGGCCGCACTGTGCCGCCATGCAGGCCAGAATTGGGCGGGACCGCGGTTGGCCGCCCATCGCGCGTGCGGATTTTGAAGCCACCGCCGGCCCGGACGGAGCGCTCTTTGTTGGCTCACCGAAAACCGTGGCCACCAAGATCGTCAAGGTTGGCACTGGGCTCGGGCTGTCGCGCTTTGACCTGAAATTCAGCCACGGAACCCTCCCGCATGCGGCCCTCATGAGCAGCATAGGGCTTTATGGCAGGGAAGTGGCGCCCGCCGTCCGCGGGCAGCTGGACTGATTTAGCCCTGGCCGCCGGCGGCGCGTTCCAGCCGACGGTCGGGCACGAGCCAGAGCAGCGCGACCACCGTATAGGCGGCCAGACCCAGCAGCGGCTGAAGCAGCGACAGTCCCAGCCCGGCGAGGTAGATCAGGGGAGAGGCTTTGCCCTTCCAATCACGGCCCAGCGCCCGGGCCAGCGGTCCGTCGGTTCCCTGCTGCGCGATGAGCGCCTTCTGGAGAATGAAATAGCCGACGGCGGCCAACAGCAGGTTCACGCCGTAGACCAGGACGGGCACCTCCGGAAAACCCGATTCGTCCATCCAGCGCGTGGTGAAGGGGAACAGCGAGAGCCAGAAGAGCAGATGGAGGTTGGCCCACAGGACCGTGCCGTTTACCTTCTCCGCGAGCGAGAACATGTGATGGTGGTTGTTCCAGTAAATTCCGACATACACGAAGCTCAGCAGGTAGCTGAGAAAGCCCGGGAGCACCCGCAGCAGCCCCGGCCAGCTCGGTTCCACCGGAACGCGCAGTTCAAGGACCATGATGGTGATCACGATGGCCAGCACGCCATCGCTGAAGGTTTCAAGTCTGATCTTGTTCATGGTTTCCGCTCTGCCAGGATCATCGTAGCGGGCGGTGAGTAGTCTAGGGCCACGGGAAACTCGCGTGTGGCAGAAACCGCGGCACCGGACACCAAGGGTAAGCCCAAGGGCTCCGGGGCCGGGACCATTCTGATGGCCTTCGGCGCGAATCTGCTGGTCGCCGCCGCGAAGTCGGTGGCCGCCGGGCTCACCTGTTCGGAGTCCATGACGGCCGAGGCCGCGCATTCGTGGGCGGACACGGGTAATCAGATTTTCCTCATGATCGCGGACAAAAGGTCCAAGAGAAAGCGTGATGCTGCCCATCCGCTCGGCTACGGGCGTGAGGCGTACGTCTGGTCCATGTTCGCCGCCTTCGGGCTCTTCACCGCCGGAGGCGGTGTTTGCTGAAGATTCGGCCGCGCTGGTGGGGCTGGTCATTGCTTTTGCCGGAATTCTCCTCCATCAGGTGACCGGATCACCGGTTCCCGACGCGCTGGGTTCCATTATGGTGGGCCTGCTGTTTGGCGTTGTCGCCGTCGTACTGATTGACCGGAACCGTCGTTTCCTGGTGGGACAGGCGGTGACACCGGAAGTGGAGCAGTCGGCGTTGCGGATGCTGCTGGAGCATCAGGAGATCGAGCGCATAACCTATATCCATATCGAATTTGTCGGCCCAACCGGCTGTATCTGGTGGCCAGGCCGGAGGAGGCCTCGCTGTAGCCAGCCCGGCCCCGGCTCGGTAGGGTTGCTGGGAAGCACCCCCATCGGCTAACGGAAAGGTTTCATCATGAGCGAAGAAAGCATTCCCACCGACCACACTACGGATGGACGCACTCCGGAGGTCGGACTCAACATTTTCAGCGATACCCTGGATGCGGATGATCCCGGAGCACTTGACCCGGCGGCGGCCCAGGACCCTGCCTCGCCCGGCGCCGACGGCCTTGATCAGCTCAGCGGCAGCGGCCCGGACGAATATCCGGGCGCGGCGGAGAACAACCCGGACAACTGGTCCGACGATCCGCTCATTGCGGAGGATGCCGCGGCGGCAGAAGGGTACCGTTCCGAACAGTATCTGGAGGATCAGACGGACGAGGCCCGCTACGAAACGGGCGAGGAGCAGATTCCGCCGGACGAACCCACCATAGGCGAGGCCTCGGCTGACGTGGACTTCGGCGAGACACCCACCGGGGATGAGGCCGACGGCAGCGACGACGAGGCCAACTTCGGCGGATCGCCGTTGGGCCGCTTCGGTGCCGAAGAACCGGACCCGGAAGACCTGGATGGGTAGGAGCTTCCGTCCCGCACGCGGGACGGAATGCGCGCCCTGGTGCGGGCCCTTGTAGAGCGCCCCTTTGGTGTCGACCGGCTGTGGACATAGGATCAGTACTGTTTGGTAGCAGAATCCGCTTGAACACCGCAGCGTCGTCCCGTCATGCCGCGGGCAAAAAATAGCCAAACCTTTTTGGCAGTCCGCAGTTGACCTCTCAGATTGGATCACGGGTGGATCTCACCTTTATGGTCGTGCTTGTCATAGCGCTGGCTCTGTTCTTTGACTTTACGAACGGTTTTCACGACACCGCCAACGCCATGGCCACGCCCATCGCCACCGGAGCCATCAAACCCAAGACCGCCGTCGCCCTTGCCGCGGTGCTCAATCTGGTGGGCGCATTCCTCTCCACGGAGGTGGCCAAGACGATTTCCGGGGGCTTGATCCGGGAAGGCGCCGAAGGCATTCAGATCACTCCGGTGCTGATTTTTGCCGGCCTCATGGGCGCGGTGCTGTGGAATCTGGTGACCTGGCTACTCGGGCTGCCGTCGAGCTCCTCGCACGCCCTATTCGGTGGTCTGATCGGTGCGGCCGTAGTGGGCATCGGCTTCCAGGCCGTGGATCTGGGAGTGCTCCTCTCCAAAATCATCCTTCCCGCCGTGATGGCTCCGCTGATCGCCGGCGGTGCCGCCTACCTGTGTACGAAGCTGGCCTACCGGATCACGCGACGGACCGATCCGGACTCGGGCGACAAGCTGGTGCAAAAGCGCGGCGGATTCAGGTACGCCCAGGTCTTCTCCTCGTCGCTCGTCGCTCTCGCGCACGGCACCAACGATGCGCAGAAGACCATGGGTGTCATCACGCTGGTACTGATTTCCGCGAATATGCAGAAGGTCGGCTCCGGTCCCGAACTGTGGGTGGTCGGCGCCTGCGCCCTCGCCATCGCGTTCGGCACCTACACCGGCGGCTGGCGCATCATCCGCACCCTCGGCAGCGGCCTGACGGACGTCAAACCGGCCCAGGGCTTTGCTGCGGAGACCAGTACGGCCGCGGCGATTCTCGCCTCCTCGCACCTCGGCTTCGCGCTCTCGACCACCCACGTGGCGTCCGGCTCGGTCATTGGCTCCGGGCTGGGCCGGGTGGGTTCAACAGTGCGTTGGGGCGCGATCGGCAAGATCGGCCTGGGCTGGCTGTTCACCCTTCCCGCGGCGGCCATCGTCGGCGGTCTTGCCGCGTTTATTGCCAGTCTGGGCACGACTGGCGTGGTGATTGACGCCGTCGTCGGGCTGGGCTCCATCATCTTCATCTTCGTCCGCTCGCAGCGCGGACAGGTGGATCACAGCAACGCCATCAGCGACGTCGACGCCATCGGTGAAACCGTCAGCATCCCGAGCAAAAAAGAACGCGACCGGCTCACGGCCAAGGCGCGGGCCGCCGAGCGTGCCGCTGAAAAGGCCGCAGCCAAGGCTGTGGAGAAGGCAGCGGCCAAGGTTGTTGCACAAGAAGCGGCCGAGCGTGCCGCAAGAGCCGCGGACGGTGCGCACGCGACGGGGAACATTGCGCCGCAACGCTTGCCGCCGAAAGCTCCGAACGCGCCGCAGTCAGATTCATCCTCGGCCGCCAAGCAGAAAGGTACACAGTGATTAATTGGGGAGCTTTTCTGACCGTGGCGGTGACCACGCTGGTTTCCGCCGTCTTTGTGGTGGGGGTCTATGCCTCCGGTGTGCGCCTTTACGCCGTCAGTGTTGACGACCATGTGCCGAGCACCAAGGTGGCTCGGGCCGCCGCCTACCTCTGCTTCGCCGTCAGTCTGGCGGCCGTCCTGTTCGGGATATACCTGATCGTGCCGGCGCTGCACTAGACGGTTCATGCCTGCGCATCAGCGGACCACCAGAGCCCGCGGCTATCCCGCAGATACCGGAACGTCGGACCCCTTTGCCGGATCATATTGGTGATACGGGCCGTGGAGAGCCGCCGGCCGGACTCGTCGGTCATGACGATTTCGTGAGTGGCCAGGGTGCGCCCCAGATGGATGGCCGTGCAGGTGCCGGTGACCAGTCCGGACGTGGCGCTGCGATGGTGGGTGGCACCGATCTCAATGCCCAGGGCCTGGCCGTTGACGCCGGCATGTATTCCGGCGGAGAAGGAGCCCAGGGTTTCCGCCAGCACCACATGGGCACCGCCGTGCAGGATGCCTGCAACCTGGGTATTCCCTTCAACGGGCATGGTGGCAACCGAGCGCCGGGCTCCCAGTTCCAGGAATTTGATCCCCATTTTTTCCACCAGGGCGCCCACGCCGTTGCTGCTGAGCCAGTCATGCATCACTTCGGGCACACCCGCCTCCAGCAGCCGGGCGGTGTACTGGTTCGGTGTGAATTTGTCGTTCATGTTGACTAGGCTGGCACCTGTGAGCGAAACTACCAAAACGGTCCCCAGAACAGCAGCAGAGCCGGCATTGTCCACAGCGGCGCGGGTGGTCATACCTGCCGGTTCGGAGCCGGGCCGTCTGCTGGTGATCGACGGCCATTCGATGGCCTTCCGGGCGTTTTACGCCCTCCCCGCGGAGAACTTCTCCACCGACACCGGACAGCACACAAACGCGGTCTACGGGTTTACGTCGATGCTGCTGACCATGATCCGTCAGCACAAACCCACCCATGTCGTGGTGGCCTTCGATCTGGATACGCCGACGTTCCGCTCGGTGGAGTACACCGAATACAAGGCCGGCCGCTCTAAAACACCGCAGGAATTCCACGGCCAGGTGGACCTGATCGTCAAGGTGATGGACGCCATGCGGATTCCCACCATTTCCCTGGACGGCTACGAGGCGGATGACATCATCGCGACGCTGGCCGCCCAGGGCGAGGCGGCGCAGTGGGATGTGCTGGTGGTTTCCGGAGACCGGGATGCCTTCCAGCTCATCACGGACAGGGTGTCCGTGCTTTATCCGAAGAAGGGTATTTCGGACATTCCGCCGATGGATGCCGCCGCCGTAGAAGCGAAGTATTTTGTCGGCCCGGAAAAGTATTCTGACCTGGCGGCCTTGGTGGGGGAGACGGCGGATAATCTGCCAGGTGTTCCCGGAGTCGGCCCGAAGACGGCCGCCAAGTGGATCAACCTCTATGGCGGCCTCGACGGCATCTTGGCGAACATTGGCTCGATTGGCGGAAAAGCCGGCGATGCCCTGCGCGAACATGAAGAGAGCGTCAAACGCAATCGACGGCTGAATCATTTGCTGCGCGATCTTGCGCTTCCGGTGCGTCTGGATGCCATGGTGCTCCAGCATCCGGACCGCGGGGAGATTGAAGAACTGTTTGATGCGCTGCAGTTCAACACACTGCGGAAACGCCTTTTCGACCTGTTCGGAGACGACGATGAGGCCGCCGACACGGACGGCCATACGGCACCTCGGCACGCCGTGCTCAGCAGCGCCGCCGAACTGGCGGATTGGTTTGTCCGCACGAATCAGGCCATGGTAGGGCTGGCGCTGGTTTCCGAGGCGACGCCGGCCGGGCAGGACGCCGTCGGCTTGGCGTTGTCCACGAACGGTTCGGCGGCCTACGTGGAGTTGGCAGCGCTCGATGTGGCAGCGGAAAGCGTGCTCGGAGATTGGCTGCGCAGTCAGGATGCGCGCAAGACCATCCACGACTTCAAGTCCGCCTATAAGGCCCTGCGCCAGCGGGGGCTGGAACTGGCCGGCATCGTCGATGATACCGCCATCTCCGCCTACCTCATCCAGCCGGACCGGCGCACCTATGACCTCGCGGATTTGAGCCAGGTGCATTTAAAGGTGACGGTGGCCGCTCCGGGGACGGCTGCCAACGGCCAGTTGGAGCTGGGCCTGGAAGATACGACGGCGCCGGATGCTGTGATGAAGGCTTACGTCACGCTGCAGCTGAGTGAGCATTTTGTCGGCCTGTTGCTGGAGCGCGGGGCCAACAAGCTGCTGGGCGAGCTGGAACTGCCGCTGGCAAGGGTGCTGGCCGGGATGGAAATGACCGGCATAGCCGTGTCGTCCCCCCAGCTGGACGGACTGTTGGCGGATTTCAGCGCCACGATCAGCGCTGCCCAGACGGCTGCCTTTGATGCGATCGGCCACGAGGTCAACCTGGGCTCCCCGAAACAGCTGCAGACAGTGCTCTTTGATGAGCTCGGCATGCCGAAGACCAAGAAGATAAAGACCGGTTTTTCCACGGACGCGGATGCACTGGCGGATCTGGCGCAAAAGACCGGGCACCCGTTCCTGCTGCAGCTGCAGGCTTACCGGGATGCCACCAAGCTCCGCCAGACAGTGGAGGGGCTGAGCAAAGCCACGGCGGAGGACGGACGGATCCACACTACGTACGCGCAGAACGTGGCCGCCACCGGGCGCCTCTCATCGACCAACCCCAACCTGCAGAACATTCCAATCAGGAGCGAAGAAGGGCGCCGCATCCGCGAGGTGTTTGTGGTGGGACACGGCTACGAGACGCTGCTCACCGCGGACTATTCACAGATCGAAATGCGGATCATGGCCCACCTCTCCGGGGACCCCGGTCTGATCCAGGCCTTCCGGGATGGCGAGGATCTGCACCGGTTTGTCGGCTCGCATGTCTTCCACGTCGCCGTGGAAGACGTCACCAGTGCCATGCGCTCCAAGGTTAAGGCGATGTCCTATGGCCTGGTCTACGGGCTGAGCTCCTTCGGCCTGTCCAAACAGCTGGGCATCCCCGTGGATGAGGCCCGGACCCTGATGAAGGACTACTTTGACCGGTTCGGCGCCGTGCGGGACTACCTGCGCGGCGTGGTGGAGCAGGCCCGTGTCGACGGATTCACGGCAACCATCGAAGGGCGCCGACGGTACCTGCCGGATCTCTCCAGCGACCACCGTCAGCTCCGCGAAATGGCTGAACGGGCCGCGCTCAACGCCCCGATTCAAGGGTCGGCGGCGGACATCATCAAAAAGGCCATGCTGGGTGTGGAGGATGCGCTCCAGGCGCGGCAGCTTTCCTCCCGGATGCTGCTGCAGGTCCATGACGAGCTGGTGCTCGAGATCGCCCCAGGCGAACGAGATGCCGTTGAGGAGTTGGTGGTGGCGCAGATGGGGCAGGCGGCGGAGCTGTCAGTGCCGCTTGATGTCCAGATCGGAGTAGGCGCCAGCTGGCACGAGGCCGGGCACTAGATGTTGCGGCGATTAGGCTTCCTTGTCCAGCCCGACGCGGCGTTCGCCTTTCTGTGCGGGTTGCGAAAGGGCCCAGGTGCCCTGCGGGAACGGCATCGGCAGCTAGAGCCAGTGGAGAGCGTGGCGAGGCCGTCGTCGGTCAGTGCACGAAACAAGCCGAGCGGACGGGCTGAACAGTCAATGGTGTCAAACGGCGCAAAATAGCTTTGCACAGAGATCCCGACCGGCTTCGTCAACGCCAGCCGCTCAAAAACCGCAAGGTGCTCTGCGACCTGTGCCGCCGGACCCGGCCACCGTCGTTGACCGTCAGATCAGGGGCCTGCGCGGGCGGACGGACAGATTCATCGCCCGAGTCCGCGGCTAGGGGGTGTCTGCTCCATCCTCGCGGCCGGGTCCGCCTTGGCCGGCAGGCGCGCAAGGATCCTCTCCCGCTCTGGCGGGGCGAGGCGCTGCTGCTTTAGGCTTGTTGACTGTGACTGTCATTGTCGAACCAACCGAACGATTTTCCTATGAAATCCGGAGCTTTCCGGCCCGATACGCCGGGACCGGCATCGACCCTTCCGCCCGCAAATGGAAGGAGGCCGTTGACCGCGGCTTCCATGGCGATTCCCCCACCGATGCGGATATTCAAAAGACGTTGGCCTCCGAGGAGAAGGACGGGCGGATCCTCACGGGTGCCTATGCCGCGTCGGCTCCGGACCGGGCGTGGGACGCGGGCTACCCGGTGGCCACCTACGCCAGTTACCGCAAGACCCTCAATGTGGGGGCCGGGAAGTTGCTGCCGGCCCACCTGATCAGTGCGGTGACCGTCCGGCCCACGCACCGCCGGCGTGGCCTGTTGCGGACCATCATCACCGATGATCTGCGCCGCGCCAAGGCCGACGGGCTGGCGATCGCTGCCTTGACGGCCTCCGAGGCCACCATATATGGACGCTTCGGCTTTGGCGCCGCCACGCACGCCGCTGCGATTGAGGTGGACAGCGGTGCCGGCTTCGCACTCAAAGGCAACCAGCCGACGTCGACCCTCCCTGCGGGTAAGCCTGACGGAACCGGCGGGAGCACAGAGGCGGCCGGGATCGTTGAGCTTGCGGAACCGCTGGTGCTGAAGGAGCTGGAACCGGCGATTTTTGCGCAGGTCCACGCAGGCACCTTCGGCTCACTTGGTCGACAGGACGCCTACCGCTATCGGGTGTCCGGCTATTGGAACTATGGCATGCCGGAACGCGACAAGAGCGTACGGGCGGCCTTGTACTATGCCCCGGACGGAAGCTGCGGCGGGTACGTCTCTTACAAGGTTATGGATAGGGAGACGCCATCCACGCTGCAGGTGGTGGACCTGCTGGCAACGAGCAGCCCGGCTCATTTGGCGTTGTGGCGGTTTCTGGGCTCGATTGACCTGGTGCAGCGGATCAGTCGCAAGGGTGCACCGGTGGCGGACCCGCTGCAGTGGGCGCTGGGGGACAAGCGCCGTTACCTGGTCAAGGCGGTGGAGGATCACCTCTGGCTGCGGATCCTAGATCCGGTTGCGGCCCTTGTCGGCCGCCATTACTGGGGCGACGGCACCGTGACGTTGGCCATCGAGGATCCGCTCCATCTGGCGGACGGCGTGTACCGGCTGGAGGCCGGCGGCGGATCAGCGGTCGTGACACAGCTGCCCGATTCGGACCCGGCTGACCTGCGTCTTGGGGCGGCGGAACTGGGACAGCTCTATCTAGCCGGTGTGAGCGTCGGGACCCTGGTGGCTGCCGGGACGGTTCGCGAGCTTCGGGCCGGGGCGGCGGCCGCCGGCGACGCAGTGCTCGGTGCTCCGCTGGCCCCGCACTGTCTGACGGATTTTTAGGCCCAGGAGCCTGTGCTCGGGTGCTTCGAAGTGCTTCGAAGTGCTTCGTCGCGCTTTTGCGATCGTTAGCCGAAGTGACTAGACTAAACGGGTGTGCAGTGCGCGCGTCAGCTGTTCGAGCGGGCCCCGGCCCTCAAAGGCAACTGAGCGTTGCGGCACGCTTTTAGTTTTATCGCTGCACGGTAAATTCGTTGCGGCACATCCATAGCATGATTCATAATTCAGGTTCATCCGTGCCTATCGGCCCGGTCCTCCTGGCTCAACTCACTATCCACATCGGAGCCCCTACTACATGACCATCACGACCCCCGAGAAGACCAGTACCCCCGTTGTCGCCATTAACGACATCGGCTCGGCTGAGGACTTCCTCGCAGCTGTTGACGCCACCATCAAGTACTTCAACGACGGAGATCTTGTTGAAGGTACCGTCGTCAAGGTTGACCGCGACGAAGTTCTGCTCGACATCGGTTACAAGACCGAAGGTGTCATCCCTTCCCGCGAATTGTCCATCAAGCACGACGTTGATCCCGGAGACGTTGTCTCCGTTGGCGATCTCGTCGAAGCGCTGGTGCTGACCAAGGAAGACAAAGAAGGCCGTCTGATCCTCTCCAAGAAGCGCGCGCAGTACGAGCGTGCCTGGGGCGACATCGAGAAGGTCAAGGAAGAGGACGGCGTCGTCACCGGTACCGTCATCGAAGTTGTCAAGGGCGGACTTATCCTCGACATCGGCCTGCGCGGCTTCCTGCCCGCCTCGCTGGTCGAGATGCGCCGCGTCCGCGACCTGGCTCCGTACATCGGGCAGAAGATCGAAGCCAAAATCATCGAGCTGGACAAGAACCGCAACAACGTGGTCTTGTCCCGCCGTGCGTGGCTCGAGCAGACCCAGTCCGAGGTCCGTTCCACGTTCCTCAACAAGCTGGAAAAGGGCCAGGTCCGTCCCGGCGTCGTTTCCTCCATCGTCAACTTCGGTGCCTTCGTGGACCTGGGCGGCGTCGACGGTCTGGTGCACGTTTCCGAGCTGTCCTGGAAGCACATCGATCACCCGTCCGAGGTTGTCGAAGTCGGCCAGGAAGTCACCGTCGAGGTGCTCGAGGTGGATCTGGACCGCGAGCGGGTTTCGCTCTCGCTCAAGGCCACGCAGGAAGACCCGTGGCAGACCTTCGCCCGGACGCACGCGTTGGGTCAGGTTGTCCCCGGTAAGGTCACCAAACTGGTTCCGTTCGGCGCGTTTGTCCGCGTTGAAGACGGCATCGAGGGCCTGGTACACATCTCCGAGCTGGCCGTGCGCCACGTGGAGCTGGCGGAGCAGGTTGTCTCCGTGGGCGACGAGCTGTTCGTCAAGGTCATCGACATCGACCTCGAGCGCCGCCGTATCTCGCTCTCGCTCAAGCAGGCCAACGACGGCGTCGACGCCGACAGCACCGAGTTTGACCCGGCACTGTACGGCATGGCTGCCGAGTACGACGAAGAAGGCAACTACAAGTACCCGGAGGGCTTCGACCCGGAGTCCAACGAGTGGCTTGAGGGTTACGAGACGCAGCGCGCCGTGTGGGAGCAGCAGTACGCTGATGCTCAGGCCCGCTGGGAAGCGCACAAGAAGCAGGTCGTCGAGCACGCCGCAGAGGATGCGGCCGCCTCGGTGTCCGGTGACAGCGATTCCGGTACCACCAGCTACTCCTCCGAGCCGGCAGTTGCCGAGACGGGAGCCGGCACGCTGGCTTCCGATGAGGCACTCGCCGCTCTGCGCGAAAAGCTCACCGGAAACTAGCGCACGCCGCCGAACCCTCCCTGCCGACCCGGTTGGCAGGGAGGGACCGGCGTCGCTGCACTTGCACCGCCGGCCCTCCCGTGTCGACTCCGTCGCCACGTAGGGACCCGGCAGCGCTGCACTTGCATTGAGAGGACCTCCGCCCGCGGGCGGGGGTCCTCTTTGCATGCCCGGTTGAGGCCTACGCTGCCCCGGAATTCGCGGGAAAGCTCAGCGGCAGCGCCGGGATCACTACGACGGTGCCGACACGGCATTGAAACCTGGGGACTTCCGCCAGCGGGGGACCGATACCGGCCGGAGATTCAGCTGACGTCTAACCAAGCTGTTGTGCCGAATGTCGGCACCGCCGTCCCGGCGGACAAGGCCGCGAGGAGTTGCCGGGCGGCGGCGATGGCCTCGGGTGTGTCTTTCAGAGCCGCTTCCAGCTGGACACCCGTGGGACCGTAATTACTCCCGCGAAGCGTCATTCCAGCGGCGCGGAGCCCATGCTCCAGCCGGCCCGCTTCGGCGTGGATGACGGTCACGGTGAACAGACGAAGCCGTTGCCGGCGCACCAGGACGGCGGCGTCCAGCGCCAAGGAAACGGACGACGAGTACGCTCGGACCAGGCCGCCGGCGCCGAGCAAAACCCCGCCAAAATACCTGACGACGACGGCACACACGTCACTGAGGTCAGCGGCGGCGCCGCTTGCGCCCGTCCTGCCCGCTTCATGCCTGCGCAGCACCTCAAGCATCGGCGCGCCGGCAGTCCCGGACGGCTCGCCGTCGTCGTGAGCGCGCTGGATGTTCCGGTCCGGACCCAAAATCAGCGCCGAACAATGGTGGCGGGCGTCGCGGAATTCCTTGCGCACGGAGCCCAGCATGTCTGCGGCCGCCTCTTCGGTCTCGACGCGGCGTAGCACAGTGATGAAGCGGGAGCGCTTGATTTCCAGTTCATGCCGGAACTCCCTGCCGGCGGCGGGAACAGTGTATTCCGCCATTGCGCCCGTAGCGTCGAAGGGCTGCGCACTGGCGGGAAGGCTCACCGGATCAGCTTAGTGTGTAGGTATGCTCAAAATAGGCCTGACCGGCGGGATTGCCAGCGGAAAGTCACTGTCGGCACGGTATCTGCAAAGTCTTGGTGCCGTTTTGATCGATTCGGATGAGCTGGCCCGAGCGGTGGTGGCGCCGGGCAGTAAGGGTCTGGCGGCGGTGGTGCAGCGGTTTGGTCCGGGGGTTCTCGGGCCCGATGGTGCGCTCGACCGGGCAGCGCTGGGAGCGCTGATTTTTGCCGATTCCTCAGAGCGCGATGCCTTAAACGCGATCATCCATCCGCTGGTCCGCTCCCGTGCCGCGGAATTGATGCAGGCCGCCGCTGCGGACGACGACGATGCGGTCGTGGTGCAGGACATTCCCTTGCTGGTGGAGACGGGCCAGGGCAGCTCATTCCACCTGGTGCTGGTGGTGGATGCGCCGGTGAAACTGCAGATTGCGCGCATCGTGGCGCACCGCGGGCTCAGCGAAGCGGATGCTGCGGCGCGGATTGCTGCGCAGGCCCTGCGCGAGGACCGGCTGGCCGCGGCCGACGCCGTCATCGATAACAGCGGGACCGTGGAAGGGGCGCTTCGCCAGATGGATCGGTTATGGGAGCAACGGCTGCTGCCCTTCGTGGACAACCTGAGGCACGGCAGGATGGCGGGACGGGACGGACCGGCAGTATTGGTACCGCCGAATCCGCAATGGCAGGCCCAAGCGGCCAGACTCTCGGCACGGATCGCGGCGGCCGCCCAGGGGGGGGTGCTGGCCGTGGACCACATTGGTTCCACCGCGGTGCCCGGCCTTCCCGCGAAGGATGTCCTGGATCTGCAGGTCCGGGTCCGTTCGCTGGCAGAGGCTGACCGATTGGCGCCGGCTTTGGCTGCCGCCGGCTTTCCGCGGCTGCCCGGGGACTGGCACGATACGCCGCATGCCCCGTACCTTGATCTGGCGCAGTGGCAAAAGCGGTTGCATGCTTCTGCAGACCCGGGGCGCACGGCGAATGTCCATGTCAGAGTAGAGGGATCCGCCGGCGCACGTTTCGCGCTGGCCTTTCGTGATTGGCTGCGGGCAGAGCCCGCGGCCTGTGCCGAGTATCTGAGCATCAAACGAGGTGCAGCAGCACAGCACAGTGCTGACATGGGAACCGGCGGCTATGCCGTAGCGAAGGAACCGTGGTTCAGGGACGTTGCCTTCCCGGCAGTATCACGCTGGACAGCCGCTACGGAATGGACTCCGCCCTTGGATCACTTCCCGCTGCCGTAGCAAGGGTACGTGTCCGAAATTGAAAAGAGCCGTCGCTGCGGATGCAGCGGCGGCTCCTTTTGGTCCTGGATCAGTTCCAGGGCCTATTGCTTCACAGCGGGGCAGGCCTGCTGCACACCGTTGAACACGAAGGTGGGCTGCCCGTTGCCGCAGGCATCCTGAAGTTCGTTGGTCAGATTCACTAGCGCAATCGCGACGATGATGATTCCGGCGATCCACAGCACCGAGACAATGATACTGACAAAGATTCCTACCTTGGCCGGGGTATTCTTGAAACCCGCGGCCTTGGACTTCTTAAGCGCAATGATGCTGACGACGAGGCCGGCGATGCTGATCAGGAAGGCCAGGACCAGGCCGATGATGCCGAGCGTTTTGCCCGGATCCTGCACGGTGGCACCCTGGTAGCTCTGTTGCGGCTGCTGGCCGTAGGGAGCTGGCGGCTGGGCGCCGTAGGCAGGCGGGGCCGCTTGCTGATAGGGGGGCGGGGCCGCTTGCTGATAGGGGGGCGGAGCAAACTGGCCGTAGGCCGGAGTTGGCTGATCGGACTTCGCGGGCTCCCGGCCGTAGGGGGCAGGCTGCTGCGGATTGCTGTCAGTCATAATGTCCTCTGTCTTAGGTGCCGAGCAGATACGGGTGGTTCCCCAGCCATTCTTCCACGCAACCAGCGCGGCGCCGGGCTTGGGGCAACGAAGTTCCACCGATGCGGCAACCGCACGCCTTACCCGTGTCGGTGGCACGCGGTAGCGTTAGGGTATGAGTCTTGCGCAGGAAATCAACCGTATTGTGGCACCCTTTGAGGTCATTAGCGATTATCAGCCGGCGGGCGACCAACCGGCGGCTATTCAGGAGCTGACCGAAAGGATCACGAACGGCGAGAAGGACATCGTACTGCTGGGCGCGACGGGAACAGGCAAATCGGCGACGACGGCGTGGCTGATCGAGCAGGTCCAGCGTCCGACGCTGGTGATGGTCCAGAACAAGACGCTGGCGGCTCAGTTGGCCAACGAGTTCCGTGAGCTGCTGCCGAACAACGCCGTCGAATACTTCGTTTCGTATTACGACTACTACCAGCCCGAAGCCTACGTACCGCAGACGGATACGTTTATTGAGAAGGATTCCTCGGTCAATGAGGAAGTGGAGCGGCTGCGGCATTCGGCAACCAACACCCTGCTGACGCGCCGGGACGTGATTGTGGTGGCCACGGTGTCCTGCATCTATGGACTGGGCACGCCGGAGGAGTACGTGGCCGGGATGGTGACGCTTCGCCGGGGCGGGGAAATGAACCGTGACGATCTGCTGCGGAAGTTTGTCAGTATGCAATATGCCCGCAATGACATGGACTTCCACCGCGGCACCTTCCGGGTGCGTGGGGATACGGTGGAGATCATCCCGATGTACGAGGAACAGGCCATCCGGATCGAGTTCTTCGGAGACGAGATTGAAAAGATCTATACGCTGCACCCGCTCACGGGGGACGTCATCCGGGAAGAAACCGAAATGTACGTCTTCCCGGCCTCGCACTACGTCGCCGGCCCGGAGCGGATGAATCGTGCCGTCAAGCAGATCGAGGACGAGCTCGCCGTCCGGCTCAAGGACCTGGAGGGGCAGAACAAGCTGCTCGAGGCCCAGCGGCTGCGGATGCGCACTACCTACGACCTGGAAATGATGCAGCAGATGGGCTTCTGCAACGGCATCGAAAACTATTCCCGGCATATTGACGGGCGAGGCCCGGGCACGGCACCGCATTGCCTGCTCGACTACTTCCCGGACGATTTCCTGCTGGTCATTGATGAATCCCATGTCACCGTCCCACAGATCGGCGCCATGTACGAAGGTGACATGTCGCGTAAGCGCACCCTGGTGGACCATGGGTTCCGCCTGCCGTCGGCGATGGATAACAGGCCGCTGAAGTGGGACGAGTTCCTGGAACGGGTTGGTCAGACGGTGTATCTCTCCGCCACGCCGGGGAAATATGAGCTTGGCAAGGCGGACGGTACGGTGCAGCAGATCATCCGCCCCACCGGTCTGATTGACCCGGAAATCATCGTCAAGCCCAGCAAGGGGCAGATTGATGACCTGCTGGCCGAGATCCGGACCCGGGTGGAGCGCAATGAACGGGTTCTTGTCACGACGCTGACCAAGAGGATGTCCGAGGATCTCACGGACTATCTGCTCGGCCACGGCGTCAAGGTGCAGTACCTGCACTCGGACGTGGACACGCTGCGCCGGGTGGAGCTGCTGAGGGAACTCCGGATGGGGATTTTTGACGTCCTCGTGGGGATTAACCTGCTCCGCGAGGGCCTGGACCTGCCCGAGGTGTCGCTGGTGAGCATTCTGGATGCGGATAAGGAAGGCTTTCTGCGCTCGGCCACGTCGCTGATCCAGACCATTGGCCGGGCGGCCAGAAACGTCTCCGGGCAGGTGCACATGTACGCGGATCGGATCACGGACTCGATGGCCAAGGCCATCGATGAGACGAACAGACGGCGCATTATCCAGGTGGAGTACAACGCCGCGCATGGCATTGATCCGACTCCGCTGCGGAAACGGATCGCCGACATCACCGACACCCTCAATCGTGAGGACGCAGATACCAGAGAGCTGCTGGAGGCCGCCGGCAAGGGCCGAGGTAAAGCCCGGGGCAAGGCTCCTGTCCCGGTCCGTCATGACGGGCTGGCGGCTGTGCCGGCCGAGGATCTGCTTGATCTGATTGCCCAGCTGACAGAGCAGATGCATTCAGCGGCGGGGGATCTGCACTTCGAGCTGGCGGCCAGGCTCCGCGATGAAGTAGGGGACCTGAAGAAGGAACTGCGCCAGATGCAGTCCGCCGGCCATGCCTAGGACAGGAGAGGCCCGGACTCACGGGGGACCGTAATCTCCTGTCCCCGGCACATACGCAGCAGACGCGCGAAGATTTCCTCGCCATCCTCGGCGATGCCGTCATGGTGGTAGTCGCTGGTTTCCCAGACCTCCAGTCCGCGCACGGCCGCGGCGGTCTCCATCGACAGATCGCGGTCCACGTAAATATCGTCACTGTATACCGCCGCGGCAACCGGCACCGTGTTGCGGGCCAGCTGCTCGGCATCGTAGAGCGCGGGCCACTGCGTCCTCGCGGCCAGCAGTTCCGCCACGGGTGCCAGCGGGACCAATGCGGGGTCCTGGCTGAAGTACCACGGATACACCATTTCCCCGGTCAGCAGCGGTTCGGGGGCGGCGGGCTGGAACTCCGGGTGGTCCGCCAGCACCCGCCAGGCGGACCAGTCAGTGGCATGGCCCTGAGCGTAAATCGATTCGTGCAGTACCGCGTAGAGCGGGTTTGTGGCTCGTCCGACCTGGGCAGCCACCTCTGCTAGGAAAAGATCCGACAGCCGGTGGCCGCCGGCCGTGGGGATGAAAGCATCCTCCAGTAAATAGTGCAGGGCCTCGACCCGGGCGTTTCCGCCCAGAAAATTTCCAACCATCTGGAAGCGTTCCGGCGTGAGCCGTTCGCCGGTGGGCAGGACCTCTTCCACGGTTTCCAGATGGCGCATGATCCGGGTGGTCATCACCCGGTCCTGCGGGTAGCGGGCATAGTATTCGTCGTTCCGCGCGGCCACGCGGGAATAGGTCGCGTTGTAGACCCGGTCTGCTGAGCCGGTCAGTGGCGCGAGGCCCCCAGTGATCAGCACTTCACGCAGACCCGCGGGAGCAAACGAGAGATACGTCAGGGCGCAGAATCCACCGAAGCTCTGGCCATAGATGCTCCAGGGACCGCCCACCAGCTGATGCCGGATCAGTTCCGCATCGGCGACAATCGAATCGGCCCGGAAATGGGTAAGATATTCCGCCTGCGCCGCGGCATCGCCAACATCGGGCAGCGTCTGACGGGTTGCGGGCGCAGAAAGACCGGTGCCGCGCTGGTCCAGCATCAGGACGCGGAAGGATGCGGTGGCTTCCTTGAGCCAGCCGCCCAGCGAAGTCGGCCGGTTGCCGCGCCCGCCTGGTCCGCCCTGCAGGTAAAGCAGCCATGGCAGGTGAGCGACGTCTTCGGGGCTGTGCTGGGATGCCGTAATCTCCCGGGCATAGATCTCAAGCTCCGGTCCGTCGGGTTCGGAGTGCGACAGCGGAACCGTGAAACGGTGGTCGGTCAGCCGCATGCCGCGCGCTTTATGCGTGCTGCCGCGGCGGTGTCCCTGATCCGCCGCAATCATAGGGAATCCGCGCGGCTGTCCACGGACAGGCCGCCCACGGACAGGCAGTCCACGGATGCGGGCACGGCCGACGCGCTTCCGAAGCCCGCCAAGGCATTGCCGCTGAGCCGGAACACGGACCAGCCGTCCATCGGTGTGGCTCCCAGGCTCTTATAGAAGCGGATTGAGGGTTCGTTCCAGTCCAACACGCTCCATTCCACCCGCGCGTAGCCGCGGTCGACGGCGATCCCGGCCAGCGTGCGCAGCAGGGCTTTACCGTGGCCGGACCCGCGCGAATCCGGCCGCACGTACAGGTCCTCAAGGTAGATCCCGTGCACGCCCTCCCAGGTGGAGTAGTTCAGGAACCACAGCGCAAAGCCCTGCACCTCACCCACGCCCCGGGCGCCGTCGCCGATTGCGCTGTCGGCGTTAGCGCCGTCGTCCTCCGCCACGTGCGCAAAGATCCGCGGGTTGTCCCCAAAGAGCGTCCGCATGAGCATCTCCTCGGTGTTCCTGACCGCGTGGGGCTCCTTTTCGTAGAGTGCCAGCTCATGGATCAGGGACAGAATGGCGGGAACGTCGGCGGGCACGGCGGCACGGATCAAAGACATGATCCGAGCCTAGCGAAAGTTTCCTGGTTAACAGAGTCGAGACTGGGCGTGGCCGGCCCAAGGCGTGGTTGACGGTGGGCTGGGCCGAGGACAGGACCAGATTCTGATAGATGCCCATGGACGAAAGCCTAATGGATGCCGTCTATCAGCGGCCGCCAATTTACTGATTGGCCCACGGTCCGAAGTGGATCTACCGTGGGGATGAAGGACCGTTTCGAGAACAGGACCATCGGCATGACAGACGTTAAGAACGCCACGTACCAGCTTTTGCGGCGCCACGGGCTGACCACCATCTTCGGCAACCCCGGCTCCAATGAGCTGCCGTTCCTGGCCGGGATGCCGGAGGACTTCCGCTATATTCTGGGGCTGCATGAGGGTGTGGTGGCCGCAATGGCGGACGGCTACGCCCAGGCCACCCGTCGGCCGGCCTTCGTAAACCTGCATGCAGCCGCCGGCTCCGGCAACGCGATGGGGGCACTCACCAATGCCTGGTATGCGCATACGCCGCTGGTCATCACCGCCGGCCAGCAGGTCCGTGCCACGATCGGCCAGGAGGTCATGCTGTCCAATGTCGACGCGGTGTCCCTGCCTCGGCCGCTGGTGAAGTGGAGCGCGGAACCCGCCTCGCCGCGGGACGTGGTGCGTACCCTCGGCCAAGCTATCCACACCGCAGTCTTGGAACCCTCCGGACCGGTGTACGTCTCGGTTCCCTATGACGACTGGGCGCAGGAAACCGGTCCGGAGGAAGCACACGTGACGTCCCGCGCTGTCGAGCATGCCGGGGAGCTCTCCGCCGGGCAGTTGGCGGACGTGCTGGCCCGGCTGGACGGTTCCGTGAGCCCCGTGCTGGTGCTCGGGCCCGACGTCGACTCCGCCCGCGGCAACACCGACGCCGTCACGTTGGCCGAGCGGCTCGGCGCACCCGTGTGGGTGGCACCCTCAGCCCCCCGCTGCCCGTTCCCGACCACGCACGACGCGTTCCGCGGTGTTTTGCCGGCCTCGGTGGAAGGCACCACCACGCTGCTGGCCGGGCACGACCTGATCCTGGTCATCGGCGCGCCGGTGTTCCGGTACCACCAGTATGAGCCGGGCAACTACCTGCCCGACGGCGCTGAGCTGCTGCAGATCACCTGTGATCCAGGGGAAGCGGCCCGCGCCCCGATGGGGCGGGCGCTGGTCGCCTCGATCGGTCCCGTCCTGCGCCGCCTCGCGGTGGCCGTTCCGGACCGCGGCGCCGCCATTATGCCATGCCCTGGACCCGCCCGGCATGGGACGGACCGTGCGGCGGGTCCGCTGTCTCCGGAGGCCGTCTTCGACGTTCTCAACGCGGAGTCGCCCGAGGACGCCGTTTACGTCAATGAGGCCACGTCCACCGTCGGCGCGTTCTGGGACCGGATCCAAATGCGCCATCCCGGCAGCTACTACTTTCCGGCCTCGGGCGGCCTCGGATTCGGCATGCCGGCCGCCGTCGGAATTCAACTGGCGGAGCCGGAGCGCCGGGTCGTGGCCGTGATCGGTGACGGCAGCGCCAACTACGGTATTACCGCGCTGTGGACGGCGGCGCAGTACCAGGTGCCGGTGGTGTTCGTGATCCTGAACAACGGCACCTACGGCGCACTGCGCGGCTTCGCAGCCAAACTCGATGCCTTGGACGCCCCGGGTCTGGACGTCCCCGGCATAGATTTCGTCTCCCTCGCCAAGGGCTACGGAGTGGAAGCCCACCGCGCCGATTCCCTGGAAGACCTCCGTCGGCATTTCGCCAAGGCTCTGGCCTCTACCGGACCGACCCTGCTGGAAGTTAGCATCAGCACAGTCTCTCCGTTCTGATCATCCGGACGCCGTAAAGCGGGCCGCCCGGGCAGCACCCACATCCGCACGCACATCCGCACGCATAGGAGGAACCACCATGACTTTTCTTGATAGCTCCCGCTGGGACTCGAAGATCTACGTCGACGGCTGGAGGGAAGCAACCGGCGGAACGCAGGATGTGCTGGAACCGGCCACCGGCGCCGTACTCGGCCACGTCGGCGTCGCCAGCGCAGCTGACGTCCGGCGCGCCGCGACCCGGGCCGCCCAGGCCCAGCCGGACTGGGCAGCCAGGCGCCCGGAGGAGCGCGCCGCAGTGCTGCGCCGCGCCGGCCAACTCTGGGAGGACCACGCAGGGGAGATTCAGGGCTGGATCATCCGGGAAAGCGGCGGCATCGAAGCCAAGGCCGGCCTGGAAACCCACACCGCCGCCAATGAATGCTACGAGGCCGCGGCGCTGCCCTCGCACCCGGCGGGGGAAGTGCTGACCTCCAACGAGGACCGCTGGTCCTTCGCCCGGCGGCGGCCTTCCGGCGTCGTTTCCGTCATCGCCCCATTCAACTTCCCGTTGATCCTTTCCATCCGCTCCGTGGCCCCCGCCCTCGCACTGGGAAACAGTGTGCTGCTGAAGCCGGACCCGCGCACCGCCGTCAGCGGCGGCGTCACGCTGATGCGCGTGTTCGAGGAGGCCGGGCTGCCTGCCGGCGTGCTGTCCCTGCTGCCCGGTGGCGCGGAGACGGGTGCCGCGGTCGTCGAGGCTCCCGAGGTCCGGGTCGTCTCCTTTACCGGCTCGACGGCGGCCGGGCGAAAGGTCGGCGAATCGGCTGCGCGGCTGCTCAAGCGGGCACACCTGGAACTGGGCGGCAACAACGCACTCGTGGTGTTGCCCGGGACAGACGTGGCCAAGGCCGCGTCCGCCGGAGCCTTCGGTTCCTTCATGCATCAGGGCCAGATCTGCATGAGCACGGGCCGGCACTTCGTCCACGACTCGCTGTACGAGGACTACGTGGCTGCCCTTGCCCAGAAGGCGGAGCACCTGCTGGTGGGGGATCCGGCCGGCGGCCCGGTGGCGCTGGGACCTATCATCGACGAAAAACAACTCAACCACATCCACGCACTCGTCGAAGGAGCCGTGCAGGCCGGCGGCCGGCTGGCTGCCGGGGGAACGCATGAGGGGCTGTTCTACCGGCCCACCGTGCTGGCCGACCTGGCCCTGGATAATCCCGCCTTCGCCCAGGAGATCTTCGGCCCGGTTGCCCCCGTCACACGGTTCTCCACGCTGGACGAGGTGGTGGAGATGGTCAACGCCAACGACTACGGGCTCGCCGTCGGCATCCTCGGTGACGTCGGTGCGGCAATGAAGCTCGCGGACCGGATCAGCTCGGGCAAGATCCATATCAACGAGCAGACCGTCGCGGACGAGGCAAACGCGCCCTTCGGCGGGGTTGGCGCCTCCGGCACCGGGTCCCGCTTCGGTGGGGCGACGGCCAACATCGAGGCCTTCACCGAGGTCCAGTGGCTGACCATGAGGCCCGGGATCGCGCCGTACCCGTTCTAGCAGACGGAGCAGATCCAGTGTAGAACCGCCGAAGTTCAGAGGCGCCTGAAATTCACTACCTTAACGACGGCCGTTCCGGCCTCGTCCGAAGCGGCCAGGTCCACCTCCGCCTCGATGCTCCAGTCGTGGTTGCCGGCGGGGTCATCGATGATTTGCCGGACCTTCCAGACATCGTCGCCGACTGTGATGACCAGCAGCGCGGGTCCACGCGCGGCGGGTCCGTCGTTGAGGTATTCATGTTCGTCCCAATACTCATCCAGCGCGTCGGCCCAGCGGTCGGCGTTCCAGCCGGCGTCGTCGTCGAGCACCCCCAGGGCTTCAAAATTGTCGGCTGCGGCCAGTTCCACGCGGCGGAACATCTCATTGCGCACCATCACCCGGAAGGCACGTTCGTTGCGGGTCAGGCTCGGCGGCGGAGGCGGCGGAGCGTCATGGGGCTTCGGCGCGGCACCGGAAGTGAGCTCTTCCCATTCGTCCAGCAGGCTGGAGTCGACCTGCCGGACCAGCTCGCCCAGCCAGGCGATGATGTCCTCAAGATCATCGCGCAGGGCGTCCCGCGGGACGGTCTGGCGCAACGCCTTGTAGGCATCCGCCAGGTAGCGCAGCACGATTCCCTCGGAACGCGCCAACGAGTAGAACTGCACAAACTCACCGAAGTTCATCGCGCGCTCATACATGTCCCGGACGATTGACTTGGGCGCCAGCTCGAAGTCGCCGACCCAGGGGGCGCCCTTGCGGTAGACCTCGAAGGACTGCTGCAACAGCTCGCCCAGCGGCATCGGGTAAGTGACCTCATCGAGCAGGGCCATCCGCTGGTCGTATTCCATCCCCTCCGCCTTCATCGCTGTGATCGCTTCGGTCCGGGCGTGCCGCAGCTGGGCGGAGAGAATCTGGCGGGGCTTTTCCAGCGTGGATTCGATGACGGAAACCGCATCCAGCGCGTAGCCGGGGGATTCCGGATCCAGCAGCTCCAACGCGGCAAGCGCGAAGGGGGACAGCGGCTGGTTCAGTGCAAAGTTGAGCTGCAGATGCACGGTCAAACGGACCGTGCGGCCGTCCCCGGTTTGTTCCTCGGGCGGGATCCGCTCCAGAATGCCGGCACCCAGCAGCTCGCGGTAGATGCCCAGGGCCTTGCGCATCAGCTTAAGCTGAGCGGCGCGGGGTTCGCGGTTGCTGGTGAGCAGTCGGCGTGCCGCCTGGAATGGATCGCCGGGACGCTCGAGCAGGTTCAGCAGCATGGCGTGCGTGATGGTGAAGCTGGAGGTCAGCGGCTCCGGGACGGATTCAACCAGCCGGTTGAAGGTTGGCTCGCCCCAGCTGACAAATCCGTCCTGCGGCTTCTTCCTCACCACCTGGCGGAGCTTCTTCGCGTCATCACCGAACTTGGCGTGCGCCTTGGCCATCGCTTTGACGTTTTCCACCACATGTTCGGGCGCCTGGACGACGACGGTCCCCGCCGTGTCGTAGCCTGCGCGCCCCGCGCGGCCGGCGATCTGGTGGAATTCCCGGACCTGCAGAATCCTGGTGCGGACGCCGTCGTACTTGCTCAAAGCGGTCAGCAGTACGGTCCGGATCGGCACATTAATGCCGACGCCCAAGGTGTCCGTGCCGCAGATAACCTTCAGCAGCCCGGCCTGCGCCAGTTGCTCCACCAGACGCCGGTACTTGGGCAGCATGCCTGCGTGGTGCACGCCGATGCCGTGCCGGACCAGGCGGTTGAGCGTTTTACCGAAGCCTGCCGCGAAACGGAAGCCGGCAATGAGCTCGCCGATCCGGTCCTTTTCTTCGCGGGTGCAGATGTTGATGCTCATCAGGTTCTGTGCGCGGTCGATCGCTTCGGCCTGGCTGAAGTGCACCACATAGACCGGGACTTGTTTGGTGCTCAGCAGTTCCTCGAGGGTTTCGTGGATGCTGGTCTGCACGTAGTAGTAGTGCAGCGGGATCGGACGCTCCGCGGACGACACCGTCGTCGTCGTTCTGCCGGTCAATTCCGTGAGCTCGCGCTCAAAGTTTGCCACCTCCCCAAGGGTGGCGGACATCAGCAGGAACTGGGCTTGCGGGAGCTCCAGCAGCGGCACCTGCCAGGCCCAGCCGCGTTGCGGGTCCGCGTAAAAATGGAACTCGTCCATGATGACCACGCCCAACTCGGCGTGCTCGCCTTCACGTAGTGCAATGTTGGCCAGGATTTCCGCGGTGCAGCAGATGATCGGAGCGTCCTGGTTGACCGAGGAATCACCGGTGATCATGCCGACGTTCTGGGCCCCGAATATGTCGCAGAGGGCAAAGAACTTTTCCGACACGAGCGCCTTGATCGGTGCCGTGTAGTAGCTGCGCTGCCCAGCGGAGAGTGCTTGGAAATGAGCGCCCACTGCCACCAGCGACTTCCCCGAGCCGGTAGGAGTGGAAAGGATGACGTTGTTGCCGGACACCAGCTCCATCACCGCTTCCTCCTGCGCCGGGTACAGGCTGAGGCCGCGTCCCTCCACCCAGTCGAGGAAGGCCATAAAGACGGCGTCCGGATCGGGTGTACCGGAGGTGCGGGGAGGAAGCTGCTGCGCAAGATTCATGGTGTCTCCAGCTTAATGGCTAAAAACTGTGGCACGATCATCCCCATGGCCTGGGACAACGCGCATTGGGATCCACGGCAGTACGTCCGGTTCGGCGACTATCGGGACCGGGCGTTTTATGACCTGACCGCCCGGATCGGGGCGCAGCAGCCGCGCCGCGTGGTGGATCTGGGCTGCGGGCCCGGGAATCTGACGGCCGCGCTGGCCCGGCGCTGGCCCGGTGCACAGGTGCTGGGTCTGGACTCCTCGCCGCAGATGATCAAAGCGGCGCAAACCGCTTTGGACGCGCCGACCCCGGGCAACCTTTCCTTTGCGCTGGCGGATATTGCCGGCTGGATGCCGGAGCCGGACACCGACGTCGTGGTCTCCAACGCCGCCCTGCAATGGGTGCCCGGTCACGAAACGCTGATCGCTTTCTGGCTACGGGCCTTAAGGCCGGGCGCGTGGCTTGCCGTACAAGTGCCGGGGAATTTCCGCTCGCCGTCGCACGCTTTGATGCGCGAGGTCGCGGACTCGGAGCGCTGGCGCGCGCTGTTGGCGGGTGTGCTGCGGCACGACGACGCCGTGGGCGAGCCGGGCGACTATCTGCAGCTGTTGCTGGACGGCGGGTCCGCCGCGGACATCTGGGAAACGACGTACCACCAGCTGTTGACCGGGAAACGTCCGGTGCTCGAGTGGGTCCGGGGCACCGCGCTGCGGCCGGTGCTCGGCTCGCTGAGCGCGGTGGATGCAGCGGAGTTTGAGGAAACATATGCCGCGCTGCTTGCTGAGGCTTATCCGGCTACGGCGCACGGCACGGTTTTCCCGTTTCGCCGAATCTTCGCAGTGGGTCAGAAAATGCCGGAAGGCCAGAAAATGCCGGTCGGGTAGAACAAAGCCGGACCAACAGAGAGGACAGTCATGAGCGAGCTTGAGCCGTTTCCCCAGGATTGGCAACGCGCCCTGGTGGTGATGGCGCACCCGGACGACCCGGAATATGGCGTGGCGGCCGCAGTCGCGCAATGGACTGCGGCCGGCAAGGATGTGGGTTACCTGTTGGCAACTCGCGGTGAGGCGGGAATCGCG
Organism: Paenarthrobacter sp. PH39-S1; assembly: GCF_030063245.1. Taxonomy (GTDB): domain Bacteria; phylum Actinomycetota; class Actinomycetes; order Actinomycetales; family Micrococcaceae; genus Arthrobacter_M. The sequence continues at coordinate 179,887 of NZ_JASISR010000004.1, forward strand.
GGGATGAACCCGGCGGAGGCCGGGCCGCTGCGTGCCGAGGAGCAGCGGCAGGCCTGCTCCCATGTGGGCGTTCATGACTTGCGGTTCCTGGATCTCCCCGATGGCAGACTCGAAGAAGGGCCGCAGCTGCGCCGGCTCATCGCCCGGGAAATTCGCAGGCAAAAACCCGCGCTGGTCATTACGTTGAACCATCGCGATACGTGGCGTCCAGGGGCTTGGAACAGCTCGGATCACCGGGTTCTGGGCCGGTCCGTACTGGATGCTGCCGCGGATGCGGGCAACGAGTGGATCTTCCCGGAGCTGCTGGCCGAAGGTCTGCCGGCACATCGAGTGCAGTGGGTGGCCGTGGCTTCCACAGAACCATCACATAGCCAGCGGGTGGATTCGGCGAGTGTCGGCGCCGCCGTCGCCTCGTTGACCGAGCACAGGCGGTATTTGGAGGCTCTCAGCGACGTACCCGTCCTGGAACAAGCCACCGCCCAAGTAGACATGGTCACCAGCTCCGGGCAGGTCCGCTTCGAGCTCTTCGGCTAAAAGTGCGACCACGGAGGCAGACGGCCTGACTGCTGTTTTGAACCTGACAGCTGTTTTGAAAGTGTGACGACGGACGGCTGGCTGGTGTTCGTTATAATGTCAGACCCTGCTGATTGACTTAGTTCATGGACGAGCAGCAGAACCCGAGCAGGCGGAACCTGGGGATTCAAACAACCGGAACACCGGGCCTTAACGCTGTCTCGGATGCGGCTGCCGCCGCGGGATCTGATACGGCTGCCGCTGCCGCTGCGGCTGCCGTCTCTGAAGCGGCTGCTGTTGCTGCGTTGACGGTGGATACGTTGTTCCCGCGTCTGGTCAATGCGCACCCGATGGCGTACCTCGCCCCCGGACCTCACGACCGTCATCCCCGATGACCTGGACACCGCCGGTGCGGTGACCGCCCTCGCCGACGCCGGCCGGCTCGAAGCGTACGCCGGCGCGCTCAAGGCCCGGCTGGCTGCCCGGATCCAGCAGACCGTCCTGGATGAAATGCCAGAACCGGTCCGCAGCACCATCG